>NZ_MAOC01000026.1 GCF_001884135.1 Bacillus nitratireducens | reverse complement strand
TTTTTTTTTGTATTTTCGGTGGATTTACTATTTTCTAATGGTACGTTTTTAAATGGATTCATTTCAACCTTTAATAGAGATGATGGTTCTACATATAAAGAAAAAACATGGCTAATTGGCAAGGTTTTTGATACATCAATATCTCCTACTTGTTTAAATAATTGCTGGGCTGCAAAGAAAAAGAAATTAGTTGGATTAGACTGTTTATTAAGCCAAGCAATCATTTCAGGCGATACTGATTTATTAATATTAATTTTCACTCGATCACCACGTTTATATCGCCTAGATCGCATACTTCCACCAACTAACTTATCGTTAAGTTTGTAAACCCTAACTCTTTTTGCTTATGCTCTCTATATTTTGGCGAGCATGTGTATACTAATAACCCACGAGCATTTGTAAATAACGGGTTATCTACAAAAATTACATTTTTCAAGCGTCCTTTTTGTTTTAAAATCATTTTCAAGCTATTTTTAATAATAACTGCGCCCCCACCATAAATAAATACATATGGATCGTCTTTCATATCATCAATTTTGTTAATAATATCTGTTGCGACACGTGCAGCTAAACCTAAAAACGCTGGTTGCGATTCCTCAACTAACAATGCATTTCTCGGGTGTTTTTCATTTAAATAAATTTGGTTAAATTCTGTAATGCTATCAATTGTTTTCGTAGGATATTTCCGATTCCATCTTGTAATAATTTGTAGTAACGTTTCTTTTACACCGTACGATAATCCTTTACTTAATTGCGGACGGAAATTTACCCCTAACGAAACAACTTCTTCGGTTGTCCCCGCGCCAATATCAAAAGATAATAATGTTTTATCAACAAAATCAATTTCTGAAACTTGATTTTGTTCACATTCTATTTTATGTTTCACAACATTTCCTTCTTCATCATATACAATGCCCCACGTCCCAGAAGCGCCTTCAGGTAGGCATTTACAAAACTCAATAGAAACATTAATCGTAACATCCCGTCCGTTCGGATAATGGAAAACAACCTTATGATTTCCCATATAACGTTTTGCATTTTCAGCAGCTATTTCTTGTGTAATAAGCTGCATAGGAAGAGCGACCGATAAATCATAACGAATATTAATGTGACTTGATGTTGGACTTTGACGCATAGCACTTATTGCTAAACCGGAAAGGATTGTAATAACCATTAATTCATCTGTTGATTTATTTGATTTCTTCTCCACTTCAGTACCTTTTAATTGATCTTGAATCACTTTTTCTCCAACGATGTATCGTACATTATTTAACATTAGCGATGGAGAACTAATGGTCACATCAATGTAATTCTCTAATTCTGATAATGATACATCTCCCTCATCTAACAGTCCTGTAGGCTCTCCTATATATAAAGAATAAATACTCGGGATAAAAATAGGGTCCTGCCCTTTCACCATTAACTTCAAACCGTTATTTCCTGCATCTGCACCAGCTTTTAAAAGTATAGACATAACTACCTCCTAAATTAATCTGACATCCCTTCCAAATATATGCGAGCCTATTCTTTTACATTCAAATGTGATGTAATTTTTTATTTATCTTTAAAACAAAATACTATATACCTTCACCTTTCATGTAAAAAGTATTTGACATGATACTTTTCCAATTTTATACTATGGATGTAAAGAGTTTTTTACAAAGAAGGAGGTGTTGTTCTAATATGAATCATAAAAAATTCATTTTAATAACAATCGTTTTATCATTACTCGGAGTATTTATACATGGTGCTTATAAATACATTACTGAAGGTGCGATTTTAGGTGGAACAATATTCACAAGTGCTTTAATACTTAGTTACCTCATCAATCATATTACATGGGGAGATCTTCACGGCGTTTCAGAAGAAAGTCAAGATGAGATGGGACAACAAATTACATATAAAAGCTTTAAAATCGCGTATTTTGTTCTTGTAGCTGTTATGTTTCTTATATTATTCTGGTCAGAAGGATTTTCTATGGGTTCCAATTTGGATGGTGTAAAAAACCTTCCCCTATTTATAGCACTTTGTTCTTCATTCTTTATTTATCCTATAGTTGAACTCATTGTCGCAAAACAATATAAATAAAAAAGTGGTTTTCTGTAAATAGAAAACCACTTTTTTAATACATATCTTCCGCTATTGTTTTTAACTTATTCACAGTTCGCCAATTCCTTACCGTAGCTGGCGTATGTAATTTTTGAAACTGGTTCATTAATTTAGAATTCCGAATGCTTTTTTTGAAAAACAAATACACTACTCCGCCTTCAATATGGCAATCTTCTATTTCACTTTTGTACATAAGTAATTGCTTACTATCTTCTTCAGAAAGTGGATTGGCTAAAAAGGCCACATATACACTCTCTCCTGCTAATAATGACTGGGCCTCGTAAGGACACTTATTAATAATATTAGTAAATTCATCATTTGTTCTTAACATGACTGGCACATCGAAATCAAAAACATTTTTAATTTCACATTCAATTCGTTCCTTTAGAAAACTTATTCCTTCCTCTGACTCAAACACTACATTTCCACTTTGAATATATGTTTTCACTTTTTTTAACCCAATTGATTCAAAGGCTTTTTTCAAATCCAACATTTTGATTACTTTATGTCCACCGACATTAATTCCTCGTAGTAGTGCAATATAAATTGTCATAACAATACACCTCACATTTTAACAGTCCTAAAAAATCAGATATATTTACATCTTCATATTCCTCGGATATTTGCATTGATTTTTCTAACATATCATGTAATAAAAAAACTTACTACATGATTTTCTTCAAGAGTAAGCTTTGTTATCTTATTATGTCGTTATAGGTAAATGTAATATGAATTGTTGTCCGATTGGCCCCATTCTTCTAAACCCCTTATCTTGAAATCCAACTTTCTCATATAACTTTTGTGCCGGAATATTTTTTTCATTTACAGCAAGAATTACTTCATTTATTATTGGATAATAATTTTTTACAAAGTATTGTAATAACGCCAATGATTTTTTAGCATATCCTTTTCTTTGTTTATTGTGATTAACAGAAAAAGAAGTTAAAAGTATGGCATCTTTATTTTCTGTAAACTCCTGTACTCTGTCACCCGTTTGTAATGCAAAAACACCGACAGGTACTCCGCTATAGTCCAAAATAACAACTACATTTTTCGTTCGATCATTTTTCGCTTTCTCCAGTAATTCACCTGGATTCGCTGTGAATTGCACTTGTTCACTTGGTAAAGTAAATGATTGTATTATCTCTTTATACTGCTCCTTATACGGAACTAATTGTATTTCCCCTGTATGTATGTTCATGCTTAACTCTCCCATTCCTTCGAGTTGTTAACTTAAACCTTGCTGTGTTTTAGAATGCACTTTTCCATCCAAAAATGTTATTTCAGCAAATGATTTTGGATCGCTGCCTTTCCAAGCAAAAATTTGTTTAATTCGTGTAGTATGTTCTTCCCCTTCTTCTATGAGTAAATTCCCTTCAAAACCAATTAAATCTCTCACTTCTAAATATGTCATTCCTTCATTAATATTTGAGAAATGATTTACATTAATAGATTTTTGATTTTTATTTTCCGTTATTGTAGAAGATGTAGCTGTTTGCTTTTTCACTTCTTTCTTCTGTTCACACGCTGTCACACTGAAACTTAGACATAAACCACATAATATAAATGCGCTTTTTTTCATCATAACAGTTGTCCCTCCCATCATTATTAAACCATATTTTCCCTTAAAAATAAACTGAATATTTAATTTTAAAGGAAAAGCCCGTACAATTCAGTACGGGCTTTTCCTTATTTTTTCAAATGGTTATTTGACTGATCATCTTGTTCTTTTCGAAGTTCTTGTTCTTCATCTTTCGGTAATTGTTTGTCATTATCTTTAATCGGATTCGTTTCTTTATTTTCAATCAGATCATTTGGAACTTGAGGCATTACACGGCCGACAATTGCTGCTAATTCATCAAGTATACCTTCACCAGTTTTACCTTTTTTAATTTGCTTCCCTAATTGTTTTAGTCGTTCATACGTATCGACATCTGCAACAACGACTGCATTTGCACCGTTCGGGTCATTCTTTAAACTTTCTGCAACAGAATACTTAATCGACTCAACTCGAGTTCGATCAAGTTTCGCTTTTACATCAATACCTACAACAGCATACTTGCCAACTACAACTGCCGTCGCATCATTCACACCAGGTATACTTGTAGCTAAAGATGCTAAATGATCCGCAGCTTTTTCATTTGGTTTATTTGCTTTATTCGTATACGTAACATTTTTCATTGAGACATTCTTTTGCTCCGGCTTTTCATTAGGGTTGTCTTTTTTGCCAATGCTACAGCCCGTTATAACGAAACAAAGTATTAACAAATATATAATGCTTTTCATTATGTTCACCACTTTATCATTAATATTTAATCATAAATTTTTTCGACAGCTTGCATCTTCTTCACTTTTTCTTCTGCTCCGCTATTTGCGTTAATGAAAATTTGGTACGTATCTTTCCCTAAAGTACCAACAAATTCATAACATAGCACTTCATTATGCAAGTCGTTTACTACTACAGCTTTTCGCTCTTCCATTACTTTTACATCAGGGTTTATTTTCTTTCTCGCATCTGAAGCGGATAGCTTCGCACTAGGGATTGTTCGTTTTTGATGCGATGCTAAATATTCCTTCGCAGAAAACCCTACGATTGATCCGTCATCTAAAGCAATTTTCATTTGGATGGCTTCTGGGTAAATACGCACCCCATTTTCATTTACAACGTACGTAAATACACCGATATTATCGTATTGAGAACTATCATATAGCTCCATATTTGTAAACTTGTGATCCTTTAAAAACGTCAATCCTTTACTTCCAGCATCATTTAAACTGATTTTTTGTTCTTTAATTTCTCGGTTGTTCATTACCCAAATTGGATATCCACCTTTTCCGGTAATATCCATATAATACTCATTGTTCGTTGCTGGATCTTTAATTTTCACACTGTAGAATGATTCTTTTGCACCTTTTCCACTTTTCTCAACTTCTACTTTTTCATTCCCTTTTAAGTTTAAAAATGATTTCGCGATTTTTTCCGCTTCCTCTTTCGAAATCGCCTTTCCTTCTGCCTCAAATCCGCCTTTTTTATTCTTTTGTGCACTTGTAAAAGTCGGCCCAAAGTTTGTGGACGAGTATGATGTTACATTCTTCTCAACTGTTTTTAATCCATCGATAATTGTGTTATCTGCTGGATCTTGGTTTGACGCAAGAGCCATTTCTACATCCATCCAGCGAAGATTATTTTTCAATACAAGATGCTGCACTTTTCTCAGTTCATCTTGTATATTTCCTGCATTTGAATATAAACCTTGTAACGTTTTATATTCTTGATCATTTAACGGTTCTTTTTCTAAATCACGAACCGCTGCACGATAACTAAAATCACCAATATTCGCAAGGAACTCTTCCGTTTTATTAAATGGCATTAATGTTAAAGGTAATTGCCCTACATCAGAACGAGCCTCAGATGTTAAACGCCACACATCTGCTAATGCTGGCGATAAAGATGAACGTGAATTCATCGCAAGCGTTGTTCCAATTTTATCGTGTAATAGGTCCACCTCATACGCTAAATCATGAAACGCGCGCTGATAACTATTTTCCGCTCGAATTAATACTGCATTTTTTTCTTGATGCTCTTTATAACCCCAATACCCTGTTCCGACTACACCTACTGTTAACAATACAATGATAATACCTCTTAACATGTTTCCACCTCCGCTCTATTTACAGAAAATGTGTTTACCGATTTTTTTAATTTGTGGACGAGTCCAAATCCATTTACTTGTCGCAGTATCTGGATTGAAATAATATAGTGCATTCCCTGTTGGATCCCATCCATTGATTGCATCTAATACGGCTTTTTTCGCATTTTCATTTGGTGTTAAATATATTTGTCCATCTGCTACTGCTGTAAAGGCTCTCGGTTCAAAGATTACACCTGAAACGGTATTTGGAAACGATGCACTTGTGACACGATTTAAAATAACCGCAGCCACTGCTACTTGTCCTAAATATGGCTCACCACGTGACTCTCCGTATACAGCGTTTGCCATTAGCTGAATATCATTTTGAGAATAGCCGTTTGGAACATTTGTCCCTTTACTTTGTGGTGGTTTATTTTCTTGTGCAGTACCGCCGCTATTCCCTTTATTAGTTGTAGTACCTTTATTAGCGGTCGACTTATCATACTTTGTTGCCTTAACAAGCATTTGCTTCGTTTTAGCCCCCGCTAAACCATCAACTGGCAATCCGAATTTTTGCTGGAAATTTCGAAGCGCCCAATATGTACCCCATCCGAAAACACCATCTACTTTTCCTGTATAAAATCCGTTATATTTCAAACGAGATTGCAATTCAATGACATCTTCTCCAGATGCACCTTTTTGAATCACTTGATTAGAAAAGGCTTCTACATTTTTTATTTGCATACTACTTACGATTAAAGATAAGCCGATAAAAATAAGTAGCACTGCTATCTTCAAAAAACCTTTTTGACGCATATATTTCCCTCCTTAATCACAGTAATGAATTCATGGTTATGTTTTGTAAATGTGAAGCTTTTATGTAAAGAAGACAAAAAAAACCAAGCTTATATGCTTGAAGATATATGCACACAATATAAAAAAGAATAAAAGGAGTTTATTATGAAGAGATTTTTCGTACGTACAGCATTTATAATCTTTTTAATAACAACTTGTTCAAATATATATACTGGTCCATCTATTGTTCACGCACAGCCGCCATACGCAAAGTGGGGTAAACTAGCCGTTGAAAAAACGAAAGAACAATATCCGAAAGCTGAGATTATCGATTACCTTCATATTGGTAGAAAACCAAAAACTGTTCAAATAACAGTCGAAAAATTTAAATTATGGCTACGTGAAGATGGAAAAGAGTATGGTGTTTTTGTTGATGTAGAGTTTGAAACGAAAACTGAGAAATTTTTAAAGATGTCCTTTCAGAAGACAAATCGGTAAAACAGAGAAACCTCCGTCTTTACATACAGACAGAGGTTTCTTTATGTACTTCTTCTTTAATAAGGATGATTATTTTTTATATGCAGAGATCGATTTCCTAACATTTTTACTAATCCGCAAATAGCTCCAATTACAACCGCTATTCCGATACTATATAAAAGCACTCTCCCATATCCACCTATTCTCGGATCGAGAAACGGATATGGGTACCAATTCACGAATGGACCGCGGATTAAGCTATATACAACATATAAAAGCGGGAAAACAAGCCAACTCGCAGCCTGTTTCCATGTAATGGTCTTCGTAGGTGGATTTATAACCCAATCTAAAATCATCGCTAATGGCATGATGTAATGAAGTACAGTATTTACCCATGGTATCGCTGTTTGAAGTGACTCTTCTAATCCCCTTAATAACAAAAAATAAATAAGTCCTGTTGTCAGTATGTATACTGTAGCTGCACCGCGAAGAACTCCAAACTGCTCGGAACGTCCGAATGTGGCTGTCCCCAAGCTACTTAATAGTAGAATTACCGCCACTAAAATATTGCTTTCAATTGTGAAGAAACTAAAAAAGTTAACTGGATTGAACGGTTTCACTTGTGCCCTTGTAACAAATTGAGTAATAAGTGCACTAAACGCTAGAAGACTTAATAACAGTCTATAAATCGCTACCATTTTTGCACTTCTCATAAAACACCTCCTTCCTCTTCTTATTTATAATTGGCATTCTCTTTTATATGCTCTATAAATAACTTTAATGGTACGAGGCCACGTTTTGGCATGTGACTACTAATTACAGCTACAAGCTCTAACTGCGGAATGATAATAATGTATTGCCCTCCGTATCCCATAGCAAAATACATACAATACGGTATGTGAAATCTTTCGTTATTTAATACCCACCAGTGATATCCATATGCCCCGACATGTTCATACGTTTCAAATAGAGCTGTACTTGATTGCTCTAACCATTTCGATGATACAATTTCATTTCCCTTCCAATATCCATTCTGCAAACATAATTTTCCTAACTTTAATAAATCTATAGATTTCATTTTCATACCGAATCCGCCGACATATAGACCTTGCGGGTCTTGTTGCCATTCATATTCCGTAATGTTTAATGGATCAAATAAATACTTTTTCGCGAACTGCTCCGTCGACATTCCAGTTGCTTCTTGAATGACGTAACTAAGTAAGTGGGAAGAACCTGAGTTATAATTCATTTTCATACCCATTTCTTCAATGAACGGCTTTTCTAAAATGAATTGTGCCCAATTGTCTGATTCCACAAAGTCATTTGGGAAAACAACCCCATTGCCGAATTCTTGCCAATCTTCTCCTGTTGTCATCGTTAATAAATGATACAGTGTTAATTCCCTTTTTTTCTCCGGTACATTGGGAATCCATGTTGTGATTGGTGTATGTATATCATCTATACATCCCTTATCAATTGCTATGCCAATTAATATGGATACGATACTTTTTGTAATCGAATTAATTTTAAATAACTCATTTGCACAGTCTATCGTTTTATAGTACTCAGTCGTTGTTTCCCCCTTTTGATAAACAAGAAATGTATTCACTTTTTTCTTTTCAAATTTATTTTGTAATTGCTCGAAATTCAAGAAATCTTCCTCCATCTAAATGATTATGTAATATTTGTTGTTCGCCCTGTTCTCTCTATTAAATCATATTTGTTTTTAAAACAAAAAAATAAACTTGCCAGCCTTTATTAGCTGACAAGTTTATTCTTATAATTTCGTTCGAACGTTCCAAAGCTCTGGGAAGAAGCATTGATCAAGCACTCGCTTTAAATAAGATACGCCAGAAGAGCCACCTGTTCCCATTTTATGACCGATAATTCGTTCTACTGTTTTCATATGACGGAAACGCCATTGTTGTAGCCAGTCTTCAATATCGATTAATTTCTCTGCAAGCTGATATAAATCCCAATATTTCTGCACGTCCGCATATACTTCTATCCAAGCTGCTTCTACAGTTGCATCCTCTTCGTAAGGCTGCGTAACATCACGATTTAACACATCTTTATGAATTGGGAATCCTTCTTTAACAAGGGCTTGTATCGCAACATCATACAAACTTGGTGCATGAAGTGCTTTATGAAGACGAGCATGTAATTCTGGATCTTTTTCATAAATCTTTAATGCGTGTGGTGTTTTATAGCCAAGTGCATACTCAATCATTCTATATTGATACGATTGGAAGCCTGACGCTTGACCAAGTGAATCACGAAACTCAATATATTCTGATGGCGTTAATGTCGCAAGAATATCCCAAGATTGAATGATTTGTGACTGAATTTTTGATACGCGTGCTAACATTTTAAAAGCTGGTGGTAATTTATCTTGTTTAATAGATTCAATTGCCGCATTCAGTTCATGTAAAATTAATTTCATCCAAAGCTCACTCGCTTGATGGATGACGATAAATAACATTTCATCATGATGGTCTGATAATCTTTGTTGACTAGATAATAAGCTATCTAGCTGTAAATACTCTCCGTACGTCATATTCTCCTTAAAATCTGTATGAATCCCTTTTTCCATAATTACCTTTTCATTTTCTTTCATATTAGCCAAACGCCCCTTTGTGTTCATTTCTACTTATATCGGTCTAATAACAGCTCGAACTGGACTCCCATCCGCATCTGTTAATGCAAGTGGTAATGCAATAAGTTCGTAATCGCCGTCTACTACGTGATCTAGTACGACATTTTCTAAAATGTGTATTCCATGTTTAAATAATTGATGATGCGCTGCTAGTTCTTTATCATCTAAAGGATCAACTGATGGTACGTCCACCCCGATTAAACGAATTCCCTTTTCAGAAAGAAAGGGTGCAATATCTGCGCGTAAATGCGGGATTACATCTGGGAATTCATTTGCTTTACCATGTGAAGATGTACGTAATAATAGTCGCTCTACACCTTCTAAGTTAAAACTTTCTAATTCTTTTTTACCGATACTCTCCATCCCTGAAACATCGATAACTCGTGCTGTACCTACATATACATCTATATCTAAATCTAACACCTTCTTACCGTCATTATCGAAATGAAAAGGTGCATCAATATGAGTACCTGTATGAATGCTCATCGTTAACTTTCCGACATTTACTGAACCACTGTTTTCTTTTGACCATGAAACTTCATATGAAAAAGGTGTATCCCCTGGCCACGTCGCGATATCATTATTTAACGGTTGTGAAATATCAATCCACTGCGATGTTTTCATGCTTATGCCACAACCTCTCGCTTATTTTCAAACTTTTTATATTCTTCATCTTTCATAATGTTCTTTAATATTTGTACAGAGTTCCATACTTCCACATACGTATTGTATAAAGCAACAGGCGCAAGTCTAACTCCATTTGGTGCTCTAAAGTCCGGAATAACCCCATTTGCTTTTAACGCTTTACAAATACGTGCCGCCTCAGCATGTTCTAAATAAATATGCCCGCCTCGTTTTTCATCCTCTAATGGATTTCCAATTGTAAATTCAAAGCCTTTTAATTCATGTTCAATTAAATCAAGCATATATCTCGTAATATGTAATGATTTTTCACGTAACTTTTCAATACCAGCTTCTTTAAAAATTTCAAGAGAACCGATTAATGGTGCAGTACTTAACACGTGAGGTGTCCCTATTTGATAAGCTCCAGCGTGGTCAGCCGCAGTTAATGAATGCTCCATATCAAATTGCTTATCTTTTCTAGAACTAAACCAACCAGATAATCCTGGGAGTCTATTAAAGTGTTTATTATTTACATATAGGCCTGCAACACCACCAGGACCTGCATTTAAATATTTATAATTACACCATACAGCGAAATCTACATCCCACTCTTTAAAATGATGCGGAATGGAGCCGATTGAATGACATAAGTCAAAACCGATATGAATACCACGTTTATGAGCTTCAGCTGTTAATCGCTTCATATCAAGAATTTGTCCACTTCTATATAGTACAGAAGGCAATAATATTAAAGCGATATCATCGGTCATCGCATGAATAATATCATCTTCAGAAAGTGTTCTTCCATCTCGGCTTTTCACTCGTACTAAATGCTCATCTGGATCTAAGCCTTTTAAACGAATTTGACTCTGAAGTGCATAAATATCTGAAGGAAAAGTTAATTCATCCGCAAGAATTTTTGTTCGTATTCCTTTTGGCTCATAAAACGTCGCAATAACTTGATGTATATTCGCAGTCGTGGAACCGGTTACAATAGTTTCTTCCGGTAAAGATCCAATAAGAGGTGCTGTCAATTCACCCAATTTCTCCGAAAGGAAAAACCACGGATGCTCACCTTCAGTCCATCCATCAATCCCAAACTCTTTCCATGAATCTAGCAATGTAAGTAACGATTTCTCTGCTCTTTTTGAAAGCAACCCTAAAGAGTTACCATCTAAATATATTGTTCCTTCTTTTTTATAAAATTCAGATTGAAAATCTTTCAGTTCATCATGTTTATCACATTCAAGCGCATACTCATAAGTTGGTTGAAATGGTTCTTTATACATGGTGTCACCTTCTTTTAATTTTCTTTTTATTCTAACTAATTGAAATATATCACTTAAATTGATATAACGTCAATGATATTATGTCAGTTGACTTTATATACGAACTTCTTTTACAATACAATTATATTTTCAGATATTTCAGTATAAAGAGGTGATTCCTTGGAAAATTCTACTCTTTCAACAAGAAAACACCGCTCCTTAGAAACAAAAAAGAAACTATTACAATCCGGTTATACTATTTTTATAAAAAACGGATTTCAGAAAACTACAATCACGCAAATTATTAAACATGCAGAAACTGGTTATGGAACAGCATATGTATACTTTAAAAACAAAGATGCTCTCCTCGTCATTTTGATGGAAGGTGTGATGAATCGCTTTTATGATATTGCAGATCGCTCTTTTTCCCCTCAAACAAAGGCTGAAGCACGCGATATGATTCAAAATCAAGTGCGCGCTTTTTTACAGTTAGCACAAGAAGAAAGAGATATATTACAAGTTGTGGAAGAAGCAATAGGATTATCAAGAGAGATAAGTCAAAAATGGGATGAGATACGTGAACGCTTTATAAAAAGTATTACACAGGATATTACTTACTCTCAAGAAAGTGGATTGGCGCAGCCTGAATTAAATAAAGAGATTGTAGCACGTGGTTGGTTCGCGATGAATGAAACATTTCTTTGGGAAATTGTGCAAAATGATAAAGAGCTAGATTTAGAAGAAGTTGTACATACATTGACAGTAATGTATACGACAGGTCTATATAAATAGCACACCCTTTATTCATAAGGTGTGCTATTTTACATCTATAAAAATATTTTATCGGGATACGGTAATGCTAAAGGTGGTTTTTCAGATAAAGGGAAATATTTTAGTTTTACAGATTCTCCATCAACTGCTTTCAATCCACCGCCGATAATTTCACACTCAAATACAACAACAATATATTCTACTTGATCTCCATTCGAATATGTATGACGGTACTCTTTCCCTCCAAATACACCTTTTTCTTTTTTCACTTTTACTTTCAATCCTGTTTCTTCCCATACTTCTCTAACAACCGCTTCTTCTGGTGTTTCTCCTGGTTCGATTGCCCCTGCTGGCAAACTCCAGTATTCTCCTCCAGGATATTGAAATAAAATTTCCCTCTTCTCGTTTTTAATTACAGCAGCTATACTCGGCATAAAAATAAGTTCAGATCCTAATTTTTCACGAAGTCTTTTATAATATAATGACATCGGAATTTGACTTTCTCCCCTCACAATAAATAACTGTATTTTCTAACAATTATTATATAATATTATTAAAATCAATTTCTATATAGAAAGGAAGATCAAATGTCACAAAAAAACTAATAAATCAGTTTCTATCGTTTTTATCCGTTACAAAAAAGCCTGTAAGTTTATATTTTTTAAATGAACTTGTTAAAGCTCATCAAGAGAGAGTAAAGTGGGAAACTCTTACTAAAATAATTGACTGGGAAAAAGGTAATAAAACAGGTAATTACTTTCCTTCCATCAAGACATACATAAATCGAATTACAACTAAAGGTATGGGCGGTACTTATTGGACTCATTCTATTGGATTTCATTGGCTATTATCAAATCTAGGTTTTTCTGTGCAGTATATGTATATGGATCCTGGGCATTTATGCTTACGTATTAACTTAGAGCAACCTTATTATGTTGATGTTGGTTACTGTGCACCTTTATTTCAAGCATTTCCACTTTATGAATCATTTCAAGTAAGTGATGTAAGGGAAACATTTGCTTATCAAGTATCAAATAAGGAAATTCATATTACTAGAGATCCTGGTCCAGCAAAAATCTTAAATACAGAGCCAATACATTTAACAAGTATGAAAGAACTCATTACAAAGTCTAATGACTGGCATTCTTCTCCTGTATTAAAGAAAATTCAAATTTTCGGTTATATCGATGGCATTCCATCTTCTATTAATGATAATGTTTTAAAACGATATTTCCAAGGTAAGAAAAGCGAACATAGCCTTACCTCTTCTGAGCTTACTTATTGGATAACCGAAAAATTTTGTATTGATAAAAAAATGTACCAAACAGCTACTGAAATTTTTAATGAGAAAACTTCAAAAAAATAAACTGTTACTCAATATGCTAAGTAACAGTTTATTTTAAATATTTTATTAGCGATACAATGATACAAAACAGCGATGTAAGTAAAAGCAACAACCCCATATTCTTATTCTCTTTTTCATCCTTCTTAACGTTTTGTATCCCCATACCGGCAAGCATAAAACCTAAAAGTAATTGTAAAATGAGCATACTTTGCTTCGAATCATCATTCCAACTGTAAATAGAATAGCCCATTATAATAATTGCGAGTATGAATGTGGTAATTCTAATCATAAAAAACACCCCCTATTTGATTCTATTGTTTTAACCTACTCACCATTCCAACAATAAACTTATACTCAGCTCTACTTTTTCTTACTTTCTTAAAACCCTCTTTCGTATCAAAAATAAAACACGTTTTCCGAAACCAAATTCGTACATATAAAGACTCAAAATAAATAGGTTTAATAATTCCTCGTTCCTCAAATTCAGTTCCATCTTTATTTTCGGTTTCCGTTCGAATGAACCACCTATTCCCGATTCCAATTTCAATATACTTCACATGCTAACCCCCTTCAGGAAATCTTCTTTCTAATTATTCTATTATTTCCCTGGCAAGCGCACATTCCGACAGAACATGAGCCCATAAAGAAAAAGTAGATTACAAAAATCTACTTTTATAGCCTAAATTTTTGCATACGTTTATAAAATGTACTGCGTGGCACATCTAATAGTTTTGCAGCTAACGAAACATTTCCATTCGTCTTTTCTAGCGCTTCAATCATACTATCACGCTGTATTTTTCCACGGAAATTTAATGTATGCTCTGTTTTATTTTCTGCTTGCAATTCAAGTTGATGTTGATTTCCCATCATTGTTTGTAATAAAAAAGAGATTTGTTTTTCACATATTTCCCGTCCTTGCGACAAAATGTATATGCGTTCTAATACATTTAATAATTCTCGAATATTTCCGGGCCATGTATGCTGTGAAAATTGATTACAAATACTCTTTGGAAATACAACATTCCAATCCTTTCGTTCACAAAAATGTTGTATGAAGTACGGAATATCCTCTTTTCTTTCTATTAACGACGGAACATATAGGGGATAAACATGTAAACGATAATATAAATCTTGACGGAATTTCCCTTCTTCTACTAATCGTAGTAAATCTTTATGTGTCGCAGTAATAATACGAATATTTACTGGTACCTCTTTTGAACTACCAATTGGGGTTACTGTTCGTTCTTGCAAAACACGCAATAATGCCACTTGCATCTCTGGCGGCACTTCACCAATTTCATCTAAAAATATTGTTCCTCCGTCTGCTTGTTCGAATTTCCCTTTATATCCTTGGCGCCGCGCACCTGTAAACGCACCTTCAGCATAACCGAATAATTCACTTTCCATTAATTCTTTCGGTAATGAACCGCAGTTAACAGCTATAAAAGGACCATTTTTTCTTGGACTATTTTCATGAATCGCTCTCGCTACATATTCTTTCCCTACACCTGTTTCACCACATACATATACACTAGCGTCAGTTGGTGAAACAAGCTTAATTTCTTCTAAAGTATGTTGAAATACGCTGCTTGTCCCAATAACTCCAGGAAAAGTAATTCCGTTTATAAATGGGAAATTAGAAAATAAATTCGCCTGTTTATTTTCCTTTAAATAAATACATTTCCCAATCATTCTATCATTACTATATACTGGTACTTCTAATTTAGATTTCAATCCATTGTGTATTAAATCTTCAAGTTTCATTCGTGACCAATTACATACTCGTTCACGAACCCTCTTGCTCGCAGAAACGATAACATCACGATGGTTACAAATAACAACTTGTTCATCACTGTCAATTACATCTAAAAAACGATGGATTAAATGCAGTTCATTTTGATGTACTCGAATACTACATTCACGTTCAATCGCATGCGCGATCGAAGTTACCATTCCGAGCATATATGGATGTGAAAACTCAATTGGACAGGAGAAATCTAGAACACCAATTAATTTCCCATCATCATTATGAATCGGAGAGGCCGCACAGCTCCAGCTATGAGATGCGACAGAATAATGCTCTGTACCACTTATCATAATAGCCTCTTCAATCTCTAACGCTGTTCCTATCGCATTTGTACCAACAGCTGCTTCCGTCCATTTCACACCTTCAAT
Organism: Bacillus nitratireducens; assembly: GCF_001884135.1. Taxonomy (GTDB): domain Bacteria; phylum Bacillota; class Bacilli; order Bacillales; family Bacillaceae_G; genus Bacillus_A; species Bacillus_A nitratireducens. The sequence goes on along the minus strand of NZ_MAOC01000026.1, from coordinate 252,453 downwards.
AAAATTAATATGTTTCGCTCGTTTCAACGTTTGCTGATTTCCACTTAATGATAGAACATAACCATCTGGATCAATTAATAATGCCATCATTTGCAGTTCATCAATGGTTTTTCTCATATTTTGTATTTGAGGTATTGCTATATCAAGGAAGATTTCACTCTTTTTCTTTTGATCCTGAAAAATATTAGAAGACAAAATTTTCTGACCTTTATTCATATGAGGATTCACATTTGCTTGTTTACATCGATACCATGACTCTGAAATTCTTTCGTTTATACGGTTCGAATCAAGAACACCTTCATCAACAAACTTTTTCCATGTATGTAAGTAAAACGGTGAAGCTAACATTGTATCATCTCCCTATCCATTGTTTTGGAGATCTGTAAAAACATACTTTTATTATAAAACTGAATAAAAGCGTTTTCAACATAACTAGAAAGACGACACAAATATGTTAATAATTTGAATATCTTAATGAACTCCTTTATTCTTTTTTAGTAGAACTATATTTTGTATAATGGACGCAAAGAAAATACATAGCCAAAACCACTTTTGTGGATTGCCGTTTATAAAGAAAACTATTACTGCTATTGCAAATAAAATGGTAGATGCTAAACTAAAATATAATTTTGTTTTAATTCCCATTATCCATCACCCCTCTATCACTTTACAGTACATACTAACCCTTCATTTTTTAACTCTAATATGTACTTCTGTAAAACATATTCTCTTCCGCCATGTTTTTCATACCAATCATGTATTCTTTTAACATGCTTCTCGTCACTTCTAATTTTCGATTCTATTTCTTTATACTCGTCATAACTATCATTATTATCTTTCATCCAGCGTCCTATTAGCCTGGAACCATGCTTTAATTGATTAGGTAAGTTCGTGGTATTAAAATGCTCATTAAATATTTCTATAAATTCATTCTTTACTATATAGTACTTTCTTCTGTAAAACATTCCACTACACCTCTTTTATGAAATGTATTAACCTTCCCATTACTACCGTATTATAATACTTCCCATCCGACAGCCTTTTATCACTTTTTAAAATACCTTCTACTTCAAAACCTAATTTTTTATAAAGTTGGATGGCTTTTTCATTTGTCTCTAACACTTGTAATGATATCTTTTTCACTTCATTTTCGTCAGCCCACTGAATTGATTGTTGCAATAGACTCTTACCCATCCCATATCCCCAAAACTCTCTTAAAATACAAACGCCAAACTCTACTTTATGGGATAATCTCCTCAAATTTGATCCTTCACATCTTGAAAATCCTACGATTCGGTTGTGCACTTCTGCAACTAAAAACAGATTTTTCATCTCTTCACTATCTGATTTTATTATTTTTTGAAAACCTATCTTATCTATAAATCCCTCTCCAGCTTCTCTATCCATATTTTCAGTTTCGCCATCGATCTGAACTCTAATTTCCGATAACTGCTCAGCATCCGTTTCAGCTGCAGAACGAATTGTAAAAGTTAATCCATTTATATGAAACTCTTGTCCTTTTATAATCATTTCAAACTCCTTTTAAATGGGGGTTATTGATGCTATTACAATTTCCTTACCTTGTTTCGCAAATTCTTGGATCGTTTCTTTACTAGCCTCTTCATCTGTTATTATAAGGTCAATTTCTATCAGTGACTCTCCTTTTATAAAGCAGTCTATTCCGAGTTTATTATGAGGAGCTAAACAAATGTTTCTTCTAGCAATTTTACTTACTGTTTTTCCAAAATAAGCAACTTCTGGTGATGCAGTACTTATACCATTCAATGAAACACCACCACCTGTAGAGAAATAAAGATCAATAGATAATCTACTTATCATTTCAGAGGCAAGTGTATCTGTCACATTTCCTGATGGTTTTACCTTACCACCAATTAAATACACTTCTATGTTCTTGTATTCTCGTAATGAACTAGCTATCTCTATAGAATTCGTAATAACTGTAAATGATGTTTCGGGTAAAAATTTTAACATGGCACAATGAATTGAAGCCCCACCAATAAAAACGGAATCTCCTTCTTGTATATAAGATGCAGCAACTTTCGCAATCGCATCTTCCTCTATTGAACCATCACTATAACGTTTCGAGGGTTCGGCAGCTAAGTTTCTCACTCGCGTAAGTTCAACTGCACCTCCGTGCGTTCTTTTTAATAAACCATCCTTCTCCATTATAGACAAATCTCTTCTTATAGAATCGATAGACATATCGAAGCGTTCCGCAAGATCCTTTGCAATTACTCTTCCATCTTTCTTAAGTAACTCTAAAATTTTCTCTCTACGCTCTTCAGTGAACATGTTATCACCACCATTATTGAAGATTCAGAAATTTAATCTCTATTTTAATTATATGCATGCTTTTTCTGTATTACAATATTTTCAATTCTGATTTATTCAGCTTTATACAGTTTTCCCCCTCTTTCTATCACGTTAACTGACAACGAAATAAATGTATATTTACATATTCCACAAATACACTTCCATTTAACTTCCTATTGATGTAAAATTATTCCTATGTTTTACTTTTTAATACAGAAAGGGATTACTATGAAATCTATAATTAAAGTAACTTGTACAGCATTATTATTTACAGGAATAATGGCAGGATGTAATGGTAGTACTACACCAAAACAAGAAAAGAGCGCTCTTGAAAAGAATGCAATGCACTATGGGGAAATATTTAAAAACGAATACTATAGAGCAACTGTTGAAAATGCTAAATTCGAAAAAATAGACAAAGAGTGGCGTCTCACAGCTCGCGTTACAATAAATAATGCTCGTGCTGACGGACAAACGATAGATCTTTCAGAAATAAAATATTTCATAAAAGATGAAAAAACGGGTGAAAAATACGAAGGTGAATTTATACAAAATGAAAATGCTAAAAAGGTTCCATCTGAGTTTTCTTTAACTACCGACATTGTATTTAATATGAAAACTTCTCCAAAAGATTTAAATAATATGTATTTATACATAGATAGCAAAGCTGCGCCGTTAACAGATACATACTGGAAACTTGATAATTTAGCATCTAAATAAAAAACAGTCATATAAGACTGTTTTTTTGTTTGTAAAGTTATAAAGTTTACTAGTTACTTTTCTCAAGCAATACATCTTTTGCACAAATCGTCACTTCTTCAAATGGGCAATCAAATAAAACACCCAATTCGAAACCTTCATTAGTAAGGTCTATTTCATGACATAACCACCAAGCACCTTCAAAATTTTCCGGAATAGAACATTTCGTTACACCTATAAAAGTTACTTCCAGTTTATCAAATTCACTGAAAGTACCACTGCAATCTAAAGTAATAATTAGCTTATCTTTTGATCTTCTCTCTACTGATTTGACTACACTGTCATGTAGTGAGTATTCATGTAGTTGAACGACATTCTGCCCGAGTTTTTCTTTTATAGTATTATAATTATCTATATACGCTTGTTCTAAATCCTTCATTCTTTTCTCATAATCTTCTGTCCAATCAAGCATAAGTTTCTTTAACTTTTCTGATGGGTATTCTGACTTAATTGTATTGTCATAAATGTATGGATGTAGTGACTTAGGTAGAAACTTTAATAAATCTTCTTTCTTTTCTTCCACGTCTTCTCTCAAACTTTTGTTATAATCCATTCCTACCTTTTCGCTCTCTCGCAAAATCTCTTCCCATTCTTCTAATGTTTCTGAGAAAATTAAAAATCCAGATACTTGCATTTCTTTATACCAATCTTTATTGAAATACTGCAATGGCTTTCCTCCTAAAACATTTTAACATCCAACAAAAGCAATATATCTATTTATTATATCATTCCAATAGCTATTTTTTCTAAAGAATAAATGCAAAACTGTAAATATTCCGCCTATTATTTCTAAAACTTCAGAATATTTACAAAAATTCGAAATTAGAATACATTTTACATGTACAAGTTTTACCTGTACAAAAATCTAAACAAAAAGGGATGGTTATATGTTGAAGAAATTAGTAGCAGGGACATTAGTAGCAGGTTTTGCATTAACTGGAGGATTAGGAGTAGTAAGTGCTGCAGAAAAAGATAATACAATTAAATCATTTGATTATTTAAAAGTTGATGAAAAGAATGTTAATTCATTCACAAAATTAAGCGATCAATCAAAAAAAGACATCCAAATTACTATGGTACTACCTAAGCAAAATGAAAATGGAGATTGGTTAGCTTATGGCTTTACTAGCAGAGAAACATTGAATGCTTTTATTGAAAAGGATAAAAAGGCACTTAAAAATCAAATTAACCCTTTAGGTAGTGGTGCTGGTAGTACCGATTTTTATGAGCATCAAAATAAAGGTGGACAGTATATTTATTGGAGCAGTGGCTTTAAAAACCTACCTTCTAGCTGGAACGACAGAATTTCTTCTGTAAGTACAGCTTCACCTTCTGCAAGTTATTCAACAACACTATGGGAACATTCTTCAACTCAAGGATATGGAAAAGGTGTCTCCTTTAGACACTCTGATTGGTATGGTCAAACTGCTAATTTAGCTGCAGATTGGAACGATATAACTTCAGCTATTGAAATTAAATAGTAACAGCGCATTTCAATTAAATAAGTGAAGAGTTTCAAAATCACTATACTCTCATCGATTAAAAAAACATGAGAGTATAGTGATTTTTCTAGTATCTTTTTATACATATTGCTACTTAAATATTATTTACTAAAAAGACCAGTCATATTAGACTGGTCTTTTTACCTTCAAGCATGTACAGCATGTCCTACTGCCTGCAATAACGCCTCATGAATCGCTTCAGATAAAGTTGGATGCGCTGCAATATAATCTCGCATTATATCAGCTGTAACTTCTGTATGAATCATTACAGTTCCTTGTCCGATTAGTTCGGTTGCACGAGGACCGATAATAGAAATCCCTACAATTTCTTGATATTTAGGTTCCACAATAACTTTTACTTTCCCCGTTTGTTCTCCAATAATAAGCGCTTTTCCGTTCGCTGTAAAAGAAAATTCTCCAATTAGTATATCCCCATATTGCTCTCTTGCTCCTTTTTCTGTTAAACCGACACTAGCAATTTCTGGAGCTGTATAAATACAGCGAGGTACAGCATGATAGTTTACTTTCACATCTTCTCCGCTCGCGTGTAATGCTGCTATCGTTCCTTCATGGAAAGCAACGTGAGCAAGCTGTATTCCACCAATCACATCACCCGCTGCGTAAATATGTGATCTGTTTGTTTGCATATGTTTATTCACAGAAATTCCTTTATTTGAAAATTGAATGCCTGCTTTTTCTAAATCTAATTGTTGTACACGTGGTTTTCGACCGACAGAAACGAGAACAAATTCCGGATTGGCTTCTTGGATACTTCCTTCATATTCAAATGAAGCCTGCTTCTTATAATTATTTAATCCTTTTAAAGCTGCTCCTGTAAATATTTTCACACCATCATTTTCTAGTTTCTCTCTTAAAATATGTGCGATATCTTCATCTTCACCAGGTAATAATTGCGGTGCCATTTCAACAATCGTAACTTTTGTTCCAAGACGACTATAAATACTTGCAAACTCGCAACCTATTACACCACCGCCAACGATTAATAATGTTTTCGGTATATTTTCTAAGGACATTGCATGACTACTATTTAAAATCCACTTCCCATCAAATGGAGCAAAAGGTAATTCAGTTGGTTCTGATCCTGTCGCTATAATGAACTGTTCTCCATCTACTACATCTTCTTTTTCACCGTGTGTAACTCGCACACGGTGATCCGTTTCAAATTTCGCTTTACCTTGTACAACTTTTATTTTATTTTTCTTCATTAAATATTGAATTCCTTGGACGAGCTGCGTTACGATTTGTGATTTCCTCGCCTGTATTTGCTTCCAATCAATTGATGTACTTCCTTCGTTAAGTGTAACTCCATAATTATTCGCTTTTCTCACAATGTCATGCACTTCCGCACTTTCTAACAATGATTTCGTGGGCATACAACCGACATTTAAACAAGTCCCGCCAAGATCAGCTTCATCAATAAGAGTGACATCTTTTCCATTTTGAGCCGCGGTAATTGCCGCTACATAACCAGCAGGTCCGCCCCCAATAACAACTAAATTACTCATTTTCTCACCTTCTCTTTATAAAAGAATTGTTACAGGTTCTTCTAAATAACGTTTAATTGTGCGTAAAAATGCAGCTGCTGGTGCACCGTCTAGTACACGATGATCGAATGTTAAACTTAAAGGTAACATACTTCCTTTTCTTAATTTTTTCCCTTTATATACAGGAACATGTTCAATTGCACCTACACCTAAAATACCAGTTTCAGGTGTATTTAATACTGGCGTAAAATATTCAATACCGAAGCTACCTAAATTACTAATTGTAAACGTTGTCCCTTGCATATCATCACTACTTAAACTGCCTTCTCTTGCTTTTTGTGCAACAGTTTTAATCTCTTTAGATAACTCTACTAAAGACAGATTATTAGCAAAGCGAATAGCCGGAACGACTAATCCTTTTTCTAACGCGACTGCCATACCTAAATGAACATGTTCAAATTGATGAATGGCATCATCTATATAAGCGCTATTCATTTCTTTATGCTCCCCAAGCGCTAATACAACAGCACGAGAAACAAAATCCGTAATGGTTAGTTTGTTATCGTATCGTTTTTGTACAACTTCCGCTATTTCTTTATGTAAAGCAACTAAATCTGTAACATCTACTTTCATCGTTAATGTTAATTGCGCACTATTTTGTAAGCTTGCATGCATACGGTTCGCAATTGCTTTTCGCATACCAGTAACAGGAATGACTTTACTTTCTTCTTGTTCAAGTACTTCTGGAATTTCTACTCTTTCTTCAAGCGCCTTTAATACATCTACCTTTGTAATTCTTCCGCCAGGACCTGTACCAACTAATGACTTGATATCCAGATTTTCAGACTTTGCAATTTTCTTCGCAACAGGTGAAATTTTGATTCTTTGCTTCGCCACTTCTTTCGCATATGGTTCTGGATGTTGTATATTTTTAGGTTCTGCATTAGGTGTTTTTTCTTCTACAACATTTGTATTTTCATAGACTTCTACTTTTTCGTTTGGCTTACCGATGTAGCAAATTACAGTACCCGGCGGCACTCCCTCATCTTCACTTACAGCTATATCAAGAACAGTTCCATCAGCTGGTGCTTCTATTTCAGTTTCGATTTTTTCCGAGTTAATACTAGCAATTAGTTCACCTTTTTCTACATTATCACCCGCTTTAATATTCCAGCTCGTAATAATACCTTCTTTCATCGCCATACCTAACTTCGGCATTACAACTTCTACAGCCATGTTTCTCTCTCCCTTCTCATCGTTTCATTACACATGTAATACAGATTGGTCTCCGATCATTTCTGATACAGTTTCAATTACTTTCTCCGGCGTTGGTAAATATAACTTTTCAAGTGGTGGCGAAAACGGAACTGGTGTATGTGGTGCTGTAATTCGTTTAATAGGTGCATCTAACAAATCGAATCCTTTATCCGCTACAATTGCTGCAATATCTGTTGCGATACTACACCTTGGATTTGCTTCATCAATAACAATTAGGCGATTTGTTTTTTCAACAGATGCTAAAATCGTATCTTCATCAAGCGGTGATAAAGAACGTGGATCGATGACTTCTACTTCAAGTCCTTTTTTCGATAATTGCTTTGCAGCTGCAAGTGCTGTATGAACTTGTTTTCCAATTGCCACGATTGTTACATCAGAACCTTCACGTTTAATATCTGCTTTTCCTAAAGGAATTGTATAGTACCCTTCTGGCACTTCACCTTTCATATTGTAAAGTGTTTTATCTTCAAAGAAGATTACTGGATCATCATCTTCAATTGCTGCTAATAATAAGCCTTTTGCGTCATAAGGAGTGGAAGGAACGACAACTTTTATACCTGGAATACTCGTAAATAACGCATATAAACTTTGTGAATGCTGTGCCGCTGCGCTAAATCCAGCACCGTGCATCGTACGTACTGTAACTGGTACTTTCGCTTTACCACCGAACATATAGCGGAACTTTGCACCTTGGTTTAATACTTGATCAAGACAACTACCGATAAAATCATTAAACATTAATTCAGCTATCGGACGTAAACCTGTTGCAGCAGCTGCCATCGCCGCTCCCATATAACCCGCTTCTGAAATTGGAGTATCTAAAATACGATTTCGACCAAATTCTTGCACAAGTCCTTTCGTAACACCGAGTACACCGCCCCATGCTTCATCATCTTGCAAGTGATCCACTTGTGCACCGCCTGCAACGTCTTCACCTATTAAAATTACATTTTCATCACGACGCATTGATATTTTCATCGCTTCATTGATTGCAGTTGACATACTTACTGTTCTAGTCATTATTTTTCACCCTCCTCTTATTTGTAAGAAACGTATACATCTTTTAATAATTCTTCATCCTCTGGATATGGACTATTTTCACTGAATTCAATTGATTTTTGTACTGCATCATCTACTTCCCTTTCCATATCCACAAGTTCAGATTCAGTTAATAAAGCTTCATGAATTAAATGCTTACGGAAATTCACAATCGCATCTTTTTCATTTAAATGTTCTTCTTTTTCTTCTGAAGTTTTATACGTTTGCGCTTCACCTTCGAAATGACCGTAATTACGATATGTCATACATTCAATTATTGTTGGACCACCGCCATTACGCGCACGTTCTACTGCTTCTTCCGCCGCTTTATACACTGCAAGTAAATCTTTTCCATCGACTTGAACACCTGGAATATTGTATGCTTTCGCTCGATCTGCAATGGAATCACAACTTGACGCATATTCAAATGTTGTTGCTTCACCGTAACCGTTATTTTCTGCGATAAAAATAACTGGTAACTTCCAAATCGCTGCTAAATTAACCCCTTCGTGAAATGTCCCTTCATTATTTGCTCCGTCACCAAAGAAGCAAACACTCACATCTTTCGTTCCTTTATATTTAGCTGTTAATGCTGAACCGCAAGCAAGTGGAAAACCTCCGCCTACAATCCCATTTGCACCAAGCATTCCTTTATTTAAATCAGCAATATGCATTGAACCGCCTTTACCTTTACATAACCCTGTCGCTTTCCCAAAAAGTTCAGCCATCATTCCGTTTAAATCACAGCCTTTTGCGATACAATGCCCATGTCCTCTATGCGTACTTGTAATACTGTCACGATCCGTTAAGTGGGCACATACACCAACTGCTACCGCTTCTTCACCTGCGTATAAATGAACGAAACCTGGCAGAACGCCTTGCGCGAATAATTCATGTACCTTATCTTCAAACTTACGAATCTCTAACATTTTTTCATACATCCAACGAGCTTGTTCTTTCGTAATTTCATTCCCTTTACTTTCAGTTGTTTTTAACATGTCCAGCCCTCCTATTTTCTTGTTCATCTTTTATATTGCAAGTACTGTGCCAAATTCTAATCCCTGATTTAATAGGTTTTCTCTTTTCTTCCATAATAAAAAAGTGGACAAAATGAGACATCTGTCTCGTCTTGTCCACTTTTGTTCACCTAATTTGAGAATTATTATCTTATTCATTATCAAAACTCTTCTGTAATTTCCGAATGTAAATAATTTGACCAATATGATACGCATTATGAGTCGTTACATTAGCTAATACTTCCCACCACTTCGCAGATACAGGAAATCCAATTACATCACTTTCAACCTTGTCTTCATTTATGAGATTTTGCCATTGTAACAGTTTCTCTAACAGTTTTTCTCTTAACTCTTCAAATGTTTGATTATCAGATAGCATAAAACTTTTATTATTATCACCAATAGCGGGCACGGCATTGACATTTGATTCTTTGTACCTAGTTTGCCACGTCGAGTTCCAATACAGTAAATGTTGTACAATTTCAGCTATACTATTACACTCTTCATTCGGTTTCCAGAAAGCTTCTCTCTCAGATAAATCCTTAACTGCATCTGAAAATGGAATATACCAACTAGGATCATTCGCATTTGCTAATAATTGATCTGCTATTACATCTTTCACATGGGCCATTTTTCTTCCCTCATTTCATTAACGTATTAATACTCACTTCTTTATATACGCTGAGTCCGTATAATTCCCTCTTTTAAAAATCTCATAGAATATAGAATTAACGGGTATTGCTCTCATTGCAAATATAGGAATAATAGATTTTCTTTTCATAACTCGTTATGATAAAAGAAAAAGAAAGTGAGCAAAAAATGAATAAAAAAATCGCAGTTATAACCGGGGCTTCAAGTGGATTCGGTCTTTTAACAACACTTGAGCTTGCGAAAAAAGACTATTTAGTCATAGCTACAATGCGAAACCTTAATAAACAAGAAGATTTAATTTCTCAAGTTACTAAACTCAACTTACAGCAAAACATAAAAATTCAACAATTAGATGTAACCGATCAAAACTCTATACATAACTTTCAATTATATTTAAAAGGAATAAGCAGAGTTAACCTTCTCATTAATAATGCAGGATATGCAAATGGGGGCTTTGTAGAAGAAATTCCAGTAGAGGAATACCGTAAACAATTTGAAACGAACCTTTTTGGAGCTATATCAATTACTCAACTTGTTTTACCTTATATGAGAGAACAGAAAAGCGGAAAAATCATTAATATAAGCAGTATTAGCGGCCAAGTCGGATTCCCTGGTTTATCCCCTTACGTTTCTTCAAAATATGCATTAGAAGGCTGGAGTGAATCCCTTCGCTTAGAAGTAAAACCGTTCGGAATAGATGTTGTTTTAATTGAACCAGGTTCTTATAACACAAATATTTGGGAAGTTGGTAAACAACTAGCTACAAGCCAATCTGATACATCTTCTCCTTACAAAGAATATATGGATAAAATACAAAAACATATTAATAGCGGCAGTGATACATTTGGTAATCCGATAGATGTTGCTAATAAAATCGTAGAAGTCGCTGAATCTAAGCGTGCGAATTTACGATATCCGATTGGCAAAGGTGTAAAATTTATGATCTTTGCGAAGAAGATTCTTCCATGGAGATTGTGGGAATACCTTGTTTTGAGAACTTTTAAGAAAATGTAATAGACTCTTTGAAGACCATTTTGAAAGAGGTGCAAATCAAATGTTAGGTTTACCGTATGGGAAAGTGTTTTTAGTTCCGTGGACTGAAGAATGGGAAATTGAGTTTATAAAAGAGAAACAATTCATTGAGGAACAAATTGGTGAACATATTTTAGCGATACACCATATTGGTAGTACTTCTATTCCACATTTAAGTGCAAAGCCCATTATTGATATTGCAATCGAACTAAAAGATTATAAGGACGGTTTAAAATGTATTAAAAAATTAGAACTACTAAACTATAAATACAGACAAGATGTACTACCTGAACGATACTATTTTAATAAAGGAGAGCCAAGAACTCATCAAATTCATATGTATGAACAAGACAATACCTATTTAATAGAACAATTACAATTCAGAGATTACTTAATTGACAACAAAACTTCTCGTATACAGTATGAACAGTTAAAGATTCTACTTTCACAAGCTAATCCTAATGATAAACATCGATATGCTGAAGATAAAACAAATTTCGTTACAGCCATATTAGCAAAAATAAATGATGAATTTAAATAAGAAACCATTTAATAGTAAATGGTTTCTTATTTATTAGTTATTTCACTATTTGTACCATCAATAATCACCTTATTATGCAGCAGGTGGAACGAAATAAACTAGTATTGAGATCATCAATATAAATGCAACCATTCCCGTTATCGAAAGTATATATTCTTTTGATTCTCTATCATACTTCCATTCCATCCATGCTCTTAAAGTACATGATATCCCTAAATAAGTGAACATGACATAAGCCATTTTAGAGTTTTCAAATTTAAACATATAATAACAACTACCTATTATATAAATTATAATAAGCCCTATTTCTAATTTTACATGTAAACTATTCACATGCTTATATCCAAAGAAGCCCCTTATCTCCATATTCAATTTTCTTCTTAAAAACTGTTCTAAGAAATATCCACCAATACCCAGTCCAATAATAATCATCAAAATTGTAGAGGTACTCATTGTTGTTCCCCTCCTATTACTTTATTTATTTTTAGAAATAAAGTGGACTATATTTCGGTTATTCTCCTCTAAATAACTTACAATCCCTTCAGGATACGTTCGTTTCTCCTTTAATTCGTCTAGACTTTTCCAGATTAATATAATATCTTCATGTTCTTTATGTCTTATTTCATTTGTAATTATCTCTTCAACCGTTCCCCAATGTAGCAATGTACAGTGATGTCCTTTTTCGTTGTTCCACTCAAAAATATGCTCATTTACAACGGCTAATTCTTGAACATCAATCTTCAAATCGTATTCTTCCATTAATTCTCGCATTATTGCTTCTTTTGTTGTTTCACCAAATTCAATAGAACCGCCTGGAAAACGATAAAATGTTTCACTTAAATCACATTGTACAAGTACTTTAGAATGATCTTCATTTAAAATCATTGCTTCAGCACGTAATTTAGGTATTTTCATTTTGTCTCCCCATTCATTCCACATATGATTAAATCCAATAGTTATAAAAGAAAAGATTAAACATAATTCCTGTTATTAGTAATAATGGAACTGTTCCTAAAGAAATAACATATTCCCTCGATTCTTTATCATATTTCCACTCCATATATGATTGAAAGCAGTATAAAGTTATTAAAAATAATATGGGTAAATTACTAATATAAATGGGATTTAAAGTGGCACATATCATCGTAACAATAATATAAGAAATGATAAGAGCCCTAGTACCCCATTTATGAGAGTTGTTTACATATTTACTATTCCAGTCAGTTTGTTTCGGTATATTTAATTTTTTTCTCACTACTTTTTCCAAAATAACTACAAATATAATCCATAATACTACTTTAACTAAAAACAGTGATGTCTCCTCCTTTACCTTTTATCTGGCTGATCACTCGGATACGTAGCATTCTCTTTGTTTTCAACGTCCCAACTAATAATTGTCGCACTATCTCGTCCGAATTGATGATGAACATGTTCTAACACATTATGAATATTTTCTTTTAACTCAATATTATTTCCATTCATATCATTATAAAGATTTAATGGCGTTTCATACCGGCGTTCTCCACATTCCAATACCCCATCTGTCACCATTACAATCCGATTCTTTCCAGTACGTAATTCACGAATTCCTGAAGAATAGCAAGGAACCGGTAAATCAAATGTGTTTACATTTCCAATCCATTCGTAAAAGTGGCGTTGATTCAATGTATATTGTCCTAGTTTATGTAATTCATCATGAAATACATAAACTAGGCAATCACCAATAGATAGCCACCATATGTACTTTTCTTTTCTTACACATATTAAGCAGGCTGTTTCACCTTTTGCATTTTTGCATTTTTCTTTAAATGACTGCGATTGAAAAATTGCAAGTATATGATTTTCAACAGATCGAAATACTGTTTTAATTGATTCTTTCATAATCGCTTTTATATTTTCATTTTCTTTTTGGATTGTATTTACTACTAATTCAACACTTTCTGCACTATTATGTCCGTCTAATATAACGGTGAATTCCCAATCATCATTCGACCAAACTAATGCACCATCTTCATTCTTTTTTGCTCCGGCGCTTATATTTCCGCCGTATTTACCAAGTACAATATCACCATATTGCTTAACTGAAACCTCATCTAAACACATTTCTCTACTTCCAACCCATGAATATTGTGTATTATTTGTTGTATGCATACTCATTCACCATATACTTTCGTATTCTTTCGCATAGTTTTTTAATTTTCTCTGAATCTCCATGTGGTGCACCAGTCCAATTTGCTACTTCAGTCGGTGACCAAAACTCTTTTGGTGTATTTGGATAACGCGGTATAATGTGCATATGCATATGTGGTACACCATTACCTGAAACGAAAGTATAAATATGTTCTGCTCCTTCGCTTTCTTTTAGCGCTTTACTTACTCTACTTGTTATAAGTCCGAACGCTTTCGCTTCTTCATCTGTGAGTTCAGCAAGACCAGGTACATGTCTTTTTATATCTATCATTACATAACCAAGGTATGTTTCTTCGCTATCCCAGTGGACATGTCCAACGTAAACTAGTTTATCTTCGTAAATAGCTCCACCTGGAACTGTAATGTTTCCTATATGTTTTTCGCAAATAAAGCAATTTTGTTCTACTTGATTGTTAGTTGACATATCCATCACCATCCTTTTTATTTATAATATCATAAAAAAAGGAAAAACAGGATTTATATTCCGAAAATTCTTTCCTTTAATACAGCAATTTTTGAAATAAATTTACACTCATTCTTTCTTCAAAAATGCAATCCCAATTACGATCCCAATCACAATTCCGATTACTAAATTATTTGTAAAGTACCCTTGAAACACACCGGTTATAACACCTATAACGACACCAATTGTCATTGCATCATTTCTTTTTATATTTTTAGACAAAATTGCATCTCCTCCAATCATTTCTCCCTATATAATATCTATTTACATAAACGTGATAATATCCTAATTTATCCGCTATTCCCCTTGGATATTTCCAAAAAATGTACTTTAAACTATAAATGTATTACTTTTCCATTTCCTGTACATACTCCTCTTATTTTGAAAAATTTTCAAGTCACCATTACATATACATAGGCATTTACTATAAGAAAGATCAGTAATTTATTGAAGGAGGAACGACTCAAATGTATCCTCATTGGAATCCAAATATAAATCAACAATATGCTTACTCCCCCCATCCTGTAAGAAATACACTGCATCATGATTCTCAATATATGATACAGCGCATCGCAAGCCTTGAAAGCCAATTAGCTAAGTTAATCTCTTTAATCGAAGAAAATAATCATTTAATAAAATCAATGGAACAACAGCAAAACCAAGTTTGTGCACCAGCTGGAGGTTCTGTTATTGTTCGGATGTAATTCGAATGCAAAAAACACACTTTGTAGTATAAAGTGTGTTTTTTGCATTATTTTCTTTTTGTATAAAACCCTTGCGTAATTCGGTCTAATATAATCGCAATCACGACGATAGCTAGTCCAGCTTCAAATCCCATTCCGATATTTACTTGTGTTACAGAGCGATATACATCGACGCCAAGTCCTGGCGCTCCTACAAGTGAAGCTGTTACAACCATTGATAATGAAAGCATAATACTTTGATTCACGCCAGCCATGATCGTTCCGGTTGCGAGCGGTAATTGTACTTTAAATAATTTTTGTGATGCGGTAGAGCCAAATGCATTCGCAGCTTCAATTAAATCTTCTGGAACTTGTCTAATTCCTAAGTCTGTAAAACGAATTGTCGGTGGCATAGCGAAAATTACCGATGCAATAATACCAGGTACAACGCCTACACCAAAAAACGTAATGGCTGGTATCAAATAAACGAATGCCGGCATTGTTTGCATAAAATCTAATGTCGGTTTTAAAAATTTTGAGAAACGTTCATTTTGAGATGCTAAAATGCCAATGGGAATTCCGATAATAATCGAAATAATAACTGACGTAAGTACGAGCGCTAATGTTTGCATCGTTTGTGCCCAGTAGTTAATATTTAAAATAAATAATAATCCGATGAGCGTAAAAATAACTAAAGATAATTTTCTCGTTGTATACCAAATGAGGAAACATAGGAGAATAATCATCAATATGGCTGGTATTATTGTTAAAAAATTAGTGAGTAAATCAACAAATCCACCAATAATATAGGAGAATCCTCGGAACAAGCCTTCAAAGTGCTCATATAAACTTGCAACAAATGAATCAACCCATTCACCTAATGGAATGCGCGGAATATTATTCATCGTCTTTCACCTCTTCCTCAATGTTACCTGCAAGAGCTTGAATGACACTTTCACGTTTAATAATTCCTCTTAACCTTTTCTTCTCATCAATTACGGGTAACGGATATTTCATCTCCGCCATTTTTGCATACGTTTCTTCAAGTAAAGTATCTAAATAAACGTGCGGAATATCGTTAAGTAATAAATCAGCAATCGGCCACTGTTTTTGTACTGCTTTACTTGCATCATCCGCAGTTAATATACCTAAAAATTCATACTTTTTGTTTACAACATATACGGTAGAAACACCTGCATTCCTCATAATTTGAAGTGCTACACGTGGTCCACGATCAATTAATAAAGTCTCCGGTCGTTTTAATATAGATTCCGCCGTAATTACTTTTCCTAAATTCACGTCCGCCACGAATTTCTCTACAAATTCATTGGCAGGACTCATCATAATTTCTTCCGGCGTTCCAATTTGAACGATTTCTCCATCTTTCATTAATGCGATACGATCTCCAATGCGAAGCGCTTCATCTAAATCATGTGTAATAAATATAATTGTTTTTTCCATTTTATCTTGTAGCTCTAACAATTCATCTTGCATTTCTTTTCGAATCAGTGGATCTAAAGCACTAAATGACTCATCCATTAACAATACATCTGGATTATTCGTTAATGCCCTTGCGATTCCAACACGCTGCTGCATACCACCACTAAGTTGACTTGGGTAATTATCTTTATGATGATCTAGCCCTACTAACTGTAGCGATTCTAACGCCTTATTTTCTCTTTCCTCTACTGGAACTCCTTGAATTTCTAACCCGTACGCAACGTTTTGTATCACTGTACGGTGTGGAAATAAAGCGAACTTTTGAAACACCATGCTCATCTTCGTTCTTCTTACTCTTCGCAACTCTTCTTTTCCCATCGTCGCGATATCTTCACCATCTATGTATATATGCCCCGCTGTCGGTTTAATTAATTGATTTAGCATTCGAACCAATGTAGATTTCCCACTACCAGACAAACCCATAATAACGAAAATTTCTCCAGTGTATACTTCAAACGTTGCTTTTTTCACACCAACGTTCATTCCTGTCTCCTTTAAAATTTCAGATTTGCTTTTTCCTTCTTTTAATAAGGTAAGCGCTCGTTGCGGATGTTTCCCAAAGACTTTTGTTACATTTTCAACACGTACCTTTGTATTATCCATGTCACTACTCCTTTTCTACCCATCTATTTACATAGTGTTGCGATTTTACAGAGAAATATTACATAAAAATGACATATATAAGATTTCTTTAAAAATTCTTGTTTCCGTTCATAATAAGAAGGTTCACTTATAGATTAATTTATAAAAAGCAAAAGCTTCACAGGAGGTTTTGAATGCGAAAAAAAATATGGATTATAAGTCTGTTACTATTTATTAGTATGATTTTCACTTCTTGTAATGCAACAAATGCAAATTCGAAAGGAAAAATTAAACTTGGTGTAACAAGTTGGAAAGAAAATATCGCAACCGCAAATATGTGGAAAGTTTTATTAGAAGAAAAAGGCTATAAAGTTGAACTCATGTATTTAGAAAAAGCTGCGATATGGACTGGCGTTGCACGCGGTGATGTTGATGCGAATCTAGAAGTATGGCTTCCTGTTACGGATAAACCATTAAATGCGCGTTACAAAGATGACATCGTCTTAAAATCAAAATGGTATGAAGGTACCGGGCTTGGTTTAGTCGTCCCTTCTTATGTGAAAAACGTTAACAGTATTGAAGATTTAAATGCACATAAAGATGAGCTAGATAATAAAATTGTTGGGATTGAACCTGGTAGTAGCCTTATGAATTTAACAAATAAAGCAATGAAGGAATATGATATAAAACTAAAACTTGTCCAATCTTCAGAAGCTGCGATGATGAGCGAACTAAAGAAGGCATATACGAAAAAGAAACCAATCGCTGTTACGCTTTGGAATCCTCATTGGGGCTTTTCAGAATTTGACTTAAAATATTTAAAAGACCCTAAGAAAGTATATGGTGAAAAAGATGACATTTATTACTCAGTTCGTAAAGGTTTCGAAAAAGATCATCCGGATATTGTGAAATACTTTGATCAATGGAAAATGAACGATGAACAACTAGGTACTTTAATGGTCATGCTAAATAAAACGAAAGATCCGGAAGAAGCCGCGCGAAAATGGATTAAAAAAAATCAAGCTTTAGTTGATGAATGGATAAAAGAATAAAGAACGACAAAAACAGGCTAGAGAATTCAACCTATTCTCTAGCCTGTTTAATATTATTTTTTCTCAATAACAGCATCGACAATTCCATATTCCTTCGCTTCTACTGCCGTCATAAAATAATCTCTTTCAGTATCATGTGCTACTTTTTCAAATGGTTGCCCTGTTCGCTCTGCGATAATTTTATTTATATCGTGTTTTAACTTTAATATTCTTTTTGCTGTAATTTCAATCTCCGTTGCTTGCCCTTTTACACCGCCGAGCGGCTGATGAATCATAATTTCACTGTTAGGGAGCGCAAATCTTTTTCCCTTTGCGCCAGCTAATAGTAAAAGCGCACCAAATGATGCCGCAAAGCCCATACAAAGTGTTTGCACATCTGGTTTAATAAGGTTCATCGTATCTAATATTGCAAATCCTGCTGTCGTTGAACCGCCCGGACTATTGATATAGAGGAATATATCTTTTTCTGCGTCTTCCGCTTCTAAAAATAATAATTGTGCTACTACACTGCTTGCAACTTGATCGTTAATTTCTGAACCGATCATAATAATTCGGTCTTTTAATAACCTTGAATATATATCATAGGAGCGCTCTCCTAATTTCGTTTGTTCTACTACGTAAGGAATTGCATTCATATTAAATCCCTCCATCTATTTTATGCCGCACTAAGCATACAACTGTAAGAAGAAGGTTTTTTCATACTGAATAATAACACCGGTTGTATTGATGGTAACTTAGTGAAGTCTATTGTTGGGAGAAGTTTCGTCAACAATTCAGGTCTTTCTTCACGAATAGAAGTTACAACGATTTCAACATCATCCGTGTACTCCACTATTTCAATGCCTTCTTCACTTACAGTTTTCAGCCTATTTCTACTCCTAAATAACGATGCTTTTACTGCACCTTCTGATACCGAACATACTTTAGCGATATCCGCGATACTATACTGAAAAACATCCTTCAATAATAAAATTACAGATTGTTGCACATTTAACGAAGACAATACTTTCCCTACCATTTCATGCAAATCTGCAATTTTTTCATGTGGTTCTTCAAATGTAATTTGCTGTTCTAACTTTTCTTGAACGGATTTTGATTTCATTTGATCTAACCATTGATTTCGAGCAATTTTATACAGAAGTGTTATACAAATTTTCTTCTCACTATACTTTTGAAGAACTTTGCAAATTGCTTCTTGGGCAAGGTCTTCCCCATCCCATTTATTCTTCGTCAAAAACGTACAGTATCTTTTTACCTCTGCATAATGTTCGATTAATAAATTTATATTTGAATGATTCATATCGATATGATTCTTTAAAATCTGAGTTACTTTTGTGCACAAAATAACCACTCCTTTTCAGCGCTTATTTATTAAACGATTGAACAAATAAAAAAGTTACGGTGCTTGTAAAAAAATTTTATGTTTATGTTCATGAATACGGGTCATAAATATGTTATATAGAATTTTACATGAGGAGGAATCAATTTGCCAAAATTAACAGTGGAAGGTACCGGAACTTTTGATATTAAAAAAGGAACGAAATTAGTATTAGCACTTGAAGATAACGGTGTACACATTCTTCATCGTTGCGGTGGCAAAGCCAGATGTACAACTTGCCGAATTGAAGTCATTGCAGGTGATTTTTGCGAGGCGACAAATGATGAAAAACAAGCTATTACGGAAAAAGGAATTGAAGACCACTTACGATTATCGTGCCAAATGCGTGTACATAAAGATATTACTGTTCGCCCTATACTTACAGTTGAAAATTCCGGTTTAGATGCTGGACCACGCCCGGCGGAGTAAAATGA
The DNA here is from genome assembly GCF_001884135.1 of Bacillus nitratireducens. GTDB lineage: Bacteria > Bacillota > Bacilli > Bacillales > Bacillaceae_G > Bacillus_A > Bacillus_A nitratireducens. The sequence continues at coordinate 232,515 of NZ_MAOC01000026.1, read as the reverse complement.
TGAATTTAAAACAACTTGCAGGCGAATATGCTGCTGGCTTTGTAAGAGATGGTATGACGATTGGACTTGGTACGGGTTCAACCGTATATTGGACGATACAAAAGTTAGGTCAACGTGTACAAGAAGGGTTATCTATTCAAGCTGTACCGACATCAAAAGAAACTGAAGTATTAGCAAAGCAATTATCTATTCCGCTAATCTCTTTAAATGAAATTGATATACTTGATCTCACAATTGATGGAGCAGATGAAATGAATTCAAATTTACAGTTAATAAAAGGCGGCGGTGGTGCATTACTTCGTGAAAAAATTGTTGCCGCTTCCTCTAAAGAACTTATCATTATTGCAGATGAATCCAAACTCGTTTCACACTTAGGTGTCTTTCCACTTCCTGTTGAAATCATCCCCTTCTCTTGGAAGCAAACTGAAAAGCGAGTGCAAGCTTTAGGATGCGAAACACGTTTACGTATGAAGGATGACGGACCTTTTATAACTGATAACGGCAATTTAATTATTGATAGTATTTTTCCAAACAAAATATTGAATCCAAATGAAACACATACAAAGTTAAAAATGATTACCGGTGTAGTTGAAACAGGATTATTTATTAATATGACGAGCAAAGCGATCATCGGAACAGAAAACGGTATAAAAGAATATTAACCATATTAAAAACTGACTTTCGCAAGTCAGTCTTTTTTTTGTGCTTTTATAGCATTACATTATGATATACTATGAAAACACATTCATAACACACTAGAAAGGGCTGAACAATTTGCAATCCAAACTCATAACAGAACTTACAGATTTAGAAACTGCCTTTCACATTCGAAAAGAAGTCTTTGTAAAAGAACAAGGTGTCCCACTTGAAGATGAATTCGATATATTTGATGAAATCGGTGAGAAATGTAAACATGTTTTAGTTTATTATAATGAGCTTCCTGTAGGAACTGGTCGTATACGATTCGTTGACGGAATGGGTAAACTAGAACGAATTTGTATTTTAAAAGACTATCGCAAATACGGATTAGGAAAAGTAATAATCAAAGCACTAGAAGAGATTGCTCGTAACAAAGAAGCAAAAAAAGTTAAACTACACGGTCAAACACAAGCTGAAGGGTTTTATGAAAAATTAGGTTATCAAACTTCTTCCGACGTATTTATGGAAGATGGAATTCCGCACATACTTATGATGAAAGAATTGGCGTGATACATAGGGTATTATATGAATCTGCATTATGGATTCATATAATACCCTTTCTGTATCTTATTCGTTTCAAAGCCTCTTTAATGAATATTCTAGACGGAAATTTAGTGCTATCCCAACAATACTATGAATAGAGATGCATTCGATATATACTCTTATACCGCTAAATTTACGCTTCTTACAAATAAAAAAATGGTGATCCTTGCACACTCAGGAATCATCGTTTTTTTATTTGTATAACGTTTAATTTGATTTTATTCTTGTAGAAGAGGCTTTGCTATTCCATATTCTAAATCCATCACCCATACTGTAATTCGTCAAATTATAGACTGCACAAGTATTTATAAGTCCTAGTATACGCTCCGTTCATAAATGAATGATCCAAGCGATGTTTTTTAAAACAATAGATTCTTGGAAAAAGACATTCGCATTTTAATAATTGATATTTCTCGTAACTTAATATACCCTATTATTAGCAATGAGTTGCATAATTAGAAGTCATCACCAAGAGAATCTGCAGGTATGCAGGTCCTTTTTTATAACATAACTCAAACAAAGCAGAGGTGAAAAGAATGGGGACATTAAAATCTTTAAAGCGTGACGTATACTTATTTATTGCAGGATTAATTTATTTTTCTACAATATGCATTTCAATATATATTACAGAAAATACATTTAACTGGCTGAGTTTTATTCTCGCACTAGCAATGTTATGTAGCTTAGTATTAAGTTTATCAGATATAAAAAATAAAAATTACAAGATAAAATAAAAAGCATCCTATTTAGATGTTTTACTTTCATTTTCTAAATAATATTGTCGCCCATAACCATACAGTTACCGCATACAATACATATTAAACCTAACAAAATTCATTCTTTCCATTTCATCAATTCCTCGCTTCATATAACATAAAAGTGTCTATACCATTTAATATAGACACACTTTCACATGTATAGTTTTAATAACGGCCTGTAAATTTAAAAATTTCATCTGCAGCTTGCTTATACCCACCTGATTTTCGGAATGACTCCTTCATATTCAAAGCAGTTTCTTTGAATGAAGAGTTATTTAATACTAAATCTACACTTTCACGTAGTTGATCCTCAGTTAATTCTTTCATATGTAACTTAATTCCTGCCCCGAGAGTCTCCACCTGCTTCGCAATTACTGGCTGATCCGCACTTTGCGGAATTACAATTAGTGGCACCCCATTATAAAGTCCTTCATGTGTACTGTTCATCCCGCCGTGTGTAATAAATAGTTTCGTATATTTGAGAAGTTCAGTTTGTGGTACATAGTTTTTCACAATGAAGTTTTTAGGGATATTACCTAAATCACTTATTTCCGTTTTGTTGCCAATAGACATAACAATTGTATGCTTACTATTCTCGAACGCCTTCATACAAAGTTTATAAAAATCAAGCGCTTCATTAAAAACAGTACCTAATGAAATGTAAATCAGGCTTTTTTCTTCAATTGGAGTGTAATCAAAACCTTCATTTTTCACTTGTGTAGATATAGATGGACCCACAAATTTGAATGTTTCATTAAATGTATCCCCAAAAGGTTGGAACTCCTTAATTGTATACACAATAGTAAGTGAAGCTGGATTACAGAAAACTTCATACGGTGCGTTTATATCAACACCATATTTTTCTTTAATTCCATTAGTTAAGTTTTCAAAATCATTATGTACTCTATCCTGAACTTCCAGTGGGATATTTTTAGAAAGATGGTCTAACATTTGTTTAAATGATTTTTCGTCCTGTGCAAACGATGTGCATGAATTTATTGCTGGAAGCTTTAGAATTTGAGCAAGTAAACGGCCACAGCCAAACATAGAATCATGAATCATGTAATCAAAATGTTCTCCTTCAATTTGTTCTAAAACACAAGGTATTACAACATCCGTTGTATGTAGAAGGCCGTTTATTCTTTCCTGTAAATAATTTCGACCACCGGAAAGAAATGCTTGTATAAATTTTTGATCGTCAAATGTTCGTACAGTAGCACCTGTCTTCTCAATACGATCCCTGAAAGCCTCTATTGAAAAATAAACTACCTCTTCACCACGAGAAATCAGTTCTTCTACAACTTGTAATGTTGGATTTATATGTCCTTCTGATCCAGCGTTAATGAATAAAACACGTGCCATTATAAACACTCCTTAAATTTAAAAATTTCTATGTTGTAAAGAGTATGGATACTTTCCATACTCTTTACGGTGTTATATGTATCATTTTCCTGCTAAATTGACCTAGCAAGCCTAAAACCAAGATCATCTATATAAAATGTAGGATGACTACGACGGCGACAAGTGGCACCGCAACCTCTAGCTGCTTCAGCCCAACTACCCCCACGAAAAATGCGGTATGACCCGTACACTGTTTCATCATACAAATCATAGCACCATTCCCAAACGTTCCCTAACATATCATAAAGTCCCCATGCATTCGGCTCTTTTTTACCGACGTCATGAATTTGTCCATTTGAATTTTCATTATACCATGCTATTTTCTGAAGTTCCCCATACGTATATCCCGTCGTACCAGCTTTACATGCGTATTGCCACTCTGCCTCAGTCGGTAATCGATAGCCATTTGAATGTAAGTTACAACTAACCTTTTTCCCATCATCTTGTATAGAATAATACTCTGTAAACCCTGCTATTTTAGACAGTAAATTACAAAAAGCAATTGCATCATGCCATGAAATATTTACAACAGGTTTATTACCATTTTCATTACCATTTAGTGCACGATTCGTAATTGCGTAATATATTTCCGCTGTTACAACATACTTTGCAAGAAGAAATGGTTTTATTTGAACTTGCCATTCTTTTTTTATTCGATCATCTCTTAATTCTACTTTTCCTGCTGGAATTTTCACCATATTAGAATCAACCGGGCCAATGAATCTATTCAATCCTATCCCCCCATGTTACTTCTTTTTATAATCTAACTATTTATGGTATCGTGCTTCTCTAAAAATAGTCTTACTTCATTTGAAGATTTTAAAATAATAACATCTGTATCCTTACTCAATTGATTTAGCCTCTTTAAAATTGAAGGGCGTTTAGTTTTAGGATACTCCCATATCCATTTGAAAAATTGCAAGTCAAATCTTTCTTCACATCCAGCACCCATATCCGGTCTTGTTTTATTTCGATATTGTACAATTCTTTTAAAAGCACGATAAACACATATTGTTCTATGAATATCAAGGAAGATAATTGTATCAGCTGCGTTAATTCTTATGTCCATTGTCCCGCCATAATTCCCATCAATAATCCACTTTTCTTCTTTAACTAATTCATTTTGAACCGTTCTTTGTTCCTCTTTCGGTACACCCTCCCAATTTGGTTTCCAAAATAGTGCATCAAGATGATGCACCTTAATATTTAATTTATTCCCTAACTGTTTTGCTAATGTAGATTTTCCTGAACCACCAGAACCTATTAATATTATTTTTTTCATATGAGTACGATTCTTTCTATAGATTCTTCAATATCTTCCTTATTAGCAAAAATCCATAAAAACATCTCTTCATTTAACTTTAGTAAATCTTTTAACTGAACAAAATAAGTAATAAATATAATTTGAATTGAAAGCATTACATACCAAATTGATTGTAGTTCTTCTCCCGTTAAAATGTTTTGCTTATAATATCCTTTAAAAATTTCACTTACAATTTGTAACCATTTCCCTCTTAATGTTTCATCACTAAATATCTCACTTAAAATACTTGTACAGCAATAGCATAAATCGAATACTCTAACGTTTTCTTCTAGAAGCTCAAAATCGATAAACCCTTGAAAATCACTTTCTCTAAAGATTACATTTGATAAGTGCATATCGCGATGAATAATTTGTTTCGGTAATGAGTGAACCGTTTCCTTGAAAGTTGTATGTATTTGATCCATTTTTTGAATTACATCCTGATGAACATGCTCATTCTTTACTAAATTCGGTAATGCCGATTCGTATACCACTTTATATAACTCTCTTTTTATTAACTCGTTAGCACTATTCACTAAATTTAGTTCGTGATGTAAATTAGCTATTTCCTCTCCAATTGTGCTTCCTAGCACTTTTAGCTTTTCTGTATCTTTTATTTCTAGTACACTTCCGGCAACATATTCGTACAAACAATAATACTTCTCTTTATAAAATACGTACCTTTCATCATTTCTCGTTTTTACTAATTTTTGTACTTTAGCTCCTTTTTCATCAAGCTGTTCTAATACATTTAGTTCAACTAGAAACTGTTTTATCGATCCCTTTTCCTTTAAAATATACGCTTTATTATTACAATGAATCTTTGTTACGTTTGGTTGTATTTCAGTAGCTGTGACATCTTTATCTTGAAACCAAAACTTTGCAATTTCTAATATATCCTTCATGTACAAATCCCCCTTTTTAAAGTCACTTATTTCTTCCATAATATATACTCGCAAAACAATCCGACTCCAACACCAATTGTGTAAGCCACTAAATCACTCCATAAAAATCCGTAACCTAATACGAGTCCACCTAAAGTCGTTGCGCGAATGCTATCAATCCATTCCGCATGGTACAATTGGCTAATTTCAATCCCGTAGCAAAATATCAAACTAATAAAAGCTAATTTCTTCATTTCTATTTTAGGAAACAAAAATCCGAATCCAGTAAAAATCATTAATGCCCATAAAGCATCACCTAAGTACTCATTTAACAAATCTGGTAACGCAAAAGCAAACTTTCTTGAACTAAGACCTAAAATAATAACAACTATAGTAAACAATGCATATAGTAATCTATTTCGTTTCGTATTCATTTCAAAATCCCCTAATTCATAATTTTAAACTGCAAATAGCTAGTAAAATATAATCATTTTACTAGCTATTTATAGTCGACTTCACTTTGTATTTAATCCAATAACTCTTGCTGCTTTTTCTTTGAAAACGATTGTAATACTAAATCATACGACCAATCTATCATCTTATTAATTTGTTCTTGTCCTACATCCTTATGTATGTACACCGTATTCCAATGTTTTTTATTCATATGATATCCAGGAATAATTGTTTCCGGGTAATCTTCCCTTATTCGTAAAGAGAGTTCTGGATCACATTTTAATGTAATTGCAGCTTTTTCCCCTTCTTCATGATTCACTATCGCAAATATTTTATTATTTAACCTCATACATGTTGCACTCCAGCCATCTGGAGAATCTTCTGTCGCTTTTCTTTTCGATAAACAATATGCTCTTGTTGCATTCATTCTAATTGGCACCTCTTATTCTTTCACTATTTGATTACGATGCATCACAATTTGCTTCGTCGCTTGAAATTGCTGTTTACCATAAAACTTTATTAGTTTCTCTCCGCAAAATAGACTAACAATATCAATATGAGAAATCTCTTTCAGTAACAATGTTAGCATCTTCTCACCAATTCCTTTGTTTCTTACACTTTCATGTACGACAACATCTTCAATATACGCCCGAAAAACACCATCAGTAACAACTCTAGCAAATCCAATTAATTCGTTTTCTTCCCATACTCCAATTGCTATACTATTTTTTAACATTTTTTCAATATCGACTTCTTTTCTTTCTGGCCACCAGCCTACAGAATCGTAAAGTTTCTTTATTTTTTCTACACAGATTGGTTGTTCATGTTGTAATTTATACGTGTACATTTTCTTTCTCCCTCCCATCAACTAGTATACATAATATTATTATAATCTCTTTTCTAAAAAGTGTTGACTATGCCCTTTAGGATGATCTTCAACAACACCATATTCTCGGTATCCGTGCTTTTTATAAAAATCTGGTGCTTGGAAACTAAATGAATCTAGTAAAATGAGTCTACACCCTTTTTCCTTCGCAATGTCCTCAATTTTATGTAGCAATTGACTACCATAACCATCATGACGAACTGATTCATCCACCCATAAAAAATCGATATGAAGATGATAAAAATACATCGTTCCTGTTACCCCGCCAAAGATTTTTCCATCTTCATCTTTCACTACGAAGCTTACTTGTTCCATCGGTTGCTTTACTTCATCTTTTAATATAGACATGTTATATTGAATTACTTTATTTTTAATGTATTCTCCTTCAGTGCGAGTACCGTTCTCTATACATTTCATATGTACTTCTTCCTTTCAATTCTTATAATGTTTACATATTTTTATTTCTTCATTTCAATAGACTAATCCATACAAATCCACCATATGTAACAAAACATGAAAAACTAATTAACCCCGGCATTGATACATACCCTGTTCTTGCGTAACTTATGTCGATATAACTAGCAATTAATGGAATAGGTTTATATCTGTGACATAAGGGCATATGCTTATTTTTATTTTTAAAGGCTTTTTCCTTATACTTAAGTGTTAGCCAAATCATAGACTATAGAGTGTAAGTGGGTGAATGATAAGGATGGTGTAAAAATGAGTGAATTTAAAAAGAAATTTCATATTCCGTGCGAATGTTTTGGTCCCCCTATGCCTCCACCTGAAATTGGTCCAACAGGTCCGACAGGTCCAACAGGTCCAACAGGTCCAACAGGTCCAACAGGTCCAACAGGACCAACAGGACCAACAGGACCAACAGCAGTAGCGTGTTGTCCATGTACTAATGTTCTTGACAACCCTGGATTTGATGAGCTACCAATAATAACCGATCCAGTTCCTGGTTGGAATCCAATTGGGGATGTTACAGAGGTAGGTGTTCCAAACGCTCATAGTGGTCGCATCCTTTCAGATGGGACACTTAGTCTCTTAGCTGCGTCAATTGGACCCGGTGGTAGTATTAATCAATCAGTTGATGTTGACGAAGGCTGTTGTTTTACGTTTTCTTTTGCTGCGGATGTAAGGGATAATGCATTTCTTATAGCTTCTGTATCTTTTCCAGAACTTCCTGGACATGGATGTCCTCCGCTCTTTACAACTCTTGGTACATTAAATATTCCACATATTATACCTGTTATGAATCAACCGCAATCTCTTTTCCAACATTATACTCTTGTTGTATGTATACCTCCTGGTGTGACTACAGCATGTGTTGCTTTTCAAAATATTGCTACAGGCGGAGAAGGCGCAACAGCTTTTGTTGACAATGTTGTATTTCAGCCGACTGGTGGACCTTGTACTTCGTGTTCACAAAATTTCTAATGTATTGATGTACTTGAAGCTTTTCGTTTTGCTGGCGGATCACAAAACCATTAAGGAGAGCCTTTGTGCTCTCTTTTTATGTTAGAAATCACCAGACACTCCCACATGCTGAGCGCATTACCTTATAGTCTCGATATATATGAGGGATTCACCTTTGTAAACGGCATACTCCTTTAGGTGCACTATTCTCCTCCCTGCTATTAAAATAACGTTTTTATTCAATTATCGGTTACAACGTTTGTTTCACTTGTCATCTTATATTCTTTATATAAGCACTTCAAAGCTTCTAGAATTGTTTCATCAACCTCTTTATTATCAAATCGATTAGGTAAATCCTTTTCCCCAATTACATAAAGAAACGGAAATTCATGAAACATTCCTATTATACCAATATTTATTGTAGCCGTGGATAATCCGCCTGTCATATGTGCTAAATGATAATACGGTATACCTTCATACTCTCCTTGTTGCATTACCATTCCACTTATAATTGGTTCCCATAATTCTGGTGCGGATTTATATCCTTGGAAAATATGTAATAAAAGCGAAAGAACTTGTTTTAATTCCCCAATATTTTTCTCATCTCTAGGATTTTCCTGTATATGAATCTTGGAAAAGTTCGTTGAAACATATTCTTTGACAGTATCCCATCCTCCGCAGTGTATAACAATTGACTGAGCAATATAGCTGTCGTGACATGCTATCATTACTTCAGCCGCTTTACTAAGTGTTAATGTAGCTCTGCCTTGTAAGTGAGGATATAACTGCGCACTATCTTCATTTGGATTAAACTTAATGTGATGAAGTGTATCACTCCAACTAATTAGTTTATCCTTTACCATCTTTGCTACTGCAAATCCAATTGCCACTTTTGCTGCTGATGCTAAAGGAACGTATAGCTCATTGTTATGGGTAGCAACTATATTTCCATTCTTTGTTGAATAAACAAGTATTCCAACTTGACCAGTTTGTATTTCTTTTATTTTTCCAATGACAGCCTGCATATTCATCCCTCTTTTTATATCGTTTTATCATCTTCTCAAAATTCGATATAGAATATAAGAATCCTTTTTTGCTAAATGATAATCATGAACACAATAAGAAAAAGATAGTATGAAATTTCTTCACACTACCTTTTAAAATTAATTATTGCGCATAACGAATACATCTATTCTTCGATAGGATTTCCAGGTCCGTTAAGTTCCAATTGATAAAAAGCTAAATCTAGCCATCCATTGAACTTATAACCAGCCTTTTTTATTGTTCCCGAATAAACAAATCCGAAGTTTTTATGCATTGCAATGCTTTTTTCATTTTCCGCATCAATTCCAGCAATTAAGGTCATATATTCTCTTTCTTTTGCAATTGTGATTAATTCTTCCATTAAAGAGGACCCAATTCCATTTTTTCTATATTCCCTATCAATATACACAGAATGTTCAACTGAATATTTATAGGCAGGCCATGCCCTAAAGGGGCCAAATGTCGCAAATCCTACTACTTTATTATCTAGCTCATAGACTACAATTGGATAGCCATCAGCCTTTTTTTGTTCATACCAATCTATTCTATTTTCAAGGGTTACAGGTTTATACGCATATACAGCTGTTGAATTAAGGATTGCATCATTATAAATATCTAAAATAAATGTTACATCTTTTTTCATTGCTTCCCTTATCATTGTTTTCTTCCTTTCATAATGATCTTTCTCTGTACCTTTCTTTCAACTGATCTACCTAATAATAATACAAATTTATTTTTACAACCGAATTCTAGATTTTCGAAAACCATCAATTGCATTTAGTACCGCAGATATTATGGAGATAATTATCCCTCCACCAATTAACCACTTTTTAAATTCCTCTGGAGAAGTAGTAAACACATTTGCCACATACGTAATAAATCCTTCGTTAAATAAATGCGGATTTACTACAATTACAATGAATACTATTGTTCCACCTATTTGAAGAATACCATTCCAAATTGCCAACTTTTTCGTCCATTGTCCTTGTACTAACTTATAAAGAGATATACCTATTTCAAATACGATCATAATTACAACGATTGGCCAATACTGAAGTAACACATCTTGATTAAAAGTTGGCGCGACAAATTTCAGTCCGCTTTCTGTACCATGATATATACCTACAAGATGATTCGCATAAAAGTAAAGTGTGGCCCATATTGCAGTCCACATCAAACCTCCAAACACTTCAAACTTTGAGATCGCCTTTTTCTTCGGGATATACGAAATATTTTTCAAATCATCTGGCGTCCATTTTTTTAAACTTGTTGTTAATGGTTGTGGGTCCTTTTCTTTATCCGTTCTTTCTATAACAGCAAATACTAGTGTCAACCAGAAAAATACATGGAGGCCTACTTCGATAATTTCCCCAATACCTTTACCTATCAATTGTAAAATAACATTTAATACTGCTTGATCACCAGTATAGCCTATAAAATTTTCTGCAACCATTGAAATGAGTGCGATAACAGCTGCAATTGGTATGATCATTTTTAATAATGTCGTATACACATCAAAATAACGTGGCCCAATTAAATGCATCGGTCTATCCAAATAACCATTAGCCAATGAAACTGGGCTCCCCAATTTTCCAAGGACACTCTTTACATCTTCCTCATTGTACTCATCAGGTAACATATCCTCTATTGTCGACCGTAATTCAAGCGTAATATCTTCACGATTTTTTTCAGGTAATCTCTTCGCAACTTCCTCGACGTACATATCAATCAAACTCATTCTTTTCCTCCTCCTTTAATAAGTTATACAGTTCTTTCGAATCCTTTATCCATTCCTTTTTTAACTGCAAAAATATCTCTAATCCGTATTCACTTAAAACATAATACTTACGAGGTCTACTCTCCGTTTTATCCCAACTACTCGTCACTAGCTCCTGCTTTTCTAATCGGCGAAGTAGTGGATATAAAGTACTTTGATCGATTACGATTCCTGATTGCTCCAATAATTGGACAAGCGAATATCCATATTGCGGCGTTCTTAGTTGACTTAAAACCGCTAATGTCAATGTCCCTCTCCTTAGCTCAGTAATTAATGAATTTAATAAAGTATCCATTCACCCACCTCATTTTCATTACTATATGTCATACAGTATGTGTTTTATACTATGTATCGTACAGTATTAGTGTGACAAAAACAATAATTTTTCAAAAAATATATACAATAAAAAGCACAAACTATATAATTTGCGCTTTTCTAGCAAACTTAAATACCTATAACACTCTTAACTTTTTCCCTCTGGTAATAAAAAATCTCCCTTTTCTTTAAGAAATGGAACAACACCTACAATTGCCTCAAAATTGATTACTCCATATACATGCGGGTATTCTTGACCGTTAGAAGCAAGTTCATATTTTATTTCTGCATTTACTAGGGATGGATCAATTGTAAGTAATAATACATCTTCTTCATGACTGAAATGTTTTTGAGCAACTTTTAAAGCTTGGTCTAATAATGAACAATGAATGAACCCCTCATCTTTAAGAGAGGCTTCATTAATCTCTCTAGTTGTTTTGGCGATTTCCCAATTTCTTTTTGTTATTACTTTTGTAATCATTCCATTTTCTCCTCCGTATCTTTATATAGAAAAACAAGAGGTCTTCTGTTCATTACTAGAAAAGCCTCTTGAATTTATTATATATTCCTATCTCTTAATTAACGGAGATACTTCCCCACTATAGAAAATCCATAAATCATGCAGCGATCTTGTACATCCGACATACAATAATTTCGCATCATGTTTTGTATTTTTGTAATGCTCCTCATCAACGTCGATTAGAAGTACTGCATCAAATTCTAATCCTTTCGCCAAGTATACAGGTACTACCGAAATGCCACCTTCATACTTACTTTGATCTGCTTCAATGAAGTTAACAGTCAACCCTGCATTTGTTAATTTCTCATATATATCACGGCATTCATCATCTGTTCTTCCAATTACCGCAATTGTTTTCACATCTTCATTTTGCAAATGCTGTACTGTCTTTAAAACTTCAGTAAATTGGTCCTCTGCCCGAATTACTTTCACGTCTTCCCCGCTACGGAAAACTGGTGTAGCAAGTCCTACAGGAATTTCTGCATTTCTTATTATTTCATTCGCAAATTCAATAATTTCTTTTGTAGAACGATAACTTCTCGTCAGTTCATAATAACCTGTTTCTTGGAATACTTCCTTAAAAGCATTCCAATCTTCAATTCCTTGATAATCATAAATCGCTTGAGATAAATCACCTAATATAGTGAAAGAATTACCTAGTGTAATTTCTTTTAATACATATACTTGGAATGGCGAGAAATCCTGCGCTTCATCAATAACGACGTGATGGAACTTTTGTCCCATTTCAATTCCTGTTATGCGATGTTGTATGTAAATTAAAGCTGGTAAGTCTTCTACATACACTTCTTTTTTACGACAATTCTTTTCTGTTTCTTGAACAAGTTCTTCAGGTAATACTTCGAGTATTTCCTTACTCTTTATCATTGAATTATATAGTGAAAGCGGGCTCATTTTCGGCCAAAAATTCATATATGTGTTCAATCTCTTTGTCGCTTCTTTTTTTAGTAATTTTTTCTCGTTTGTTTCTCCAAACTTTTTAAGCTCAATTTCAATCCAGCGCTTCATACGGCCGACTAAACGTTCTCTTCTTTTCTTTAATGGATAGTGTTTATATTCAACCTGCATCCATTTTTTAACGTCTTCTACTGGAATAACAGCTTTATCCCATGCCTCAAAATCTTTTGTTGGCACTAAATCTTTTTCAAATTGAATCATTCTTCCTTCAATAAACGACTTAAATTCCAGCGTGCCTTTCAATTTACCTAGCATAACCTTTTTTTCATCGCGATTAATTGAGAAAGCTTCTTTCAATTTTTCTTCTGTCTGCTTCAGTTTCACTGAACCCTCTAGCAGACGCAATGCCCAATCTGGAAACGTTGTTTGACTAATATTTCCTACCCCTAACTCAGGAAGTACACTTGAAATATAGTCTAAAAACAAACTGTTTGGAGCGAATACGATCATTCTCTCCGCTTCAAGTTGTTCACGATATTCATAAATTAAAAAAGCAAGGCGATGTAAAGCGATCGTTGTTTTTCCGCTCCCTGCAACCCCTTGAATTAATAATGGTAAGTTTTTTTCCGCACGAATAATATCATTTTGCTCTGATTGTATAGTCGAAACGATATCCTTTAATTTATTATCTTTATTCTCACCTAATCGATATAGAAGAAAATCATCAGCATGCGAGACATCTTCATTTCCTTTTACATATGTATCAACAACACGTTCTAGTTCTCTTTTTCGGATGGAGATGTTTCGTTTTAAATAAACATCACCTTCTACTAACCCGTCTGGTGAATGATAAAATGCTAATTCTTCACCACCAGTAAATGAATAAAACATACTAGCGACAGGTGCACGCCAATCAATTACAATTGGTTTCATCGTATCTTTATCTGAAACACCTACTTTACCGATGTAAATCGGCATAACTTCTTCCTTGCCATCCTCCTGAAAGTCTAATCTTCCAAAATACGGTTCATGTACACCAATACGTAAGTTTTGTCTATTAGACTCCCTCATACTTTCAAGAATTTGCTCTTTAAAATCTTCTCCATAATAAACTGGGATTTTTTCAAGTTGCTCTAATTGCTCATCCATCGTACATAAAATATCTTTCATTTTCTGTAATTCTTCTTCAAATATGTTACTCATTTGATGATTCCCTCCTGTCCGTTCCAATTTTTTCAGTCGAGATACAATTGTATTAAAAATCCATTCATAAAGTCAATAGTTTTAGTAAGAATTTTCTAAATTAAAAAAGAGTAGAGATTAAACTCTACTCTTCTTTACTTTAATTCGATACGCCAAACATTCATTTAAAGTTGCTAATTCTTTATATTTTTGTTTTTCAAAATCATATGCTCCCCCTGGGAAGAATCCTACAATACTTAAACCTGCTTTAGTACATAAATCACTAATCTCTTCAACTGTATAGCAACGTAAAGACTGTGTTACAATCTCATAAGGCTGATTAGGATTCCACCAATGATCTAACATTCTTTCATTTATACTATCATATTCATATTTTCTCATAGCTGAACTTAATGGCATTTCTTGTCCACTTACCTTTTTCCAATACAAAGGTTGATAAATATCAATAAGTGCACATCCATCTTCCTTCATCCAATCTTTAATCTGTTTTAGTAGAAACAATTGCTCATCATCTGTTCCGACACCAAAGCCGTCTAAATAACTTACTACATCAAATTTTTCTTCAAAGTTAATTTGATAAAAATCTCCACAATGAATGGCAATATCACTACTAGAATGTTCTTTTGCAAAAGAAACCAGCTCTGATACAAGTTCAACAGTTGTCATTCTCACATGTAACTTAGACATCGCTCTAGCAAACCCACCATTCCCTGCACCAAGTTCTAACATCGTTTGAAACGGATATCCAACTTGTTCTTGCACCTCTTTAGCAACTTGCTCTAGCCAGTTTTCCGTATTTATATCATAATTCGACAATTCAAATTGTTTTTTGTAAAATTCCTTCACGTTTAACTCGTTCATTATTATTCTCCTCCTGCAATAGATTTTTCTACTACAGGTGAGAAACTAAATTTCTAATACCCATGAAAAATCCCCCTTATTATTTCCCTACATTTATAATTTATCATAATAATAAAAATTTTAAAAATACAAATTCAAAAAGCAGATAATGGATTATTCCACTATCTGCTTTTACATCATTCTATAGCTTCTTTTATTTTCCTTTTTGATACTCCAGCCAATCACCAGAAATGATAACTTTCTTTAACATTTCACTATCTTGAGCAACATACACATATGCATGTATTTCTCTATCCCCAAAATAAATAGTTTGAGTGATCCTGTCATATAAATCACTCTCTGCATTACCTGTATATTCTTCGAGTTCATCTAATTTTTGCAAAACCTCATCATCTACTTCGTAAACTTCCCCATATACCTTTTCCCCGTTTGAACAAATCATTGCAGGATACCCTTCACCTGTATCAAATAATTCACCATACGTCCATGCTGCGTCTGCGATGCATGTTGCACCTTGCATATAATGAGCATTCGTTTGCTCTTTTCTTAACGTGCCATACACAAAAACATGATACATATATTCCTATCCCCTTTATATGTCTCTACTTTCTTATTTGTAAATAAGCACGAATCATAAAGTAACTCACTTCATCTGGAAGCTGTTCTTTAATAGATTTCAAACCGCCTTCTGCATTTTGTACGGCAGTTTCAATTAGAGCTTCATACTCTGCTGGAACAAAGCTGTTCCAGTCTACTTCCATACCATCTTCAAAGCAACGGATTAAATGATTTTCAATCGTTTGTCTCGATAACCCACGTTCCTTTGCAACCTCATTTAAATCAATACCTTGTTTATACATTTCATATGTTTCTAAATGAGAATTTGCTGAAGCTTTCCCTGACTTTTTACGCTCTGAAACAACTTCCGTCTTAATTGTTTCAGCATAGTTTGGGTTTTCCTCAATAAAGTGCTGCACTGCTTGTAAGAAGTGAGAACCGTACTTCACAAGTTTGTGCTCTCCAATTCCTTTTACAGTTAGGAGTTCAGAGTCACTTTGCGGCATTTTCGCACACATATCTTTTAACGTTTGATCAGAGAAAATAACGAACGGAGGCACGCCTTCTCCTTGTGCAATTTCTTTACGCACTTCACGAAGCACTTCAAATAAAGGATGGTCTTGAACAATTTGTCGTGTTTCTACTCGTTCTTTACGTAAAACGTTCTCTTTACCAAGTAGTACTTCTTTACCTTTTTCCGTTACTTTTAATGTCGGATATGTACCATGTTCAACTGCGATCAACTCGTCTGAAATTAAAAACTCAATAAACTCACTGACTTCTTTCACACTACGATTTGATAAAAGTCCGTACGTTGGCAAAGTATGAAAATTAAATTCAATAACTTTCTTATTTTTCGATCCCGTTAATACTTGTGCAATCATTTGTTTCCCAAATCGTTGGTTCGTCCTAATCATACAAGATAGTACCATTTGTGATTCTCTCGTCACATCGATACTTTCACGATCGTCCGTACAATTACCACAGCGTCCACAATCTTCCCCCGGCTCTTCTCCGAAGTATTGCAAAATAAATGATTGTAAACATTGTTCTGTATGACAGTAATCGGTCATATTTTGCAATTTTTCAAGTTCGTTTGAAAAACGTGATTCTCCAGTTGATTGATCGATTAAAAAGCGTTGTACTTGCACATCTTGAGAAGAATATAACAAAATACATTCACTATCTAATCCGTCACGACCAGCACGTCCTGCTTCTTGATAGTAACTTTCCATGTTTTTAGGAAGTTGATAATGGATTACGTAACGAATATTCGATTTATCAATCCCCATTCCGAACGCGGATGTCGCTACCATAACGCTGATTTCATCTCGTAAAAAGAGTTCTTGTTGTTCATTTCGATCGTGATCGCTCATACCAGCATGATATTTCGATACCGAAACTCCTGCTTTCCCTAAATCTTCATATAACTGATCGACTACTTTTCTTGTAGCTGCATAAATAATCCCAGATTCCTTCTGATTTTGACGAATATAATCTGCTAAATACGCATTACGATCCTGTCCCTTAATTACTGAAAACGATAAGTTCTCGCGCTCGAACGTTGTCATAATTGTATTTTCTTGATTAATTTCAAGCGTACTACAAATATCATCACGCACTTGTGGTGTTGCTGTTGCTGTTAACGCTAAAACGAGCGGTTTTTCTGGAAGATAATCTAATATACGATGTATATGTAAATAACTCGGGCGGAAATCATGTCCCCACTGCGAAATACAGTGCGCCTCATCAATTGCAATCATCGGGATTTTCATATCGATAAGTTGATCAACAAACTCCATAGAATCAAGTCGCTCAGGCGCCACATAAAGCAACTTATAATGTCCTTGTTTCGCCAATTGAATTCGTTGATTCGCTTCTGCAATAGAAATAGAACTATTAATATATGTAGCGGAAATACCATTTTGTATTAATGTGTCTACTTGATCTTTCATAAGTGAAATCAAAGGTGATATAACTAATGTCGTTCCTTCGAATACTAGTGCGGGAATTTGATAACAAATTGACTTACCACCGCCCGTAGGCATAATACAAACCGTATCCTTTCCATCTAATACATTTTTAATTGTTTCATCTTGTCCTCTTCGGAATGACGAATAACCGAAATAAGACGCTAAAAGTTCTTGAGCTTTTGTAAACAAAAAAGAGTCACCTGCTTTTCTTTATCTTTCATCTATTCCCATTATATCATCAAACTGATTCTCGCCACTTTGAATTTTATAAGTATTTGAGTTCTATTTGCTTCCTACGTTTTCCAACATAAAATAAACAAATCTAGTACACAAGAAGAAAGAATCTCAAAATAAATATTCATTTAATTTACCTTCCTAGAATACTACTAATCGTATACATATGAATTTGAGGAGGTTAAATTATGAAGAGTCGTTACAATAGTTCCATCGAATCTAAAGAGTCAAATAAACAACTCCAATTCTCTAATAATGATGCGTGGAAATATGAATCATTTTATAAGTATCAGCCGTTATTTTCTTATAAAAAACTATTTAATTTCCTTTCTCAACTTTTTAGGCGTTAATACATGTGCCAAATATATATCATTCAAACAAATTTTCTCAACATTAAACTTATAGACTTACTACAATACAGTTGTTACCATATATAATAATCTGTTAGATAACCCCCTTATGTTGACCTGCTTAAATTAGCAGGTCTTTTTACACTTGTATATCACGATATATCGTAACCTGATTAAAAAGTCTTTTCTCCATTTTAGAACCCTATTCCATTCTCCACAAATGACTATAATTCCCAAAAGCAAAATATAAATCCTTTACATTCAAACAAGTAATTCATTTTTTCTCAATACACAAAGTAAATTTCATTTGTTACTATGAAGATACTCCAGATGAGTTTTTGCTCATCTACATTATCTAGTTAATGGGGCCTTCCGCGGGAAGCAGGTCCCTTTGACTTTATTAAAGTCCCATTTTCATTTGGACACATTTACCAGGTTTTTTTAAAAGAATTTTGTGATAATATTACGTAGTCGAGTCCGACATCTCGGCAATACCCTTTTGAGGCTCTGCAACTTCCCTTGCAGAGCCTCTTTTACTTTATATTCAATTTATTCATATATACCACAACATTATTCATTGAATTTCTCCATTTCAAATTCCCTGAAAATAATCTAGGACACGTAACTAAAAATAAATCTTTATCATACTTTGAGTTATACATGTTCAAAGGAGTGTTACTATTTATGTATTCTTATTGGCAATCGTATTACTCCCCCTATCATAATCCTTATGTAAACTATGATTTATCCGTACGTAACTACCGAATTAGTAAAAACGAGAATTTTTTAAAAGGGTTTATGCGTTCTTTATGGGAACAACACGTCGCTTGGACGAGATTAGCTATTATAAGTATTGTATTTAATTTACCAGATGTTAATGTTACTGTTGGACGGCTTCTACAAAACGCAACACATATGGGACTATCACTTGAGCCCTTCTATGGCGAGAATGCAGTAAAGAAATATAGTGCATTAATTAAAGATCATTTAGTAATTGCAGCCGATCTTGTGAAAGCCGCAAAAGCTGGTGATCAAAATGCAGCTGCCGCTATAGAAAAGAAATGGTACGCTAATGGTGATGAAATTACTGAATTTCTTAACAGTATCAACCCATATATAGATAAAGAAGAATTCAGAAAAATGTTTTATGAACATTTAGCACTAACGAAAGCAGAAGCACTTGCCTTCCTAAATAAAGATTATGAAGCAGGAGTAAAACTTTACGATAAAATTGAAAAAGAAGCATTAGAAATGGCCGACATGATAACAAATGCAATCGTAAAACAATTTCCTCAAGTATTTCAATAATAAACCGATTTGTCTTCAAATCGGTTTATTATTGTTTCTATCTAGTTTACATTTTAAACCTCTCCTCTTTACATTTAGCTTATATCGATATATTTTATTAATATCCGTTTTTTATAGGAGGAAATAGTTTGATTAACGCAATTGGTCTCGTATTTATTCTCACAAATAAGCACGAGAAAAAGAAAAAAGTTTATCTGAATGAAAAATTCGCATTAATAGACATTATTGATTCTAAAGAAGTAATTGATGATGAAGGTAACTCATTAGTAGAACTAACATGTAAATACAGTATATATTTAGATGAAAAATACTACTGTAAATCTCTCGATGATTATACTGGACAAGTATTCCCCTTCTTAAGCGCTAAAATAGGAAAGGGACTTCTTAGAAACTTAAATTATTACTTTTCTTACGTTGATGCCTATGATAAAAAACCACCTGTTAAAGAAATAAGACCTCTAATGAAACAAGTAACTAACAGATAGCGGACAGTATTCAAAAAGAAAGCACCTAACTTCAGATGCTTTCTTTTTTTGAATCAGTAACTCGCTAACTTTCATCTCCTTCTAAATATATGTACCCAAGCATACTTTAAAATAAAAACATTGGAGGATTAGGCTGAATGAAATATTCAGAATCAATCGTAAGTATACGGCTTCGAAAAATTAGAACAGTTGGTGTATTTTTTATACTATTTTTAATCGCGTGGCTTGGATATACAAAATTCCTTTATGGAAATGGTTTTCTTTTAGAAAAGAAAAATTCAGTTGAAGTAATGAATACTAGCGTTACTGGAGAAATAGAAAAGAATTTCCATGTAAACTTACAAGGCTTTCGCAAAACGAACCTTGATACACTTATAGATGCTAGTAAAACTGATCCGAGTGAATTATCATTAATCGAAATTATTAACACATCTTGTTCTAAAGAGTGCACAAGTGAACCTTCAACTTACGTTAAATCCAACCACGGATATATCTTTTATACAGAATCTAATGGTACGAATATAGCTCTAAAAATTAAAAAGCAAGATTCATGGGAAATCGAAAAGAAATCTGTTCAAAATGGAATTTAAAAGGTTTATACAAAAAAAGAGTACTTTACTTCAAAGTACTCTTTCAAAGAAAATTACCACTTACGACATTTATCATCATCGTCGTCACGTTTACGATTGCGACGGCAATCATCACAATCACAGTCACGTTTACGATTGCAACGACAATCATCACAATCTCTGCGTCTACATCTTCCAAACATTAAATCATCCCAAAATCTATTACAATCTCTGCGTCTACAACCACAATTATTACACATGAATATGATTCCCCCCTAATATAAAATAGAATTCATCATATTCTATGTTTAAAAGGGTAAAAAGGCTTGTTTAATAGTCTATTTAAAGTGTATAAATGTGATGTAATTTGAATCAAGTACTAATTCATGCCTATATTTCCTGCTGCCCTTCCACAGCCCCCTTCAATCTCTGCAACATATACCCAATGCCTTTACACCCTTCTAATGGATATGTAATGATTTCTTCTGGATATAGCTTCGTCACAACTTTTTTATGCTTCTTCCCTGCAAGCAATACTATTTCATCAAATTGAAGTAAGCCTTTTTCAATCATCTGTTGTTTTAATTGTTCAATGCTAATAATCTCATCACTCTTTGAATCAAATGCAAGATCATAATTTTCCTGTACAATATCATTTGGCCTTAAAAATCCATGCTTCGCTGATAATATAACCCAATTCTCGAAAAACATAGTTCCATACGCCTGACATGCTTTTCCGAATGGACTAATATATACATTTTTTGCCTCTGCCTCTCCATACTCTGGGTACTTATCCCAAATTTTCTTCTTTCCGCATGGAATTATGCATAACCTTTTCATCGTTATTTCTTACCTCGCTTCTATCTTTCTTATGAAATATCAATTTTTCAGTACATTTTTTTACAGAATACTATATACTAATCTTGAAAGATTAAATTACATTATCTTCTATATTTGGTTTAATTTATTTTAGAGCAGTCTATTAAGCATATATTATTACATAAACATACCGTACTAAAGTCACTTTCATACAGCATGCATACACCCCATCCTTTAGTGAGTTTGTGAAGATTTTGTAAAATTAAATACAATAAATCTTCTAACTGCTATTCAATAGTATAATATACAAATATATTATAAAAAGGAGGTGAATACGTATGAAAAATATACTCCCAGCATTATTAGCTTATATTATCGTTTGTATCATCGCGATTATCATTCCAGCATCTGACGGCTATAATACTGTAGGTTGGAAATTCTTTGTTGGGCAAGCGTACGCAATACCTATTTTCATTATCGCTGCTATTATCACATTTTATATAAATAAGAAAAAGTCTTATGAATAAAAGTTTTTAAGGATAGCTAAAGGCTATCCTTATTTTAATTCGTTAATCAGATCCAGAATAGCGCTAGCAGTATTTTCTATCCTTTCTTCCGAAAAGTCAAACTTAACACCTGTATTTCCGTATATTTCCTGTATAGATAAATTCCAATCTGAACTCGCTCCCACTTTAAAGAAAGCAATCGCTTTTTCTGGATCTTCCCGATAAATTTGAAGCAATTGCATTGCTCCTATTTGTGCAATTGCATATTCAATTTTATAAAAAGGAAACTGAAAATAGTGAAATGACTCTAACCAGCTTGCACCGATTTCATACTCTAATCCTGCAATATCGACTGGTGAATATTGATACCTTTTACATAGCTCAACATATTTCTTATCACGCTCTTCTGGCGTATGGTTTGGATTTGTATAGATCCAGTGTTGGAATACATCTCCTGAAACTGACGACATTAATAAAGACATCGTACGGAACAATTGTACTTGCTGCACTTCCTTATACTCATCCTCTTGCTTATAAAAAACATTAAGCTTATCCATTAATAGTAGCTCAAGACTAAGGGAATAAAGTTCAGCCACCTCTTCACGAAGATATCTTTCCTGCATGCTACTTTCATTGTTAAATTGTTTATAAAAATGTAATGCATGCCCTATTTCATGTATTAGTGCATTAATTGCATAAAATGAAGGACTAAAATTAGAATACACAAAAACATCTTTACTATGAGGTAAGGTAAAACAAGCAGCTCCTGGCGCTTTATTTTCTCGTTCTTCTACGTCAATTAATCCCGCTTTCCTTATATGAGTAAATTCTCCATGAAAGCACGAATCTGTCTTCCGTAACATTTCTTCAACCCCATCCAATAAATCAACGGTATTTTGAAATGGGGCTTTTGGTAAATTACAAGGCGTTAGATCCCAAGGGCGATACGTTTTTACACCGAGATTCTTTTTAGAAAGACTTCCTAACTGTTTCCAAATTGGTACAACATACTTTTCTATAGATTCATGAAGTTTATAACACTCTTCAATACTATAATCTCTATTTTTTTGTTTAAAAGCATATTCACTATAATTATTAAATCCTGCATGTAAAGCTATCTCATTCCGCAATTGTACGAGTTCATTCATAATACAATCTATTTCTATTTTTACTGCACTTCTTGCTTCGCATAAAGCATACCATGCCTTTTCTCGAATATTTCTATTTGGGTTATCTAGCTGTGCTTTTACGTATGCATACGTCTTTTGTTCACCTTCCCAATGAATAGCTATGTTAGACATTATTTCTCTATACTTCGTTATAAGCTCTTGCTCTTTAATGGAAAGAGCAATGTTCTTTTCATTAAACATTTTACTTTTCACCAATCTTGCTTTTTTCATAAATCCATATTTCTGCTCATCTAATAAATCGACAAACGGACAATCTTTAAATTTCTGGTCAAATTTTGCATTGTATCTTTTTAAAAGTGGTTGAATTGTATTTTGATTATACATATGTAAATCACGTAAATTACTATCGTCTGTATCTCTATATGTGGCAATTAAACTATTAGTTAACTCCTCTTCTATTTTAGCGTTTAAACACTGTTCATCCAAAAGCCAACTCTCTAATTCTAAAACAGAAGTAATATTCCGCTCGAAAAGTGCCTGTAATTTACTTTTCAATGTTTCCAAATCAATAAACATACACAATCCCCCTGTTTTTAATTTCAATTTTCTGTTTTTTAGAGATAGAAAAAGACAAGCAGCCAATATGACTACTTGTCCTTCCTGTTTATCCGTTCACAATAATATTAAGCTTGGAATGTTTCTGTTAATACTGGTACGATTTGTTTTTTACGAGATACAACACCTTTTAAAGTAGCAGTGTTGTTTTCTAGAGATACGTTGTATGCTTTCTCAACAACGTTTGCTGCTTTACCGATCGCAAGACCAACAGAATCGTTAATTAAGATATCAGTTACAACGAATAAGAATAGGTCTAAACCTTTTTCTTCTACTACTGCAGAGATAACTTTTTCAAGTTCCGCTTGGTGTACAAGAACGTCGTTTGTATCAACAGCGTTTACTTGCGCGATTTCAACTTTCGCGTTACCCATTTGGAATTCTTTAGCGTCAAGAGAGATTAATTGCTCCATTGTTTTTCCGCTTAAGTCAGCACCAGCTTTTAACATTTCTAAGCCGTAGCTATCTGCATCTACACCAGCGATTTCCGCTAATTCACGAGCTGCTGCTACGTCTTGCTCTGTGCAAGTTGGAGATTTGAATAGTAAAGAATCTGAAATGATTGCAGATAACATTAAACCAGCAACTTCTTTACGAATTGTAACGCCATTTTCTTTGTACATTTTGTTTAAGATTGTAGCTGTACATCCAACTGGCTCACAACGGTAGTAAATAGGATCGCTTGTTTCAAAATTAGCAATACGGTGATGGTCGATAACTTCTAACACACGAACAGATTCGATATCGTTAGCACTTTGTTGACGCTCGTTATGGTCAACTAAAATAACGTTGTCCACTTCGCTTGCAACTGTCTCAACAAAACGCGGTCCTTCTACTTTAAAATAGTC
This sequence comes from Bacillus nitratireducens, assembly GCF_001884135.1. GTDB lineage: Bacteria > Bacillota > Bacilli > Bacillales > Bacillaceae_G > Bacillus_A > Bacillus_A nitratireducens. The sequence goes on along the minus strand of NZ_MAOC01000026.1, from coordinate 208,133 downwards.
TAACGCAAATTGAGTTTCACCGCTGATTTCGCCTAAACGTACAGGCTCAGCATTCATTCCTAATTCTTTTTTCAATTCTGCATAAGCAATTGCAGAACAAATTGCATCTGTATCTGGGTTTTTATGCCCGAAAACTAGTACTTTTTCCATGTTTTCCACCTCTTCATGAAAAGGATATCTTAAAGAAGCAAATATGACAATATTTAAAGCCGAATTTTTTATAAATAATTGTACTTTCTTCTATATTTTTCATAAAAAAGATCATCTAAAATGAATTAGATGATCAAAATGTATATTTAATTTAAAATAGTGTAGGAACTTGCACTACAGTGTTAAACGCAAAATTAGAATTTAAACCATTATTCACAAGTTTCACATCAATAACTTGATAAAACGCATTTCCAGTGTCCGCAATCTCCCAAACAGCTAAAATAAGATGGTAGCCACTACGGTCAGTTGGTACATTTGTTTCATGCGTTACTGTTGTCCCCGGTCTAACTCCCCCATCATTTTTCACATAGAACGGCATTAAATCTAAACTAGACCTTGTTAAAGGCATATTTGGATTCCAATCCTTCTTTGTAATGTAGTATTTCCATTCTTTCGTACTATGAGGAGCGGTTAGTTTCCACTTGAATGTATTCATCCCACCGTTTAACGTAACTTTCTTCCACCTATCAACTGCTTGAACGTCTAAAGCAGGAAAATGGCCAGCTCCTGCGATTTGTCCATCAGAAGGTCCTAATTGCGGAAAACCCCCTATTCCTTCTACACTTTGTGGTTCATATTGAACTGGACCGCAATTTACATTTACCCCTTGCTTACATAAAAAAGATCGGCTCGCTGGTGATTCTACATACCCGTGAGCTGAAGCCTTTTCTGAAAATCCAAATGTTAATAATCCCGTAAGTAATATCCCACCACTCAACATAACCTTTTTCATCTTTTGTAAACTTGTCTTTTTCATTCTTTCATCCCCTTCCCAAAAATGAAACGAAAATAACTATAGTTGCCTAGTCATCTTCTCTACAACCATTATAAGTGGAAGGGCATTACTAAAATAACCCTCTAAAAACTTTCTCAAATTCTTTTAGCTACAAAAATATCAATTCTTCACGCATTTTAATTACCAGTTATCAAATCTATTATTTATTTTGTCGTTTTACTGTTAAATACTTATAACACCGTCTGAAAATACAAGCGGCGTTAAAGTAGTTAATAATTACTTACAATTATATATCACAGTGTAGCTTTGAAAAAAGTTTGATTACATTAACTCTTTAAACCTAGATAAAATAATACAAAGAAAAAGTGTGTTTTGAAAAAGATTGATCTAAACACGCTTTAAATATACTCAATTAAACCATTCGTTTATAAATAAATTACGAAATTGGCAAAGGCATTCTAATTATCGAATAGCCCTCTTCCTCTCAGATTTGCGGAAACAGGCTCCTTTCCTATTTCACGTGCCCATATAGATAACTGACCGATATGGTGGATTTCATGGACAATGACATGACGTATTATCTCTCCGTGTGTACATTCAATGACTCGGCGCCTGATTGGGGCGTCTCTAGAGCTAATCGGTTCTTCATTGAAATCAGTTTCTGAAAGTTTCCGAGAATCCATTTCATTTGTCCAAGCTGTCACAAATGGCTTCACTTTCTCGTGGTATTGATCCGAAAGATTTTTCACTTTTTGCAAGCTAGCATAATCTTCAAACAATGGCTCCTCAGGCACTGGTTCACCTCGCAAACCTAAGATCCACATATATTCCACATCTACAATATGAAATAGGGTATGTAGGATGCTACCAAATCCACCAACCCGTTTCTTTAATAGTTCTTCAGCCGACATATCTTCGCACAATGTAAACCAATCATCACGAACTTGCCAGTTATATTGAAACAGTTTCAACATCACAACAACCTCCATTTTTTAGATTAACATTTTAATATTCACCAAATAACTTCAAAATCAAAATCTAAAAAAACTGTTAAAACTCTCTACAGACTGGCCCTTTAAATTAAACATTCCAGATGAAGGTAAAGGGTCAAAAGAAAAACACTATTATACAGGGGTATATCAAACATTGTTTGAAACTATCCTTCTTTTCAAATAAAAAAACTAAATCATTTTATAATAAATTACCGTTGCATCCAACTCACCATTTGGAGAAATTGCATATTCCGGTATTTTTCCAACTTCTCGATAGTCTAATGATTTGTACAATTTATTCGAAGGGTCTCCTTCTCTAGTATCTAACACTAAAAGAGACCTGTTTTCTTGCTTTGCTCGTTCCTCTGCTTTTTTCATTAGTGAACGTCCGATGCCATTCCGTCTAAAGTTTGGGTGAGTCATTAACTTACAAATTTCGGCCCTATGGGTCCCGTTAGGCTTTGTAACTAGATGTAATTGAACACTTCCTGCCACTTCATTGTTTATTTTAGCAACATATAATATCACTTCTGGCGCTAATACGGTTTGCCAATAATTTATGGCTTCTTGTTGTTCCAGTGGAGGTAAGAAACCAATTGACGCCCCATCATCTACTACTGTTTTCAAAAGTTTAGAAAGCTCTTCCATATCATTTTCTAATTGCTGAATTTCTTCAATTACTAAGTTTTGCATTACTAATCCCCCTTTTGTGTCATTGTACCAAGTTTTATAGAAGGAATAACAGATTACTAAAAGGAAATATATATTTAGATAGAACATACTTTTAGAATGTATGAATGATGGAGGGGTTAACCATTAGCAAAATTGGATTTGACTTAATAAATCATAAGGACGACTTTGATCTTGGATATGAAGATATAGAGGCGATATCTAAGAAATGTAAATTCTCTAACTGCTCTCATACAAATGAACCACATTGCGCAATTAAAAAAGCTATGTCAAATGGAATTCTTACAGAAGAAATAATGAATTGTTATTATCGAGATAAGAATGAATTCGAATATGTATGTAAACAAAAGAACAAAACAAAAGCTATTGATTATATGAAACAATTAAAACTTTTTAGAAAATCTTAAAACTAAATAAAGGGTTGTGGTTTCACATTCCCACTAATTTAAAAACCTTACTTTATTACATTACATACCAGATAATTTTTATACTCAAATTTAATCTCACGTAAAAGAACGTTTTAAACATAAAGTTTAAAACGTTCTTTTATATTCAATGCTTTTGATTTTTCAGTTCACTTATACACTCTTGTACTAAAGTTACCGCTTGACTCATTGCAGCTCCACCAGCAAATGCTGCTGATACACCACACGCTTCCAGAATTTCTTTATCTGAACACCCTTGATCAAGACAGCCTTTTGTATGATAAACGGTACAATATTCATCTTGCGTTGCTAGACTAATTCCTAATGCGATAAGTTGTTTTTCCCTTTTTGTTAAAGCGCCCTCTTGAAAACAAGCTTGCGTGAATGCATTATATGTTTCTGCAATTTCAGGAATTTGGTTTGTAAAACTACCGATACCTTCTTTATAATGATGTAGAACGTCATTTACTGAACTATGTTGTTCGTGTTCCATCTTATTCTTACCCCCATTCTAATTATGTGTACCTATTGTAGTATGTGATGAAAAGAAGGCAATATACCTCATTAAAAAGAACGAATATTCAGTTTATTGTAGCTACAATTTCAGACTATCATCCACTACTGATTGTTCCTTATAGTTTTTCCTTTCAATTTCTTTACTTCTTTCTTCCCAAAATGTTAAACCTTCAATTCCCACATTTTTAGGATCAAACACTGGATCTTTTCCTTCTTTTTTCTGTGCTTCATAATCTTTTAACACTTTTAATGCAATTTTACTTAATAGTAGAATCGCGATTAAGTTTAACCATGCCATACTACCAATTCCTAAATCTCCAAGGTTCCATAATAGCGACGCTGATTCTACACTACCGATGTAAACCATAATTAAAAATCCAATTTTCAAAACTGGTTTTAACCAGCTATGTTTAAGCTCACGATCTAAATAAGTGAGTGTCGTTTCAGCGATATAGTAATACGCGAGTAAAGTTGTAAATGCGAAGAAGAAGATTGCGATTGAAATAAATATTGGACCAAATCCTGTCATAACAGTTTCAACTGCTTGTTGTGTATAGATTGGACCTGCATCTACATTCCCTATATTCTTTACAATAGCGCTTTTCCCTTCAGGTATTACATTATACATACCTGTTATTAAAATCATAAGCGCTGTCGCTGTACATACAACAATTGTATCGATATATACAGAAAACGCTTGAACTAACCCTTGTTTTGCAGGATGCGATACTTCAGCAGCAGCGGAACTATACGTCGCTTCTCCAACACCAGCAACATTTGAAAACACAGCTCGCTTTACGCCCCATGCAATAGCTGCACCAACGATGCCGCCAAACATTTCATTTACACCAAAAGCACTTGAGAAAATTAAAGCAAACATACTTGGAATTTCTGTTACATTCGCAACTAATACGATACATGTAACAATTACATAACCAATTGCCATAAATGGAACTAGCATTTGCGAAACGCCCGCAATTCTCTTTACGCCGCCAAAAATGATCGCTGCTAATAATACGACTAATAATATACCAGTTATATATTTGTTAATACCATTAGAGTTTTCAAATCCAACTGCGATACTACTAGATTGAATGCCTGGTAATAAAACACCATATGAAAGTGTTACAACGACCGCTACAATGACTGCAAACCATTTCATTTTTAAGCCTTTTTCAATGAAATATGGTGTACCACCGCGGTATTCATTCCCTACTTTACTTTTATACACTTGAGATAATGTTGATTCAACAAAAGCACTAGCTGCCCCTAACAAAGCCATTACCCACATCCAAAATACAGCTCCAGGTCCGCCAAAAGCGATAGCTGTCGCTACTCCTGCGATATTACCTATTCCAACCCTACCTGATAAGGCTAAACAAAACGCTTGAAAGGATGATATTCCCGTCTCCGAGCTCTTCCCTTCAAATAATAGTTTAATCATCTCTTTAAAATAACGAATTTGTAAAAAACGAGTGGCAATTGTAAAATACACCCCTGCTCCTAATGCGAAAACAACTAAACCAATACTCCATACTTGCCCTACTAACCATTCTACTAACTGCTCCATCCAAATCCCCCTTATCATTCTTTTGAAAAAGCAATTTTATATATAAGAAAACGGACAACCTTTTTCATACCTTCCAGTTGTCCGCATCTCTTACTATATTTCATGATTTTATTATCCCGCTATTTGCTGGCAGTAAAACTCCTCACTGAATAGCGTTTCACTTTATATTTACCCAAACACTTTTCACTTCTGTATAATTATCAAGCGCATATGAACCTAACTCACGTCCAATACCTGATTGTTTATATCCACCAAATGGTGCAGCTGCATTTTCTAAGTTATAATCATTAATCCACACTGTTCCTGCCTTTAATTTATTGGCAACTTGGTGTCCCGTTTTAATATTTTGTGTCCATACGCCCGCAGCGAGTCCGTATGAAGAGCGATTTGCTCTTTCGATTACCTCTTCTGTTGAATCAAATGGAAGTACTACGACAACTGGTCCAAAAATTTCTTCTTTTACAATTGTCATATCATCAGTAACATTTGTGAATACCGTTGGCTGTACAAAATAACCTTTTTCAAATGCACGTTCACCGCCAGCTGCAACAGTAGCGCCTTCAGCTCTTCCTTGTGCAATGTAATGCAGCACACGCTCTTGTTGTTTTTTAGATACGAGTGGACCCATTTCTGTATCTGTTTCCATCCCGGCTCCAAGTTTAATATTATTTGCTCTTTTTACAAGCTCTTCTACTACAGTTTCATAATGCTTCCGATGAACGAATACACGGGATCCTGCACTACAATTTTGACCATGATTATACATAATGCCTTGGAATGCACCGTTAATCGCTTCGTCTAAATCAGCGTCTTCTAAAATGATATTTGGTGACTTACCACCAAGTTCTAACGTTACATGTTTAATTGTTTCTGCAGATTGACGCATAATATATTTCCCTGTAACTGTTGAACCTGTGAAAGCTACTTTATCAATATCATGATGATTTACAATTGCAGCACCTGCTTCAGGGCCGAAACCTGGTACAAAATTTACAACACCGTTTGGAAAACCAGCTTCTTTAAAAAGCTTCGCTGTATATAGTAAAGATAAAGGTGTTTGCTCTGCTGGTTTTAATACAATCGTACAACCTGTCGCGAGTGCAGCACCCATTTTCCAGGAAGACATAACGAGCGGAAAATTCCACGGAATGATTTGACCTACAACGCCAACTGGTTCATGGCGTGTGTAATTTAAATAATCTTTTGAAATTGGAATGGTTTGCCCAATAATTTTTGTAGCCCATCCCGCGTAATAGCGGTAATTTTCTATAGTCGCTGAAATATCATCATCAAGTGCTACTTGATATGGTTTTCCATTATCTAAAGCTTCTAGCTGTGCTAATTCTTCTCTATGCTCTTCAATTAAATCTGCTAATTTATAAATAAGATGTGCTCTTTCAGCAGTAGTCATCTCTGCCCACGGGCCTGATTCAAAAGCAAATCTTGCCGCTTTTACTGCGATATCAACATCTTCTTCTTGTGCTTCACATACGACCGCTAGAACGTCTTCTGTCGCTGGATTGTATGTTTCAAATGTCTTCCCACTAATAGAAGGAACAAATTCGCCATTAATAAACATTTTAATTTCTTCATTTAAAAACGCTTTCACTTTTGGTTTCAGCTTAATGTTTGTCGTTAACATATATACTCTCCTCCTTATTTAAACAGCTGCATGAGCTGCAATTTCTGATAAAATCGTTTGAAGCTTTTGATCTTCTTCTTCAGTTAATCCGAGTCTCGGATAACGTGAAGGTCCCCCGACTTGCCCATGTAATTCCATTGAGCGTTTAACGATTTGTACATATTTCCCTGACCCTTCAAGGAACTCGCAAAGAGGTAAAATAGCATCATTTATTTCCCATGCTTTTTCTAATTCACCATTTTGAAAATGCTCATACATTTTCGTAACGAGACCTGGAACGATATTTCCTGCTACTGAAACCCATCCCGAGGCACCAACTAAATAAGATTCCATAACTAAATCTTCAGATCCGCAGAAAACTTGAAAAGCACCTTCGCCTTGTCTTACTAAATCTCTCGCTTTTCGAATATCTCCGCTAGATTCTTTAATATGTGTAACATTTTCACACTCTTTTCCAATACGGAGCATTAGCTCTGCGCTCATATCAACACCAGAAGTAAATGGGTTATTGTATAGCATAATTGGTATATTTACAGCGTTTGAGATTTCTTTAAAATGAAAATAAATCTCCTCTTCCTTCGGTTTACAATAGTAAGAGTTTATAATTAATGCACAATCCGCTCCGTGCGCTTCTGCATGTTTCGTATATTCAATCGTTTCTTTCGTCGTCTCCGCAGCAGTTCCAACAATAACTGGAATACGGCCATCAACTTCTTTTAATACTGTTTCTACCATGTTAAATCGTTCTTCTTTTGATAAACTAACAAATTCTCCCGTACTTCCATTAATAATAATTCCAGCTACTTTTTTCTCAATAAAGTAGTTTACGTTTTGCTTTACACCTTTCCAATCAACCTCTTGAAACTCATCCATTGGTGTTATTAATACTGGAAATGCCCCTTTAATATTTTGCATCTTTATCTCTCCCTTTAACATATTATTTTAATAAGAAACCTGTTGGAAACGGATCTGTAGGATCTAATATAAATGTTTGCATACCTGTAATAAACCCTCTACTTTCAAATCGAAAAATGTATCCGAGTTCTTCTTTCTTCACTTTTTCTACTGTTATAAAGCTATTAAAAATACTTTCATTTTTAAAAGGTTTATCCGCTATATATTCATTTTTAAATAAAGCATGAACATAAGACACAATAGTAGAAACAAAACCTGGTGAACGCACTATAAAGTTATCTTCATGAAATGTAATCGACTTTATATGGTTCTTTTCTTTTTGCATAGAATCTACTAAAATAAGTCTTTTTATTAATGACTGTTTTTGTATAGTTTGAAGTGTAGCTTCACCCCATTTTTTTAATTTAGAGATGTTTTCAATACTGATTTCTGGCGAATACGTATCCTTTTCTACAACTGCATATACTTTATCTGCCTGTATGAGAGAGTAATTTAAATTACCAACCTTTAAATTTTTCTCAATCATATAACATAGTTTGCTTTCAAACGAAACAGATACAACTTCATCATTCTCTACATATGCATCCACTGAAAATATGCCAGATAGCGTTTCGATTTTGTATTGATTTGACGCTCTCTTTTTTAAATACCCGCTTTCTAGTAACATCGTTATTACTGCGACAATGCCTCCGTAATGAAGAGGAATGGATCCTTCATGATTAAAAAACAATACAGCTGCATCCACTTCATTATGAATAGAAGGAACGACAATACATCCATTTAAACCGATGAAACCACGTGGTTCATTTAATAAAAGCTTCATTTCTTCTGCTAATTCACCTGAAAATTGTTCATTTAATTGCTCCAAACTGTAGTAGTATTTACATGGTACGTCTTTCATTACACGAAATGCCTCGCCATTTACGTGTACGTCTACTGCTGTATACATTTTTTGAATGTTCATTTTACATCCTCCGTTTCATGTTCCATCGGCGGAATTAGCAAAAAGCCTTCTTTAAGTGGATCCTTTTCATTGTAAAAAAATCTATGCATACCCATAAGCCAAGCTGATCCCGTAATTTTCGTGACTACAGCTTCAATATTTTCTACATATGTTGTATTCATAACACACCCTTTAAATAAAGAACCTACAATACTCTCATGAACAAATTCTTCATCGATATCAATTTTTTTATGAGCGTATAATACAGCTAACTTCGCTGATGTTCCTGTGCCACATGGAGATCGATCAATTCCTCCTGGCGGAACAACAACTGTATTTTTCACATGCGCACTTTCATGAGTAGGATCTGTATAAAATTCAACATGTGTTAATCCTCTTATAAACGAATACTCTGGATGAATGATTTCAAACTTCTCATTAATTGTATTTCTAATATGAATCGCCTTATCAATGATTGTAGATGCGTTTTCTGGTACTAACTCTAAACCTACTGACTTCGCATCGATAATGGCATAAAAATTCCCTCCATACGCAATATCCGCCTCTACAGTTCCAATTTCTTCGACGTGTACAGAAATATTTTTCAGTAAAAAAGCCGGTATGTTACAGAAGGAGACTTCTTTCGCTTTCCCATCTTGAACAGAAATATCCACTTCAACTAAGCCAGCTGGCGTATCTAGCTTTAAAGAAGTAACCGGTTCAATTACTGGAATTAAACCTGATTCAACTAAAGCTGTACATACACCGATTGTATCGTGGCCACACATCGGTAAATATCCACCTGTCTCTATGTATATAACACCTATATCAGCTTCAGGATGACACGGATCTGTTAATAGTGCTCCTGACATTACATCATGACCACGTGGCTCATTCATTAACAATTTGCGAATCCAGTCATACTCCTTTTTCATATGTAACATCTTCTCTGCCATCGTCTCTCCAATTAACTTAGGAAGTCCGCTAATTAATGTCCTCGTAGGATTCCCGCCCGTATGTGTATCAATCGTCGTAAAGACTCTTTGTGACCTCATCCGTTTAACACCCTTTCTGTAAAACGACTCAAACGAAGTGGTTCAATAGGAATGATTGTTTCTTTTTCATTTAATAACTCCTCAATCACTTTCCCAGTAACTGCCGCAAGACTAATTCCATCACCTTCATGTCCTGCTGCTATAAAGTAGTTCGGAATATGTTCCACACGTGAAATGATCGGCAAATGATCTTCTGTCCAAGGGCGTAATCCAGCATATGAACGAATCACCATCATATCTGCCATTTTCGGATAAAAACGAATTGCTCTATTTGCAATACATTTAATGACCTCGTTATTTATCCTCGTATGAAACCCTACAAACTCTCTACTACTACCAATTAAAAAATTTTGGCTTTCTGTCGGTTCAAATACAAGAGCTACCCCATATTTCTCAGTTAAAGCATCCACTTTTCGTTTTCCGCCAAATTTAGAAATCAAATAACCAAATTCCATTACTTTACGGCAGCCAACGTGTTGTTGCCTGGAAGCTACAATAATATGCCCCTTTCTCGGTTCAATTGGGATATTTACATCTAACATTTGCCCGATTTTAGGAGCCCACACACCGGCTGCGTTCACCACTTGCTTCGCAGTAAACGTCCCATTTGTCGTTTCTACAATAAAGGAACCGTCTATATCTCTTTTCATTTCTTTTACTTCTGTATGATTAAAAGCTTTCGTACCAAATTTCTTCGATTCTGCAAGAAGTGAAAAAGCAAGAAGATATGGATTTACAGTCGAATCGGTTGCGCATTCTAAACCACCTAATAAATCATCCGCAAAAAATGGCGATTCTTCTCTTATATCTTGCCGATCAAGCATTCGAAACGGTAAACCAGCTTCTTTTTGACGATTCACCCATTGCTGCGCTGCCTCCATCTCTTCGTCTGATTCACAAACGAGAATACTTCCTGGCGCCCTATATTCAAATGAGTGCTCCAATTCTTCACTTAATTCTGTTACTAATTTTTGACTTACTAATGACATTTGACTATCAAACCCAGGGTCTTTATCAATAGCCAAAATGTTACCATCACACCGTGAAGACGTCCCACTAACAAATTCTCCTTTTTCAATGATTGTTACGTCTCTTTCGTATTTTGATGTGTAATACGCGATAGAACAGCCTATAATACCACCGCCTATTATTAAAACGTCACAGTGTCTCACATAGCACCCCCCTTTCTCCTAAATCTCTCACTTTCTATTTATGCAAATGGTGTGCCAACTCTACATGCAGAACTATTTATATGAAATAATTTTTATTTGTAAAAATATTTTAAATTTATCGTAAATAGGTGTATTATTTTTTTATCACTGTCTAAATTTTTTTACATATCAGGAGGACATTATGACATTTTCATTTCCAACAATAAAAGAGTTTATAAAAATTTTATCAATCGATCGTACAAGTATGTTTAAACGCATGAAACAGGTAGGTGACAAATTTTATTACATCCATTCATCTACTGAAGAATGGAGTTGTGCAGTTATATATGAAAATGACTCTTTCAATGCTTTAATCGAAGCCTTTTCTAGCTATTCAGCGGTCGTTATTATAAACGAAACTCAAGAACCTATATGCTGTATAACTGCTCAGCAAATGATTCCGTTTCTTTATAAGTATTACAATGAACTACAAGCTTTTTATAATACTGTTATTCAAACAACTGATTCCTCTGTTACAGTCATCGATGATAAAGAATGCGTTCGCACTTGGACGGATGGCGCCGAAAAAATTTTTTCAGTCAACCATAATGAAATTATCGGGCAACCAATCACTCGATTTTTTGATTATAAAGATTTAGAAATTTTACAATCATTACATGACGGAAAAAGCATAATCGCTCAATTCCATCAGCCTCGGCCGGACTTGTTCGTATTAATTAATTCAAATCCCGTTTATTGTAACGATGAAATTATAGGAGCAGTCGTTTCAGAAACAGATGTGACAAATCAAGTTGTATTGAATGAAAAACTATTTAATATGTCACATGAAATGCACCGATTAGAGCAAGAAGTAGCAAAATATAAAGATACATCTGATCCTTTCCAAGCGATGAATGGAAAAAGCCCTGTTATACAAAGAACGATTCAATTAGCTAGAAAGGTTTGTTCGGTAAAATCAACGGTTTTAATACTTGGTGAAAGCGGTGTTGGAAAAGAAGTATTTGCGAAAGCAATTCATGAAGCAAGTGAGACAGCAAATGCCCCTTTCATTTCGATCAACTGCGGTGCAATCCCAGAAGCGTTATTTGAAAGTGAACTATTCGGTTACGAGCGCGGGGCGTTTTCTGGTGCAAATAGTAAAGGTAAGAAAGGGAAAATTGAGCTCGCGCAAGGCGGTACTTTATTCCTTGATGAAATAGGCGAAATGCCTCTCGATATGCAAGTGAAACTTTTGCGTGTACTGCAAGAACGAAAGTATTACCGAGTTGGTGGAGAAAAAGAAATAAATATTGATTTCCGCATTATCGCTGCTACAAATCGTGATTTACAAGAAGAAATGAAAAAAGGAACTTTCCGAGAAGATTTATACTATCGCTTAAATGTAGTTAGCTTGCATATTCCGCCACTACGCGAAAGACGAGAGGATATTATCGAATTAACATACTCATTCTTAAACGATTTTTCAATAAACTATAACAGACCAATTCGAGACTTACCTTCAAATATTATGCATGAACTACTTCATTACAATTGGCCTGGTAATATTCGCGAGCTCCGAAACGTAGTTGAACGACTCGTCGTATTTGCGACAGACGGCATTATTAAACAAGAATATTTACCATTTCATACAAATGAAACTTTAGACAATCATACAGCTCAATCCCTATTACTCAGCAACAATAATACGATTCTTTCTTTACAAGAAGAAATGGATGAGCACGAGAAGAAGGTAATTGAAAGAGCTTTACGCATTTTAGATGGTAATAAATTAGAATGTGCGAAACAACTCGGCGTAACGAGGGCCACTTTATATAACCGTTTAAAAAGACTGGGGTTACAATAAAGTGAAACTTTAATCAGTGGGGGTTTTGTTCATCCCCACTTGATTATCAGCCCTCACCAATCGGGCTTTTCCGGGCAGCCCGACCCCCACCTAACTTCTTTGCTTTCACTGAATTTTGAGGCGGGGTCTTACTGCCCACAAATAGCGGGATAACCCCTCCTCCTCTATATTGGCATAGTTTTTGCATAATAATTTGTGCAAACCGAACTAGAGGAGGAATACATATGACGAATAAAGAGAACTTAATTGTTTGTCGTTGTGAAGAAGTTACATACGGACAACTTCAATCAACAATTGCTGAATATAAATGCTCGGCAAGAGAATTAAAACTAAGAACACGTGCTGGCATGGGATTTTGCGGTGGCCGCACATGTAGAATGATGATAGATCGAATGATTGAAAATGCAAACCCTGACTTAACACCTAATGAAATACCTTTAAAATATCAACCACCAATACGTGCGGTTACTTTTGGAGCGGTAGGTGAAAGTAAATGAGTAGAATTACAGATCACCCTATTTTAGGTAGTTTAAATAATAGTGAACGCATCACTTTTCAATTTAACAGTCAACAATACGAAGCTTATGGACACGAAACGATAGCTGCTGCCCTGCTAGCAAACGGAATACGAACGTTAAGGGTCCATGAAGATAGCGGGACACCACGAGGTATTTATTGTAATATCGGACATTGCTCAGAATGCCGCGTGACAGTAAATAATCAAACGAACGTAAGAGCATGCTTAACTGTTGTAGAAGACAATATGGTTGTTGAAAGTGGAAAACAGCGTCCGAATATCGTGAGAGAGATGGTGAAAAAGCGATGATCGATGTAATTATTATTGGCGCAGGACCAGCAGGATTATCAGCGTCTATCTCTTGTGCCCATTTTGGACTTAACGTACTTGTTATTGATGAATTTATGAAGCCTGGCGGGAGGTTGCTCGGACAATTGCATCAAGAACCTACTGGAGAATGGTGGAACGGCATAGAAGAATCCAAACGCCTTCACAAAGAAGCAAAATCACTTTCAGTCGATATTCGGTGCGGTGTTTCTGTCTTTAATTTAGATAAAGATGAGGACTCTTGGCTCATACATACTAATATCGGTACATTAGAAGCACCGTTCGTACTCATTGCTACTGGGGCTGCTGAGTATTCTATTCCCCTTCCTGGCTGGACACTTCCAGGAGTTATGTCAATAGGAGCAGCTCAAGTTATGACAAATGTTCATCGCGTGCAAGTTGGAAAAAAAGGAATCATTATTGGTGCTAACATTTTGTCATTCGCTATTTTAAATGAACTACAGTTAGCTGGAATTAATGTGGATCATATTGTACTTCCCGAAAAAAGTGAGTTAAGCCAAAAAGCTGGTGAACCAGAAGAAGTTTTGAACTCTCTTTTAAATGCGGCTCACCTCGCTCCTTCTGCTTTTTTGCGTATAGGTAGCCGTTTTATGAAATATGATTGGATTCGAAAAGCTGGATTAACCTTCTATCCAAATAATGGAATGAAAATAAACAGGACACCACTCCATCTCCGTAAAGCTGCACTTGAAATTATCGGTACAGATCAAGTTGAGGGTGTACGTGTTGCTAACATTGACTCTAAAGGGAATATTATTAACGGATCAGAAAAGATATATGAGGCAGACTTCGTTTGTATCGCTGGAGGTTTATATCCGCTTGCTGAGCTTGCCGCTGTAGCAGGATGCCCTTTCCATTACATTCCGGAATTAGGCGGACATGTCCCACTTCATTCAGAAGAAATGGAAACCCCTCTTCCAGGTTTATTTGTAGCTGGAAATATTACTGGAATTGAAAGCGGGAAAATCGCGATGGCACAAGGAAAGGTTGCAGGTCTATCTATTGCTAAACATGCAAGTGAGAAACGTGACGTAGTCGAGAAACAATTACAACAAGCAATGCAAAACGTTCACTCTGTTCGTCAAAAAGCAGCAATTCAATTTAATCCAATGATTGATGTTGGTAGACGGAAGATGAATGAAATTTGGCGTGATTATTCTTCTACATATGCACATACTAAAAAGAGCTGCTGAGATTACTCTCAACAGCTCTTTTCACTATTCTTCTGAGTTATTAAATTTCGCTAATGCGTAAATGCCTTCTTCATCATCTAATTCAAGTTGCAATCTTGCTGCAAATGAATTGACATTGTATTCTCTATCTAGCAACAAGCGTAGTGCTTCGATTAAGTTTGCTTGAATTAAAATTTGCTGGCGACCATTTACCTCTACTTCTGCAGAGAAACCATAGTCATCATCATACATTAGTTCAACTGAAACTTCTTCTGGACCAACTTGTCTTTTTTCAGCGATATATACACAAAGTGCATTTATTAATTCTTGTTCAGAAATTTTTATTGTTTCCATGCTACTTCATCTGCCTTCTTCTTACGTTGATCTTTGAAGTATTTAAATGCACGAACTGCTAACATTACGATACCAGCCATTACTAACATATTTACCATAAACGCTAATACAGAACCAAGAGCTCCCATATTTGCAAATAAGCTACCCATTAGTAAACCACCAAGACCACCTAGTAATAAACCTTTCATAAAGCCACCTTTATTACTTTTTGGTGCTGTGTTTGTTGCTTTTGTTTTTGAATCTGTTGTCGTTTTTTGTGAATTTACATTAGAATCTTTTTTGTTTAAATCAACTTTTGAATTTTGACCAGAACTTGGTGTATATGATTTTTTACCAGATTTGTAACTTTTCGCTTCCGCGTGATTTACGAACATAAAGCTACTAGCTCCAAAGATAACCATGAATGCTGTCATTACTGCTACAAATTTTTTCAACATATTATATCCATTCTCCTTTTATATAGATATATGTGAAATCTACCTTTCTTTTAAAATAAGAATGATAGATTTATTTTAAAACCTTTTTAAAGGTTCTTATGAACTTATTATATGAACTTTTGTCGAAATATGCAAGTATTATTTACTTACGACAAATTTATGACATAGGAAAAATTAAGCAAAACAGAATTGACTTTAAATGAAACAAAACATATTATAAGTTCATAAGAACTTTTTATAATTTTGGAGGTGAAAAGATGGAAACATTTCATCTCACACGAAACGAAATGGCCACGCTCCTTCTATCACTTAGAGGATGGAATCCGAAAAAGCCTCTTAGCATTTTACAAGAAGCTTGGGCAAAGTCACATAAAAAAGATATTGAAAGCGGACAAAGCGTTACAGCTTTTATTACAACCGCACTTTCACCTATTTTTGAAAAATTAATTAAAATCGATGATACGGATGTCGGTTTTTCTTTAAATGAAATAGTTGCGCTTGGTAATCAGATTGAAAACACAAGTTTCTCTGTAACTGCTATGCAAAACTGGGTGAAACGAGATATAAAAGAAATGATTGGCTCCCCTCAAAAAGGGAAGAAATACTCAATCGAACAAGCAGCCTTACTATTTATTGTTGAAGATTTAAAAACAGCGCTTGATTTTGAATCTATTCGTAAACTATTACGACTCATCGTAAATGACCCGGCCGATCGAAGTGATGATTTAATTAATCCTGTTCATTTATATGTTGCTTACTCCTCTTTATTTGAAGAACTAAATCAAGGGAATTGCATACAACTAAATGCAACAGATACAATTCATACGATTGAAAATATTGTAAAAGAAAAAGCGGATAAAATCGCAAGCAAGTTCGATCAAATAAATAACGAACAACGCGAAGCAATTCGTAACGCTATTATTATCGCTACACTATCTGTACATACCGCATATGTACAAATGTTAGCGAAACGTTATGTGACAGCAACGTTATTTTTACAAAATTTAGATGTGAAGCCGTAAAAGAGGAGCCATAGATTATGGCCCCTCTTTTTGTCATTATAAAAGATACGATTATATCGATGTTTCTATGTATATAATAGTTTTATTTAATTTAGGAATGCCAATAGTTTCACATAGCCTCCTTTTTCAATTGTTTATTTTATCCAATACAGATTTAACAAAGCCTGTTTTATCATCAGCATATTTATGTTTATTATTGGGGTTAACCTGTGACAATTTCATCTTTAACTGCTCATACTCAATCCGAGCAGTTTTATTATTTATTAAGTAGTTTCTAAAACACAATTGCTCAATTAAATATTTATTCCCCTTTTCATACATATGAATTTGATGTGTTCTCGGCTCTCCTTTATTAAAATAATATCTTTCAGGTAATACATCTTTTCTATACCTATATTTTAAATGCTCTAACCTAGCAATACATTTCACACCATTCTCAAAATTTTTCAATTCAATTGCAATATCAATAATAGGTTTTGCACTCAAGTATGGAATAGAAGTGCTTCCAATATGGTGTATTGCCAAAATATATTCTCTAATTTGGTCTTCAATTAATTGTTTCTCTTTTAAAAATTCGACTTCCCATTCCTCAGTCCATGGAACTAAAAAAACTTCACCACGTGGTAATCCTAACATTCGATTAACTCCTCCTTCATTTAACCCATTTTTACAGCCTTGAATTCTAAACATTCGATCTTTATCGTATAACATACAAATCCTTTTATTTTTACTACATACAAAATGAGAAATTTTTAATACTCCTTTCATTCTCTCTTCATGAAAATCCAACTTATATCCTTTACGATAAAACATATACGAGACATAAAAGTCTTGGAATAGCAATCCCCTATATAAATAAGGTATAATCTACATATAGTGAACCTTTTATATTATTAAATAAAGAGGAATATATTCAAAAATTCATGAACTAGAAGGTGCAACAATGTTAAGTAGTTTTATTCATTCAGTATTAACGTTTTTTGAAGGATTAGGTTATTGGGGCATTATGCTTGGACTTATGATTGAGATTATCCCAAGTGAAATTGTCCTTGCTTATGCGGGGTACTTAGTTTCAAATGGCAGTATCTCATTTGTAGGTGCAGTCATATTCGGCACAATTGGCGGGGTTATTGCCCAAATCTTTATTTATTGGATTGGACGATACGGTGGTCGCCCTGTATTAGAACGTTATGGAAAGTATATTTTTATTCATAAAAAACAAATTGATGCTGCTGAAGATTGGTTTAATCGTTACGGAACTGGCGTAATTTTCACAGCACGTTTCATTCCTGTCGTTCGCCACGCGATTTCAATTCCTGCCGGGATTACAAAAATGCCAATTTCACGTTTCATTACTTTAACAGGACTTGCGATTATTCCTTGGTCTATCATTTTCATTTATTTAGGTGAAAAACTTGGAGAAAACTGGGGTAATATAAATGACGTTGCTGGACCATATGTGAAATCGTTCGCTGTTGGCGGGGTTGTTCTTATTATTTTGTATTTCATGATAAAAAAATGGTCAAAAAAACGTAAAAAACTCGCTTAAATTTCTAAACAAAAACCGCTATTAATTCAATCGAAATTATAGCGGTTTTTATTATTAACTTGATTATCTTTTATAAATTGTATAATTTCTTCTTTATGTTTTAAATCATGTTGAATGAGTGATGAAAAATAATTGTCTAATCTCACTCTTTTCGTGCCGAATTGGTAATCATCTTTAAAATTCCGGGAAGAAATTTGATTAATTTGATCAACTAATTGTTTACAAGTAAAGCTGAATTGATCTAATAGTTCTTCTTTTGAAATACCGGATCTCGCATATTTTATTGCACCCTCATTCATTTCCTCAACACCTGTTGGAACATTGGGTACAGATTGTCCACTTATAAAGTATGGAATTCTAAACTTCATTAAAAACTCATCCCAAACGATTAAATGTGAAATCACATCCGCAATTCCCCATGAACCTTTTCTAAAAGGTTTAAACCATACATCATTAGTTACACACTTCAATGTTTGGCACCATTCTATTAGTCTTAACTTTTCTTCTAGAATACTTTCTTTCTCCATAATTCATTCCTTCCTCTTTCACACTAATAATCGATTCATATATAACTTCTAGACATTACATAAAAACCCCTCCAGTTTAAGATTTACGTGGATAAGCAACCATTCAGTCATATAATTCGTATAGTAACTCAAAAGGAGTGATTTCCCCTATGCATTGGCAGCAAAAAGTATCATACTTAATTGGACGCCCTGTTGGTGTTTCTCTCATTAATGGGCAAGGGACATCCGGCGTTTTATGCGGCGTACAAAATAATCAATTATTTGTTTATGAATACCTTTACCAAGCTCAATTTGCAATGAAACATTATGATTTTAGACAAATTCAAGATATACACGCCTTTCCAAATTGTCCACACCAAAATCCTTTATACTAAAAAACAGGAACGGCTTAATTGCCATTCCTGTTCCTAAGTTGTTATGTCTCAGAGTAAAACTTCTGCACTGCTTCATCGAAATAAATCCAGCCTTTCCAGCCTAAATGAATCGTATCTTTTAAGAAATACTTATCATATTCATGGCTAGAAAAATCGACTACTGGGTATCCCGCTTTTTCGACTTGCTCGCGAACCTTATTATAATACACATCACGACGTTCTTTCGGAAAACCAGCGTAATCATACCACGGTCCGTTTACAGGCACAGAAATAAAGAGTGGTTTTATATTTTTTTCTTTGAAAAGATCTAAAACAATTTGTAAGTCATCATATTCTGGTGAATCATCATACGATTCATTTGCTCTAAAGTTTTTTAAACCTTTTAATTTTTTCTTTAAATTATGTTTATAGTAATATGGATTTTCAATTCCGAATGTATTTGTTGTGGATCCCACTTTACCTTCTTGCTCCGCATGTTTACGTGCATCTTCCCAAGAAAGCGAACGTAATCCCATATTCGTTTTCTCTTTCATCGGTTCGATCTTAAATAGAGAGTTAAATAAATCTCGATGATCTAAAATGTTCCGATACATATACGCTAGCGGTTTAGCTAATCCAGCTTTTATGTTATGTTTTGTATCGTTATATACAATACTTTCTAGAGAACTACTTAATATCGCATCTTTACGAACAACTTTGTAATCTAATAAACGCTTCGCGATTTTTTTCTTCATTTCAGGATTTATTTCGTCATTAAAAATAAAGTGATAGGCTTGTTGTTTGGAGAAATTATTTGTAAAATCCCCTTGTGATACACCGTTTTGTGTAAACCATTGTGGTGAAAGAACAAAGATTACCTTTTTACCTTCTAAATCATCCATTGTAGACGTCATATTTAAAATATGAGCCAAGCTTTGCGTACCACCAGTCCCGATTAAAAATGGAGTAAAGCCTGCCGGATTTACTTTAAAATAATTAGACGGATGATATGCATCCATTCGTAAAAATTCTGATGAACCATACATCGGTAAATACTGCGAATTCTCTAACATTTTTTGCTGTAAGAAAACACTTTGCAATTTCTCTTTTTGCAAAGAAGTTGCCGCATCTTCAACTTTCTTATCGCTAATTAGTGATACTAAACTTTTAGACGGAATAAGCACGACAATGAAAAAGAGTAGACATGCTATAATAATTGGACCAAAAGCATGCTTCATCTTCATTGGTTATTCCTCTTTCTATTACGAATAAATTGTAACCCTTGTTTTTGACACGTCATCATTTCTCTCCTTTTTCTCTATACATGTTCCATTCTATTTATCTATTATACATGTATGTATTTCCTTCCTTGTTCTATTAAGTCCTATACAAATAGCACAAGAAACACGTTAATTATACAAGATTCTACATAAATTTCACACTGGAATTTATGTAATAATTTTATTTTCAAACGGCGAGAAAACATTTGAAATGTCTATAACTCATTTGAAGCTATAAGAAAAAACAGACTATCACTTACGTGAAGTCTGTTTCTCCATCACTTTATTTTTGTACATCTGCCCATTTTAAACTTGTAGCTGGACCGAATTGATGCACATATAAGTCTTTCACATATGGTTTTTGTAAGTAAGATAGACCGCGCTGGAATACTGGTGCAATTACTGCATCATCCAGAAGCATTTTTTCAGCATCTTGCAGTGCTTTCCAACGAGCTTTTTCATCATTACCTAATTCAGTTTTAATCTTCTTAATTAACGTGTCATACTCTGGATTTGCATATCCTGTATTATTTACGGTACTTCCCGAAAGGAAAACTTCTAAGTATGTCATTGGATCTGGATAATCAGGTAACCAACGTGATAACGACATTTCATATTCTTTTTTCTTCTCGAGCGCTAGTTTTTGTGTATGTGGTTGTAATTTCACATTTACCTTTAAGCCTGGTAAATTTTTCTCAAGCTGTTCTTTAATATACTCGCCTACTTTTTTAAAGTTTTCTAAGTCATAGTTTAATAACTCCAGCGTTACTTCATTTGTTCCCGTTTCTTGCTTTGCCTTTTCCCAATATTCTTTCGCCTGTTTTACATCAGTCTTATTAAACTCACCTGCCGTACTTCTAAAGTCTTTCTTGTCTGGCCCTTTTAAAAACCCTTTCGGAACGTAATAGTTCGCAGCTACGGAACCATCATTTAAAAATGAAGTTGCGAGCCCCTTCTTATCAAAAACTGTGCTTAATGCAAGACGGGCGTTTTTATTTTTAAGAATCGGTACATTTTCATTGAAACGGAAGAAATACATAACTGGATCTGTATATTGTTTCAGTTCTTTATTATTTTTATATTTATCTACGAATTCTGTAGAAATAACTGCTCTGTCTACTTTATCTGTTTCATATAAATTTACCGCAGTTGAAATTTCTTTAACAATTTGATAGTTTACCTCATCTAATTTCACTTCTTTTTTATCCCAATATTTATCGTTTTTCTTCATTGTAAAACTTGCTTCATGCTTCCACTCTGATAATGTGAATGGCCCATTATATATCGCTTTATTTGCTTCTAACCCGTATTTATCGCCTTGCTCTTTTGCAAACTTTTCATTAATTGGATAGAAAGACGGTAAAATAAGTAGTTTCGTAAAATACGGTACTGGATGTTCTAACTCAACAACGAACGTTTTATCATCTTTTGCTTTCACACCTAATTCTTCTAAGCCTAATTGTTTCTTATTTATCTTCTCCGCATTTTTCACATCGTACGCGATATATGCATATTGAGAGACTGTATCTGGATTAATAAGTTGCTTCCAAGCATATACGTAATCATGAGCTGTTACTGGATCACCGTTAGACCATTTTGCATCACGCAAGTGGAATGTATAAGTCTTTCCGTCTTTACTCACTTCATATTTCTGTGCCCCAGCCTCAATCACTTCATCATTTTTCGATAAACGGAATAACCCTTCCATTACGTTATTTAACACGTTAAACGATACCGCATCTGTTACTTTCCCTGAATTTAATGACGGAATTTCACCCGTTTCTAGTAGCTGTATTACTTTTTTCTCATCTTTCGGCTTTGTAGTTGTTTTTTCTTTTGCGCAGCCAACTAAGAATGAAGAAACTAATAGAGTACTAACTAATGAGTAACGAACAACTTTTTTCATTTGAAAACCCCCTCTATTTTTTAAGGTAAGTAACGACGAGCACCAGCGTATTCTTCTATATATCCTGGCGTATTTAGTGGTATAATCTCTACCGATCTTTCAGCTCTCGGTGAGTGAATCATATTTCCATCACCAATATACATAGCAACATGGTGAACACTACCTTTTCCTTGCTCATGTGCAAAGAAGATTAAATCTCCTTTTTGTAAGTTTTCTTTATCAACTGCAACTCCATTTCTCGATTGTGGACCAGAATCCCGCGGAATTGTAATACCGTGCGATTTATAAAGCGTATGTGTAAATCCAGAGCAATCAAATCCGAATCCACTTGTACCAGCCCATATATACGGTAATCCTAAAAACATTTTTCCCGTGTTTATTAAATCATCAGCTGTCGGCTTTGGAATATCATTTTGCGAACGATAAACCGTTCCATCATTTTTTCGTAGCCATGCCTTCTGACCATTTGGCAACAATACACGGTATGAAATCGTATCTTCACTTAATAGCGGCAGTCGCGTATTATAACTGACTTCAAGTGATTTATGTTTTTCAGAAGGATTAATATACAAAATGGCTGTCGGTTTCGTTACTAAAACGAAAGGTTCGTTTGTTTTATCTGCAAATTCTTGATTATATGTTAATTGTTTTTCAGGCATCCAACCTGGATAGCCTTCTTCGTTTCGTGGAGTTGGCTGACCATGGACTAACACTTTCACCCAGTCACCTTTTTTATCAACAACCGTTACTTCTTGACCTAATAGCGCTTGCGTTTCTAATTTATTTGCATTTGTTAACCATAATTTTTCATCGAGCGTCATTGATTTCGTCCACTTCCATAAATCAACTGGATTTGTTGCGCTCGGTGCATCAATTGGCCGTAATGAATCAGGTGCAGTCCAGAGTGTTGCGGCAGATACATCGATAAACGCTTTGCTATCTTTCTTCTCTTCAGCATTTGCCGATGTAAACGATGAAAATATAAATAAAGTTGTTAAAAATGCAGTTCCTACTTTTTTCATATATATCCTCCTTAAAAGATAAGTTACTATTCATTTCTTCTAAGATTACATATTCACTTTGGAATGAAGGTTTACCTTTGAGCCGGAGTAAGTCATTCCTTCCGGTTCTTCCATTAACCATAGCGGTGCATCAAGATCGAAATAATGAATATTCGGATGTGCAGCAGCAAAGTGTGCTACAGCACTAACGGAAAGTGAAGATTCCATCATACTGCCAACCATACATTTCACACCTGCCGCTTCTGCAATATCCGCAATTCGCCACGCTTCACGTATACCACCGCATTTCATTAATTTAATATTAATTAAGTCCGCATATCTTCCTTGAACGAGTTTTAATGCGTCACTTGCTGAAAAGATACTTTCATCAGCCATAATAGGCGTTTGTACATTTTCTTTCACGTACTTTAATCCATCCCAATCTTTCGCGTGTACTGGTTGTTCAATGAATTCTATATTTAAATTACGATTTTCCATCTCTTTAACAATAGAAACCGCTTCTTTTGGATTCCATCCTTGATTTGCATCTAATCGTAACGTCGTATTTTTGGGTACGCTATTTCGAATCGCCTCAATACGTTCTAAATCTAAATGAGCAGATTTACCAACTTTAATTTTTAAAGTTTGAAATCCTTTTTCTACATGTTGCTTTGCCTCTTTTGCCATAATAATAGGATCATCTACACTTACTGTAATATCTGTATAGATTTCTTTCTTACCACCTAATAATGCGTAAAGAGGAACGTTTTGATATTGGCAATACACATCATATAAAGCGATATCAACCGCCGCTTTCGCACTTGTATTTCCAATACAACTCATTTGGATATGCTGTAATAACTGCTGAAATTGAATTATATCTTGACCAATTAGATGTGAGCGCATCGGTCCTAAAATTGCTTCCTCAATCCCACTAGTGAAATCCCCTGTAATAACCGGCGTTGCGGCCGCAGCTCCTTTTCCAACAATTCCTTCATCTGTATGAATAAACACATCAATACTTTCAATTTCAGTTACGGTACGAAGTGCGGTTTTAAATGGAGTATGAAGCTTTACACAACGACGTTTCACCTTTATATCCGTTATTTTCATTTCGCTCATCCTTTCGTTGTCCAATAAAAAAATCCAGCCGCAAGAACTTCCTTACGGCTGGATTTTGTCTATGATTGAGTAGACAAAGCAGCAATCTGATTATATTTTTTTTGCGCATCTTTTAGCGCTACAAGTAGTGCCTTTTGAGTTGAACCGAAATAACGATCTTTTATCTCTGTTACTAGCGCTGGAGCATTAATATTTTTATGTAGAAATAAATATTTAACGAATTGAGATGTTAATGCAATTGTCGCTGAGCAATCTGCATCTACAATTTCCCCCGTCTCCTTCACAAGTACAAATGCTACAAAATAGCTTTTAAACTTTTCAGTAATGGGATTATTTTGAGGCGCTTTCGCATCCCCTACGACATAAATTGTATTTGAAGCATACACAGCTATCTTCCTTTCTTATACGAGGATAATGGTTTTCTTAACAGACGTATGAGCTGTTAACTCAACGTTGATTAAAAAATGTATCCGCTTACCTTGTATTATATACAATTGACGGAATTTTAACAATATTTATTTTAACGTATATTCCACAATTATGAAAATCTATTTCAACAATTAAAAATGGTTCAAACTTCTCATTTTTACAATATGTCATTACTCCTTGTACCATGACACTCATACTACAAACACCTTTTCCCTCATACATCAAAAAACAGTTAGCTATCGCTAACTGTTCCACCACTTCACTTTGGCAATACGAATATTGTTTCGTTTGACTTAGAAAATTGATACTCTTTTCTCGCAAACTTTAAAATTTCTTCTTCATTATCCGTTAAATTCTCGATGCTAGTCTTTAAAGAACCTTGATCCTTCTTTAATGAAACTAATTGTTTCTTTTGATTCGTTATTGTATCTTTTTTTTCACTTATTATTTCTTGTTGTTTCGTCAATATATATTGAACGTACAAAGTAGTTGCAGCGACAAAAATAAACATGAATATAAATCGCCTTAATTTCTTTTTATTTATTGCTCGATTGTCATTAGACTGTGATAGTTGCTCTGGTATATTAGGAACATTTACTCTTTTGAGTTTCCTCATTTTCAAATCCCCCTAACCCATATTTTTCACTACCATCGGCACGATCCTCTTACTAACTTAAATTCTATCCTTATAAAATAAGCTCCTTCACAAAAAAATCTCACAAATTAACCAATTAGAGATAGCGTTCGACGACATTTCCGTATTTGATATGAAAATTTTTATTTATGCTGCTATAAAATAGTAGTTTATGTTATTCTTTTTCCCCAATTGTAGAAAACATTTTTACACACATAAATTCCAGTTTTGCATACCGATGTTATAACATGCTTACAAGGAGGAAAAATGATGCACTACCGTACATTAGGTAAAACTGGAATTACTGTTTCTGAAATTGGCTTTGGAGCGTGGGCGATTGGCGGCGATGAATGGGGTCCTGTTAACGACAAACAATCTATAACCGCTATGAAGAAAGCAATTGAATGCGGCGTAAACTTTATTGATACTGCTGATGTATACGGTTTAGGACATAGTGAAAGGTTAGTAACTCAAGCAATAAGAAAGCACCGTAACAATATCGTTTTATCAACGAAAGGCGGTTTAATTGGGCATCACTATGATCCAAGTGGAGAGCCTGTTTATAATACTGCCGAAAAAGTAATCGCAGTATTTGAAACTAGCTTACTGCGCTTAGAAACAGATTATATTGATGTTTATTTCTGTCACATTTGGTGGGATAAACAAGAAGAAACAGAAGCATTTTTACGCGCATTTGAAATATTAAAAAGGGACGGAAAAGTAAGAGCTGTTGGTGTTTCAACTCACGACCTACAATATATAAAACATTTCAATAAAAACAATGAAATTGATGTTGTGCAACTTGATTACAACATATTAAACCGAAAACCAGAAAACGACATACTGCCCTACCTACAAGAGAACAATTTAGGAGCTGTTATACGCGGACCTTTAAAAATGGGGATATTAACTGGAAAGTTTACAAATAAAACAACTTTTCCTGACGGAGATTTACGCAAAGAATGGCCAAAAGAAAAGTGGTTTCAGGAAGATTTACAAAAAGTAGAAAAATTAAGGTTACTCTCAAATAAAAATCAGACATTAGGACAACTTGCACTTCGCTACGTCCTCTCCCATCCAGCAGTATCGGTCGCAATTCCTGGCGCCAAAACAGAAACACAAGCGAAAGAAAATGCAGATGCAACTACCCGCCCGATCCTTACAGATGAGGAATTAGCGTATATTCAGTCAATATAAAACAAGACCAGCAGTTGGATTTTTCAACTGCTGGTCTTGTTTTACTTTTAATATTGTAAATCAATATCATATTCCATTCTCTTCGCTGTTTCTTCAGCAACCCGAGCACCTAACAAATTTTTCACAATATGAAATGACATATTAATTCCGGCTGAAATTCCACCAGACGTAATAATATGCCCCTCATCTACAAACTTTACATTTTCTAATACTTCAACATTCGGAAAATCATTTCTAAAGTTTTCAATACTAGCCCAATGCGTTGTCGCTTTTAAGCCATCGAGTAATCCAGCTTTCGCAAGTAAAAGCGCACCGGTACAAACAGAAGTCATTAGCTTCACTTCTTTCATCTGCTTACGAATCCAATTTATTACAATTTCATTTTTCACTTCATTTTCTCTAACACCTAATCCACCAGGAATAATTAAAATATCAACTGGAGGTAAGTTTTCAATGCTATAATCCGGTTGTACTTTTAATCCGTTCCGCGCTATAATCATTTCCCCATCTTGGCTAACGGTATGTACAGTAAATGGTTGTTCACCATTCATTGTAGTAACGGAAAAAACTTCAAACGGCCCCGCGAAATCTAACACTTCCACTTCATTAAATAGAAAAATCCCTACATTCCAGTGATTAATCATAAACTCACTTCCCCCTGCAAATGATGTAAAAGATGCTCATGCCCTTTCTCTAATGCAATATCGTACGCTGTTTTCCCATCACTTTTCTTAATCGTTTTATTAGCCCGGTTTTCAAGTAATAATATAATTATTTCTTCATTTCCTAATAAAGCAGCTTCATGAAGTCCTGTCCAACCACCACTTTGAACTGCATTCACATCTGATCCCTTTTCAATTAACAAAGCTACAAGCTCGCTTTGTTTGTTCGCAATTGCTGCTTGAAGTGGCGTATTTTCATTTTCATTTTTTGCTCTAATATGTATATCTGCACCCTGTTCCAAAAGAAAGCTTGCTAGTTCTTTCTGTCCAAAATAAGCTGCTAAATGAAGTGGTGTCCAGCCATCTTCACTAAATTCGTTAACAACACTTGGATCCATCTTTATTAATTCCTCTACCTTTTCCTTGTCGCCGCTTATGACAGCTTGTGATATTGATTGTAAATGTTTCATAATAATCCCCCAGTTTTCAAATTATTTGAGTATCCCTTTCTATATGTTCTATTCATTATTATATTTTCCTTTTCAAATTAATAGTTTACATAATAATGTTATTTGGTTGATTTTTTGATAGTAGCGATTGAACTTAATTATTTATTTTTAATATTTAAATTTCCTGTCAAAATAGTCGTATTATGCTTAATAAAGGAGAGAGACTATGTTACAAGTAATGCCTTTAAACACTGAAGACTATGATTTAATTAGAGCCGCTGAAAAAGTAATCGAAAAAAACTATAAATATGGTCGTCATCATATCGGTTCAGCTGTACGAACCAAAACAGGTAATGTGTATGCAGCAGTACATGTTAAAGAAAATGTTGGAAGAATAACAGTATGCGGTGAAGCTATGGCAATCGGAAAATCTATTTCAGAAGGTGATCATGAATTTGATACCATTGTAACCGTTGCTCACCCACATCCTCATGAAGATATAGAAAAATGCTGGGTTGTCGCTCCATGTGGTATGTGCCGAGAATTAATAAGTGATTACGGAAAAAATACGAACGTTATACTTTCTTATAATGGTGAACTTGTAAAATGTAGCGTAATGGAATTATTACCTGAAAAGTATACAAGTGAAGTAGAATAATCATTCATGCTTTCATTTTATCAAATAATATTATTCCAATAAAAAAACAATCCGTTTTTAAAATGGATTGTTTTTTATATTTCATTTTTATACAGTTTATTTTTTCTTGTTTCTATCATTAGAAAAATACAATAAAAAAATGTATTTTAAATATATGTATACTCTATAGTAGTTTTTTTCATTCGAAAATAAAAAAAGAATTTTACCTTACATTTGAAAAAACATATGTAAAATATCTATAGTTACTAATCTTATCATACTAATCTATAACAATTCTGCCTTCTTCCCTTACCTGTATCCTTTAAAACATAAGACTTTAAAACGAGTGCTGTTAGTGAATCTGTTAATGTTTTATATGATAAATTTGAAAGAGCTAATAGATCGTTCGTATATAACATTCTATGCTTCTCTAATAATAGTAGTACTAATCTTTCTGACGGTTTTAATGTTTCATCACTTTCTAGTATAAAATCTATATTTTTCATATTCCTACTACTTACTCCTTATAAAAAAATGATATTAGTAGTTATTTAATATAAAAATACTACATAACAAATTTGAAGATATATCGAAATAACATACCATTTAAACACTATTATACTATAACATATAAAAGGCATTTCCCCAAATTGGAAATGCCTTTTATATTTCTCCCTCTTACTTATATAATTGGTATGATTGTTCTAGCCCTATATTATATTTCGTATTATTGTCCGTCCATTCTCCCCCTAAGTTTCCTGGCCATCCTGATGTATTGGCAACATATTTAAGTAACTCCCAATCAACTAATCCTTTTTGCACACCACATTTATACGATTTAACCATATTAGAAATCGCTATTGTTGCATTTATTTGTGGATCCATTAAGCTCTCTTCCGATAATTGCGCTGGTGCTAAACCATCACGATGTAATTGAAACAGACCGAAAGATGTCCCTTTATCCCCTATTGCTTTTCGTTCAAATTTTGTTTCATGATCAGCAATAGATAATGGTATCCACTCTGGAATACCATACCTCTTTGCAACTTCACTAATTACTTGTTTATTATTTTTAATCTCTTTCTGCTTTTCGTAGTTAGTATAAATTACATAACTTAAAGTAAATAGCGGAAGTAATATGAATATATACTGTAGCGCTTTTTTCATCATTTCATCTCCTGCTTTGTATATGTTTCACTTTCTACATCTACTATAAAACTTTTATGTGACATTCATTTGACGAAATGATTTTAATTATACTAAGTCGTTACATTTTTAACTATCAATCTGAAAACTGCAGTTCTTCTAGAAGACTCATTAAATACATAAAAATGGTCAGCTTTTCATGTATAGTACATGAAAGGCTGACTTTTGTTCACTACCCTTTTTTATGTATATAGTATATCCCCACTAATATAAAACAAATTGAAATTATCGATAAAGTTGTACCATGAATTTCATAAAATGCAGTAAAGAATTTCCCGCTTGGTCTATCCCAAATTTCTAATGAACCCGCGTAAATTGCGGAAGTTATATATGTAAGCCCGAATAGGAGAACTCCCGAAAGAACATAGATTACTCCAATATTTTTCATTATTAGCTCACCTCCATTAATTTTATTTGTGAAAAAAACAAAAAGACCTTTATACGTTAAAGATCTTTTTCATCTTATTTTTATTACTAAAACCGCCAGAATCTAAAACAAAAACTCACTTTAGGATACGTATTTCCATATACAAATTAAAGACTATACGGTTGTCAGCGTCTTCTCGATTATCATTTTTTACATTAAATATTTCTTGCAATATGTGGTTTGCTGTAGTGACTCGTTCCACCGCCACCTACTATTACTTTACCGCCTTTTTTGAAGATTAACAATTTACTTGAACCATCTGAAAGTAGTACTATTACTTCAGCATGATCACTTGTCGCTACATAGATTACATAACCACTTTTTGAAATACAAGTTTCCCAATGCTTATCAAATTCTGATCTTACAACCCGATTAGAATACACTTGATTTTCAATTCTTCCTTGTTCTTCGTTTTCCAAATTTAATCTCCCTACTTCCCTAAAGTATCATTTATATTAAAAAAACAGCCCCAATAAAAATAGTGACCACCTTGAATATAAATAGTATATGTGGTTTTCAAGAGAATGCTTGGACAATGAAAACGTAACAACATTTTAAATTTTACAATCGAAACTTCTCCTTAAATTAAAAATAAGGCAATCGACACAACATCGACTGCCTTATTTTCATAAATATTTCCTACATTATTCGTTTCGTACAGCTTCAAAAGTAACAATTTGGTCTGCATTTGACGGATGCTTTTCATAAACATAGTCAGCAGAGCAAGTAATGTTAGAGAAACCTATACTTTCTAAAAGGAGTCTAAACTCTTCTATTCCATACCACCGCATTGCAAAACGTTGTAGTTCTGTTTGTACTAACTGTCCTTTACTCCATTTTTCATATTTTAAATATGATACAGTTACTTGGTTAAGCCAATCTATTTCAATTGATTTATTTTCTAATGTAATCCCGTCTCCGCTTGGTAAGGAAAAAGTCGATGTATGAATCTCACCCGTCTTCCAGTCATATGGAAGCGCAAGATCTACAATTAAACGCCCACCTGGATTAAGATGTTCATAAAAACATTTCAAAGCGTTTATAGAATCATCACGATTTTCAATTAAACAAAAGGAGCCAGTAGGAATTATTATCGCTCCATATTTATGTGGCAGTGAAAGTTGTTGTAAGCTTCCTTCATATAAATTAGGATGCAAGCCTCTCTCTTTACACCGCATACGGCAAGAATCTAGCATTTCAGGTGAATAATCTATCCCATCAACTTTAAAACCAGCTTCAAGAAGTGGTATAATGACACGCCCTGATCCTACTGCTGCTTCGAGTATGCTGCCCTCACAATTATTTAAACGTTTTTGGTAATACTCAATATCACCATTTAAAGAATAACCAACAGGTTTTGTGTAATCATAAAGTTCCGTACAAAGTGTACTATAAAAACTAAACATTTATTTTCTCCTCCGTTTTTTACGTACGGAAGATTTCAATTCAATTAATCTTCCTGCACCTTTACTTTTAATACAAATTCGAAAGAGCTGACTGTCATAATATATCACTCGCTTTCCATAGAATATAATCATATTGTATAATATTTCCTTAAAAATGAACATATAGAAATCAAAATTCAGACTTATACCGAAAGGAGGATATGATGAATTCATTAATTGGATTTGTTTTTCTTCTTATCACATTTAATACACTGATTTTCTTTATAGCAAAGAAATATAAACAAATATGGAAAATAGCCAGTGGTATTTTCATTCTTTCTTCCCCCATTGTTTTCTTTGCCACTTTGCATGTAATTGGTGAAAAAGTAGGAGATGGATTCGCTGGAGGTTTTGCTGGGCTTACCTTTAGTGGTCTATTGATCTTGAATGCAATTTTTTTATTTGTTGTAAGCATTTTTGTATCTACCAATAGAAATTCATAATAAACTCCCCATATCTGTAGGCATTTATATTTCAAAATTTAAAGAGCTTACTATGTAGTAAGCTCTTTATTAATAACTATTTACTTCACAATCGGCAATGTTACTTCACTTAATTTCACCGCTAGCTTTGTTCCGGCTTTCGGTCTAATTGTATAATCGTAGTCACTTGCGATTAAGACGACTCCTATTTGATGCCCTGCTTTAAACACGTAATCATCTGGCTGCATGTCCCATGTAAATGTATAATTCTTACCGGGTTGAAGCGCCGTTGAATTTTCTATACTATTTAAGTTTTGCGGATCCATCCAACCTCTCGTTACAATTTCAGGCTTCGCTCCGCCGTAATCAACGAGTAAGGCGGTTAAATTTGAAACAGACCGATCAATATTACCTGTTATTGAAATTTTCGGCGTCCCACTTATTCGCATATCTTTTTGCAGTACAGGCATTGTATATACTAATCGGTTCGCTATTTCTAGCTCTGGGTTTTCTACTAATTGATTCGATTTTATTTTTGCATCATCTACTAATGAGAAAACATTGTTTACTGATCCCATACTTAATGGTAGATTGGTGGCTTTATTACTTAAATACATACGGACTTTTGATGGTACAGCCGCAGGATCTGGCCAATTTTTTATTTTTTGCCACGATTTATTTTCACGTTGTACATCTACCATTGGTTCATCCATTATTCCATTTTCAATTCCATATAACCAATAATCAAACCATTTATTTTGCGTTTGTTGCCAGTTATTACTTGATGTTCCGCCGTGTCCACCTTGATGTAACCACATTTTACGAGGAACATTATTTTCGCCAAGAGCTTCCCACCACTGTGCGAACTGCTTCGTTTTTACATTCCAATCATTTAGTCCATGAACAACAAACACACTAGCTTTTACATTTTTCACATCTTTTACATAGTTACGTTTATCCCAAAAATCGTTATAATCGCCTGTTTTACGATCTTGTCCAGCTGTTAGTGCTTTAATAATTTGCCCGCAAACTTCAGGATTCTTTCTTGTTAGTACTGCTTCAGCCATATTATCTGTATCTTCTCCTTGGTAACCTCCCGGCGCAATTACTGCACCATTTGCACGATAATAGTCATACCAACTACTAATCGCTGCAATTGGAATAATTGTTTTTAAACCTTCAACACCTGTCGTCGCAACAGCATTCGGTAAAGTACCATTATAAGAAACTCCTGTCATCCCTACATTTCCCGTAGACCAATTTGCATTTACTTCCTTACCATCCTCTGTATATGCTTTTGCACGACCATTTACCCAATCAATGACAGACTTAGTCCCTAATATTTCTTGCTCATCTCCAGTGGTCGGACATCCATCTGATTTCCCAGTTCCGATACTTTCACCTAAAATGACTGCATATCCTCTTGGAACGTAATAATTTCCGTATGAACCAAGATTAACAGCTCCATACGGTTTTCCTCCATATGCATTCAATTCTTCATCAACATTATAAACAGGAATATCTTTTAATCCAGATCGATATGGACTCATTTCATAAATAACGGGGACTTTTACATCTGGATTTGTCTTTGGACGCATAACCTTTACTGATACACGATCTTTTTTACCATCTCGATCACTATCAACTTCTGTCTCTACAAATAGATTTTCTACGATGGCTTCATCAAGTGAATAGATTGGCTTCGTCATCCCATTTTCTAATTCAATTTTCGTATTTGACATTAAATCCTCTGAAATTTGACCATTTAACATAACATTTTTGTCTTTTACGGAGCTCCCTTCATTATTTTCTGCATGTGCAGTCATACTAGAAACTCCTGAAGTAATTGTTAAAGATAATATAGTCGATAGTGTAATTGCTATTTTCTTTTTTTTCATGCCCTTCCCTCCCCATATATTCCTTCTTTTACTATACATCAAAAACACAGAAAATTCAGTTTATATTTTATATAAAAAGTTGAGAAATTTGTAGAACTATCAAATATTATCATATAAAAAAAGGAACTAATAACAATTAGTTCCTTTCTATATACATATAGAATTGTATTTCCCCATCTACTACCGAAACCCCGTATTCAAATCCATGCCTTTCTAAAATACTTTTTACTATCGCTAGTCCTAATCCTGTACCTGATTTTTCTTTACTACGAGAAGATTCTAATACGTAAAAAGGTTCCCAAATTTTATCTATCTCTTTACTGCCCTCAGCGGCAATACCATTTTGAATTTGAAAATATACAACGTCATTTTTCTCTTCTAATATGATTTTTATATTGTGATTCGTTGTATATTTTATCGCATTAGAGATTAAATTTTGAAAGACCATTCTCATTTTATTTAAATCCGCATAAACAATCGCGTCACCAGCATTATAGTTCACTTGTAAATTGATTTCTTTCAACTCCAGTTCAATCTTATGCTTATCTATTATACTTTGGACTAGTGGTTCAATAGGGAATTCTTCTTTTTGTAAAATATCTCTTTCTAGTTTAGAAAATCGCAATAACTCTTCAATTAAATTTGAAATTTGATCTGTTTGTTTAATGATTGTATCAACATATGTACCATCATCTAAACCGTCTTTTATTCCCATAGAATATGCTTTTACTAATGCGATTGGTGTTTTTAATTCATGAGTTACATCGCCCATAAATCGTTTTAAATGTTCATTTCGATTTGTTAGATCTTGATGTGCTTCATGTAATTTATCACTCATAATATTTATACTATTTGCTAAATCACCTATTTCATCATTCGTTTTAACTTTCGTGCGTTTAAATTTCAGACGTGAAATATCTTCTGCGACATCACTCAATTCATTCAGTGGTGTAGTGATTGTTTTTGAAAAAATCCAGACGAGTACGATAATAAGAAATAGTGAGAATCCCAAAATGTATAAATAAAATGAGTTAAGCGTTTTAATTACTTCATTAGAATGTGCGATAGAAACTCCTACTAAAATCAACATATCATCTTTCGCAATGTATTTCGCAAAAAAACTAGATTTTATCTTTTCTTGATCATATATTTTATTCGATTGTCCGAGGTTCTTCACTTTCGTAATTTCTTCTTTTGTAATCCAAAGTTTATTCAATGCAACTCTCTTTTTTGTAAGTTGCATGCGTAATTCTTCATTAATAGCATCTTCTGAATTATTTATTGATGTATACGCAATCGTAACATTACCTTCATTTTCGATACGATTTATAGCATCATCCAGTTCTTTACGCGGTATTGACTGTATTTGCGCTGTAATGCCTTCTAAGCTTTCGCGTGTTTTGTGCACATTATATTTGGGTAAAAAATAGTTAATTAATAATAAAGAGACCGTATAAATAAGGATGACTGTTAAAGAGATGCTGAAAAATAACTTTTTACCGAGTTTATTCACACTCTTCCTCCAAACTATACCCTAAACCGCGATGTGTCTTTATAATATTTTCTCCTATTTTTTTACGCAACCTTCTTACATGCGTATCAACCGTTCGCTCTTCCCCAAAATAATCAAATCCCCAAACGATATCTAACAACTTTTTCCGCGTTAAAATCGTGCCTTTATGATTTAAAAAGCACTTTATTAATTGTAATTCTGTCTTTGTAATATCTAATTCTTTCTCGTTTTTATATACTTTATTTTTAGTGAAATCTATTTTTAAATCTTGAACTTGAATAATATCATCATGCTGTACAAGCTTTTTCGCTCGCGTAATTAGCACTCCTGGGTGAAACGGTTTTTTCACATACTCATCTGCCCCGCTTTGAAGAGCTGCTAATTCATCTTCACTTTCACTTTTCGCAGTAAGCATTAATACTTTTACACTCGAATTCTTTTTTATTTCCTGACAGACAGTGATACCACTACTTTTCGGCATCATCCAGTCTAAAATAGCTAAGTCAATTTTCTCATCATAAAATATTTGAAGTGCTTCCTCTCCATCTTTTGCTAATAAAACTTCGAAGCCTTCTTTTTCAAAATACGCTTTTAAAATTTTCAGCATATCTTGTTCATCATCCGCGATTAATACTTTCATTACAATTCCTCCGTTACTTATAAACAAATATCAATTTTATCATACAACTTCTTTGTTACATCAATGTGACATAAAAATATTTATAACGTTTGAGGGTATAGTAAGTGTGAGGTGTTATTTCATGTTCAAAAAAATAGGAGTCATTACTCTTCTCTTCTTTTTATTATCAACAAATGCGTTCGCAAATACAAATAAACAAATTGAAGTATTTGATTGTAAAAAAGAAATGGTAGTCCAAAAACAATCTTTAGATGCAACCATTCAAAAAGAAGCAATTCAATACGCAAAATCAATTACTGGTCCATTTAAAAACTTAAATGTCGTTCCGAAAGATGGTCATATGATAAAAATCCCGTTATCAAAACCTGTTCCTATTACAAATCAATGGTTACATACAACAATCGATGAAGTACTCATCCTTCTCCCACTTAATGAAAAACCTTATATTATGCTTTACGATGATGAGAATAATCCACATTTTTATTATGTAAAAGGTGATCCGAAGGGATTATTAAAACAAATGAAGGTTAGAAAGTAATTGACTGCAGAGAATTTACCTCGCAAACTGAACTTTAGTTGCTGGGGTTTTTTTTGTACTATTAATTCGGTAAATGAAATTATATGAACGTTGATTCCGATATTTAAACTCAAAAAAGTGACAGCTACTTTTATTCACAAATACGCCGGTATCTCTAGGTTTTAAACTTATTTAAAAACCTCACTTTTTTAAGTTTAAAATACTTATATAATGATTTAATTGTCTACACTGATTTGTTGGACAAGCATAAAATAAATTAAATCTACTATAAAGGAGGCACAAATATGAAACACCATCGTATACTTACATGCAAACTCACCTCATTTGACGGGACAACACTGACTGGCGTCATTAAAAATGGTATTACGCTGACTGCAACTGTATTATCTAAAACCATTTATCATGTGACTAACCTCAATCAATATATTCCTACTGATCCAGTTCTCCCACTAATCGCGTCCTATAATAAAGCCGTTAGATCAGGTAAGCGCAACATTATTTTGAATGCCGTAACGCAACTAGCAAACGCCGGAGCAAATGTACAAATTCGTTTGGAACCCTATAGTACTATAGTAACTTCCCTTCGCCCTACATCCTCAATACTATAGAGTGGACGACTTCACGACTGAACATAGAAACTGCTTCGACGGAGACTATTCTAACTCCCCTCAAAAATCATCAATACCTTGATCGATCCCTGTTACCAATATACCTGGCCTTACAGATTTTTATAGGTCTCGAACTCCAGTTTAAATTTCACTCAGCCATTTTCGTTACTATTCAAAAACAAAAACATGATTGTGTATTTTGAGATAGTAAGAAAATCTACACGTATTCAATTTTATCTGAATATTTGGATTTACAGATAAAAATAACCACTAAAGTAGCTGTCCAAAACTTTTTTTTGGACAGCTACTCCTTTAACACTTTATAGTGACTAGACCCTTTAAATAATTCCCCCTTCACAAATCCATTTGTAGTATAAAACGCATGGCCTTGCTTTGTATCAGTATGTAAAACAACCACTTTAAAATACTTTTCCGAATGAGATAATAGCCGGTTTAATAACAAGTTCCCTAACCCTATACGACGATAGTCCTTTGAAATATAAACTCTCCTTAATCGGCCAATCTTATTGTTTTCTGTATATGGATCTTGGTTTAGTCCTCCTATTCCAATTAACTTTTCCCCTTGAAAGATACCATATAAACATTCTCCAGTTTTATTAAATGTGTTTATTTTATTTTCATAATCACTTATTAGTTTTATTAGGAAATTAAATCCTTCGTCTTTGCTTTCTTGAACAAGATAATCGTGTTCATATATCATTAAATCTTCAATTTGTTGAATATGTATATCTTTCAAATAAATTCCCCCTTAATATGAAAACACATAAAAATGCTCTAGAATTATTTATTCTGAGCATTTTTATGATTGTTACTTTATTCAATTCGTAACATGCGTATTCTGCACTTCAGACAATATTCCCTTTAACTCCATTAAATCATCTATTACTATATCCGCCTGCGCAAGTTCATCTTCTTGTGCAAAATCAAAATTGCATCCAATCGCAATCAAGCCATTATCTTTAGCTGCGTTTATATCAGATAACCGGTCCCCAACTACAGCTGCTTCTTTTATATCATATTTGTTCAAAATACTTTTAACTAAGTCGCTTTTATTAAGTGAGTTAATTTGCTCAATACTAAACGTTTCAGTAACCCATTGGCCTAAAGCATAATAAGATACGATCGCTTGTAAATATTCAGTTAAACCATTACTAGCAATATATATTGAACAATTACTTTCTTTTATATATGTAAAAACTTCTTTTACGTTCGGATATAAAGCACCTTTTCCGCTCTTAATGTTTTCAATTAGTCTTTCTAAAAAATATGCATCTGTTTGTTCTCTTACTTCAAGAGAATGATTCGGTAATAAAGCTTCCCAAACTTTTGGTAAAGGCACACCCATGATTTCACGGTATTTATCAATAGGTGTTACCGTATCCCATAATTGTAGTGATCTTAAGTGATCAAATGTATCATCTAACGATAATTCTAAAATTTTATCTGTTTGAAATAATGTTCCGTCCATATCAAAAATTAATGCTTGTAACATTCCATTCTCCCCTTTTGAACTATAAGTATTACTCGATATATTTTTCAGCATCTCAACAATAATTTCCGAACAATAATTTGCGGCAGTTTTCGCGAAGTCATCATAAGAGACTTGTGCTTCATCGTCTGCGCTGTCTGAAATACATCGTATAACGAGAAACGGTACTTCATTTATGTAAGCAACATGTCCAATTGCTGCACCTTCCATCTCTGTACAATGAGGTGCATATTCGTCTATTAGTTTCGCTTTTAGTTTTGAATCCTCAACAAAACATTCACCGCTGACAATTCTTCCTTTATGAACCTCCATATGTAAACTACTACTATTGCATGCTTTACGTGCTAACTCTATTAATTCCTTACTTGCATTAAATTCTTCTTGGAACGGGAATAAGTTTTTCATTTGAGTTTTACTTACATCATGATGGGTAACATTCGTTGAAATAACGATATCACCAACTTTTACATCCGGGTGTAACCCGCCAGCAACACCCGTATTGATGATAGCATCTACATTAAATTTATGAATTAAGGTTTGCGTACATGCCGCTGCATTTACTTTCCCTACACCAGAACGTGTAATAATTACTTCTGTTCCCATGAATTCGCCAATGTAAAAAGGCATTCCCGCAATTGTATGTTTCTCTTTTATATGTAGTTTTTCTAAAAGTAAGTCTATTTCAATTTGCATTGCTCCGATAATGCCGATTCTGTTCATGTATGTAGTCCCCTTTATCTAATTGCTCTCCCCTATATAATCTGCAAATATTCATCAATATCTTTATTCATTTGAAGAAAAGCTTTATTCCAAAATTCATATTTTGTTATATCTATTTCAAGATGTTTTTTCATAAGCTCTTCCACTGGGGCTTTTCCTGTTTCTCGTAAAAACTCTTTATATTTCGAATGAAAAGTACTTTTACTTTCTTGAGCTATTTCTAATAAACTAAAACTAGCTAAATAACCAAATGTGTATGGATAATTATAAAAAGGAACATCTGCTATATAAAACTGAACATATTTCATCCAAACAAACGGCTGATATTCTGATAATGCATTCCCGTATGCTTTTTCTTGCGATGCTATAGATAATTTCTCGATTTCATCAGCACTTAATGAACCTTCTTTACACTTTTCATGAAAATTCTTCTCAAATTCAAATGATGCTCGAATTGCCATTACATAATTAAAACAGTTTCTTATTTTCCAACTAAGCAATGACTTTTTCATATCTATACTATCTGTTGCTTGAATTAAATAGTTTATAAGCACAGTTTCAAAGAAAATAGACGCCGATTCAGCCGTACTCATTGGCAAATAATCATCTAAAAAAGATGTAGATTGCTCAAAACTCATATTATAAAAATGCCAAGCATGTCCTAGTTCGTGCGCAAGTATCCTTACACTATCGATACTTCCGTCATAACGCATAGAGATTCGTGATTCTAGTTCACTGAAGAAAGGAGCACAAAATCCACCAGGTGGTTTATTATTTCTCGGTTCCGTATCTACCCATCCACTCTCTATTGCATTACTTGCAAATTCTGCTAATTCTTCATCAATATCTTTTAATGCATCATATATGTTTTGTACTGCTACTGAAAAAGGGATAATAGCCTCATTATTTTCCTTTACCGTCATAAGTTCATGCCATGTAATCGAAGCTTCCCCCTTCTTATACACGTTTAAAGCACTTACTAATGTATCAAGATTTTCTTCTGTTGCATTCCACATTTGTAATAATACAGTTTCAGAAATACCATTCGCATGTAGAGATTGAGTTAACATCTCTCTATCTTCTAATTCATTACTCTTTGCATTGCGTAATCTCCCTATTTGATTTAAGACAGTAGCGAAGATTTCTTTTTCCTTGTGTAAGGCCCTTGTTAATAACTCGAATACTTCTAATCTTTCCTTTTCATTATCACTATTCATTGCAATATTATTTGCTTGGCCAAATGATAATTGCTTATTATCGTGCTCTATTTCTATTTTATTCCTTAATTGTATGTACATATTTTCCCATGCGTTAAGTTCATCTTTTATTAACCTAGTATTAATATTATCGGACGTTTGCACTTCACTTTGTTGTATTACTTGCTGTACTTCTCTTTTCAAATCTTTTACTGTAATAGTCAATACAGAAAGATCAGTTGGAATACTTTCTTCAGCCGATCGGCAATACAAATAGTATTCTGCTTTTTCAATAGCTTGTATAAGCTTTGAAAGGATTCCTACATCTTTTGTCATATAATATTGTTCTTTCAACCCCAATATTGGAGTTAGAATATCCTCACTCGGATACAATCGATCTAAATCCCATCTAGCAATTTCATTCATTTTTTAGCTGCCTCCTATTTTTACAAATAGTTACAGATATTTCTCCCTACACAATTATATATGAAACAAGAAAATTTTAATATCTTTAAATATTTAGATTTATATAAACGTATTCTTATTTAGACTCTTTGCTTATGCTACTGAAACGCATATAACATAAGCACATGAATGATACAGCCACTGGAATAAATATCAATCACCCAATAAAAGGAGGTTATTCAAAAAGTATAAAACATTTTACTTTTTGAATAACCACTTTAATTTTAAAATTCATAAATACTTCAAACTTTGCTTTTAATCTATTTTATTTTCAGCTGATATTTTAAAATACTTCGCAGATAATTTATAGGAACGATTCTCATAATAATAATCCCCTAATTTATAAGCTAATTCAGCAACCAAGCTATATTGTTGTTTTTCAATCCCCATCTCAATTGCTTGTTTCATATTCTTCTCATATCCATTATAATCTGCCCATATTTTAGATTTTTCTGCTTTAAACCCATATAGTTGAACATGTGCATAAGGTACATCACAAATTGACAAAATTTCAAATGCCTCATCTATAAGTTTAGTTACTTTTTTCCAATCTTTTAATTCCATATAAATTTCTATTAAATTCCGGATTGTATATACTTTATCTGCTTTGTTTGGTAAATACTCACAAAGAATCAAGTTTTCTTCGTAACATTTTATTGCATTTTTATTATCTTTTAATGCTTGATAAATTTTCCCGTAATTATATTTCACAAAACATAAATTTAATGGATCATTTTCCATCTTTGATTCATCTTCTACTTGTTTTAAAGTTTCAAATGCTTGTTCATACTGTTTATCTTTGTTATATTGCATCGCAAGAAGTATTAACGCATAAATTTTATATTGTTCTATATTAAACCTTTTATACAATTCATATGCTTTTTTTGCGTATATGCGACTAACACTTAGATCTTTATTAAGATGCTGACTTACCATACTTATATTGTAATACGTATCAGCGTGCAACTCGGTTTCTTCGGATTCCAACATATTTTCTATCTTTTTGTAAACTTCATATGCTGTAAAATACTCCCCTTTATTAGAAAAATAAAGACCTCGAGCTCTTAAATAATATATATAATCTTCATTATTTTGCATTTCCACTTGACTTGGAATCATTTGCCAAGCTTGATCTACAAATAACTTCACATATAATAAGTTTTTATTTCGGACATGATAGTATATGATGACGCCATACGTCTTTAATAATAAAGGAATTGCGTCCACTTCACGAACGTATAATTCTAACAAAGATAATTGAGCTTCAGTTATACTTTTATCTTTTTTATATTTATCACATATTTCAAGAATAGTAAGCTTTATCTCCTCGTTATTGCCATCTATGAGAAAATCGCAATCAACACCTAGCTTCTTAGAAACTTGTTTTAAAAAAGAAGATGATGGTTTGATTTTCCCACTCTCAATTCTACTTAAATAGGTTACTGAGCATATTTCTGATACGAGCTCCCCCTGTGTCAATCCTTTATGCATACGAACTTGCCGAATACGTTCCCCTATTTCCATCTTTCTACTCTCCCTGCTTAACCATTTCATACTTTTTACTAAATAAGCCATTATGTATTGCTTAATCTTTCATACTAAGAAAATGCATAACTTTAAAAATGTAAAAAAATGTATCATACATTTTAATTTTACATTCATACTATGATTATTTCTAGATACTTTGTTAAATTTAATGGTTAAAATTTAGATTTTCCGTCCATTTTTTTCATGTAATTTTACTACTTGTTATTAACAAACACAGAATCATATACTTGAATTACGATAAACTTAATGAAAAAGATTTAACTACATGTAAGCTATCATTCTTCATTTAGATAGTTATAGTTCATTATATTTACCTAATACATAAAAAATATCTATTATAAACCAAATAAATTTAATAGATGAATTATTAATATCAAATCCTAGAAATTAGTTTGTCGAATTATTCAATAAAAACGAAAGGATGATAAACATGATTGTAAGATTTAAAGATGAATCCGCACGAAAAATAGTAAGGTATGTTGGAGGCGCTGCTTTACTTTTAATAATCGCTTCTTTCCTTTATCAGTGGAAAAATGACTTAGTAATTGATCAAACTGAAAGAGTCAGCTTTGGACTAGTTATCATTACTTTCCTATCTACCTTCTTACCTATTAAAGAGAAAGTTAATAAATAATTATATATTTTATTCACATAAAACAATTAAATTAGATTAAAAAAGGATTGATCAAAAGATCAATCCTTTACTCTACTTCATTTAAGAAGAACAATGTTAACGCACCTGGTCCTGTATGCGCTCCGATTGCAGCTCCAATTGTATTTACGATAAATACTTCACAACCGAATCTTTCGGTAATTAATGCTTTTAATGCTTCGGCAGTTTCTAAATCATCACCGTGAGTCATACCGATTGTTTGACCTTTAAGATCTTTTCCGCGCTCTTCCATAATATCAACAATGCGGCTTAATACTTTCTTTTTCCCTCTTACCTTTTCAAGTGGTACAAGTTTTCCTTCATCCACATTTAAGATTGGCTTAATGTTTAATAAACCACCAATAAAACCAGCTACTTTACTTAAACGCCCACCTCTCACTAGGTACTGCAAGTCAGCTACAGTGAAGATATGTTCCATATGGTTCATTAGAAAAGCGACCCGTTTTAAAATATCTTCTTTTGATGCGCCGTCTTTCGCCATTTTAGCAGCTTCTAATACGACAATACCTTGACCGAGTGAGGCACATTTTGTATCAATAATTTCTAAATCTAAATCAGTGTATGTTTCTTTCACTTCTTCTTTAATGAGAACTGACGATTGATATGTACCAGACAGTTCAGATGAGAAAGCTAAATATATACAAGGATTACCTTCTTTTGCATAAGAAACAAATTTTTCTTGAAATGTTTCAAGTGAAGGCAATGACGTTTTATAAACTGCACCTTCTCTCATTTTTTGCAATAAAGTAACTGATTTTAATGTAACCCCATCTAAATACTCTGTTTCTGCTTCATCATATACACGGAGTGGAATTAAATCAATATCATATGCTTGCAGCAATTCTACCGGTAAATCCGCCGCACTATCCGTAATGATTTTAACACCCATTTTTAAACCTCTATTCTGTTATAAATATAAAAAATATAAAATAAAAATAGTACTTTTAAATTATATACGTAAAACTTAAATG
The DNA here is from genome assembly GCF_001884135.1 of Bacillus nitratireducens. Classification (GTDB taxonomy): domain Bacteria; phylum Bacillota; class Bacilli; order Bacillales; family Bacillaceae_G; genus Bacillus_A; species Bacillus_A nitratireducens. The sequence goes on along the minus strand of NZ_MAOC01000026.1, from coordinate 164,048 downwards.
AAGAAAGGAAAAGACTTTATATTGTATGCTCTATTCTTCAAAACTTGAACTATAAAGTAAAATGATTTCAATTCATCCTCTTTTCACCAGTTATAGAGCTATATATAATTAGAATATTAATACTCTTCCAAAGGAGGTTCTTATGAGTATACAACTAGCTACTCCTAAAGATTTAGAATGGATTAATAAACAATACGAATCAATAGGTTTTTTACCAAGTGATTTAAAGCGGGATAAAGTTGCAATCATTACATATAACGATGAGTATGCAGGTGTAGGTCGTTTAGTCCAAATCGATGGAGAAACTATGGAAATGGGGGGGATTTTCATAGCACCTAAATTTAGAGGGTTACAATTAGCAGGAGAACTCGTTTCATTTTTAGTGCAAACAGCAAAGGAATCATATATGCAACATGTATTCTGTCTCCCTTTCGAAGAATTAAAAAGCTTTTATAAAAAATACGGTTTTACTGAAGTCGATACTACGCAAGAGGTTGTCCATCCAATTATTCTAAAAAAATATAATTGGTGTTTGAAAAATTATGATAAACATGTATTACTATTTAAGTTGTGAGTTTTCTATAATAGGAGTGGATACACTTTGTATTACACCACATGTTTTAATAAAGATTTATGCCTTTCATCAATTTAAGTACCTAGTTTTTTAAATCGATCCATCAGTTGTATTTCACATCTTTCCCAAACGCTTATTAGCTAGCTCGTTTACAAACTTGCTAGCACTATTTTTAAGTTTCCCTATTACATATTCCTGAGGAAATTTTTAACTAGTTAATGGGGATGATCATTTATTTAATCCGCACCAACACTTCCTGTTCTTGTAATAATTGTATAGTTAATTCCAATACAATATTTTGCATTAATTGATAAGTGTTATCATGTGGTGTACTTCGTTCCGATATAAATTCAATACATTGAGAAATATAACCTTCTACAAGTAAGCTCCCTTTTTCAATTATAGATGGATTATTTCCTTTCTTTATTATTTTTGGCACTAAGAATTCTTTTTTTGTTAAAATAATTTCCTGTGACACCTCTTTTATTTCTATAACTTTTTCTTTAAATACCACTTTTTCTCGTAAATTAATTTCACCTTTATACTTCCCTATTTCTATTGGTAATTTCGCAGGTATGTAATTATTTACTCCTCCTTCATCTTCCTTCTCTAAAATTATACCGTGTATAGGGATCCACGAAGATGTTCCTATACAATTCTCTTTAGTATTACCTTTTATTTTTTGATTAGGAAATTCTAAAAGTACTCTCTTTTCATGAAGGTTTGAAGAAACTAAATTACAATTAACTTCTCCATGATAATGTTGCACTGTCGTTAATAACTTAGCATCCAGTTCACGACCCCTAGCATTTTTTTCATTACGAAATACAAATACTTCTTGTTTTTTTACATTAATATTAGGAAATTTTATAAAACTAGTCACATCCGAAATAATAGAAAATGGAGTCTTCACTACTATTGAACTCACTGAAGTCTCTATTTTTGATCCTGAATCTATACTTACTTTCTTTGATTCATTTGCTACTTCTTCTTTTGCTGGTTCAGTCTCTTCACTTTTTTTCTTTGATGCAATTACTATTTCTTCTTTCTCTGACTCGGTTTCTTCATCTTCTTTTGCTGATTTAATTTTCACCTCTTCTTCCTTTAATCCATTCGCTTTATCTTCTTTTGCTGATCTAGTTTTTTCACTTTCTTTCTTTAATTCAATTGCTTTATCTTCTTTTTTTGATTCAGTTTCTTTACTTTCTTTCTCTGATTTAATTACTTTATCTTCTTTTTTTGATTCAGTTTCTTTACTTTCTTTCTCTGATTCAGTTTCTTTACTTTCCTTTTTTTCTCTTATTTCGCGCGAATCATCTTGAACATTCAGCATTTTCCACTTGTATACTTTGTTCCATATTTCCTTACCAACCCATGGCTTATTCATCACCATCCCCCCATCTGATGAAATTCAAAAAAATATGTTTTTTGTACGTGACCATTTCATCATTATATATGTTGTATAATAATAAAAAAGACATTGTCTTTTTATCAAAGACAATGCTTTTTTAGTTTTATACTTGTACTTGTTATACTTGTACTTGTTGTACTTGTAAAACTTTTAAAGTAAGATCTAGTACAATTTTTTCACGAAGAGTTTCAAATGGCTCATTTAATTCTGTTGGACAAGGGGAAAAGTCTAATTCGAAAAATTGAGCGCTGACTAATTCGCAATACGGTTGTTCATTGTAAAAAACTGTATTTTCGAAGAAGTATTTGTCTAAACGTGGTAGATCACCATTTTTAGGATTAATAAAGTGAGAAGTAGTATCTGAGGAAGCAGCTACTATAGCTTGTGATAGAAAATCACCAGCTGTTAAATCAGCAAAACCAGAAAATGGAACATTAGCAATGCGGTCATATAGCACTCCATTACACTCGTCATTTGCATATTCAATGTTTTTACGAATATATCCTTGTACAAATAATTTTGCTCTTGTAACTCGGCGGTAATTTGTACCTGGTACTGGAGTAAATGCTACAGGAACTAACTTACATTGTGTTAAAAATGCATTTTTTAAGATACGTTTAATTTCAACTGCTGGAGGATCTAATGAAATATCAGATTCTACAACAATTTGAATCGTTCTTTCTGCTAATACAACTGGTATTTTTACAATCGGTGTTCCTGGCGTAGTAATTGGCGTTACAGGTGCATCACTTAATGGTGTTTGAGTTTGTCCTACTACCTGACATGGTACATTAATTGGGCATTGTTCACTCATATTTTATAATCTCCTTTTATACAAGTTTTTAGAGTTTTTTAACTCTCTATACTGTATATGTATCTCTTCTATTAATGCGTGGGTTCCTGTAATAGTTACTTTCATCATTTACAAAAAAATAGCAATTTTTTGCTAGTTAAAACACACAAAACTAAATATATTGAGCCTTTATGATTATCTACCTATACAAAAAGAGAATTTCTGAACCCTCATAGTGGAAGTAGGAACTGATGGGTTAATTATATTCAATAGTAATGGAATAGGATTTTTTTCATTTAATACTATCTATACAACAAAAAATTAATATTGGTGGTACTCTATTAGTAAAAAAATAAAAACCGACTTAAAAAAGTCGGTTTTTATACTCAAAATTTTGCGAACTCCCTCAATCTTACCATTGATATTGTTTTTTTTTCAAATTTATCAATTCTTCTAATAGAACCAATCCGATTGTCATTCTTTCCCTTAACTTCATTAATTAACATCTGTTTCAATGCCTTTAACTTTGGTAAAATCACCTTCGGATAGTTTATATTTGCGATTATAGAAAACAAGTCTAATAAACATTAATTTAATAAGGTTAGCTAGCCTTATGACATTGTATAATTTGTACACACACCGTTCATTTACCTATTATTCACAAAATAAGTATCATACGCTTTATCAAAAACATATCCTAACTTTTCAGCTAGTTTAGCAGAAGTGCTATTCGCTGCATCCCAATTTGGATATTTCCCATTTTCTAAACAATCCAATATTAGTGCTGCACTAACTACAGTTGCCAATCCCTTTCTTCTATGATTTGGTTCAGTAGCAACTTCGATTTCAATACCATCATCATAAATACTATATGATGATGCACCACATACGATTTCTCCATTATACAAAATACAATAACCTATACCTCGATTTACATAATCATCTATTGAACGGAATTGGCTTATAAAATCTTCAGAAACCTTGTGTAATGATGGGTTATTCGCAATATGCTCATCTACCTTTCTTAATTCATATCCTTTTGGAAGTGCCGATATAAAAGATTGTAATTTTGTATGATTAAACACTTCTGAATTTCTTTTAAATTTATATCGTAAAAACTTATCTATTTTTCTTTCGTGGAATATTTCTAAACGCTTTTTCCATTGATCACTATTTACGATTACTAAAATTCTTTCAGGGATGTTACGTAATAACTCTTTTGTCTCTTTTGCATTTGGATCTCCAGTATAAAATGTGAAAATCCCTACCGTAACTTGCGCTACTGTCGGATTTTCAAGATCATTTACCCAAGCGGTGCCCATATGTCCTTGTAAATAAGAAAATAACACAACATTATTAAAATCCTCAAACATAGAAACTAATTTTTTTCTAGTATGTATATTTGCTTCATATATCATTTACATTCCCGCTTTCTATAAAATCAATATAACTCTATATCTTTATGAATCAACTTAAATAACTTTTTTACTCATCCGTTTATTCGTCATATAAGCAAACGCCTATTACACTTAAACTTCATATAATTATAAATTATTCACAAATATAAAATTATTATAACATCTATTCAAAAAAGAAAAATTTACTTTTTTTTGATTTTAAAACACACATCTTTTCATCTAAATAAAGCATATTTGTTGATAAAATTTTATACGTATACCAAATCTATCTAAATAACTGTAAGATTACTTTATAAATAAGCTTTTTAAGGGGGATAATAAAATGTCTGATTTCTATTCTCGTCTTTCAAAAAGTGATGCCGCTGTTCTTCTAGTGGATCATCAAACTGGTCTTATTTCCAGCCTAGTGCGTGACTATGGTGTTGATGAGTTCAAGAATAATGTTTTAGCTCTTGCTAATACCGCTAAGTTTTTTGATTTACCGGTTATTTTAACAACTAGCTTCGAAGATGGTCCTAATGGTCCACTCATGCAGGAATTAATTGAACTATTTCCAAATGCGCCTAAAATAGCGCGTCCTGGACAAATTAACGCATGGGACAATGATGAATTTGTAAAAGCTATTGAATCAACGGGTAAAAAACAGCTAATTATCGCAGGCGTAGTTACTGATGTTTGTGTTTCGTTCCCAGCGCTATCAGCTGTAAATGCAGGGTATGAGGTATTTGTTGTAACGGATGCATCTGGAACTTTTAGTAAACCAGTTGCTGATGCCGCTCTTATGCGTATGGCTCATGGAGGGGTGCAACTAATGAACTGGTTTAGCGTTGCAGCTGAATTACAGCGCGACTGGCGAAATGATATTGAGGGCTTTGGAGCTTTACTTGCTAAGCATCTTCCAAGTTATCAAAATATCATCGGAAGTTATAGGGCAGCTCAAAAAGAATTTAGTAAATAAATTACTCAAGTTTAAATAACTATTTAAACTCAATAATGACTACCAATAGCAATTTACATAATTAAGAAAAGGGCTACTTCAATCGCCCTTTTCTTAATTACTTTACAAATATTATATGACCTCTTTCATTACATTTAAAAATACTTAAATAATATTTCTTAGTTTTACTGTTATGGATACTTTCATAATTTGTTGTAAAAGAACGTATCATGATAGGAATTTACACATTGCAATTAATCGTACAACTAACCGCTCTATATACTTCTAACTTTCATATTAACTATGTGATTTTTGCTTTATTACAATCCACCTAGTATATGTAAAAACCCTCATTATATTGTAGGAGGGTTAATCAATTTAAATACGTTATATTTCCTTCTTAGAAATAAAGGATTCTGTAGCACCATTTTTATATATTTTAGTCAACTTAATAATTGACTTGTACGTATTACTGTCATTCGTTACCATCTTTTTCATCTCTTCTATTTCTACGTTACCAGTTCCACTCTCTATTTTTAAGCAGTTCGAAATATTAAGATATCCACTTGATGCGAAAAGAATAATAAACGTAATATCAGGGAAATTAATGAACAGTAATCCGAAGTTCAAAGGATTTGTAGCCATATCCGATAATATCAATCGAAAATCTAATAGTTCTGGCACTTGAACAAAATCTTTAGAAACAATCGCTTCACCTACTATTGTAATTTGCTTTACTACATTCCCAAGTTCATCTGTAAATTCAATACATCTAGGCGCATCAATTGTTTTTGCTTGTAGAGATAAATTCAATTCAGAATTATAAAAGTCGAAAAAGAGTGTACTTCCCTCCGTTAAACACTGTGGACAAACATTTCCAAGGAGACTAAAATCCTCTTCAATAAATTTAACTTTCGCTTTACAATTACACACTTTTCCTATTCGAACCGCATCAATCTTTGAACAATCTACAAAAATAACATCATTGTCCTCTTGTACAAATGACACGATACCTTTCATCTTGTTAAATGAAAGAAAATAGGATACAACACTTTCCTTTCCGGCTATTACGATACTCTCAACCTTAGTAAAAGGTTCTAGACTTTGTAAAAATTCACATATGCTATTTTGACAACATTGACAATTTTGTTTCGGCTTGCAATCCACTTACATTCAATCCCTTCCCTTTATGTTTTTATCTCATACACATAATATGAACGGGATATAAGAAAAGCTTGGACAATATAATTTTAACGTAAGGATATAATTATTTACTCATAACACCAATAACACATAATTTTTACTATAAATACATATAACAATTTCATCTTTCAATGAAAAAGCGTTATAATGAGGTGTAGCCTCTACGATTACGTTATAAAGGAGATTAAAACAATGGCTAAAATTAAAGTGTACCAAGCAAAAGAAGAAAATATGGAAGCAGTAAAAAACATCATTGATGTTGAGGAACAAAATCCAACTGCTGAAAACTTACAAAATCTATACGCATGTGTATTAGAAACTGAAGATATGGCATTGCCTGAATCATACATTGAAGAAGATATCTTAATTGATTCTATGGAAGTTATGGTTAACGCTTCTCAAAGCAAACTAAGAGACTTAGGTACATATGATGTAATCGAAGTTCAAAACAAAGGTAAGAAAACGCAAATTTTATTATTAGCAGACGAAGAATACGAAATTATCGAAGGCTAATCTGAATCCGTACATATGAAAAAAGCTCCTTTCAAAATTGAAAGGAGCTTTTTCTTTACGCTTTTGATGTTTCACTTTTTACCTTGTTTTGTTTTTTCTTAATTACCATGCGCTCATTTCCCATAAAGAAAATGAATACGAATGCTAACCCTGCTGGTACTAACGCCCACATAAATGTTTGAACGATTGAACTAGAAAGAGCGTCAATAATTTTATCTAATATTTGCGGCGGGATTTGAGATCTTGCCGATTCTGATAAAATAGCTCTTGAATCTCCTAAAGCGTTTGTATTCATTCCCCCGCTCATCCCTTTAAATGCTTCTTCTAATTGATCTTGGAAACCTGTTCTTTGGATCATTCCGAAGATTGTAATACCTAGTGTCATTCCTAATGAACGAATGAAATTACTCGTTGAAGTTGCAGATCCGCGCTGTTCCATACCGAAGTTGTGAATAGCTGCCATACTTAGTACAGAGAATGAGAAACCGACTCCAAATCCAATAATAATCATATAAACCGTTAATAATATACGACTTGTTTCTGGCGTTAACGTACTTAATAAAAATAGTCCAATTAGCATAATAACCGCAGAAATAATCATAATGTTTCGGTAGCTAAGCTTCGTCGTTAAAAACCCGCCTAATTGCGCTGTTACGACTGATCCTAACATCATCGGTAAAAGTAATAATCCTGAGTTTGTTGCGCTACCACCATATACGCCTTGAATAAATAACGGAATATACACAGTTGCTGACATAAATGCAGCCCCGTAACATAATGCAATAATTGTACTCATTCCGAATAGACGTTGTTTAAACATCTCAAATGATATGATTGGTTCTTCTACTTTTCGTTCAATAACGATAAAAGCAATTACTAAAATAGCGAACCCAGCAAATAAACTTAAAATAAAGCTAGAATCCCAATCATATTTTTGTCCGCCTAGTTCTAGGGCAAACATTAAACAAACTACTGCACCAACTAAAGTAATTGCGCCAAACCAATCAATCTTTTGCTTTCTATGAACTCGTGACTCTTTATAAAAGAATGTAATAAAAATAAGTGCTAAAATGCCAAGTGGTAAGTTAATATAAAACACCCAGTGCCAGCTAATATAATCCGTAATATATGCGCCAAGTAATGGCCCGAAAATACTTGATAAACCAAATACTGCTCCGAATAAACCACCCATTTTCCCACGCTTTTCAGGAGGAAAAATATCAAAAACGATAGTAAACGCAATCGGCACTAATGCCCCGCCGCCAATACCTTGAATGGCACGATAAATACCTAACTGTGTAATATTTTCAGCAGTACCACAAAGTGCCGAACCAATCATAAAGACGATTAAACCGAAAATAAAGAATCTTTTTCTACCATACATATCTGATAGTTTACCGAATATCGGCATACCTGCCATTTCTGCGACCATATAGGCAGAAACGACCCATACAAAGTTTTCAAGGCCTCCTAAGTCACCAACAATCGTTCCCATCGCTGTTACGACAATGGTATTATCCATTGATGCCATTAAAATACCCAGCAATAAACCGGCAACAACGAAGCCGAGTTTATTATTTTTCTCAACCATAATCTTGCTCTCCCTCATACTACTTATATTTGTTTATGTTCTTTTACGACTGTATTACCTTTCTGATTAAAACTAGTATGATATTCTACAACACTAATTTCACAGCCAGGGCCTATTATAACATGATTTCCCCTTACTACGTCTGCTATTGTATGTTCTAAATAAATATCATCCCCCTCAATAATTGATGTTTGAAGGCTTCCTGTATGACTTGTAAAAGGAATAAATCTCGATTTTTTACGTACTGTAATCTTTTTTCCACCGATTTCTCTCACTTTACTTCCTTCATAACGAATTGAGATTTCAATATTTTCAGCATTAAGTAATCCATCACTTTCAAGACCACCAGTTAGTGATAATTCTTCTACTTCAATATCTCCCTTCACATTTAAAGCACCTTTCACATCTACGAAATCACCTGAAAACCTTCCTTTTACTTCAATCATACCTCTTACTTTTGTTTTTTCAATATGAGCATCACCATGCATTTGTGTATTGCCATATATTTTTATACATTCCGCATCTACGTTTCCTTGTACTTCACTATCCCCATATACGATATAGTTTTTAACTTTCATATTACCGCGTACATCACTCGTGCCGTACGTTTTAAATTCATTACAACTCATATCATTAGAAATTGTTCCTTCACCGCGTATCTTTACTTTATTATAATCTCCGCCTGCTGAACTACCAGAACCATTTACAGTAAGACTATGTTGATGTTCCATACTCATTTCTCCCTTCCTTTAAACCTGCTTAATTTCTTTTACATTTGCACTTTTATCAACAGTAAGAACACCAGTATATTCAATAAGTTCTATCTCACAGTTCGGTCCTACTGTGACATTGTTTCCCCTTACCGTTTTTATGTGAGCATAATCAATATCGATATTGTCACCTTCTAACAATTCAGCTTCTAACTGTAAGCCAAATACTGTTTTAAAAAGTCTACTAAAAGCACTTAATCTATGTTTTACTTTAATGGTTTGGCCACCAATTTCTTTCGCTCTACATGTACCGTGAATATTTATATTAATTTCATCTGCGCTTAATAATCCACCAACTGTAAATTGCCCTTCTGAAGAAAAAATATCAACCTCGCAATTACCATCAATCGTCGCTTGACCGTTGATTTTAAATTCTTCACCAGTTACATTACCACCTATCGTCCCTTTTCCTGCAATTTTCAAAGTGGTTGCCTTTACATCTTGTGTAATTGTCCCTTTCCCATCGATTCGCATCGTTTCTGCACTAACTGTACCCTCAACTTTGCCTGATCCGCTAATTCTCGCATTGCCACTTTTCAAATCACCAGTAACAGTTCCGTAACCATTACATTCAAATTGGTCGCATTCAACGTTTCCGTTAACAGTTCCTTTTCCGTTTAGCTGCACTTTATGAAACTCTCCACCGTTCGATGAACCATATCCGTTTATAATTAAATTTTCTGTACGCATTATTTCTCCTCCACTACAACAGTTTAGTTTTTAATGCTTCGGTATATTTCATAATCGCTTCGCGTAAAACAATTTTGGTGCCTTTTTCAAAAATTAAATCGTCCACATTTGAAACTAAGAAACATGTAGAAATACCTAACTTTCGGACGATGATTAAGTCACAAGTTTTATGTTTAATTGCTTCATAATTTTCACGTAAAACTTGCAAGACCATTTTTCCTTCTTCTAAACTAATCTCTCCCGATTGTAGTAATTCTTCTAACATATACACATAAAGAATATCTATAAATTGAAATTCTGCTGTTTTATTCGTTTGTTCTATAAAGAATTGTAAAACTGTTTCTGATGCAATACCCTTACGTAACAAATCATCCTTTGTTAAATGAATTTCTGTCACGCTCGGTGAAAACATATTTGCTAATTCATCTAGTGATAAATCCTCTTTCATCGTTTGGATTTTATCAATACGTTCTAATATCTTTTCTTTCGGAAAAAATGTTTCCTGGCCTGTGAACGTTGACTTCCGTACAAACCAATCTTCCGGTATTAAATTTTTTCTCTTCCACCTATATAACTGTCCGTATGAAATACCAGTTAGTTCTAATAAATCTTTTTTTGAAATCAAATCTGTACTCAACTGTATATCACTCCTTCCCGATAACAATGTAACATAACACTGTTACGCTGTAAATAGACTTTTATCGCAAATAGCGTAACAATGCGTAAAACAAACATGACTTGCACACAAAAAAGGCTCTTACACATCTCATAAAAAATGCGTAAGAACCCTTATATATCATGGTTTAAACCATATTTCATAAAAATCAATCCAACCTTGTGAATTAATTATTATATTTTGTATTTTTTCGTGTGAACTTACTTGCTGTTTGTTACGGTACAAAGGAATGATATGAATTTGACGTAACAGTGTATCCTCAATATCGCGTAACAGTGCAACTCGTTTCTCTACTTTACTCTCCATAAAGTACGGCTGTAATGTTTCGTTAAAGTTTATATTGCTTTGCTGATGAATAAAACTGTTTTTTGTAAGAAACATGTATAGTAAACTCTCTTCAATACGCTCGCTAATTGTCGCACTATCATGCATAATATCAGCCTTTTGTATCGTACTAATTTGCAATAACTCTTCTGTTTCAAGAAATTCAATATCAATTATAATTCCATATTTCGCACATTCTTTTTGTATCCAATTTGAGTCTTCAACATGATCTTGTCCTGTAAATGTGTATAGTCGCAATGTTTCATTACGGTAAGAACTTTCTTTAATAAGCGTATTTATGTCCTCATTTATATGTATTGTACCACTCTTTGTTAGCACTAATTCTTCGGCTATCTCTCCGCGTGATCCTTGTAATTCCGCAACGATCGCCTTGCTATGAATGATTTTATATAAAGCTTTTCGAAATATCATATCTTGCATAGGTCCTTCTTTTGCAGTATTTAACGTAATGTATGTTACATTCGACTCAAGTCGAGTTAGTTCTTTATGATGCTTTTCTATATCTTTATATCGTGCTTTCGCTAAAACATCGTACGTATTAACACTGTGCTCTACATTCCATAATTCAATTCGGTTGAGAAAAGGTCGCTCTCGAAAATAATAATCATGTGCTTCTAGTACAAATACATCCTCATTCTTTTCACATAACCGAAACGGTCCAGTACCAATTAACTTCCCGTCTTCATCTTCATTTACAATAGAACACTGTTCTGTACTTAAAGCATATAAAAACAACTTATTATCTGTAGATAAACGAATCTGCACAATATAGTCATCAAGAATATGTAAACTTTCAACGTGTTGTAACATCCAAGCATGCGGATTATTTTTCACTTTCATAAATCGTTTAAATGTCTGTTCAACATCATAAGCGGTTAGTTCTTTTCTATTATGAAATGTAACACCTTTTCGTAAGTAGAAGGTCCACATATATTTCTGGTCATCATATTCCCAATAAAACGCAAGTCTTGGCTCTACACTGTTTGTATTTCCGTCTACATACACTAATGTGTCGTATATATGTTTTACCATATGACATTCCGAACGCATCGTAGCGTATAGAGGGTCTAATGCAATATCTAGGTTCATTTGGACTTGCAAACGTAGCACATCTCTTCTCCCTTTAGATGTCCTTTCGACTTGATAACCGAATATCGAATCAATCCACGTTTGAAATTGCGTTTGCAGTAATGGAAAATGCGAGCTATATCTTTCAATAAATGCACTTCCGCTTTTTACGTCCCCTTGTTTCGTTATTTCTTTTCCTCTTTCTAAAATTAAAGAAAGTGGATGTTTTTGAAATAACAACTTTGAACGATTGCCTCTCCCTCTGCCTGGAAACCACATAATCCAATTTAATTCTTCTAATTTTTTTATGATGAGTTTACTATTTCGCTCTGTACAAAATAATGTTTCAGATATATTTTGTATTGTTACTTCAAATTTATCTCCCTCTGCTCTCCCTTTTCCATACTGGATCCATAGGTGCATATATTGCTCCAAAATAATCATAAAACGCCCCCTAAAAGATGAAAAATCTTCCTCTTTCATTCTACCCTTTTTCATTTCTAGCTTCCATCTTATCATTTCAATATAGAGAGGAGGAATTAAAAATGAATCATCTTTTAAAACGTTATAATAAGCCCATCCTCATTCGGTTGTTCGGTGAATTGTTAGTCCGAACGACTGAAGCGATGCTAGCTATCATTTTTATTGTTCACGTTAATAAAGCTTTAAATGGTAATGTGATAGTTACAATGCTTCTTTTCGGATTACAGCCACTCGCTGATATTGTATTTACATTAATCGCTGGGGGTGTAACAGATAAATACGGTCGTAAGAAAATCATGTTACTCGGATTACTTTTACAAGCTTTTGCCGTAAGCGGATTCGTTTTTGCTGAATCCGTCGCCTTTTTCGCCTTATTATATGTCATAAATGGTATTGGCCGCTCTTTATACATTCCGGCACAGCGCGCTCAAATCGCTGACTTAACGAAGGAAGAACAACAGGCAGAAATATTTGCTGTTCTTCATACTACGGGAGCAATCGGCTCTGTAATTGGCCCATTAATCGGCGCCTTTTTCTATACTAGTCACCCTGAGTATTTATTTATTTTGCAAGGTGTAGCCCTTACGCTATATGCTATTCTCGTTTGGACGCAGCTTCCTGAAACAGCTCCACTCATGAAAAACGTTAATAAAACGAAAGAAGTATATTCGCCAAAACAATTTATTTCAAAGCATTACGCTGTGTTTGGACTTATGGTTTCTACGCTACCGATTAGTTTTTTCTACGCCCAAACCGAATCGAATTATCGTATATTCGCCGAAAGTGTATTTCCAAATTTTCTATTTGTACTCGTGTTTATCTCAACTTGTAAAGCAGTCATGGAAGTGATTCTCCAAATTTCCCTTGTGAAATGGTCTGAACGATTTTCTATGCCTAAAATAATTGTTATTTCCTATACTTGCTATACGTTAGCTGCGATTGGCTACGGTTATGCCACAACAATATGGTCATTATTCTTCACATTGCTCTTTTTAGTAATTGGGCAAAGTATAGCTTTGAATCACTTACTACGATTCGTTTCACAAATCGCTCCAAGTCATAGACGCGGATTATATTTTTCTATATACGGTATACATTGGGATATTTCAAGAACTTGCGGGCCTTTTGTAGGTGCATTGTTATTAAGTAAATTAAGCGGTAGTACTCTATTTTATATTTGTGCCTTCTTATTAATAATCGGTGGTATCATTCAAGCTTTTTTTGTTCAATCGTTAGAAAGAAACAAAACAAAAGAGCTGTCCCTATAGGAACAGCTCTTTTATTTAACCTGCCATTTTATTAATACTATCCTCCGGTGAGAACACAGAAATGTGATCTACTTTACCAGTAGATTTCGGAATAACGAATTTCAACTCAAACTGATTATTTACTTTATAATTGTATATTTTATCATTACCGTTGACTTTAACAGACACTGGTTTTCCTAAAGCCTTTTCGATCTCTTGTAACGTAATCACTTTAAGTTCTGAATGGTAAGATCGAACGTCAAAGACCTGTGATCCTTTATTAAAGCCAAATGCAACATTTTTATTTGTAAACATCGCATACATCCCGTTTCCTGCTTGCTCCGTCTTATCAGCTTTCCCCCACGCCTTCTCTATTTCTTCTATATCACCTGTATGCGCCGCATATGGAACATTAGGTACTTTACCTACTTTCGCTTGCTCAAATAAATCTTTAATATGATTAATTGATTTTTGATTTATTGCTGTATTGTTCGAATTAGAATTTGCTGTAGGTTTTGCTGAATCTTGATTTTTGGGTTTTTCCACAGGTTCTTTCTCTGTTTTTGGAGTGGTGTCCTCACTCTTTTTACTCGCTTCCGGCTTATCATTTTTTATTTCTGTATTATTTTCTGGTGTTGGACCTGTAGGTTTCTTTTCCTCAGCACTAGTACAAGCTGTTAATATCACTACACATGTTAAAGTTAAAAAAAATATAAATGTTTTTATATATACTTTCATACTTTTCAGCCTCCCTTTTCATCATATTCACTTTTGTAACCATTCCATAACACTACTCCTCAAATTATTTCCCCCCCAAAAAGTAAGTGCTTCGGTTTCTCCGAAAGTACGGACCATATACTCTATATATGATGTTCCTAAAAAATAACCGAGTCGGTTGTATCCGAAATAGTTCCCTCCTGATAAACGGAACCATTCTTTCTCTTTTTCATCCGTCCATCCTTTAACATAATCTTGTAAAAAATGTTTCTTAATTTGATCTTTATGTTCTTCATAGCAAAACAACCAGTCGTCTCCATCATTATCATATGAATAATAGACTGGTTTACTTAATCCTTTAGCTATTCTTTGCGATAAATATGTCGCGACTCCCTCACGATATAAACTAACCGCTGCATCAGTCCATTGTGCTTTAGTCCAATCCATTCCACTTTCTTGCAATACGAAATTATGATATATATGTCCGATTTCATGGGCAACGATAACACGAAGATGCTCCCTTGCAGGAGATAATTTTTCTGCCGCAAGAAATATATCCCCAATAATATCTCTTTCTACAAATGCATTAGAACCAAATCCACCTACAAATAGATGAAAAGTTAAATCTATATTAAAACCAAATTGAATGCGATACTCCTCACTCATTTCTTGAATAATAGATGGTAAAGTTTCCGAAATAATACGAATGTCTTCTAGTTTTTCAGGATATTTTTTAATTGCACTAGAAAGACGTTCGTCTGTCTTAGGACAATGATAATTAAAATATTCTTCGAATGCTTCTGGATACATATCATAATAATTGTTCAAATCATGTAATCCTATATCATCGCTTTCCAAAACCTTCAAAAACCTTGGAATTGTATTGTTAATCATCTTATTCATCTCCTTGTATACACCTTCTCTCCATGCTCTTTATATCCTTCATTAATAACTTAAAATAAACTGTCACAAAAGCTCATTTAAATGCAAATAACCAGCTGGAAGTAAATATTCATTCCCTGCTGGTTTAATATTTTTTCTTTCTATATTTTATTCAAACCATTTGTCGCCATCAGAACTCCATTAAGATTGCCAATTTATATAATTAAAAAAGCTGTCCTATTTAAGGACAGCTTCAAAATATGTATATTTACACTTCGATTGATTTACCGTCTTCAACGATATGGTAAAGTAAGTGAGCTAAATGATGAATTGGACCATACTCTTCCTCTTCTTCATTTGTTTCACCTTGGAATTCAAGATCATTTAAGTATAATGCTAAAAATTGATAGTATAGTTTTAAATCAAATCCGTAGCAAGCACTTGGTTCTTCATGATCTCCTTCATATTGTAACATTAAGTATTGATCATTACCTTCTGCATCTTCAGCATCAAAGAATACGAAGAAACCAACGTTTGTATCTAAATCAAATAGATGACGAGTACCTTTTTCTGTTGCTTTATCGAAGTCCTCTTCACTTAATTTATGTACTGTTGTCGCTTTTGCATTATCTTCTTGATGGAAATTTACTGTGAATGATTTCAATGCTGACACCTCCTGATTGTATAACAGTAGCATAACATATAAAATGGACTGCTTACAAATGTAAACAGTCCACCTATCTTCATTTCCGAATTGCTCGTAACAGAAAACTCACGATGAAGATTAAAATAATCGCACCTATTAAAGCTGGAATAATTGCAAAGCCACCAATAACAGGACCGAATTTACCAAGTAATAACGAACCAAGCCAAGAACCGATAATACCAGCAATAATATTACCAATTACACCGCCCGGCACATCCTTTCCAGTAATTAAACTTGCAAACCATCCTAATATACCACCGACGATTAAATACCAAATCATATGATAACCTCCTGTATATTTAACCAATATAAATAAAATCTGAAACAATTGCTTACCATTAGTTATGTTACATTTTTCGTAAGTTATTCGTCTTATGAAAATCATTCAAATCTGCTCAACCAATTAAGGGCAATCTGGCTTCAATATTGTTCTCATAAATTCGTCTTTAAACGCTTGATAATTAAATTCAACGGCGATTCTTTGTATCGGGCGATTATCAAATCGTGTTGGCTCAGCAATTTTTCTAAAGTCAGCTACACTTTGACCTCTCGTTACATCATTCGTCGTACTAATCCAAACTGCTGATTTTTTATATTCAAAAATATTATCATTTATAAAAGAAATGAACGGAAGTAAATCGTGGATCGGACTCCCAGCAATACCTGGGTATTCTTTTTTATAAAAGTTTTCAAAATAAAAATCAATCATTGGTTTAATAAGTTTCGCCTGTCCGGTTCCTTCTTTATCAATAATATCGACCATTTCAGGCGTAATAAGAGCGCGCTGCGTTACATTTAACGGATATATAGTAGCATTCTTCGCGTATTTCATAACGATATTCGCCGCAATTGGATCGCCGTAAAAATTAGCTTCCGATACTGGTGTAACGTTTCCTGGAAAAAGAAAAGCACCACCCATTATATAATAAGAACATACTCGATTCATTAAATTGGGGTACAATAAAAATAATGTTGCAAGTGTTGTTAATCGTCCCGTCGCCACTATAATAATATCTTCTGGACAAGGCTCAATTAATTTAATCAATTCACAAAAATTTTCTCTTTCACAAATTCTCATTTTCGGTGGAATAATTGGACCTAAACCGTGATCCCCATGAATTTCAGGGAAAAATAAAGGTTCTTCAGCTGTCATCGGTCTACTGGCACCTTCGATAATCTTTACTTTTGTAGCATAGTATCTTTCTAAAAAATATACATTTTCGGTAACAATTTCTCTTGATACGTTTCCATACTCTGCAACAATACCTAAAATATCTAATTGGCATGTTTTATTCGCATAAATTAACGTTACCGCATCATCAATTCCAAAATCTCCGAAAAAGATTATTTTTTTATTAACTTTCCTCACCCCTCTCCAGCATAATCTACTATCATTATTATGCGAAAAAGACAAGGCGGTGAAACAGAGATAATTAAAAAAGCCGCCTATTTATTACTTATTGGCGACTTCAATCTTTTTATAAGATAAATATGCTAGTACACTTTTGCTTGAATCATATTTCGGATTATTCCCTTTTCTCGGTTCTCTCATATGTGTTTTTTCAAACCCAGGAATATCAGGCATTCTTTGCAAAAATTCAAGCATTTCTTCCTCAGTTCCTTCAATACGTACACGAATCATTATTACTATTCCTCAATTCTCATTTTCTCTGTACTAAGTATATCGTACTTCAGAAACTCTGCAAGAAATTTATCTTTTTAATGTTGAACTTTTTTTACAGACAAACAGTGCCATCTCAGTATAGAACGACTCTACTTTATTATTATCAAAGTGAATGTTGAAGAATTCCTGCATTTCGTTTGATGTTTTCATCATACATTCTGTTAACTTTACGCGCTTTGGCACAGGCACATCCATCATATCGCACCACCAGTCAAAATCAAATTTTTTGTCAAAAGTAAGACATGACTGCATTTGTAAACCATGTTTTTCTAATAAAGTAATCCATTCTGTTTTTTTCAAAGCTCGTTCATGGCTTGGATCACGTTTTTTTTCGATAAAATTATAAAATGTATCAAACTCATTATTTTCTGGTGAAACATTATCTATTAATATAAATAATCCTTCATCCTCTAACGTTCGATGTACTTCAAAAATAAATTGCGAAGGGTCAACAAAATGATGTGCTGCAATTCGGCATGTAATTGTATCAAAAGATTCTTCAGCAAATGGTAACCTTTCTGCATGTCCTGCTACAAATGATACATTTTCATGCCCGTTCCCTTCTATAAAACCTTTTGCCTTTTCTAACATTTTTTCTGTTAAATCAAGAGCGACTACCTCTTTAAACATTGGGGCTAACAGATTAGCAACATGTCCACCACCAGTAGCAATATCAAGAAGACGATTATTATGACGAGACGCTACTTGTTGAACTACATATTGTAAATCTGGTCCTTTTGCATGAATTTTACTTTTCACATATTTTTCCGCATTATTACCAAACTGTTGTTTCACAAGCTCTTCTCTACTCATTTTATCATCTTCTTTCTATTGGTATTTAAATATACAGGATTCATATAATAATTAAAATTCTCTTTATATATTTTCAAATCCTCTTTTCCACTCACTTCTTATAACGCTGTCATCATTAACAGAATATTAATATTAATATTAATATTAATTTTACGTTTTACCATTAAACAAAAAAGGCTACGGGAACTTGTCCCCTAACCTTACTTAATATCTATTACATTTTTATTTTTTCATATATATCTATATAATATAAATCCTCTTTCAACTTCATAATAACTTCTACTTCGTTATAAGTAGCCTCACGAGCATGTAAACCAAATTGATCCATGCCGATCCATATCCATCCAGGTGTATAATATAGAACATCTATGTTAAAATAATCTAATTTAGTAAGCTCCGATTTAATAAATTTATCTTTATTAGCGATTTGTTTATCTATTAAGCCATATTCTTTTCCATTTTCAAATAGCGATATAATTTTCCCTACAATGGGATGTTCACGAACAACAAAGTGATATTCCTTTTCCTCCACATTCACCACAATCAAACGAGAATCAGATAAATCAGACCGTAATTTCGACATATTTATTCACCTCCTTTATGAGTTTCATAAACATAATAACAAATGAATATTCAAATAAAATTAATATAATGTAAAAAATAAAAAAACTGACTTCTCTTTAGAAATCAGCCTTTATTTTTTGATCATCTTTATATTTTTACAAACTATTATAATGTTTCTTTTTCCTCATCATTTCCGGATACTAAATTTCCAATAGCATCTGCCGTTACTTCAACTACAAATTCACAAATCCCTGCTACAACTTCTCCAATTACTTCCTCCATCTTTCTACCCCCTTGTTTAATGGAACTTATTTGTATTATAGGAGATATTAGTTAATTTTAACTATCGGCAAAGGTGACAAAAACATTACATATTTGTAAGCTATTTCAATGTTTTTTGAATTTATACTTCTCCCCTTTGAAATTTTAAGTATTATTAACAACCAGATAGGTCATCATAATATAAAGTATTTAAGAATCCTAATTTAAAGGAGGCGTGTAAAATATACTACGTAAAACTAATTAAAGGTCAATCTTTCTATGCTTTTGATCATCGATTCTTAGTGTCTTATGAAGAAGAGGTTTCGGAAAAAATTTTTAATTACTTACGCCGAAATGAATTCTTCGAAGTACGTAAAGAAGAATATTCTGCCTAAAGTATGAAAAGCATCAATAAATGACTCTCATAATTGGGATTTTTTCTTGATGCTTTTATATTATCTCCCTTTATTCAACATTACTCCTCAATTCTCTTAAAATCTTATAGTATATGTCCAAGCTAATTCATCGTTATTTTCATATTTTAGTATATGAGGAGGTGACGAATATGACTCATATCATTGATTATCAAGCTACTCAACCTTTAAATAAAACCGGTGAAACAACTTTTGCAATTCCCCATTCCCCAGAAAAAGCAATTCTAGCAAGTATTAAATTAAAAATTTCAAGAAGAGACTCACGTAATAATCGAGTAGAATTAATTGCTACAGTTGGGGTTAAAGGTATAACTGAGATTTCACAAGTTTTATTCCGAATTTTCCGTGACAATACAGAAATCTTCAACGCTCAAGTAGGGATTGAATCTACAGATTCTGAGCAATTTTACGCACAAACATTTCAAGCTATAGATCAAAATGTTAGCTGCGGGACTCACGAGTATTCATTAACTGTAGAAAACCTTACTAGTGGTGCAAGTGCAGACATTGTTGGTCCTCTGTCTTTTAGCGGTTTAGCTATTGGACAAGATCATAAGTGTTGCTAATTTAATCTATTTTGGTTTTTTGAGAAAAGTAAGACGTATTATCTGCGTTCTTACTTTTTTTATTTTCCACACACTTACCTTCCCTTTGAATTTACTTGTGAATTTTTGTATTTTTAGTTACCCATTGTATCACTTAATTCATCATTTTTTTACAAATCAAAAAGATTGAAATCAATTAATGAAACACGTAATATAGACTCTGACTCTATAAAAGTTCGTTAAAAATAATACATAAAATAAGGAGGTTTTATATACGAGTTTTTCATTTTAAAAGACGGAGAGGTTTTACATTATGTGGCGTAATAAAAATGTTTGGATTGTGTTAATTGGGGAGTTTATTGCTGGTCTAGGGTTATGGCTTGGTATTCTTGGTAATCTTGAATTTATGCAAAAATACGTCCCTTCTGATTTTATGAAATCCGTTATATTATTTATCGGACTGTTAGCTGGTGTTCTAGTTGGCCCAATGGCTGGGCGTGTCATTGATCAATATGAAAAAAAGAAAGTTCTTCTATACGCTGGATTCGGTCGTGTTATTAGTGTTATTTTCATGTTTTTCGCCATTCAATATGAAAGTATCGCATTCATGATTGCATTTATGGTTGCACTTCAAATTTCAGCTGCATTTTATTTCCCTGCATTACAATCTGTAATTCCTCTAATCGTTCGTGAGCATGAGTTATTACAGATGAACGGTGTACATATGAATGTTGGTACAATCGCTCGTATTGCGGGTACTTCACTAGGTGGAATTCTTTTAGTTGTAATGAGTTTACAATATATGTATGCCTTCTCAATGGCAGCATACGCTTTATTATTCCTCTCAACTTTCTTCCTACAATTTGAGGATAAAAAGTCAACTACTTCAAGTAAAGAATCAGCTAAAGATAATAGCTTTATGGAAGTATTTCGTATTTTAAAAGGAATTCCTATTGCTTTTACAGCACTTATATTAAGTATTATCCCTCTATTATTTATAGCTGGATTCAATTTAATGGTTATTAACATTAGCGAAATGCAACATGATCCAACGATTAAAGGATTTATATATACAATTGAAGGTGTCGCATTTATGTTAGGTGCCTTCGTTATTAAACGTTTATCTGACCATTTCAAACCTGAAAAATTGTTATATTTCTTCGCTGTTTGTACCGCTTTTGCACACCTTTCATTGTTCTTTAGCGATATAAAATGGATGGCTCTTACATCGTTTGGTTTGTTTGGCTTTAGTGTCGGCTGTTTCTTCCCTATTATGTCGACAATTTTCCAAACGAAAGTAGAAAAAAGCTATCACGGTCGCCTCTTCTCATTCCGTAATATGTTTGAGAGAGTTATGTTCCAAATTGTCTTACTTGGAACTGGCTTCTTCTTAGATACGATTGGGTTACAATATATGGTTCTCATCTTCGGAGTTATTTCGTTGTTGATTATTTTTATTTCCTTATCTAAGCAGAAACAATTTAAAAAACAAACGTCACAATCTGCGAATATATAAAACTAATACTTCTTAAGAATGGATCCCGTATTTTACTGGGTCCATTCTTTTTGAATTTCAAGGATTAAAACCTATTTTCTTTATGTAGTTCAAATATTTAAAGGAGTATCCCCTACTACTTTCGAATAAAATAAATTATAGTTTTTCAAAAAGGAGCTGTGGAAATGTCTTATGGCATCCAATTATTAATTATCCTTCTTTTTTCATTGGTCATGTTTGGCGTCCTTAATTTTTTAGCCATTTCCTTATCTCAAAATAACTTTAAAAGAAGGATTGTTGCAGGTTTTCTATTTTTATTGTTAACTCCCATTATCTTTTTGACTACTACAGCACTCACCTCTATATTCGATAAAGGTGGTTTGGGAGTAGCTAACCTAGTCTTCGTTATTTTAAATGTATATATTGTAAATGGAATTGTCATTCTTCTTTCCGCTTCATTTATCCTCAAAAAACATAACATAAGATAGAGTACTAGGCATGAATCTAGCATTACACTAGATTCATGCCTTTTTATTTTAAAAATCTCACCTTTCTCCAAATTTTTATGTGAAATTTAATAATTCTTTATAAAAATTTAAACTTTATTTTTTACAATATTCCTATCGTATTCGCACGTTTATAAAAACGAATAAGAAAGGAGTACACAATGAAAAAGTTTCTATTTATTTTCCCTATATTAATCGTTCTACTTAGTGGATGTAGCAATAATGATATATACGGCTCTTGGGAGGTCATTGATAATAAAAAAGGTGAATGCCCTGTATATTATAAATTTGAAACAGTTGTAAAAGAGGAAAAGAAAGAAAAGGTTGTTCACAATTTAGTGGAAATGCAAACAACAAATAAAAAAGAGGATTTATTTAAAGGATCGTTTGTTAAAAATTCTAACGTGTATCGTATTGATTATGGTAACTCGTTTACATCGGATCAATCTTTAAAAGTTGTCGATAATAAATTAAATGTATACTTTTTTACAACTGAAAAAACATGTACATACAAAAAAGTAAACAAATAATTGTCATTTATAACGTAGAAAATACTTTCTGCGTTATTTTTATTTTCCCCTTATTATCCTCCCTCTAAATTTGTCAATCGTTTTAATTTTCATAAAAAAATGATAAAATGTTAACATGTGTTTTCAGAATAATTAAAAACGCAGAAAGAAAACACTGTTTTTAGGAGGGGTTTTGATGACTTACACGTTAGCAACTAGAATGAAAGCATTCCAATCTTCTATATTTAGTGAATTAGGGGCCTATAAAAAAGAGAAAATTGCAGCAGGTCATAAAATGATTGATTTAAGTATCGGGAATCCCGATATGCCTCCTGCTGATTTCGTAAGAGAAGCAATGGTACATACGGCGAGTGAAAAAGAAAGCTATGGATACACATTAACAGGCATACAAGAATTTCACGAAGCTGTAACTGAATATTACAACAACACTCATAACGTTATTTTAAATGCCGATAAAGAAGTTTTATTATTAATGGGTTCACAAGACGGACTCGTTCATTTACCGATGGTTTTTGCAAATCCGGGAGATATTATATTAGTTCCTGACCCAGGATATACGGCTTATGAAACAGGAATTCAAATGGCCGGCGCAACATCTTACTACATGCCTTTAAAGAAAGAAAATGATTTCTTACCTAACTTAGAAGTTATCCCTAAAGAAATTGCCGATAAAGCGAAGATGATGATTTTGAACTTCCCAGGAAATCCAGTTCCAGCAATGGCTCATGAAGATTTCTTTAAAGAGGTAATCGCATTCGCGAAAAAGCATAATATTATTGTCGTCCATGATTTTGCTTATGCTGAATTTTATTTTGATGGTAATAAACCAATTAGCTTCCTCTCTGTACCTGGGGCTAAAGAAGTTGGCATAGAAATCAACTCTTTGTCAAAAAGTTATAGTTTAGCAGGTAGCCGTATTGGTTATATGATTGGAAATGAAGAAATTGTTCGTGCACTTACTCAATTTAAATCAAATACAGATTACGGCGTGTTTTTACCAATTCAAAAAGCAGCATCAGCTGCACTAAGAAATGGCGCTTCGTTTTGCGAAAAAAATCGCGGTATTTATCAAGAACGTAGAGATACTTTAGTTGATGGATTCCGAACATTTGGTTGGAATGTTGATAAACCAGCTGGTAGTATGTTCGTCTGGGCTGAAATTCCGAAAGGCTGGACTTCTATAGATTTCGCTTATGCATTAATGGATCGTGCGAATGTCGTTGTTACACCAGGTCATGCATTTGGACCTCACGGAGAAGGCTTTGTACGTATTGCACTCGTTCAAGATAAAGAAGTGTTACAACAAGTTGTTGAAAACATTAGAAATAGTGGTATTTTTTCTCTTGAAAAAGTAAATGAATTAGTTAAAAATTAATGATAACTCCCCTGCTTAACTGTAGCAGGGGTATTATTATTCCTGGAGGTACGATATGAATATTAAAGATACTCTTCCCCATCGCTATCCATTTTTAATGATCGATAAAATTACAAGCGTTACAGAATCTCAATCAGCTACAGGATACAAACTGATTACAAATAATGAGTGGTTTATTAATAACAATCAAAACTATATGCCTCATATGTTAATTGTAGAAGCACTAGCGCAACTTAGTGCCTTTGTCAGTACAGGTGAATCTGAAGGACTTGGTTTCCTCTCCTCATTAGATGGGGTGGAATTTCATGCAAATGCGTATCCCGGTGATAAACTTGACTTACATTATGAATTAACACGTAACAGACGAGGTTTTATTCTTGGGAAAGGAATTGCCTCTGTAAACGGTCAATCAATCGTTACCATTGAAAAGCTATTAATATATCAAGCTGATTAAACAGATCACATAGTAAGGGGTAGGAAAATGCGGAATGTTGTTGGTATTGATGCTGGGGGAACATTAACAAAAATTGCTTACTTTAACGAAATGAACAAATTAGTTTTCGAAAAATTTTATTCATATGAACAAGAAAGAGTTAAAGAATGGCTTCAAAGTCATAATTCAATTACACAATTATGCATTACAGGTGGCAAAGCTAAACAGTTAGAAGAACTACTTTCAGGTTCATTTAAAATAGTAGAATTAAACGAGTTCGAAGCTACATTAGGGGGAGTACGATTCATACTAAAAGAAGAAAAACGTGCTATACAGAACTTTGTCCTAACAAATATCGGTACAGGTACTTCCATTCACTACGTTCACGACAAACAATACATTCGCGCTGGTGGAACTGGAGTTGGCGGCGGAACAATTATGGGTCTTTCAAAACTATTAACAAATATAGATCATTTTGAAGATGTGCTACCGCTTACGAATATAGGATCAAGAAAAAGTCTAGATATTACGGTTGGAGATATTTATGGCGGTATTCTCTCCCCTATTGATAACAACTTAACTGCTAGCAATTTTGGAAAAGCGGCCATTACAGACTCAAATTATAGTAGTTCAGATATACTAGCTACCGTTCAAGGACTTGTCGGTGAAGTCGTCACAGCATTAAGTCTTCAATTCGCCGAAGCAAAAAATATTGACCATATCATTTACATCGGTTCTACTCTATGTAATAACGTACATCTTCAAAATATTATTAGTAGCTATACAGAATATCAAAACAAAATACCAGTCTTTTTACAAGACGGCGGTTATAGTGGTGCAATTGGTGCTTTACTCCATAGTTCGAAATAAAAAAGCTGACTTTTGTCAGCTTTTTTGTAATGGTACTTCAAATTCAATAATTGATTCCCCGTTCTCTCCAATTCGCTCCACGCTAATTCTATCAATTACACAATTTAACTTCTCATGAAAACTAGGCATATCCTTTACTACTTTAGCTGCTAACTCGGCACTTTCTTTTCTCCCAACTGTTACATGTGGTATGTATGGAATATCCGTTCTCAAAAATTGCAGTAAAGGACCTGTATACAATCTATCGTGTAATTCTTCTATCTTTTCTTTCCCTCTTTCCACTTCCAAAAATAGATACTCTCCCTTGCTACTTATCCGGTTAGCAAACTCAATTTCAATCGGATGAACCCCTTTCGCCATTTTCAAAATATGTAATTCCAGCTCATCATTTAAAATGGAACTTTCAAACGGGAATACAATTGTTATATGAGGAGGGATTAATCCGAATAAAGGGTCGTGCTTTTCTCTCATACTCTCTATTTCATCTATGGGCATGTTTTGTAAAAACAGTAGAATTGTACGCACTTTTATATCCCCTACTCCCTCTCAATTTTTTTATATTTATCATATTGTATGGTAGCGTGAACTTCAACAAATTAATTTGCTTGCATATAAAAATAAAAAACTTCTCAAATGAGAAGTTTTCATATGGCATGGTTATTATTTTCTCTCAAAACTTTCCTAAATTTTATATAACAAGCAATTCTCCACGGAATAATATACGATACTGCAACGACGTAAAATAATAAACCAATCGTTTTTTGATCTAAATCAACAATAAATTGTCTTGAACCATATCTTAAAACGACAAGTGCAATAAAAGTAATTAAAAAAGCTGCACTTTTTTTTGTATAAATATTCCCATCATCTCTTCGCTCATAGTTTGTTAGAATTATAAGTGGTACGGCGAAAAGCCCCCCAATGAATGCTGCTATAACTACTTGTAACAGTGCTGGATGTACGGGTCCAAAAAACCATATTATCCCCGGTGTTAAAAATAGTAATGGCCACAAAATACGTTTTCCCGTTCCCTTTATCGGCTTATACATAGAACGATATCGTCGCCAAAAAATTAGCAGTGCAATACATAAAAAGACCGTAATTAGTGAAGATGTGTCTCCCATTTACTTTCCTTCTCTCTATAATAATCTAACAATATTTCAAATCGTTTACTCGAATGAAACTTTACGAATAAATATACTACTAGTTATGATGTAAAGACTAGTTAATCCAATTGAAATTACAGTAAAATAGGGAATATCTATTAAAGATACATCACTCGTAAATAATAAACCGTTTATCCCTACTTCTCCATAAAGCAAACTGTTTGTTGATAAGAAAAGCGTTCCACCAATCATGAGACCAATCCACTGAAATCTTTGTTTAAAAACTACTACTACTTGGAAGAAACATGCTGTCGTAACATAAAACAAAAATTGTAAAATAAATTGTTGTGTTAATTGTTCTCCAATGCTAACATTCCCTAAATTATATTTTATGTCTTGTAAAAGTATAACTTGAAGAAATGAAAATAACGCAGATTGCAGTACAATATAACAAATCGCTCCGATGAAATATTGAATTCTCGTTACACCAAATGAAATAGCTAAACGAAATAAATCATCTTGTATATTGAAAGTACTGACTACTATAAACATCATAATTGCTATTGAAGGGTTATTGATAATTTCGGGTAGATAACTAATTTTCAATTCATTTAAATGAGCAGCATTTAAAGCCCCTTTTATTAATAAAGCTACAATCCAAAATATTAAAATTGCTTTATAATGAAAATTAATATGTAACTTCAACTGCTTCATTAACATCTTCATTTCACTTCACCACCAGTTATGTGAATAAATAATTTTTGTAATGTAATTCTATCAATTACTAAACCTTCTTTTTCAAGAGAGTAATAATCTTCATTAGAAAGTTCTTCCCATATAACAGTAATGCCTTTATTTCCATAGACTTCTCGATTTATAATTTTTTTATTTATCGAAAATTCATCTACTTTATCTTTTATTCCTGAAATTATATGCCCCTGTTGTAATAAATCTTCCACTGATGATTGAACGACTAATCTTCCTTCTTTTATGATGATTACATCTTCAATAACATGGGTCACTTCTTCTACTAAATGTGTTGATAGTATAATTGTTCGAGGATACTCACCGTAATCTTCTAATAGTAAACTATAAAATAACTCACGATGTGCTGCGTCTAAACCGGTGGTCGGCTCATCAAAAATAGTAATTGGTGCCCTACTTGCTAATCCTTGAATAATTCCTACGACTGTTTGCATACCGTGTGATAATTTATGGTATTTCTCTTTCATATTAAGCTGAAACTTCCCTGCCAGTTCTTCAGCATATTTCTGATCCCAATTTTTATAAAACATGTTACATAGCTCAAAAATCTCTTTAATTTTATTACTTAAATGCCCTTCTTCTTTCACTCTAACAAAACAAATGCTTCGCATCGCTTTACTATTTTCAAAAACATTTTCACCAAATATAGATACACTTCCACTACTTGAAATAATTTGACCTGCAAGTATGTTTAATAATGTTGTTTTCCCCGCTCCGTTTCTTCCAAGCAAACCATATATTTTATGTTCTTCCAATGAAATTGTTACTTCATTTACAGCTAGTTTCTTTTTATATTTTTTCGTTAAATCTTTCGTTTCAAGTGCAATCATCCCTCTTTCCCCTCCTTCGTAATTTTGTGTATCATGTCCATCAATTCGTCTTTTGATATTTCTAGTACTTTTGCTTCTTCCCACACTTTAGGTAAATACTCGGTCATAAATGTATTTTGTCTTTTTTTTAGTACGACTTCTTTTGCTCCCTTTGTAACAAACATCCCGATCCCTCTCTTTTTATATAAAATCCCCTCATCTACTAGTAGATTTACTCCTTTTGCAGCTGTAGCCGGATTAATTTGTAACATCTTCGCAAATTGATTTGTCGACGGAACTTGTTCTTCTTCAAGTAATATGTCTTTTAAAATATCAGATTCAATTGTTTCTGCAATTTGTATGTATATTAACTTATTTTGTTCTAGAGTAGGTTTCACGATTTCACCACCTTAGGTTCATAGGTTCATTACTTATGTAATTAACCATAGCACAACGTTATATTTTTTTCCATAATTTTCATCAAAAAAAGAATCATTCGATACTGAATGACCCCCTTTAAAAAATGTCCTTATTTTCAATCGTTAAATAACCACCTCTTCCTCCATATCACTTAGATTCACGCACAGGATGTTCATTAAAAAATTGCTTTCGAAAATCTTTATTATTAACTAGCTTTTCTATTTTTTCTTGATTACCGTAAAAGAAATTCATTACGATTCCCATATTCCATATAAGATCATCCCTTGGTAAATCATTAAGTTCTTTATACAGTATGGGTAAAAGTTCCTCTCTTTTTAATGTAAAGCTTTGATTTTCAATCTGAAACTCATACCCTTTCGCATTCGGTACTAAAACCGCAAGATAAATAGTATTAAAGAGAAAATTCTTCTTCATCGTATCCTTACCATCAAACCAATACGTCTCAACCATATCTTCTGTAAGGGCTCCATTCCCTCGTGCACCATAGTTCACCTTTATACTTTCATTCTCTAAACTTATACTTTGAAATGTTTCACCACCGGGTAAATGATTAACAATTGCAACCACATCTGAGTTATTACCAACATATGTCCCAGCATATTTCTTAAAAGCACCAGGTTCAATATCAGATATTTCTTTTATTCTTTCTCCGCTAGAACAAGCAGTAATAAATAAAAAAATTGTTAGCATAACAACCACATTACGATGCATATATTTCATTTAGCATCCCCCATTTTTATCGATATTTCGTTCATTACAATACTTCTTCTCAAAACCCTTTAAAATATACGCATTTTAATCAAAATTAAAAATTTTCACTTTTTATGTTTACAATTATCCATTAATTGTATATAATTACTAACGTAAGAAAAATATTCTAAAAGGAGGTCGAAGGAAATGATGAAATTACAATTACATGCTTTAACATTAGCGTTAACTGCACCTTTGTTTTTCGGACAATTGAATATGAATTCGACCACCCTAACGGAGAATTGAAAATCGTACTTTATTTCTATTAATTCATAAATTCGCCACAGGAGGTCGTATACTTTCCTGTGGCTTTTTCACGCCTAGCCATAGGAGAACTATATCTTCCTGTGGCTTTTTTGTGCGATTTTTTAGTCTCTTACATTATTTTTTTAAGAAAGGAGCAACATTCGATGACTATTAGCGTATTGTTTTTAAGTATTACGATTCAAAGAAATACAATTTCCAAAGATGAAATTTTCCATAATGAGCAAATTGAAAAAGCTATGAATGATGTTAAGGAGCGCCAAGCGCTTTATTGTGATCACCTGTAATTCCTTTTCCAAAGGAGGAATTCATTTATGACTTTTCATATTTTCTTTTTTACGACTGTACTTCAGAAAAACACTTTATCTGAAGATGAAATCATTCGTAAACAACAATTAAAACAAATGACTGATAAAATAACTGACATTAAAAGTTCATACTATACGCAAATGTATTAAAAATATATTTTTAAAGGGGCAATATCCTAATGAAATTTAAAGCTTTCTTTTTAACGATTACCATTCAAAAACGTAAACTTTCAAAAGATGAACTTTCTCACGAACAACAAATTAAAAATATTATGGACGAAGTAAAAGAACGACAGTCCTCTTATTACAACCGTCTTTACTAAATAAATTATAAAGGGGTAAAAATCCAATGAAATTCAAAGTATTCTTTTTAACTATTACGATTCAAAAAAACAAACTATCTGAGTCTGATACGCTTCATGACCGACAAATTGAACAGGCTATGGACAACGTCAAAGAACGACAAAGTCACTATTGTAGTCACCTGTAATTCCGATTTGAAAGGAGGAATTCATGTATGAAGTTTCACCTTTTCTTTTTAACCATTACGATTCAAAAAGAAACTATATCTGCAGATGAAGTAAAACAACAGAAACAATATAAAAAGATTATAGATGAAATTCGTGATCGTAGAAGCAAGTACTACACTCACCTATAATTATTTGAAATTATATTAGAAACGAAAGGAGTCGATTATGATGTTAATAACGCAGTGTAAAGAAATGATTTGGATAGTTCAGAGGGATTCCACGTAGTTTAGCAGGAATAATTTATACATGCGTTGCAGTTAATTTGATGTGTAAAAAATATATAATAATACGCATTTCATACACTCTAAAAATTTGAAAAGATACACCACTTTTTCAGCGGTGTATCTTCCCTAATTTTTTCTATTTCCGATTACTTCGTTTCGTCTTAAACAATCTCACTAAGTTCGAAACAACTGTTTTCGTTACCGCATAAACTGGCACTGCTAAAATCATTCCGATGATTCCCGCGAAATTACCTACCCCTAAAATAAGAATAATGATCGTTAACGGGTGAATGTTTAATTTCGAGCTCATAATACGCGGTGAAATGATGTTACTTTCAAACTGCTGTACTATCGTTACAATAATAATTACGTACAGAGCTTGCATTGGAGAAACGAACAGACCTACAATGACAGCTGGTGCTGCTCCGATAAACGGGCCCAAATTTGGAATAATGTTTGTAAGTGCTGCGATAATCCCTAAAACGAATGCATACGGTAAACCGATGATTAAATAACCAGTAAATGTAAAGGCACCAATAAACATACAAACGAGCGCTTGCCCTTGAATATATGCAGATAATGTTTCGTTCGTTTCCTTTATGATACGAAGTCCCTCTTCACGGTAAGACTCTGGTAATACACTAACGGCTTTTCCTGGAAATGCATGTCCATCTTTAAACATATAAAATAAAATGAACGGTACTGTAAAAATAACTAATGCCACGTTCGTGATAATACCAAATAAAGCCGTTGCACTCGACGTAATTGTGTTTGGTATTTCCTTTAAGTATTCAATTGCATTTTTCTCAATTGTCTCAATGGAAACGTAGTTTTGTGTAGATAGCCATTCAAATAATCTATGATGGGATAGATCTTGTATGTATACTTTTCCCTCTTTTATATAAGTCGGCATGTTTTTCACTAAATCCATTAGCTGCTGTGAGATGGTTGGAACGACTACTCCAATAGCAACTCCAGTTAATGTGATGATAAAAAGATACAATAGTAAAATCGCTAAACCTCTCGGTACTTTTTTATTCTCCAAAAAGACTAACAATGGATTAAAAATGAAGTATAAAAATAACGCGATTAAAATTGGGAAAAATAATGTTGATATGAAGATACCAATCGGTTGAAATAGAAACGATATTTTTGTGCAAATAAATATAATTCCTACAACCATTAGCACTTCTAATGTCCAAAAGTGCACTTTCGATTTCAAAAAAACATCCTCCTTTAAACTAGCACTTCTTTTCATTGTACCAAAATAAACACGAATTTTACATAATATTTTCCTTTACAATATTCCAAAATACCATTAAATACACTACAATGAGATTACATACAAATTTGTAGGTAAAGGTGATAAATATGACACAATGCATCATTTGCAGAAAAGATACGAAAGAACTTAGTGAACAATATGTCATACCAGAGATATTATGTGGATATTATTTCACAAACTCCATTTGTGATTCCTGTCATGAACATATGACAACAAATGTTGACCGTCCTTTAATTAGGCATAAGCTAAGTCAATATAAGATTGAGCAAATGAAAAAACAAATCGACTCCCCTCTCTATACGAATGAACATGGTGAGGAGCTGGCGGCCGCTGAAACGGATGTTGTCGAAATAAGTGATGAAATACTTTATTCTAATGCATTAATTATGAAACTATGTAAAAAGCACGATATTTCACTACATAATGAAATTTGGAAAGAAGAGCGTGTAACAAAAGTAGCTAGTTCTATTCAACGTGAATTGCTTTTAGATAACCGTAAATATAAAATGAGTGTATTAAAAATGGCCTATACTTTTGCTGCACAAACAATTGATGGTTACATTGACGATCCAGATGCGATTGATATTTCTAACATTCTATTAAATGCCGATTTCATGGAATTAAAGGAGAAGAGTATCGTACGTGACTTAAGCAAAAGCTCTTTATGGAATACATTAAATACAACGAGTGAAAACCATTACTTTATTTTACTTAGTGATAAAGACGGTTTATTCTGCTTCATTCGCCTTTTTGATATTTTTGATGTTGTTGTTCATTTATCAGAAAAAAGGTACGATCTTCCATCACCAATTGTCGGTGTAAATAATGTAGACAAAAAAGGATTTTTTGTAGAAAACTTAAAACAGTATATGGACGGGCTATTTAAAGAAACTACATCTTCTATTTAATCCACACCAGAACATACGGTCTCCTTTCTTCATGAAAAGACACTGTGTTATAATGAGTATGAAAAGAACAATACAATCACATAAAACAATTAAAAACTGTATATAAATAAAAAAGACTAGTGTGCGGCTACACACTAGTCCACGTAACTTAGCAGATTGGATTGTTCATTTATCCTATTTGTTTCGTACAAACACAACAACCCACTTTCTATAGGCATAGCTGGGTTGTTATTTTTTGAGCTTGTCAATTAAGACGACAATAAACGTTAACAATGCAACGAGAAACAGTCCACCTTGCAGCAGCAACGCAATTTCACTCACGAATTATCACCCCCCTTCTACTTTGGAGAAGTGATAATTGAACAACCAACCACACCTTAAGTTACCTCTTAATTTTACCATATTTTTTAATTGTTTACGACGAAAACCCGCAAGCTAGTGAGCTGCGAGTTTTTTTATTTTTCACTATTTTTTTAGTGCATATGCATCAGCAATCATTTCACCAACAATTTTATTTTCTTGTTTCTTTTCGTCTTTCAATAGTGGGAATAATAATTCTGCTACTTCATACGCTTCTTCTAAATGTGGATATCCCGATAAAATAAACGTCTCAATTCCTAACGCTTCATATTCTTTTATCCTTTTCGCTACTGTATGTGGATCTCCTACAAGTGCAGTACCTGCACCACCTCTTACAAGTCCAATGCCAGACCATAAGTTAGGACTTATCTCTAACGAATCCCGTGTTCCTTTATTTAAATGTGTCATCCGCTTTTGACCAACTGAATCATATCTTGCAAATGTCTGTTGGGCAAGCTCAATTGTTTCGTTATCTACATATTGAATTAACTTTTCAGCCTCTTCCCATGCTTCTTCTTCTGTTTCTCTTACAATAACGTGTAACCTAATACCAAATCGCAGCTTACGTCCCTTCTCTTCCGCAAGTTTTTTTACTTCTTCTATTTTCTCTTTCACTTGCTCTGGCGGCTCCCCCCACGTTAAATATACATCACTGTGTTCAGCTGCAACTTCTTTACCTGCAGCGGAAGATCCCCCGAAATAAATTGGTGGATACGGTGTTTGAACTGGCGGGAACACGACTTTACTATCTGTAACTTTAATATGTTTTCCTTCTAAAGAAATACTTTCTCCTTGCAAGGTCGATTTCCAAACTTTTAAAAATTCATCCGCTGCTTCATACCTTTCATCATGTTCAAGATACAGTCCATCTCCTTGCAGTTCGACCGGGTCTCCTCCAGCTACGACATTTATAAGTAGTCTCCCGTCTGAAATTCTATCAAATGTTGATGCCATCCTCGCTGCAACTGTCGGTGACATAAGTCCTGGTCTAACCGCTACTAAAAATTTTAATTTCTCTGTCTCAGCTGCAAGAGCTGACGCTAATACCCATGGATCTTCACATCCTTGACCAGTTGGAAGTAAAACGCCTGTATATCCTAAATAATCAGCTGCCTGTGCAACTTGTTTATAATAACCATATTCAGCTGCTCTTCCTCGTTTTGTCGTTCCTAAATATCGACCATCTCCATAAGCCGGAATAAACCATAATAATTCCATACCTTTACACACCCCTTATTTATTTTGAAACGTATACTAAAATACTCTATATAAATTACCCCTAATAATTTATATGTTAATTCCCTTTCCCACCTTTAAAATTATCTCGCCACCTTAAAAACTTTACTTCTAGTAAACGTACGAGTGAATCAGAAAACTTCCCAACGAATGCAAAGATAATTATGCCGACAAATACGATGTCTGTATTGGAAAATTGCCTTGCATCCATAATCATATAGCCAATACCTTCTGTAGATCCCATCAGTTCTGCTACTACTAAACTTACCCATGCAACTCCTAAAGATAATCTTGCTCCAAGTAAAAGGTTCGGCAATGCAGCCGGTAAAATTAATTTCGTAATTAACTTTCGTTTACTAAACTCTAACACTCGTGCAACATCAAATAGCTTTGAATCTACACCACGTATTCCTAAAAAGGCGTTTACGTATAAAGGAAAAAATGCACCGTCCGCAATTAATAACACTTTCGATGTTTCTCCAAAACCGAACCATAATACGAAAAGCGGTGCAACAGCTAAATGAGGTACAGTTCTTAACATTTGTACAGACGGATCTAAATATTGCTCACTTCTCGTTGAAAATCCAACAATCGCTCCTAAAATAATTCCTAAACTCCCGCCAATAAAGAAACCAACCGCAGCCCTGAATACACTGATACTTAAATGACCGAATAACTCTCCTGTTTTTATAAGTTCTTGAAAAGCTAGAAATATATCTAATGGCGTTGGTAAAACTGTTTTAGAAACTAAATCGAATACGCCAGCTAGCTGCCAAATAATTAATACGATAATCGGTATCATAATTGCTCTTACTAACACTTTTACATTCGTCTTTCGCACTTTCTTTACATCGTTTTTGCCAATCGTTATACTCGTTGGTTTCATAACAGCTTTCGTATTCTCCAATTTACAAAACCTCTTTTCATTTCGCCTTTAATGCTTTTTCTACGAAAGAATTATCTACTACTTTATCTGTCTTGATTTCTTTCTTTATAGAACCGAGCTTATATTGAAAATCCGCTGTCTTTTGCTGTTCCACTATTATTTCTTTCTTTACTGGAACTAAAATTGGTTTGTCGTGATTAAACACTTCTTTTACAATTTCGGCATCTATTTTCTTTGCAGCAGTGTATATTTTTATTGCTTCATCTAAATTTGACTCTTGCCATACACGTGCTTTTTCATACACCTTAAGGAATTTCTCAACTAATTCTGGATGCTCTTTCGCAAATTTTGTTCTCGCAATTAAAAATTCTGGTGAAGAGACATTTAACGTTTCACCATCTGCAATCACCTTCGCTCCTTTATTTACCGTATGTAACGATATGAAAGGATCCCAAATTGCCCATGCATCTACTGAACCAGATTCAAATGCAGGCTGCGCCTCATCTGGTTGTAATTGAATGACATTTACACCTTTTGCATCAATACCTTCTTTATCTAGTGCCCGATATAATAAATTAAATGCACTACTTCCTTTTGCTACTGCAATTTTTTTACCTTTCAAATCTTTTACACTCGTAATCTTGCTATCTTTTTGTACAAGAATTCCAGTTCCTTTCCTCGCATAACTTGTATTAGCAATTTCGGTAAATTCAATACCTGCTGCTTGTGCTGAAATAACTGGAGAGTTGCCAACTTCACCAAAATCCAACCGATTTGATGCGATTGCCTCAAAATAAGGAGGCCCGCTTTGAAACTCTGTCCACTTCACTTTAACTCCATCTTTTTTAAACTCCTCTTCAAACCATCCCTTTTTCTGTGCCAGTAAGAGCGGGCTTAATCCTTGCTGTATACCAATTTGTATTGTTACCTCTTCTTTCTTACTACTTGCTGTGCTTTTTTCGCATCCTAATAAAAATAAAGATATAACTAATGCAAAAGAAAGAATCTTACTTTTTTTATACATATATAATTCACCCTTTTCCTATATACTTGTTTGAATCAATCCCCCGTGTTCAAACTGCTGCAATATTTTCGTGCGAATTTCTTGGAATAATTCCGAAGTTTTACTACGTGGATAAGGTAAATTATTTTCAATCACTTTATGTATTTTTCCAGGCTTTGCACTCATGATGATAATTCGGTTTGAAAGATATATCGCTTCGTCTATATCATGAGTAACAAATATCATTGTCGTTTTCTTCTGCTCCCAAATATTCAACAGTACTTCTTGCAAATGACTTCTAGTAAAAGCATCAAGTGCTCCGAATGGTTCATCAAGTAATAATACATTTGGATCCCTTAATAAAGCTCTCGCAATCGCAACACGTTGTGACATCCCGCCTGAAATTTCTTTCGGATATGATTTTTCAAAACCATCTAATCGAACGATTTCAACCCATTCCTTAACCTTATCTTTTACATACTTATCTTTTAACGACAGATCTGCAGCAATATTTTCTTCAACTGTTAACCATGGAAACAAGCGGTGTTCTTGAAAAATAAACCCTTGTTTCTTACTCGGTTTTACGATTTGCTCCCCATCAATGATAACTTTACCTTCAAATTCGTTATCCAACCCCGCAACAATTTTTAAAAGCGTACTTTTCCCACAACCACTCGGTCCGATTATAGTTATAAAATCCCCTTTCTCTAATTGAAAATTAATATCTTCCAATACTTGAACCGTACCAGTTTGTTTCGAAAAATATTTTGATACTCCATCAATTGAAACAGTCACTTCTTCCCCTCCTTGAAATGATTCATCTAAATGAACAGATCCAGCATTTGTATAATAAAAAAACCAAAGGCATTTTATCAATAGATAAAATGCCTTTGGTTTCTCCAATCAGCAATACGTTATAGAATTAACTATATATTATACAAACATTTCCGATAAGTCAACTAGGTTTTAATGAACGTTATTTACTTTTAAAAATATTAGCAGTTTCTAAAATGATTTTTGGAAGCGACTCTCGAATTATATTTTTGACTGTATGAAGAGCTTTTTCTACATATCCGTCTTCAAATTGTTCTAACGGCTCATCTAATTCATCCTCATCCAATATAAAATATCCCCCACTTGGAAGTACCATAATATCAAGGATTAAATCTTCGAAGGATACCACTCCATCTGTTATATATGTATTCCTTACAATATTAAAATAAGAACCTAGATAACTCCCATCCTGATCTCTCCAAACGTATAAATTATATGGACGATTCCTCCAGTAGTATGCAGCTGTATAACTTCCTTTCGGGATCGTTAACTTCTTATCGTTCGCTGCCATTGTAAAAGAGTACTGTACTTCATGATATAAAACAATTTTTTCTGGTTGTGCTTCTATTAATAAACAAATATGATCTACAGTTGTAGCATCATATCGGATTTTTCTTTCAATAATTTCAATCCCTGTTGGACGTAAGAAACTCATTTTGTATTTCCCCTTTTATTTTAGTTCTTTCATTATAACCCTTTATTTTTCCACTAAGAAGCCGTTTAGTGAATTCGTTTCTTGTTTTTAAAGTTAAAATCCATTTCATCTCATTTCTGCTCCACAAAAAAGCCCCTTCTAAATTAGAAGGAACTCCAATACCATTATTATTTTATAACCCACGATGGATAAGTCTTTACTTCTAAACAAAACTCCCGTTCTTTTAACCACTCAACAGCACTACACACAAGTGGGGATGAATTCTCTTCTGTAACGCTTTCTATAGGGAACCATCTCGCTTCTAATGAATCTTGTCCTTCAAATTGTTCAGGTGCTATGAATTCACTTTCGCATTTTTCAACGCCGTAAAGTACTGCGATATGATGTACATGTGTGTATCCCTTGAATTTTGATGGAAATTGAAAGTCAATTGTGCCTATTTGTTTTACTACTTTCACTTTCAGCCCAGTCTCTTCTTCAATTTCTCTATGAAGTCCGGATAATAATGAATCCCCATCTTCTAAACTACCACCAGGTAAATCATATCGGTTTTTGTATGGCCCTTTAATTTTATTGATTACTAATATGCTATTATTTTCGATACAAATACCGTATACACCAAACACACGATGATATTTAAGAGCTTTACTCATGTTTTAACTTTTCCTTAACTACATCATAAAAATTCCGTTCATCATCTACATTTAAGTGAACACGACTTACTGTTTTAGAAAATCCATATAACAACTGCGCTTTAATTGGCTCCTTTAACTTTATTTCAAAAGTTGGAGGTTCCTTTATAAATTCCATAACAGTTGCGTCAAGAACCTCTTTCTCTTCTTCTTTCTTTAAAGGTTCGCCTTTATAAAACGCAATGTTATCAATTTGTGTAAATGGTATAACGATTTTCTTTCCTAATCCAATTTGAATAATTACTTTTTCTTCTGAAACGATAATTGGATTTTTACGCATCGCTTGTATTTCAGCTAAAAAATAAAACATCGCATATATGTTTAAGATAAGTAAAATCCAAGCTATCACTGGATTCCATTGATGAAGTAAATAATGAAAACCGATACTTTCAATTACAGTTGCATGAATAATCATGATATAAACACCTATTGCACCGGTCTTTTTATGATATGAGTATGTGAATTCACTTTCTGATACTTTTACACGCCACGATAAAAAAGCATAATATAATAATTTACACTCTGTAAGAATGATATTTACTGACCTACTTCTTTTCATAGTATCATCAAATGCTTGATCAATCGCATAAGAAAATGAAGAATACTCACTTCTATATTCTTTATATCGTTTTATTATTTTAGGTAGAACTCTAATAATTTTATATATCAGAAACAGTTCAAAGCATACGAACAAAATTTCTCCAGCAACTATTACATACGAAACAAATGAAAAAGCTTGTAAATAATCACTAGGAATTATAAATCTTGCGAACACGTATCCTGCTATAACTACAGGAAACATATACGTTAATGAATACCTTTTCCGTATAATAAAGAAATATGTGATGACTGGAATTACAAACATAAAATCTAATAACGAACCAAGCACTACTTCTTTCGGAGCAGCTGCTACAATTGGAAGGGTATACAATAAATAGTTTGACAACATAATTAGAGATACAAGCCCAAACCAAACACCTATTCTCTTCCGGGGTATGGTGACATTCATACGTTCACTCCTCTATTCAAAAACCTCATTTAAACGGTCTTTATAAAATAAAATGGCACGTTCAAATTCTTTTACTCCCTCTACTTTTACGACCGTTTCCAGCAATAATTTCATCGCGGATTCATGATCGTTTACGTTATATTTTGCTAGTGATAAAAACACTTTCATCACGTCATGTTCCGGGAACTTCTTTATCCCTGCTTCTAATACAGTAATCGCTTTATCATATTCTCCTATACAACGATACGTACTGCCAAGACCGATATATGCACCGCAAAGGGATTCACCATCAAGTCCGTTCGCAATTGCCTGTTCATAATACGGAACTGCCTCCGTTTCAAGACCCATTACATCATGTATCCAAGCGCATTGATATAGTACTTCTGCATCCCTCGTAAAATTTGTTAATCCTATAAGTATCTCTTTAGACTGTGCATATTTCTTTTCATTTCTAAGTTTAATAGCTTGCTTCAATAAATGTTCCATAAAATCCACTCCTCACAAAATGTTCATTATGCATATAACATGTATTACACATTTACGAGCAGCTAATGGCCTATTCCATTGATTCGATTTAATAATCAGTAAGGGAGAAGTTCCCTCACTAATTTAATATTAACTCCATTACATACTATGCGACTGGATCTCTTTCTAAAAGCTTAAATTTACATAGAAGTGATACGATTACATAAATGCTCTAACATAATGACAATTTCTTTTGCAGTTTCATCTTTCCCATTACATAATTTCACATTACCGTCTTGTCCAATAACATGGTGCACAGCGCCGCGAGAATATAATGAATGTGGTGAATTTGCTACCATTACACTCGCTTTCGCATCTTCCATCCTTTTGCTCGCTCTTTCAATGAGTTCTGCTTCATTTACGTCACTTTCCAGTTTAAAGCCAACGAGTGTCGTTTCTGGATCCCAACTCTTTATTTGTTTTAATACTTTTGGTGCTTTTTGAAAATGAATAATTGGAGCGATGTCACTGGAAATCTTTCCGTTCATATTAAGAATATTTCCATCTTGATCGCAAATTTTTTCGACAACCCAATCTGAGCCAGCAGCAGCCATAATAACCGCATCAACTTTTTCATGTGTAATAATACTTTTCATCTTATCTTGTAAATCAATAATCCCCTCAAATGGATGCAATTCTAATTGGTTATTTACATCCATTGGCTTCTCAGCGAAATAGCCATGCAAATATATTACATTTGCTCCTTTTGTCATTAGCTCTTCTGCAATAATTCTTCCAATCGTACCTTTTGCTAAATTTGTATGTCCACGTACTTGATCCCATTTTTCTAGGCAACCGCCGCTCGTAATTAATACTTTTTTCCCCTTCATCATAACCATCCCTTACTGATTTTTCGCACGAAACCACTCTGTTCCAAAGTCAACTGCATCACGTTGCCTCATAAAGCGGCACGTCGCATTCCCTATCTTCCCACGCGTAACTGTTCCTTTCCGTTCGTATTCAACTCCAATTTCTACAAACGTGTCAGAATCGTAATCCATTTCAACGAACTCTTTCCATACTCTTACACCTTCTTCTATAATAGGCGCTCCTACCTTTATTAACTCCCGTGCACCTGTACGTACCTCAGATAAATGTATGGACGTATTGGAGTCATATCCGACACCAAGTAATAATATGTATCCATCTAAATCATATATTTTTCGTAAGGGCGATTCTTCCCCAAAACTTATGGAAAGTGAATGATTCGCTATAATTTCCTCTGCATGTTTCCCCCATGCTGCAAAACTACTGAGCGGATGATTACTGCGCAATACATTTGGATATGTACGAAAACATTCAACTACTTTTCCCATTGCCCTTGTTGGTGTTATACGTGGGTCAAATGCGGGGACATTATCCCGGATAATTTGCCACCATTCTTCTGGTACAGGTGGTCTTGACCAATGTTTTGGATCGGATAAATCCGAAGATTGGGTTGGCATAATTATCGTTCCTTCTTCTGTAACAACTTTCATTAACGCTTCTACTACGGCAACTGCCCCACCAGATATCCAACCGATCGAACTTAATGATGAATGAACAATAACTGTCATTCCTTTTTCTATCCCTAATGCGTTTAAATCATTTGTAATTGTTTCGATTGTATTTGGAAGTTGTGTACTCGCCACTATTTCATTCATTTTCACGATTGTTCCCCCATTTTGCTTTAAACTAATACATACATATATTATCATATTTTTCTTAATTTTTAACTTAATCATTTCGATTACTATACGTCTATCGTTTTTATCATATCGGAAACAGTTAAATTATGGTATATTAATTCGAAATAAATATAGTAAGGTAAACGCAATGAAAAACTTTCAATCTAGCAATCTTAATTTATACTAATACGAAATATCCCATCACAAATGATGAGCTATTTATTTTATTCATTCTCTAAATAACAATAAAACCTCTCTACTCCTAGGTATTTCTCTCCCAAGCTTTCAATCTTAAAGTTACATTTCTTGTAAAATTCGACTGCCTCTGTATCTGTCTCAGCCTCAATATATGTTAACTCATATTCCTTAATTATTTCTTTAATCATTTGAAGTGCAATTCCTTGATTGCGATATTTTTCATCAACAGCTATGTGACACACTCTCGCTCTATTTGTATGAATTAGCACTATACCTATGCAACCCTTATTCCCATATTTATATAGCACCGCCTGATCATTTTTATACATTGAAACTGCTTTAAATAAGCTTGCTTCACTCGGACCGATTGCATGCTTTAATACTTTTTTAATGGGATCTATTTCTAAATGCTCAACACGTTGTAACATCCTATCTCCATCCTTTCTCATGAAAAAAGATTAGCTCTTTATTGAAAAAGAGCTAATCTTTTTACGCCGTTATTTTCTCTTCTTTTTTCACAACTACAGCTACATAACTATGAAGTATCATTCCGACAATTACAAGACTCATTCCAACCCACGATAAAGAAGACGGAATTGGAGCCGATAACCAGATCAGCTCTCCTACTAATGCAAATAAAACTTCACCAGACTGTGTCGCCTCGACTGTTGCTAATTTTTGCGGATCATCTTTTACAAGATCTGTCGCAAAGAAGAATAATACTGTAGCAAT
Source organism: Bacillus nitratireducens (assembly GCF_001884135.1). Classification (GTDB taxonomy): domain Bacteria; phylum Bacillota; class Bacilli; order Bacillales; family Bacillaceae_G; genus Bacillus_A; species Bacillus_A nitratireducens. The sequence goes on along the minus strand of NZ_MAOC01000026.1, from coordinate 121,327 downwards.
TAAACCTGAACTAATCGCTACAATAAAACATTGAAAAACTTGACTACTTGACGGTAAACCGCTTGTAGATGCTTCATAACCCGAAAGTAAAAACCAAAATGGTAAACTTGCTAATGTCATACCGAGAACTCGTTGGAAGACATCTAATTCGCCCTTACATACTTGCATCATTTTTCTATTTCCAAGTGGATATGCAAACGCAGCAATGAGTACAGGAACTACACATAAAATGGTTTCACGAATCCCTAAAGAAGAAGCGTGTTCTACTTGCATAAGAACAACACCGAATAAAATAATGCCTGACATTACTAATTCCTTCATTGGTAGTTTTTTATGTAATGGGTCTACCGCAAAAAATGGTGTTAACAAAATCCCTGCAACTATTGTAATTTGCCAAGTCGAAGCGACAAGCCACCCCGGTCCAAACGCACCCGCGAAACTAAGCGGTGCATAAAAGAGACCAAATCCAACAATACTCCATAACAACCATTCTTTCGGATTACTTTTCATATATTGAAAGAGTTGTTTTAAGTTCCCTCTATACAGAACAATAATTAGTAGCATTGGAACCATAAAGTAATACCGTAATGATGCACTCCAAATCCAACTCCCGCCTCCTAAGTCCATCGACCGGTTTAACACAAAGGTAAAGGCAAAGAAAAACGATGCCAATATCCCTACTGCAATAGCTTTCATTATAAAACCCCTTGTTTAGTTTCTTGTTATACTATACAACAAAATAAATATAATTAAAATTCAAAATTTTTATTATATATGTATTCTTTAAAGGAACAACACCATATATTCGTCATCACTATACACACCATTTATCTTTAAAGCTCTCTTTTCAATTCCGTAAGTTTTAAAGCCCATTGATCCATATAATCTTTTTGCTGGTTCGTTTGTAGATACAACACCTAAGTTCAATTGCTCAAGTTTTATTTCTCTCGCTCTTTGAATTGCATTTGCAATTAACTCACGTGCCAGTCCATTACGTCTATTTTGTGCATCTACATACATCGCAACGATATGACCTTTATGTTTATACGCCGCTCTCTCTTCTGTTAGTAAAGTGACAACTCCAACTAAATGATTTTCTTCATTAAATGCACCAAATGTACAACTAGTAGTAGCTGTTAAATTACTTTCCACTCGCTTAATAGGATTTTCCTGGCGAATCGCCTCTTCATAAGTTGTTACAAATGCCTCTGGATTTACTTGTAATGCTTGTAAACGTAAGCCCCAATATTTTTCTGCATCTTCTTTCGTAAGTAATCGAATCATTTTTCCCATCCCCTTTAAGTTTACATAATATTTTTATAGACTATTAAATGAAGATTGATATTCTTCTTTTAACATACTATAACGATAGCGATGAATGAATTTACCATGACGTAATCTATCATTTCTCATTATTCCTTCACAAACAAATCCTGCTTTTTCATAACTCTTTTTAGCTTGTAAATTATCTTCGTCTACTCGTAGCCATATTTTTTCTAATTCGAATACAGAAAAGCCAATTTGTAACATACTGTATAGTGCTGCCATTCCATATCCTTTACCCCAGTATTCTTTATTTCCAATGGCAATCCCTAGTTCAGCATTTTTATTTGTTTGATCAAAGTTTTTCAGGTCTATCCATCCAATGTGTAAACCTTCCTTTGTAACGATAGCTCGTTGTTCATAACCATTCTCTCGACTTATGCATACTTCAATCCATCTTCTCGTATCTTCACGAGTGAACGGTGGATATTGATCTGGTACAACTAAATGTTTTGTTACTTCTTTATCTAATGACCATTGATATCTGTCTTCTACATCGTCTAGTGTCAATTCTCTTAATTGAACGAATGGTACATTCATTTTGCTATCCCCTTTTCATTTCCCGATAGAAAACCCTTCGAACACTCTTCCTCCATACTGATCTAGCGTTTTTTCTATAAAACTAATTAATTCATTTTTATCTCCTGTTTTATAAAAATGATCAAAAGCTGCTACAAATTGGTCTGCATATTGTTCGTCATATCTTTTTAACACTCTAATAAACCATTTTGAATTTCCAAGCCATTGTCCATTTACCCTTAATACATATTCATGTATTAAATCAGCTAATAAATTGGCGATAAATAATTCTTCTTCTCTCTTTGTTGCACCAATGAAATCATCCAAAGTATCCGTAATAAAATATCGCTTCTGCTTCATCGTTTCTTCTGACCATTTTTCCGGACCTTTATTTAATAGTTCATTCGCTTCTCTTTTTAGTTCTGCTATAATTTCATCTTTACCTTTTAATGCAATCCCCTCTGAAACTAATTGTGGTAACGAAGGTCTCCCGCGATCACAATCCATTTTAAAAAAGGTTTTATACGTTTCAAAATTATGTACGAATACTTCAACAGGCCAACCATAACTATAGAAAGATTCTCTATAACAAGATGACAAACTTTGATCGAATATTACAATATCAAGGTCAGATGTTTTCGTAGCCTCTCCTCTAGCATTACTTCCCCCTAGTAAAGCAACATCACAATTCGAAAATTGTGATGTAATTATGCTTTGTGCCGCTTCAATTGGTTTCATAATCTTACCCCTTCTTATTTTACTTTCCTTTTTTCAGCTCTTTCTCGTGCCTTTTTAATATATGGTTCTGCATCTGGAGTTTTGCATGACGTTGCACCATGATCAACTTCTACTTTTCCAATTTCACGTGCACTTTCAATTGCTTGTTGCTCTAAAGCTTCATTTCGAATCCCTATTGCAATTAATGCACTATTCATTGCTTCTCTTTTTCTGTTTTTTTCATTATGTATATGAACTTTAATCCCCTCTAAATACGGTAAGAAGAAGTCATTGTCTAACGTTTTATTTTTTATTGCAATATTCGCTAATAATGACCAACCAGCTCTTCCAATCCATTCATCATCAGACTTTGTCCATTCTTCCATTCTTTCTATCGCGATTGGCGACGTACATATAGCTGTCATAAGAACGTCCATTAAACAATAATAATCAACATCCTGAACCCACCTATTTAGCTGTTCTGATGTTAGTTTCTTCGGATCTAAAATCATTGTCGCTAAAGTCATTGCATCCATATTTTTTGTTTCCCATAATGAAATTGCTAAATCATGATCTTTTTTTATCTTCTTTTTTAACAATTTTAAATTCGCAAAACTAACTCCAAATAACGGCTCTTTCGCTCCGTGGTTTCTATACGTCTTACGAGTTTGTTCTGTCCCATACTCTTCTAGTTGCTGCATTACTTCTTCAAGTAACATATGCCCACCTCTTTTATGTTTTATGTTGACGTCATATATGTATGTACGATATATTCTACATTATTTTTTGGTTTTCCTATATTTATTTTTTAAATACGGTATGTGAAATTTTTATTGATGTTCTTTAAAACAAAAAACATCCTCTTCTTTATTTTTCACACGGTTGTTCATTGACACTTTGTATACAATATTCCACTAGCGCATGCAACGGATTTATTATGTTCCTTCCTATTATATTTTCTACCCTTGTAGCAGCGTCTACCATTGATAATTGTGCTACTGAAAGCATTTCGTTTCTATCTTTCATAATTTCATATAAATACTGTTCTAATTTAGCATCATGCTCTTCTTTACGACCTTGCATAATTAACTCAAATATCCCCTCTATCACTTCTACTTTTACCTGTATGGATTTATTATTCTGCTGAGCGTATAGTTTTAAACGTTCCATCGTTCCTGAAACAGTACGGTTATTTGTAAATAGTATGGTCTGTGACTCTTCAACCTGACAAATCATTTTAAAGAATGGCTCATCAATTTTCAATATAGGTATGTCTATTTTAAAATTCTCATCTAATAACGTGATATAATCTGTACAAGTTATTAAAAGTGTATCTATATCACTTTCAGCTATATACTTTATAATATCTTTTAAATTATTTCGTGCTTGTTCTCGTTCTATTTTTAGTCTGTGTGATAAGATTGGATCTACAAAATGGAGTATTTCTATTTCAAAAGATTGCAACACTCGGTCAATGTATTCAATATTTGAATGATGAGCATGTAAACAAGCTAATTTTTTCATACTTATCCTCCCTTTCTAAAACAAAAAACATGAATGAACCATTTTACATGCAGTTCCATTCACTTAATTCTTGTTTCATTTTTTCAAACCTGCAAAACAGTAAAATCTTGCATACTTTTTAACAAACTTTTTTGCGCTTGTAAAAAAGTTTTTTTGCATTTCCCCCTCTAAAATTGCTAATATAGTAGAGTAGAACTTTTATAGAGAGTAGGAAAATTATGCACAATGGAATTCGGATGACAACTTTAGTGAAAAGGGCTCTGTTGATTTGCGCTGGGGTATTATTTACATACGAAGCTGCTTACGGATCAACACATATCGCTCTAGCAAGTACAGAGAATGAAGCGAAATCTGTTCAACTTGTAAGTGAAATTCAAACGTCCCTTGCACCAAAAGAAGCTCCAAAGCAATATAACGGGCAAGTTAGAAAAGTCGCTTACTTAACATTTGACGATGGTCCTGGAAAATACACAGCTGAACTTTTAGATATGTTAAAGAGTGAAAATGCAAAAGCAACATTCTTCCTAATTGGTTCAAACGTAAAAGCTTTCCCTGATCTTGTAAAACGTGAAGATGCTGAAGGCCACTATGTTGGGATGCACAGTATGACTCATAACTACAAGAAACTTTACACAGAAGGTCATTACGTTGATGAAATGAAAGAAGACCAAGGCTTAATCGCTGGAGTTCTAGGCAAATCACCAGTATTAACTCGTCCATCTTACGGCTCAATGCCAGGGTTAAATGAAGCTCTTCGAAACAAAGTTGTTGAGAATGGTTTAAAAGTATGGGATTGGACAATTGATTCATTAGACTGGAAATACAACAAAATGCCAGTTGACGCTGCTTCAGCTAAAATCGTAGAAAACGTTCTAGCTGGTGCTACAAATCCAACAGAAGTTATCCTTATGCACGATATTCATCCACAATCAGTTAAAGCAGTACCTGGAATTATTAAAGGACTGAAAGAAAGAGGATATGAATTAGAAGCCTACCATGAGAACGAACACTTCCCATTAAACTTCTGGCATGATAATCGTATTTAATAAAAAAGACTTGATTTCCTCTAGTAGGTTATCAAGTCTTTTTATTATCGTTTTGGGAATTTCCTTTGTTGCTCTTCAATAGAACGAATAATATTCTCCCTATCATCTTGAGTTATACCGATAGAAAATTCGTACTCTTCTTCCTTACACCATGCGGGGTTAAGTTCCAGCGATAAGCGAATAACAATGTTAAACTCCCCTGATTTTTCCCCCATAAATTCAAACGCTAAATTCGGCTCGATGAAATCTAGTTCGTTATATGTAGGGTTTGGTAATGATTGAAACCATTTTATCATGTACTGTAAGTCGGATGTTTGTAAAAAAGGATCCATCGTTTCAAAAACTTTATTTTCTTCTGATAGTTTCGCTTTTACTCTTAACCAATTTCTATCACACTCTTCTTTTGCATCTTTATATTGGTAATTTACAACCTCTAAATGTAATGATATTTTTTCGTTTTGAAAATTCATGACTATCCCCTTCTTTCTCGGAACCTTTTGTTTTATAAAGTTTTATTAATTGCGATACTTAAAATCATTATTTATACATGAAATAAATTTGATTTGCGATATAATCTGAACTAAAGTGAAGTCCATTCCTTATCCACCACATGATGATACCTACTAATGAAGCTGTTTTAATATCAACTGCAACATATTCGTCTGGTAAATCCTTTTTCGTATTCTCTCTTCTCGTTTCTATTAATTGCTTTAAAAATAAAAATAGTTGCTCCTCAAATTGATTCATTTTAAATAATATAAATAAATAATTTCGGTGGTTATATAAATAATCAAGCAATTGTATTAGCTTTTGTTTTTCTGATAAATCTTTTGCATGTATTAAATCAACAATTTTATTAGAAAGCTCATTTAAAATCTCATTAGTGATTTGGTCTAGTAAATCTTGAATGTCTTGATAATGTAAGTAAAATGTTGTTCGATTTAATCCTGCCGTTGTTGCTACTTTCTGAACTGTTAAGCTTGAAATACTAGGATTCTCACATAGGAGAGAAAAAACAGCATTTTTAAACATTTCTCTTGAACGTACTGTACGAGGATCTTCTTTTTTAGTTGTAGACATTTTGGAACTCCTTTATAGATTTTCTCTTTACTTACTCGACAGTGCACATCTTCTATGTCGAGTAGTGAACATTTTCAACAAAACTGTTCATGGTCAAAGAAAATTTATTTTGTTACCATTAATTTTATCGACACATTGTCGATAAATCAAGGTGACAACGAAGGAGTTTACGAATGCAAAAGGAAATATCTGAAAGAAATAAAAAAATTATATTAGTTGTCCTCATATCCGGCTGTTTTTTATCAACATTAAATCAGACTCTATTAAATGTGGCAATGAGTAATTTAATGGAAGTATTTGATGTTACGGCTGCTACAGTGCAATGGCTATCGACAGGATTTATGCTCATAAATGGTGTTCTCGTGCCAATTACTGCATTTTTAATGAAACGATTTACAACAAGGCAGCTATTTATTAGCTCGATGCTCTCTTTGTTTATTGGTACTGTTCTTTGTGCATGTGCCATGAATTTTGGCACTCTGTTAACAGGAAGAATGATTCAAGCAGTTGGAGCAGGAATTATTATGCCACTAATGATGACTGTTATTTTATATTTGTACCCTAGTGAAAAGCGTGGAAGCATTATGGGAACCATCGGTTTCGCCATAATTTTTGCGCCAGCCATCGCTCCAACATTATCTGGCTTTATCATTGAATATGTATCATGGAGATGGCTATTTATTGGATTAGCTCCATTTGTATGCATTGTTATTATTCTCGCACTTAAATATTTGATGAATGTTGCTGAGACAACAAATGCAAAATTAGATATCATAAGTGTCATTTTATCAACGATTGGCTTTGGTTGTGTTATATTCGGATTTAGTAGTGCAGGAAGCAAAGGATGGGATCATCCAGTTGTTATTACTACAATTATCATCGGAATAATCGTTACAACTCTATTCTGTTTACGTCAAATAAAGTCTAGCGATCCACTATTAAATTTATCCGTATTTAAATATAAAATTTTCACCCTTACATCAGTCATTAACGTACTCATTACGATGATTATGTATGCAGATTTAATTCTTTTACCGATTTACTTGCAAAATGGACGAGGTTTTACTGCATTTGAATCAGGTTTACTTCTATTACCTGGAGCTGTGATTAATGCCTTCTTATCACCTATCACAGGGAAAATGTTTGATAAGTACGGCGCAAAACCACTATTCATTACTGGATTAATATGTATCATTATTTCGATGTGGGGTGTAATTGGTTTGACCGAATCCACAGCTTATATGTATTTAATGGTTCGTACCATTATTCTACGAATTGGATTAAGTTTCATTTCGATGCCTTTAAATACAGCAGGCTTAAATGCTTTACCAAGAGAACTGGGTTCACATGGTTCAGCAGTAAATAATACAATTCGCCAATTAGCAGGTGCTATTGGAACAGCAGTCATTATCACTGTGTATACTATTCAATCCACTGCACATACTTTGCAGTTATCTAGTGAGAACGGAAGCGTATCAGCTATGCAAGTAACGAAATTAGCTTCTATCTTCAGCTCAAGTGATGCCTACGTATTTATGTTAGTCTTATCCTTTATAGCTTTGATTATTGCATGTTTTATGCCTAAAAAAGTAGCAATCCAAAAATCCGAAAGTATATCTTAAAACAAAAAACCCTACTCGTTTTCTATACGAGTAGGGTTTTTTATTATTTATTTCGTTTCCTCGACTTCAGTCGTCTTCACCTTCGCTTTACTTTTATCACGATTGTTATAGTTATATTTAGAACGATCTACTGGTGTAAATCCTTCTGGTGTGTAGAATCGTAATAAGTCACCGTTAACAACTTGATCGGAGTATTTTAGTGATTTTTGAACCATTTGTTCATTTTGTTTTATTTCATCTGTAAATTCTACAGGTTTCCCAGTCGCTGTATCATAGTATTTGCCGTTAAGTGCAGTAACTGTTGGGCTTACGTAGTTACCGTTACGGAACGGAACGACTTGTTTATGCTCTGGTGATAATAAATCTGATCCGAATTGGACATAATTTTTCGTATCTGTACCTAGTAAGTGTAATAACGTTGGAAGAACGTCAATTTCTCCGCCGTACTGATGTTGTACGCCGCCTTCCATTCCTGGTACGCGAATGATTAAAGGTACACGTTGTAATTGAGCATTTTCAAATGAGTTCATTTCTTTACCCATTATTTGAGACATTGCTGCGCTATGATTATCTGAAATACCGTAATGGTCACCGTACATAACGATAATTGAGTTATCGTATAAACCAGATTGTTTCAAGTAATCAATGAATCCTTTCACAGACTCATCTAAATAGCGTGCTGTTTGGAAGTACGTATCTACTGATGAATCACCTGTTTTAGCTGGTTCAATCGTTGCTTCCGCTTTATCAATAGGATAAGGGAAATGGTTCGATAACGTAATGAACTTCGTATAGAACGGTTGTTTTAACGTTTGTAATAACGGAATCGATTCATTAAAGAACGGTTTATCTTTTAAACCATAGTTTACTACATCTTTTTCGTTCATGTCATAGTATGACGCATCAAAGAATTTATTAAAACCAAATGATTTATAAATTTCATCACGGTTCCAAAACGTTTTGTAGTTCCCGTGGAACACTGCTGATGTATATCCTTGTTGACCTAAAATAGCTGGTGCTGATTGATATGTGTTATTAGCTTTATTTGTAAAAACAGATCCTTGCGGTAATCCAAACATTGAGTTCTCTAACATGAACTCAGCATCAGATGTTTTACCCTGTCCTGTTTGATGGAAGAAGTTATCAAAGTATAACGTATTCGCATCTTTTGTAAATGAGTTTAAGAACGGTGTAACTTCTTGACCATTTAATTTGTAGTTTAGTAAAAAGTTTTGGAATGACTCTAAATGAATATAAATTACGTTCATTCCTTTTCCTTTACCAAAATACTCAGGATTTGGACTTGCATACGTTGATGAAAGATAGTTTCTAACTTCTGTCATATTATCTCCATCAGCTAATGCTCGTTCGGTTGATGCTTTCGCACTTTGAATACCGTCATAAATCGTAAAGTTGTACGCCCCTAAATATTTCACGATATAATTGCGGTCAAACGTTCTAGTTAGCAATTCAGGACGGTCAGATTCTGCAAGACCTAAGTTAACGCTAAAGAATAAAATACCTGCTACGAATACTAGAGATAATTTATGCTTCGCAACACGGATTGGTTTAGGATTTACAAATTTCGTTGCGACTAAAACAATTAGAATGATCGTATCTAAGAAATATAGTGGATCATATAAGTGTAGCAATGCAAAAATACTACCACCTAAATCCCCAAAGTTATTCGTTTGTGTTAATGTCGGGAACGTAATAAAGTCACTGAAAAAGCGATAATATACTACGTTTGCGTATAAAAGTATAGACATTAACAAATTAATAACAATTAACCAAATGTAAGCTCGTTTCCCTTTTGCAAATAATGCTAGACCTAAAAATAGAACTGCTGAGCTTAACGGGTTGAAAAACAGTAAGAATTTTTGGATTGTGTTCGATATCCCTAAATTAAATTCTGTCACATATGCTGCATATGTTTTTAACCAAAGTAAAATAACGGCAAATACGAAAAATCCAAAATGATTACTTAATACTCGTTTACTCTTTAATAAAAATTGTTGCATCTCTCCACCTCTTTTGATCATCCAAGGCTTATTTTGTATAAGTCTGTCTCTCTATTCAATTTTTCTTCTTCAAATAGATTTTATTTGTTTAACTATATGAAGAATATTAGTAATTATAATTTGTAACTTTTATTTATTCAACTATTTCTTTCTAAACATTTTGACCTTGGTTTCTATTTAACAAAATAAATTTGTAACATTTCCTGTTTTCTCCCAAGGCTCATCCACTAATTATGACTCCACAAACTATAATCCTTTATTTCCTCATTTGCAAACTAATCTATCTCCAATTTTGGAACATATTTCACATAAGAAAAAGTGTAGTTTGAAATAATTGCTCAAACTACACTTTTTCTACAAACTTATCCTTTATAACTAATTTCTCCAGTTTCAACTAATTCCTTTAGCCCCATAAACATTAAATTCCATCCATGCTCAGAACCATCATGATAGTCTTTAAGTGCTTTTTCAACATCGGATTTTGTCCAATTCTCCTCATGCGGAACGATAATATTTTGTGAAAATATCATTTCAGATCCTTGTTGTTTCTCCATTATTTCAACTGTAATTGTATCTTCTAATTCACCAAACTGTGGCATTTTAAATGTAAATGCTAATTTTTTAGGACGATTCATTTCAATATATTCCCCAATTGCTCGATAATCTTTTCCATTACGATGGTCGACAATTTCCCAGCTTCCGCCTACCTCAGGAGTATTTTTTGTTATTTTATTCGTCCCTTCCAACGTAAAAAACCATTTCTTCATCATATCAGGGTTTATACATGCTTCAAAAATTTCTTCTGGTGCAACATCAAAATCCCTTACCATCGTTAATGTTATTTTTGAATAATTATTCATTTTAGCCCACCTTTATTTAAATGCGAAGATTGTATTTCTTTTCAACAAAACCCCCGCTCTCATAAAGAAAGCGAGGGTTTTCACTATTTATTATTGACCTTTGTACATTGCATCTACTTGTTTTTGAAGTTCTTCATTTTCTAAGAACTCATCGTAAGTAGCCTCTTTATCGATTACACCGTTTGGCGTTACTTCGATAATGCGGTTTGCAATTGTTTGTACGAACTGATGGTCATGAGATGTGAATAACATTGTACCTTTAAATGCGATTAGACCGTTGTTTAATGCAGTGATAGACTCAAGATCTAAATGGTTCGTTGGATCGTCAAGTGTGATTACGTTCGCACCACTTAACATCATTTTAGATAGCATACAACGAACTTTTTCGCCTCCAGATAATACAGAAACGTTCTTCTTAACTTCTTCACCTGAGAATAACATACGGCCTAAGAAACCACGTAAGAAGCTTTCTGACTCATCTTGTGGAGAGAATTGGCGTAACCAATCAACTAAGTTGGAGTCACTGTTCTCAAAGTATTTAGAGTTATCTCTTGGGAAGTAAGATTGAGATGTTGTAACGCCCCATTTAAATGAACCGCTATCTGGCTCCATTTCACCCATAAGGATTTTAAATAATGTTGTCATCGCAATATCGTTACGACCGATAAATGCAACTTTATCACCTTTATTTAAAGTGAAGTACACATTATCTAACACTTTTTCACCATCAATTGTTTTAGAAAGACCTTCAACAGTTAACAAGTCATTTCCTATTTCTCGCTCAGGTGTAAAGCCAACGAATGGATAACGACGTGATGATGGTCTAATATCATCTAATGTAATTTTATCTAATAATTTTTTACGAGAAGTTGCTTGTTTCGCTTTAGATGCGTTTGAGCTAAAGCGTGCAATGAAGTTTTGTAACTCTTTTACTTTCTCTTCTTTTTTCTTATTAGCATCTTGTGTTAATTTTAAAGCTAATTGGCTTGACTCATACCAGAAGTCATAGTTACCAACATAAAGTTGAATTTTACCGAAATCAAGATCAGCCATGTGCGTACAAACTTTATTTAAGAAGTGACGGTCATGGGATACAACGATTACTGTATTTTCAAAGTTCATTAAGAAGTTTTCTAACCATTGAATCGCTTTTAAGTCCAAGTGGTTGGTAGGCTCATCTAGTAATAGAATGTCAGGTTTACCAAATAATGCTTGAGCAAGTAATACTTTTACTTTCTCTGCCCCAGTTAATTCTGACAATTTCTTATCATGAACATCTTCACCAATACCTAAACCTTTAAGAAGGATTGCAGCTTCTGATTCTGCTTCCCAACCGTTAAGCTCAGCGAACTCACCTTCAAGTTCAGCAGCACGCATACCATCTTCATCACTAAAGTCTTCTTTCATGTAAATGGCATTTTTCTCTTGCATTACTTTATAAAGTTGCGTGTGACCCATAATTACTGTTTCTAATACTGGGAACTCTTCATATTCGAAGTGGTTCTGTTTTAATACTGCTAGACGCTCACCTGGCGTAATATGTATATCACCTGTTGATTGTTCGATTTCTCCAGATAAAATCTTTAGAAATGTTGATTTACCCGCACCGTTTGCTCCGATTAAACCGTAGCAGTTACCTGGCGTGAATTTTATGTTAACATCTTCAAACAATTTGCGATCCGCGAAACGCAAACTAACGTTACTTACTGTAATCATTTGTGTCCTCCTACTAATACCGCTTATTTCAGCGTTTTCTCACCGATTGTCTTAAAAAATCGCATATTACGACTCAATTATTGTAGACTATAGCTATTATATAGTAGAAGATGGATGAATAGCAACGGTTGATTGCTATTCATCTCTTTTCATCCATGAATAAAATCCTTATTTTTAACGAAACAAGATTGTACAGAAATAAAATAAACTTTAAGAAGGATTTTTTTGAAGAAAACATTAATAATTGGTGCGTTATGTATATCTTTAGCTTCTTTAACTGCCTGCGGTGGTAATAACAATGCAAAAACACCTACTGAATCAAAACAAGAAAAAAAGAAACGAAAGTAACAGTAAATTCAATCATCTCTGAATTTAAGAGTGCTGGTCTACAAACAGAAAATCCAACTGGACTTCCAGAAAAAGAATTTGGTAATCTTCGAAAAGAAGGAAAACGTATTATCGTGCCTGCGCTCGGTGAAGATAAAGGCGATAGATTATTCGAAATTACAAAGAAAGACGACTTAGAGAAAGTTAAGAAAGATTACGATGAATTAGGAAACTCATCTCCTCTGTTCTTCTCTCATACATACGAAAAAGGTAACGTCCTTTTACAGATGAATGGCGATATGAAAGACGAAGAATTTGCAAAATATAAAGATGTGCTGGACAAGTTTATTAAATAAAGAATCCCCCTCTTTAAAGGGGGATTCTTTTATTTTCTATTACTTAATTTCTTTGTATAATTCTTCATTTTACTCGTTAACCCTATTAAAGCAGGTAACAATATTGGCATCACGATTAAAGCTAATAGTAAAAGTGCAACACCAACAACGGATGCTACTTGTATAAGTGTCAATACTCCTGAAGGGACTAATGCTGCAAATGTTCCACCTAAAATAAGTGCTGCTGATAATACGACTCCTCCTATGTGACGAGATGCATTTACAATTTTCGTTACTGAATCCCCTTCTAGCTCATTGTATCGCATCATTACAAAAATACTATAATCCACTCCTAAAGCGACAATCATAATAAAGCTAAAGAATGGAACATTCCAGCTTAATGACCCTACGTTTAATAAGTGTGCACTAATTTGTTCACTAATACCAAGTGATGCAAAGTACGCTAATATTAATGATCCAATAATAAAGATTGTGTTTAAGAATGAACGAGTAATAACGATTAATACAATCGCAATTCCAATTAACATAATTGTAGCAGTACGTAAGAAATCCTGCCCGGTTACTTCTTTTAAATCAACGTTTCTAGCTGTTGTCCCGCCGATCGCTTTTTTTGCTGATTTTAATTCTGTACCATTTAACGTACCGTCTATCGTTTTATTAATTTCTTGAATGATTGGCATCGCTTCTTTTGAATACGGATTTACGTCTAAAATGATTGTCATTTTAGCAATCTTTCTATCATGTGACATGTACGTATTCAATGCTTTTTGGAAATCTTCTCCCTCTAAAACTTCTTTTGGAATATAAAATTTCTCAGAGCTTTTTGATTCATTAAGTTCGCCTAAATATTTCTGAGCATCCCCTAGGCCGTTACTTACTTTTCCAAGCCCTTCTGTACTTTTAGATAATCCTGATTGTAATTGCCCCATCTGTTCTTGCAGGTCTTTCAGTCCAGTTAATAACTGTCCTTGCCCCTCGTTTATTTTCGTTAATCCGGATTGTAACTCAGCTGATTTGTTCGCAATTTGTTTTGAACCTGTAGCCCCTTCGTTTAATCCGTTTTTCAGTCCAGTAGTTCCTTTTTGTAACTCGTTAACGCCATTATTCATTTCTTTTAAACCATTATCGACTTTCAATAACGATTGATTCGCTTCTTTAAATGAATTCATCGCTGCTTTATGCTGCACCGCCAATTGATTTAATTCTTTTGAAAATCCAGTTAATTGTTTTTGAGCTTCTTTAGCAATTCCTAACGTTTGCTGTATGTTCGGATCATTTGCTAATTCTGGTTTCGTTTGAATGAAATTAGTCATTAACATTTCAATTTGTTCATAACCTTTTTTCGCGCCATCAATCGCTTGAGAAATACTTCCGAAATATTGATCGTAAGAACTTAAACCTTTTTCTAACTGTGCATAACCAGCATGAAGCTGTGAAGTTGCATTTGATAATACACTTATATTTTCGTTTACTGAAGCTAAACCACTCTCGATTTGCTGCGCTCCTTTTGCACCGTCGTTTATGCCATTCGATAATTGATTTAAAGCAGTTCCTAATGCTGATACACCGTTTTTCGCCTCGTTCGTTCCATCAATTAACTTTTGAACATTTGCGAGACTATTTGAATCATTACTACCCATTTTATCTTTCGCATCCGTTAATCCATCATTGATTTCTTTTATGCCACCATTGGCATCTCCTAATCCTGTATTCAGTTCTCCCGCTTGTTTATTTATATATAATTCTTTTATCTTATCACCGGTTGGACGCGTCGGTGAATATACCTCTGAAACTCCTTTAACTTTCGAAATTTTATCAGTTAGTTCATCTAAAGTTTGTAGAGAAGTCGCCTCATCTAACTTGTTATTCGATTGAATGACTAACGTACTTGGTGAAGAAAAACCAGGAGGAAAATGATCTTCTATTACGTTAATCCCCATCTTTGATTCATACTTATTATCTACTTCAAATAAATCATTGTAATTAAGTATGTTAGAGTATTTTAATACGAAAGGAATCGATATCACGAATACAATGATTAAAGCGACAAATGGCCTTGCTACTGAATTTTTCGCAAGAAATCCCCATAAGCGACTATCCTCATGACCTTTAAATGTTTTAACTGGATAAAACATTCCTTTTCCTAAAAGCACCATAAAAAATGGATTTAACGTAGTTAATACGAGTAGTAATACTGCGACACCAATTGCTACTGCTGAAGTAGATTGATATAATTTAAAACTCGCTAAAGCAAGAGATGCAAAGCCAATTAGTACTGCTATCCCGCTATATAAAACGGTTTTACCTGCCGATTTAAACGTTTCTTTCGTAGCCAAAAATGCATTTTCTTGTTTACTTAATTCTTCTTTAAATCTTGTATATAATAAAATGTTATAGTCTGTTCCCACTCCAAACAGGACGACTACTACAAACACTTGCGTAAAGTTTGAAAACGGAAAATTAAATTGATCTACAAGATGGGCAATAATCCCCATTGAAATTAAATACGAAACACCAACTGTAAGAAGAGAAATAATCGGAACAACTGGTGAACGGAATACAATGATTAATACTACAAGAATGAAAATGATTGAAATAACTTCTGTCTTTTTCACGCCCTCTTGAGAGGATGTAAGAAAATCACCCGCTATTAAATCACTTCCTGTTAAGTACGTTGTAACTCCTTTCGTTTGTACTTTTTTATGAAGATTATTTGCAACTTTTGATATTTTACCATGTTTTTTATCTACCGATATTTGCGTTAAAACAGTCGTATTATCTTTCGAAATTAATTGTTTTTCCAGGTCTTTATTATCTAAATGTGAAACTACTTCTTTAATTCCTAATTGCTCTTTTTCATTTTGCAGGGCATTGATCGTTTTCGTTATTTCCGCTTTTTGCTCATTTGTTAAAGCCTTCTTACTTCCACTATTAAAGACAGCTATAATTTCATACTTTTCAGCCCCTTCTTTATCCATCTCTTTTATCATCTTGTCAGCAATACTGCTTTGTTCTGTACTAGGGATTGTGATTTGCCCTTTTTCCTTCACTAACTGATCCATATTAGGCATCGTTACGACCATTGCAATAGTAATAACTATCCATAATAGGAAAGATAAACTTCTCCAACTTTTTAGCTTGCTCATTTGAATCATCTCCTGTTATTAGAGTTTCATGGTGCATAGAGAATGAATATTCATTCCTTATTTTTGAAAATATCATTTAGGAATGAACGTTCATTCCTATTATCCTATTAAATTATTTTTCAATTCTATCAAACCACTACCTACGGAATGAATATTCATTCCTTTAATTGTGCAGATATATCATCTCCTGTAATCATTTTTATATTTATTTAGGAATGAATGTTCATTCCTGTCCTTATAAAGCTATAGAATCAAATGATTCTAATAGCATTCCAAGAGCTTTCTTCCAATTCTTTTACTAATTCTTTTGAGTATTCTAATTGCCCTGTCGCCATTACTTTAGTTAATTTTTCTAACGGTTGATATACAATAATAATTAAAGCAACTGGAGGCAATGGACGGAGAAAACCTTTTGCGATTCCATCTTCTATAATATTCATAAAGAAGCCTATAAAATCGTCAAATATTTTGTTACTCTGTTCATCAAGAAAATAACTATCACAGTGAGAATTTGTAAAAAGAAAAGCATCCACATTGTTTCTCGCAAATTCAAATAAACGGTTATAAATATGACTAAACTGTTCACGAATATTTGCTTCAACAGGAAAATCAGTTTTTAGTATTTCAGATAATTGCAACATGCTTTTTGAAAATAGTGAGTTAACGAGTGCCTCTTTATTTTCAAAATAGCGATAAATAGTACCAGCGCCGACATTTGCTTTTTCAGCGATCATCGGAATTGTCGTACCATCGTAACCACGCTCTGCGAAAAGTTTTATAGCAGCATCAAAAATATCCTCTTGCTTATTTTTAGCCATTTTTCTCACCTCAATTTTCAGGAATGAAAATTCATTCCGTTTT
Organism: Bacillus nitratireducens; assembly: GCF_001884135.1. Classification (GTDB taxonomy): domain Bacteria; phylum Bacillota; class Bacilli; order Bacillales; family Bacillaceae_G; genus Bacillus_A; species Bacillus_A nitratireducens. The sequence continues at coordinate 104,209 of NZ_MAOC01000026.1, read as the reverse complement.
TAATTATAAATTACATGGATTAAAAGTCAAGTGTGTGAATAAGCTCATATGGCATTTATCCAAAAAATACACTCAATTAGGTTATTAATACATTTTTTGCGTTATCCCTTCAAAAAATTTCTTTGTATCATCATGACTTAAAACCCTCAATACATCTTGTATCTTAAAAAATTGAACTTGACTTATTTCATTATCTTTTGGATGTAAATCTATTCTGTCACCTATATATTCTACATAAAACATAGTAGTTTCTTGCTCTTCATAGCCAATTTTCATTTTGAGTTCTTCAGGAAAGCCAAAGCAAATTTTATCTTCAAATTGCTTAATAACTTTAAACTTTGTAGATCCAGTTTCTTCTTCTAGCTCTCTCAAAATAGCACTCTCTAAATCATTATCTGTATGTTTCACTCCACCTTTAGGAAAATCCCATTCCCCCTTTGACATAGCATTTTCTCCATCTATGTCGCTAATTTTCACCTTATGTACCAATAAAAATTCACTGTGTTGGAATACGACCGCACCTACAGCTTGCCTAATCATTCTATTTTTCCTCCTAAAATAATGATTTCACTCTATTAATAGAAAAGTACTATAATATAAAGTTTATCATTATAGTACTTTGTTACTCATACATAGCACATGACATTAATTAAAAGAAATCATAAATAAACGGCTTACGCACTGGAACTAAATTCTCAAATGCACGTATCTCCTCATCACTTCCGCTAATTAATTCTAATTCATTTAGTTCTAACGGACGTTTGTAGCCAAACATTATTGTAGATAGTGCGTTTATATCCAGCTCAATTCCTCTGTCTTTTGTTTCTTCCTTTATAATTGTTATTTCATGATTTGCAAGCCTCACTGATAGGTTATTCCACGGTGCAAATGAATCTGTAATATGTAAAATTACTTCTTGCTCTTCGTTGTTCCAGTTCCATTCATATTGTTTGAAAAACTGTTCTACATCTACAATTCTTCCCATGAAATATGGAGTTACTTCTGCTTTTACTCGTGGTTCTTGTAATGTGTAAAGAAGTGGTTCTGTCTCACTTAGTATCATTTCTAGATCTTTAATCATAGAATCATGTTGGCAGATGAAGTTCCAAAGACCAATTCTTGCTTCATTATGTAACGGAACAAATTCTTCTACTGTCATTTTATTATTTTCTATTTTATATAGCATGTAACCAGCTGCATTTTTATTTTCATCATAGTAAACTGCTAACGTTAAATCATCATAGACTGATTGTAGCCACCATTTTTCGCTGCGAACTAACATGCCTGAAAAACGTTCAGCAAATGATTCATATATTTTCTCTACTTCTTCTATATGGTTTTCTTTGTTGAATCGTTTTATAGTTCCATTCACTTGTTTTTTCATAATTAAATCGCTCTTTGTCATATGGCTTACGAGGCGATTCGCACAAAGTTCCCATCCATATTTACGGTAAAATGACACTGCAAATGGATGTAACATCGATACTGTATATCCATCTTTTTTCATCGTTTGAAGTGAATGCTGAAGTAGCTCTTTTACATAACCGCTTCTTCTATACTCAGGATACGTTGCTACCCCTGCAACGCCACCCATTTTAAACTTTTCTTTTCCTATGTAAATATGAAAAGGAATTAAGTGCAACTTTGCAGCTAACTCTTCTCCTTCCATAATACCGTATATTTGATGGCTTTCCTTCATTCTTGCAATTTTCTGCTCTATCCATTCTTCATTTGCTTTATATTGAAAAGCATATTCTGATAAACGTAATGCTTCTCTAAACTTTTCTTCTTTTAATTGTATAACGTTCATATATTTCTCCTCCATTCCTCGTTTGAATTATATCATAATTCAAACTATTAAAGTTCGGTAAGTGAAATTACGAGGATGTTTCAACAAAAGACATCGATTTAGAAACAATCTAACATAAAGGCTCTTTTCAACTGCTTTCTGAATATTAAACGCCTTGCGTTCTCTTGGGTTTGCGAAGCTAAGAGGTACCCTTGAAAGTGATGAAACTTATGACAACGGCAACATTACGGGCATAAAAAAACCAGTTGATTGAGAGAAACTGGTTCAATAAAGGTTTTATATTGGATATTCATTCAACCAAATTAAGGCTTGTTCATAATCATCGAAAAATTTTACGGATTCTTTTGTATTGGATTGTTGTAAATAATTCATTATTTCCCCTTCTTCAAGGAGAAACGCAATTGCCTTACTGTGATTCAAAATGGTTTCATTGAAGAACTTATCTTTCCATGCTTTTTGAACAGAAAAATGATCTGGCGTGTATCCTTTTCTATCCACCAACAATTTGTATTTCCGACCCTCGGAAATGAATTGCTGACAAACCTGCTCGAAGCCATTAAACCATTCATAAACATCAGCTGTATTAATCTTACCAATTAGATGGGTAACAATTAAATCCCCTGAAACTGTTGTGCTGATATTCTGTTTACTCAACTTGGAATCATCTCCCTTAGTTACAATTATGCGTAAAAATCTCATAAAATCAATAAGGATAAAATTCTTACGCAATAAAGCAACATTATTTACGAAAAAAGCCAACATAAAAAAGCAGATACATTACATATCTGCTTCTCATCACTTTATTTAGCTAACGTTTGTAGTTCTTCAAAAAATGTAGGATATGATACACCTACCGCTTCTGCATCTTCAATTGTTGTTTCTCCCTCAGCAATACAGCCGGCAATCGCAAGCATCATGCCAATGCGATGATCTCCGTGACTATTTACTGCACTACCTTTTAAAGCTGATTTGCCGTATATAATCATTCCGTCATCAGTTGCTTCAATGCGGGCTCCGAGTTTCGTTAATTCCGCAACGACTGTATCAATACGGTTCGTTTCTTTTACTTTTAACTCGTGTGCATCTTTAATAACTGTAATGCCTTCTGCTTGTGTTGCCGCTAAAGCGATAACAGGAATTTCATCGATTAATCTTGGGATAATATCTCCGCCAATTTCAATTCCTTTTAATGAAGATGTTTCGATCGTAATGTTTGCAGCTGGTTCTGATGATCCTTCGTTAATTGGCACTACAGTGAACATAGCACCCATTTTCTCTAAAACATCAATAATACCTGTACGTGTTGGGTTCATCCCTACATTTTGTAATACTAGTTTACTATTTGGAATGATTGCGCCTGCTACTAAGAAAAAGGCTGCTGATGATACGTCACCTGGCACTTGAACGTCTGTTGCTGTTAACTTTTGCCCACCTGCAAGTTTCACTGTTTTTCCTTCGCGAGTTACTTTAACTCCAAATGCTTCAAGCATTCTTTCCGTATGGTCGCGTGAAATATGTGGTTCTGTAACTGCTGTTACACCTTCTGCGCGAAGGCCTGCAAGTAAAATAGCTGACTTTACTTGTGCACTTGCTACAGGTGAAGTGTATTCAATTGCTTGTAAATCTCCGCCACGTATTGTTAGCGGTGTAAACGTTCCTTCTTCTCGGCCATCAATTTTTGCACCCATTTGCTTTAATGGATTTGTTACACGTTTCATCGGTCTTTTTGCGATGGACGCATCACCTTGTACGCAAGAGAAAAATGGTGTGTTAGCCAAAATCCCTGACATTAATCGGATCGTTGTACCAGAATTACCAACATCTAATACAGCTTTTGGCTCTTGCAAACCTTCTAATCCTTTTCCAATTACCGTAACTTCTTCTCCATTTTGCGTTATCTCTACTCCCATTTCTTTAAAACAGGAAATAGTACTTAAACAATCCGCACCAGGAAGAAATCCTTTAATTGTTGTTTTTCCCTCTGCAATTGCGCCAAACATGACAGCGCGATGGGAAATTGATTTATCTCCAGGGATTGTAATTGTGCCATTCAATCCGTTAGTTACTGTTTGTATTGTAGTTTCTTTCACGTTATCACCCTCTTTTTAAATTGTTTCATACGTTTGGTATTCTTCTTTTCCTAGCGCCAGCTTTGCCTTCATGCGATCTTCTTCTCTTTGGAAGCTAATTCTAAGTACCCCGAGCAATCCTTCGCGTGCTTCTAAAATTTGCAAGTTTGTAATGCTAATTTCCTCTTCTGCTAAAATACTCGTAATATGAGCTAAGGCCCCTACTTTATCTAAAACATCGACGTATAAGTCATGATAGGCAGGAATTGCACCTCTCTTTCGCACTGGTAAAGAATCACGGTATTCTTTTGCGTCAGCGAAATAGTTTTGTATTTCACCTGCATCTCCTTTAGAAACAGTCTTATATAACTCTTCCATTTCTGAGATCCATTCTTCTAATAGTTCCAATAAATGCCCGCGATTTTGCTTTACAATATCACTCCACATTTTCGGGCTACTTGATGCAATGCGTGTAATGTCTTTAAAACCACCAGCCGCTAGTTGATGAATAAGCGGATTATCACCAGCATGCTTCTCAACTTGTTTTACTAATCCTGCTGCGATAAGATGCGGAAAATGACTAACGATCCCTGTTACATAATCGTGTTCTTCTGTATTTAAAACGAGAAAATGTGATCCTGTTCCTTTTAACCATTCTTTCAACTCTTCTACTCGCTCATCTAATACATGATTCATCGGTGTTAAAATGTAAAATGCATTTTCAAATAAATGCGCCTTCGCACTTTCAACTCCTGTTTTGTGAGAACCTGCCATTGGATGTCCACCGATAAAAGCAACTTTCTTTGATAATAAAGCTTCCGCTTCATTCATGATTGTCCCTTTCGTACTTCCTACATCGGTAACAATAACATCTTCTCGTAAATGAAATGATGCAAGTTTGTGTAATAACTTTTTCGTTTCTTCAACTGGAGAGGCAAAGACGATTAAATGTGCCTCTTCACATGCACGCTGTAAATCTACTGCTACTTCATCTACTACATGTAATTCTTTCGCACGCTCTACTTGCTCTTTAAATATGTCATAGCCTGTTATCGTTACGTCGTGTTCTTTTTTAATTGCTAATGCGAGAGAACCTCCTATTAAACCTGTTCCAATTAATACTACCTTTTTACACATTTGCCTCATCTCGAGACTTACCTTTTTTATTTTCAAAGTGTTGTTTTAACACTGAAATCACTCCTTCATTTTGTTCCCTAGTTCCGATTGTAATACGGACACCATTTGGGAACGGACGAATAATAAATCCTGCGTGTGCACAAGCTTCATAAATCTCTCCCCCATTATCCACTGGTAAGAAGATGAAGTTTGTTTGCGACGGATAAAATGGAATTTCGTTTTCCTTACAAAAACTTTCGTATTGTTGTAATCCCTCTGTATTAACACGTACAATTTCTTCAATAAACTCTTCATCGTTAAAAGCAATCGTCGCTGCTTTTTGCGCTAATGAAGATACGTTAAATGGCAAACGTACGACATTTAATTTCTCGATTAACTCTTCCTGTCCAATCGCATAACCAACTCGGAAAGAAGCTAATCCGTACGCTTTAGAAAACGTTCTAAGTACAAGAATGTTGTTATGTTTTTCTAGAAGCGGTAATGTCTCAGGGAAATCTTTTGCTGTTACGTATTCATAGTACGCTTCATCAATGACAATTAACGTATTTTCACTAATGCTTTCAATGAATTGAGTCAATTTTCGCTCATTCACATATGTGCCTGTCGGGTTGTTCGGATTACAAATCCAAACTATTTTTGTATTGTTATCAACGGCTGACGAGATTTCGTCTAAGTCGTATACACCGTTATTTAAAGCAACTTCTTTCACTTCACAGCCTTCAATAATTGCATGATGACGGTACTGTGGGAATGTCGCGCCAGCCGTTACGATGTTATCTCCAGCTCGTAATGCTGCGCGACTTATTATTTGAATGACCTCATCTAAACCACTGCCGCAAAGTATTTGTTCCATTTGAACATTTAATTTGTCTGCGATTGTTTGACGGAGCGTTGTCGCACCTCCGTCAGGATATAAAGCATGTTCCAACCACGATTTTTGCAACTCTTCTAAAACTCGTGGTGAACAACCGAATGGATTTTCATTCGATGCTAATTTCACAAACGAATGATCTCCGTATACTTCTTTCATTTGCTCTGGGGATTTACCTGGTTTATATGGTTGTAATGATGATAGTTGATCTTTTACTTGCATGTTAAACCCACCTTTTTTTAAAATTCTTTTGCGTATTTGTTATGTTGTGTAATGTTTTGCTTTAATAATTCCATACGATCTTTTCCGAATTGTTCGACTAGTGCATCTGCAAGTTCCCATGCCACAACAGATTCAGCTACTACACCTGCTGCTGGTACTGCGCAACTATCAGATCTCTCAATACTCGCTTGGAATGCTTCTTTCGTATCAATATCTACGCTTGCTAACGGTTTATATAATGTAGGAATTGGCTTCATTACGCCTCTTATGACAATTGGCATTCCCGTTGTCATACCGCCTTCTAAACCGCCGGCATTGTTCGTTTTTCTCGTGTATCCTTTTTCTTCATCCCAAAGGATTTCATCGTGCACTTTACTTCCTGGTTGTCTTGCCGCTTCAAAACCAACACCAATTTCAGCACCTTTAAATGCATTAATACTCATAATAGCACCAGCAAGTTTTGCATCTAATTTACGATCGTAATGAACGTAGCTACCAACGCCAATTGGCATACCTTCTGCAATTACCTCAACAATACCACCGATTGAATCTCCGCTGCTTTTCGCATTATCGATTGCATCCATCATTTCTTGTTCTACTTCTTTATCTAAACATCGAACAGGTGAATTTTCAGTTATCGTTTTAATTTCTTCAATTGGTAAGTTTGAAATATGCTTCGCTTGCACTCCACCAATTTCAAGCACATGCCCTGCAATTTCCACACCTAACTCTTTCAAAATTTGTTTTGCAACTGCACCAGCAGCTACACGAACTGTCGTTTCTCTTGCAGATGAGCGCTCTAATACGTTTCTTATATCACGATGACCGTATTTAATAGCTCCGTTTAAATCTGCATGTCCTGGACGTGGTTTTGTAATTGTACGTTTCATTTCTTTACTTTCTTGCTCTGAAATCGGGTCTGCACCCATTACTTTCGTCCAATGTTTGAAATCATCATTTTTTACGATTAACGTAATTGGTGAGCCAAGTGTCATCCCGTGACGAACACCACTTACAATTTCAACAGTATCTGTTTCAATTTGCATGCGTCTTCCGCGCCCATGTCCTTTTTGTCTTCTTAATAATTCTTTATTAATATGTTCCGCTGTTAATGTTAAACCTGCCGGTACACCTTCTAAAATAACCGTTAACTGCGGACCATGTGATTCTCCAGCTGTAATGTATCTCATTTCTCTTGCCCCTTTACTATTTTTTTGTACAAAAAAGTCCCTACTGAGCGCTCAGTAGGGACGATGTTTATCGCGGTACCACCCTAGTTGTAGACAACTATCGTCTACCTCTCTTCTTCTTTAACGATCGTTTGACCGTCTTCCCCTCCACAAATTGGCGGGAAAGATGCTCCAAGGCTGTAATTCATGCTTACCTTTGTACTGATTCACACCGGCCATCAGCTCTCTTTAACAGTGAGATAAGCACTACTGTTTCCTCTTCAGCGCATATATGATATGGAATTAAGATAATTTATTTTTGAAACCTTTTAATTCATCCATGAATCTATGGAATTCCGGAATATCCATTTGTTGCGCAGAATCTGATAAAGCAACTGCTGGGTCTGGATGTACTTCCGCCATTACTGCATCTGCTCCAATAGCAAGTGCTGCTTTCGCTGTTGGTAATAGTAAATCTCTACGTCCAGTTGAATGTGTTACGTCAACGATAACTGGTAAATGTGTTTCTTTCTTTAAAATCGGAACTGCTGAAATATCTAATGTGTTACGTGTCGCTCTTTCGTATGTGCGGATACCGCGCTCACAAAGAATAATTTGGTCATTACCTTGCGCAATAATGTATTCCGCTGCGTTAATGAACTCATCAATTGTTGCTGCTAATCCACGTTTTAGTAATACTGGCTTGTTAACTTTACCTACAGCTCGTAGTAAATCGAAGTTTTGCATGTTACGTGCTCCAACTTGAATTACATCAACGTAGTCTAGCGCCATTTCAACATCGTTCGGATTTAAAATTTCACTAATAATCGCTAAGTCGAACTCATCTGCTACTTGGCGTAAAATTTGTAATCCTTCTACTCCTAAACCTTGGAAATCGTATGGAGATGTTCTCGGTTTGAAAGCACCACCGCGCATTAATTTTAGCCCTTGATCTTTCATCGCTTGCCCTACTTGGCGAACTTGCTCTAAGCTTTCTACTGCACAAGGTCCCATAATGAACGTTTGTGTTCCGTTTCCAATCAATTCGCCTTTCACATTAACGATTGTATTTTCTTTTTTCTTTTTACGTGATACTAGTAACGCTTTACGGTTATCATCTTCTTGTAATTCTAAGCTTGCTTTGAAAATCGTTTTGAAAATATGTTGAACCGTTGACGTTTCGAATGGTCCTTCGTTATGCTCTGCGATCATATCAAGCACTTCACGCTCACGTACTGGGTCAAAACGTTTCGTACCTTGTACTTGTTTTTGTTCCCCGATTTTTTGAACGATTTCACCGCGTTTGTTTAATAGGTGTAATAGTTGTAAGTTAATTTCATCTACCTGTTTACGTAATTGATCTAATTCATGATTTGCCATTTGGAAATCCTCCTCTAATGTTTTAAAAGTATAGTAAGAGAATGAAAAATTCTCTATTTTCAGAACTGGTTAATTATACAAATTTAAAGTGGAATCGATACCTCTTCTTATTTTAAACTAATAATTACCATAAAGACACTAACTACTAGTTAATAAGCCACTTTTTTGTACAAAAAAGCCCTACTGATTCAATCAGTAGGGACGATATTTATCGCGGTACCACCCTAGTTGTAGACAACTGTCGTCTACCTCTCTTCATTGTTAACGATCAATGTGACCGTCTTTCCCTTCATAAAGATACATATCTTTACTACGAAAAAGATGCTCCAGGACTGTAATTCGCTCTTGTTTTTGTACTGGTTCGCACCAACCACCAGCTCTCTGTTACAGGGAAACAACAACTACTGCTTTTCCTTTCAACGCATGTTTATTATATTTTCAAGTTGGACCGTCAAAATACAAAAAGTCCCTACTGAATAAATCAGTAGGGACGATATTTATCGCGGTACCACCCTAGTTGTAGACTAAATTTCCGTCTACCTCTCTTCACTGTTAACGATCATTTGACCGCTCTTTCTTCATAAAGACAATTGTATCTTTACTACGAAAAAGATGCTCCAAGACTGTAATTCATGATTATCCCTGTACTGGTTCACACCAACCACCAGCTCTCTGTTACAGTAAGACTAACCACTACTGTGATCTCTTCATTGCACTTTGTTTATTCAAATGTTTTTGAAATTGAATAAGTATGATTCGTATTATAGAACGCTTTTTAAAACACTGTCAACAACTTTTTATTTATTTTTTTAAAATTCCGCTTTCACCCTAGAATTCTTCGTGCAAATTCTCCATTACTATTCCGATACGAATCATCTCATTTTCAATTAATTTTAATACGTGTTTTTCTACTCCATACTGGGTTAATTGTTCTTTTATTTGTATGATTTCCTTCTCAAGTAAATCAGCTTCTTGACGTGTTTGAAGTAAAATAAAAAAGACATTTGCATAAAGCCCTTTATATTCTTTCATGCCATTCTTCTTTTCAAGCATCTCAGTAAATAACTGTTTCATTTCCTCTTGATTGCATTGCCCTTCTACACCTAGAAATTTACTTGATATAATACAAAGTCCTTTTTCTAAAATTTCATCCATACATAATACAATACGTAAAAGCATCATATATTCTCTCGTAGTTATTACACCCATTTTCGGACGTTCTCTTAAAAATACACTTAGCCATGCTGTCCAAAATTTTTGTTGTTCTTTTCCGCTTAACGTTTTTACGTAGTAGCATACATACTGCATAAATTTAATTTTATTATTTTCGTTTACTTGCATTAAGAGTGGGTATAACCAATCTGTTTTTTGCTCCCAATACAGTACACATTTAATAAATACAAAGCTAAGCCATTTTAAAAACGCTTCTCTCGTATACGGGTGCAGCACCTCTAAATGTTCTACCGCATATTTAATATATCTCTTTATTTCTGTAAATAGAGGTAAATTAATTTGCGTATAACATAATCCCGCCCACGCATATTTGGTCAGCTCATTTTCTTTCTTTAAATCTAAGTAAGGTAATAAATATTTTCGACACCATTGCTTCTCAATATGGTATAAAAACGTAATATCTGCTGTTAAACGAGTTAACATAAAGTTCGTTCTTTCCGAAGTAACCCTTACCTGTTCCTCAAATAAAAATAAATATTCATACACATTGCGATCATATAAGTGATCATACGCTAACAGTTTTAGTAATACAGCTGTCATCTTCCCAACAGGATGCTGTATAGACTCATTGTAAAACTCTTGTTTTCCAATTTTAAAATCTGTTTCCCCTCTCATAACTTGTGGAAATACTGAAAAAGCAAAGCGCTTTACAACCCGTATACTATTTTCTTCTAGCTCTTCTAATCGATTGCTAATTTCATATAGAAAACTACTAATTAGCCAATGAAAAGTAGTATTTCGAGAAAACTTCTGCAATAACGGAATAATCCTTTGAATTTGCTCACTCGTTAAATTCCTATTATTTCGCCATTCTCTAATACAAACAAACCAAACTTCATTACTAATTTCATGTACGCCTACTAGTTGATAAGCAAACGAAATACTCCACTCTACATTCAATTTACATGCTTTTGATAACATCTCTAAAAAATGGCGTTGCTCAAAAACACCATCTTGAGAAAACTGCAGAACTTGCTTCATTATTTCATCGTCTTTCAGCTGTAGTAATCCATCAGCTGTTACATTACAAGTAATGCTTTGTTCAATAGATTCTTTCTTCGGAACACTGTATCGATCAGAAGAAAAATGAGGGTGCTTCTGTTTCATTAATTCATATCCTTCTATCGTGCTTCGACTATTCGCATCGCATGCAAATAATGAATCTAATACGAGACAAGCATCAAACGCCCTCTCTTCTGCAAGATGTTCTAATACAGTTTGAATCACTTCTTCTTTTGTTTCTTCTAAAGCATCTGCATAATAATTCTTTAACAGTTGAAACACTTCATGTTTATATGTGAAATCTAACAGAAGGCCTTCATGTAGTAACCACTTCAATTTGACATCCGCAGTAACGAACACATTTTTATTCATCGCTTCAATCGCGATTCGCTTTTGAAGTATACTATCTGTTCCTATCATTTCTGTAATATAATAATCCGCTTTTTTCTCATTGTTTTCACATAAATATGTAAGACACTCTTTTACAATTTGAATTAAAAATGCGAGGTCATTTTGATAAAACTCTCTCTCCACATTATCCTTATTTCTTTTTTTCAGTGCTGTTTGTCTTAATGACAACAGGCGAATCTTTTCTAATCCCATCATCATGATGGGAACAGCATAATAAGTAATATGCGGTCTCATCTTATCATTCCAAATTAGCTCCACATGAGAAAATTTAGACACCGGTAAACGACTCGATTCCTCTAGTTCAATTGATTCTTGCGTATCATTTCCCCATTTTCTTACACGCTTCAATTTAAGTTTTCCATCTAAAATAAACGTTAGTAACAATAAAGCAATTTCTTTATGCTCTGGGAAAGAACATTTTTGCAGTAAGTATGAAATCATTTCAATAGAGCTACTATCTTTTTCTGCCGTTTCTAATATAAGCAATGTCCATTTTGCAAACAACAAAGGATCCATCGTTTCTTTCGTTTCGTTCAAGTAAGTACAAATTATTCGCCACAATAACGGGGATATTTTAGAATGATTTTTAAAAATCAATTGAAATAGTTCTTTTTGATGAGTAAAAAGGAATTGCTCCACTAACCATTCTGCAAGTAATTCATCTACTTCATCATAATTTGCTGTAAGCTGAAATAAATTTCTTAGTTTCCCCTCTGCTTCAAGCCATTCCACCCACTCGTAATCACGAGCAAATTCAACAAAGTACCGAACTGTTTCGATTTTTTTTATTGATTGTTTTATATATGATAATTGCTCCTGTTCTACTGATGGAGGAACGGTTACAATATCACGAATACGCATTCTTTTCGTAATATAATTATCACCCATTAATTCCGCCCATCGTTTCACCGCTTTCACAAGTGACTGGTGATTATTAGCTTTATTCGGATACACAATCGGTCTTATTCCTAAATGTTCCCAGTGGTATGTATTATCACCTTGTGCGACGAAAGCATAACGCCTTGTACTCGGTGGTAAACCTGTTGCTAAATATTTCATTACTGGGTCATTATGACTATAACCAACGAATAAAACGGTGTAATTAGAAAATAAATCAACTAAAAATCGTCTCGCCCAACCTTCTGTTAAGTAAGCCCTTCCAAAATCACCATCTGTTAAAATTAAAGCTTCTTTCTCCTGTTCTATATTTCCATGTATGTAAGCCAATCCTTTAAACGCTCTCCCTGTCGGTAAAGCTGGCGCATAATAAATATTCAGCTCTCTTTTCATTTCAGCGATTACAGATGTAAAATGTTGATCAAAGTTTGTCGTTACAATACGAACATCCGTATCTACTGGGAACAGCCTTGGAATAGCATAGTGTAATGGGTTTGGTTTTGATTTATCTATATTAACGAGATCTCTTGCAACTTGATGCACATCTTTCGTTTTCGCAATTTTACCAAGATAATAATCGTGGGGTTCTGTCATCTCACGCTTTTCGACATATAAAGCTTTCGAAATTTCATCAACTAAATCATCGAAATTCGGTAAGTTTGATTTCCCCTTCATAGAAACTCCTGCTCCAACGAATAATACTAACTTCCCTTGTTCAAGGTGATCGATTAACTCATCTGGAATTTCTACTTCTGAAGTTATCCACATCCCGGATTCCCCCTTACCTAAAAATGTCATACGCTCTCATTTTACTATAACATTTTTCTTCTGTTTTTTTAATATTTAGACAAAAATTCAAACATGAAAAAGTTTTATCTAAATAAATCAGTTCCAATGTATGAACTCCTGAATTTATTGTAAAACTATGTATAAATCGGAGGTGTAAATGTTGAATGATTTTACTGTAATAGTAATTAAATTTATATCGTGTATCATCGCTTTTAGTATCGGATTAGCTTTATTTTTCCCTGCTACGTTCGTCCAAATTATTTCTTTTAGTCTATTTGTCACAATCGTTTCTTATATGTTTGTTGATAAAATCATTTTAAATCGAATTGGCGATTCTGCTGCCATTATGACAAACTTTTTACTTACGTATTTAAGCGTTTGGATCTTCGGAAATATTTTATTAGACAACTACATGCAAATTGCTTGGGGCAGTATCCTTTCTGCCATCGTCTTTACATTATCTGAAGTAATTGTTCATCGCTTTTCTCATTCACGTACTCGTCATAACAACGATAATATTCGTATTAATCGCAGATTTGCATATGGTACGGAGTTTGCTGAGGAACAGAATGTGTTGGATAAAGATAAGAAGAAATAACGTTTTGGTGAAGGAGTACCCTTGTTGATAATCTGGTGCTCCTTTTTTACATTATCTTTACGGTGAATGAAATTATATTTGCGATTTATCGATAAAAATAAAAAGAAGCTGTTCCAAATTTCCATTTAGAATAGCTTCTCCTTCAACACTTACTTACGCTTCTACTTTTAAATTTTTTAACGCAATAACATCTGCAAATGATCCCAACACGACGTTATGATGCTTCACAATATCTTCAGCACGTGATACATCTGTATCAAACGTGCTATGGGCATCACTTACTAATGTTACTTTATATCCTTCACTAAACGCTCTACGCGTTGTTGTATCAACACAGTACTCGGTTTGCATTCCTGAAATAATAACATGCTCTATGCCTTTTTCTTGTAAAACTTTGTTCAATTTCGTCTTATTAAATGAATCGGGTGTCGTCTTTTCAACGATACTATCATCCTCTTGCGGAGCAATTGCCGCATGTACTTTCCAACCATCTGTCCCTTTTTCTAATGGATGATCTTTTGGCCCGTTATGTTGGACGTAAATAACCGGAATACCATTTGAACGACATTCCCCAATAAGTTCTTGTAATGTTTCTAAAAACTTTTCCCCATTATGTACTGGGATTCCTGCTGTATACATACCCGCTTGCACATCAATTACTATTAATGCTTTTTTCATTTTACACAGCTCCCTTTGTTTGTATAAGCCCTTTCATAAATCATTATAATTGTTTATATTCCATCATCCAACAATCTTCTAATTTCCCCTCATGCAGTTCATGTTCCTTTAAAATCTTCACTTTTTTAAATCCGCATTTTTCATAACACTTTATCGCACGTTCGTTATTTACTTTAGGGTCCATTGCAATTGTTTCTGCCCCCTCTTCTTTCATAATGTATGTAATTGCTGCTTGAACGAGTTTTGTTCCAATTCCCTTTCCCCAAAAGGGTGGTTCACCGATAAATTGGTCCATTCCCCATACATTTTGTGATTCTTCATATCCATATAACGCTTTCCATTCAAAATCAACTGGATACATTTGAATGTAACCGATCGGCATTTCGTCGAATTCTACTAAGCATCTTTTTTCATTACTGTTTGGATTATGTATAAAATGAGCAAGTACCTTTTCTACAGATTGCGGATTATCTCGTCCTTCGTAATACTGTAAAACTTCTGGGTTTGTTAACCATGTGGAAATGATAGGTGCATCTTTTTTTATTACGTACCTAACCGATAAATTTTCTTTTTGAAATAGCATGTAGTACCTCTTATTAATTATTTATATTTTTTCTCAAGATTAAATCTTTAATTGCACCTATTAACGCATTTGGTAGTAATGTTATCGCAAAAAACGCTGTAAATACATTAAATTGTGGGATTTGATATGGTACGAACCATTCCGTGAAAAATTGAGAGTTTAATATTGTATTAAAAAATTCTCCACCCGTTCTAAAGTGTGGTGCCCATGTAGTGACTTCACAAATAATAAATAGTAATTAAATACGTAAAACTGCCTCTAAATAGCCAAACCATGTCCGTTTCCATACAGGCTGTCCTTTTGTAATTATATCTCCCACCTACTTTATCCCCTCTTTATTTTTCATCACATTGATTATACACTTTATTTTGTTAAATTGTAAAAAAATTCTAAATAATACACAAAACATTACAATTGAAAACTACTTCTACTTTTATAATTTATATGTTGTCAGCGAATTCGTTTAACAGTTCACCCTGACAACATATCTGTACAAAAGTTTTATAGCAAAATAAGATTTGTCGATTACAATCTTTTAACTTACGATGAGTTTACCTATTCGCTATTCGCTGTATCTTTACAAATAAAATTTAAACTGTTCAACCTAGAACAAATGCCATAAACTATTACTTATCCAACTAAGAGATTTTCCCACATAAAGCGCTAAAAAACACTTACAATTTGGAGATGAGACTTTGAAATCAACATTAATCATTCTTCGAGGAAACTCCGCAAGTGGCAAGACAACGATCGCAAAAGAACTGCAAGAACATTTCGGGCAAGGAACACTACTAGTCTCTCAAGATGTAGTTCGTAGAGATATGTTAAAAGTTCACGACACAATGGGAAATCTGTCTCACGATTTAATTTTTGAAATTACGAAGTACGGAAAAGGAAAATGTGAATTTGTTATTTTAGAAGGTATACTAAACAGTCGTAGATACGGTGATATGTTAAAAGAATTAATACATTATTTTGAAGGAAACGCTTATACATATTATTTTGATTTATCACTTGAAGAAACAATTAGACGGCATAATACGAGAGAAAAAAGACTTGAATTTGGAGAAGATTTATTAAGTAAATGGTATAACCCGCACGATTCAATTGAAGTTGATAGAGAAACTATTTTTACAGATGATTTCACGCAAAAAGACATATTTCATGCGATTGTTAATGATGTGACGCAACAAAAATAAGACTGACTCATTATGTCAGTCTTACTTTATTATGTACCTTGTATTTCGGTTTTCATTAAGGAGCAATCTTTACATAAGTAATAATATATATTCATTTCCCCAAACTGAAAATCAACTACTGAAATAAGTTCCCGTCCCTCAAGATCTTGTGTAATTGTAGCAACATATTTCATCTCTTTCGAACAAGTTGGACATCCTAAATCTTCTGGAACATCACCATATAAAGGCGGTCCTAACAATCTACATACATATTCCGAACCGAATAAGTCAAAAGCTTCCCAGTAACTATCTTCATCAGTAGGTATATCTTCATTTTTCATATTCGTTAGCTTTACATTAGTTTTTGGAAGATTGGCCGGTAGCTTATCCTCAGCTTCCATAATCCACTCTTCCGTATTGTCTTGTTTTATTATTTGTACCGTTTTGCCCCCATTACTTAATTGAAAATATTGCGGCTCCCACACCATCGCACAATTTAAGCAAGAGACGAATGGTAACACATTCATTTCATCATTTTTAAGTTCAGCAAGTCTCTCATCTTTCAAATCAAAACAAAAAATTTGATGCATTTTCTCACCGCATAACTTACACAATGGTAATTCACAATCTTGACCACCGAAATAATGATTATATGAATCTTTCCCTTCCATTACTCTATACCCTTTTATTCCATCCCAATGTTCGCCATATAATTCCATTGTCATTTTTAATCCTCGCTTCATTTAAATCAATAAAATCTTTTCAATTTTCCTGAGTAGTTGCTGTGATAAAACCTTTTAAATCCTGGGCATATTCTTCAATCTCTGCATCTTCATGATACCAAAGATATATTACATCACTCATTACTCCATTATTTATTTTGAAGCACAACTTATCCCCTGAACCATCATCACCAATTATAATAAGGTTTTCAGGTATATCTTCTTCTCTCATTTCAATATTTTGTCTAATAATATCATCCCATGTTTTTTTTAGATTTCTACTATCTTTAATAGGATATAGTATCCATTCCCCTATTTCAGCGTTATTAACTAATTTGAAAAGGTCTCTATATTGCTCTGGGAAAATAGCACCTAACTTTTCTTCCGTTTCCTTTATATCTATTTCGTCTACTCCTGTTTTCCTTGTTTGAATGATCTCTCTTACTTCTCTCATAAGGTACACCTAGCCTTTAACTTTACTAACATAATTACGCTGCAAATTTTAAATACCAATAAATCGCAACTTCATCATTTTTCTCATTTATCCCTTTATATACGAGAAAATCTAATCCCCCAATTACAAATCCACACTTCTCATAAAACTTACACGCTGCAACATTATTATTTTGTGTTTCAAGCATAATACCTGGCATATTACCTTCTTTTGCCCACTTCTTTGCTTGTTCTATTAACCTTCTACCAATTCCGAGTTCTCGACATTCTTTATCCACTTTTATATCTTCTATATATGCATAGCGATTCCAATTCTTTTTCAATATGATAACTCCTACGATTTGGTTATGTAAAAGCGCTATGTAAATTACTTGATTAGAATTATTTATATATTCATTGTAAGCTAGTTCTTCTTCATCGTCATCATACTGATTTTCTGAATAACTTTTTTCATAACTAGGTACGTTTTCTACTGTATATTCTATTCGGTTATTTATTTTTGAAACAGAAAGCACTAACCGAGCATTCACTGTAAAACTATCATCAATTTCAGGTAAATGGTCTAAATCATTTATTTCTAGTTTTCTAATCACAAGGCTCATTATTTACTCCTTTAAGTATAAGTATTAACGTTTCGTCCCTCTCTTCCTTATACTAAATAGTTGTCGCAATTCCTGCCAAAAATAAACTTACAATTGCTAAAAATGGCGTTCCAGCTATTGCACCTCTTAAGTGAAACTTATAGTCTTTATATCCTTTCATTCCCTCAGTACTAGGAATAACAACAAACCTCGGAGTAATCCAGCAAAATATAAGCCAATCGATTATTAATAAATCTACTAAATTAAAAATCATTACAATCCCAAAAGTATGTAAATAAGCCTCAATATACAATAATTTCACATGGTGATGTAGTATATATGTAGAAATGAAAGGTGTTCCGAAGAGAATAATATTGTAAATAATTCCGAAATAAAACGTTTGTTTTTTTTCATTTATCGATTTTGGCAAAACTACTTTTTGAATATCTTTCGGATAATCATTTAACCAAAGGCGAGGGTTATAATATGTAGACCCTAATATCATAATAGATAGTATAAAAGACATGGAAATACCGACAATCATCATTTGTTCAAATTGCCCCACAAATGCCCCTCCTTATTTGAAATTTTGACGTACGTAATTCACTTAATTAGACATTGTATGCATGTTATGACTTAAAAATTATCTAATACCATTAATAAAACTTTTTTATTACAATCCGCTTTTTCCTATTTCTTGAAATATGATTGCAAATTTAATAAAGTGAACATCTAATTAGTGTTGTTCACCTCCGCTAATTACTACAGAGTATACTTTTTAAAATTTACATAAAGATAGGATTGGTGAAACGAATGAAAATCGAACATATAGCAATTTGGGTAAATGATTTAGAATTAATGCGTACTTTTTATACAAAGTATTTCAACGGCAAAACAAACTCTTTATATCATAACGAAGCAAAACAATTTGAATCATATTTTATTACGTTCGAATCTGGAGCGCGTCTTGAAATTATGCGTAAGAAAGGCATAGAAAACGAGCCTAACCTAAATATAACTGGCTATGCACATATGGCTTTCTCTGTTGGTAGTGAAGAACGTGTAAATGAACTAACAAAAACGTTAAAAGAAGCAGGTTATCCTTTATTAAATGGACCACGTTTCACTGGAGATGGCTATTATGAAAGTGTAATAAGCGATCCGGGAGGTAATCAAATAGAGATTACTATTTAACTGTCGTTTTATCTTTTCTGAAGAACAATTAAAAATTCGTTTGGAGGAATCCGATGCATAAACTACATTTCAAAAAATTTGAAGCAACAGATTTTAATCTATACTTTCAGCTCGTATCAAATGAAAGAGTGATGGCACAAATTACAGAGCGTGCTATTCTGCTAGAAGAGGCACAAAACGACTATGAAAAATTGTTAAGGCGCAATGAAAAACATAAACTGGTTGGGTCTTATACAGTTTATGACAGTGCAACAAATGAATTTATCGGCCTTGGACATGTAACAGTGCATGAAGATCATGTAAAAGAAGCTGAAATTGGGTATATGATTTTGCCAGAGCACTGGGGAAAAAGATATGGTAGTTATATTGCAAGAGAATTAATTGAAATAGCGAAGCAGACAGATGTAAACGTACTAAAGGCAATTATCGATCCAAATAATATCCCCTCTCGAAAAATATTAATTAACGTTGGTTTTACATCAGATGTAGTTTGTGAGATTGATGGATTACCTGGAGAGATATTGAGTAAATATATTTAACTATATAAAAGGCAATACTATCGGTAGTATTGCCTTTTTCCCTCTTTATAATTTTAAAGATCCCATTATCGTTTTTATACAAATTAAATTATTATCCTTTTATTTCGTCTACTACACTTTGAACTAAAGAGGTAAGAGCTTGCTTTGTATCCCGATCTGTAACTTTTGCATCATCACTAAATTTAGTACGTACAGATGGGATCCTTTTGAACGACAATTGTATCTAGCATACCTAGTGTAAGTAATAAAGATTCATGGGCTTTATCCCCCTCCTCTAAACCAAGTGGATAGTTCAATTCCAATCTACACTTGAAGTTTTTTGTGAAATTCATTGAAAACATACAAACAGCCATCATTCCATGAAATGATGGCTGTTTCTGTTTACCATTATACATAATCTTAACTTGATGGCTGCGTTATTTATAACAGCCAATCAACCTCCCTCCTATACAATAGAAAACATCATATACACTCCAACAACGAAGAAAACGGCAAGCGTCTTAATTATCGTAATACCAAAAATCTCTTTATAAGCTTCCCGGTGCGTTAATCCTGTAACAGCAAGTAAGGTTATAACTGCTCCGTTATGAGGTAAAGTATCCATACCTCCTGCTGCCATTGCAATTACACGATGCAGCACATCTAACGGAATATCAAAGTTCGCTGCCGCTTCAATATATTTTTCTGCCATTAAACCTAATGTAATACTCATTCCACCCGAACCTGATCCCGTCAGACCGCACAAAATATTCGTCATGACCGCTCCGCTAATTAAAGGGTTTGAAAATGTCCCTGTCAAAGAATTTTGAATCATGACAAATCCGGGTAAAGCTGCTATAACGGCACCAAATCCATACTCGGCTGCAGTGTTCATGGCAGCTAAGATTGAACCACTTACGCCTACGCTTGTAATAGATTGAAAATGTTCTTTTACCGCTTGGAAGTTTAATAATATAGCAGCCAATATTCCGATAAGAAGTGCCATTTCCACTGACCAAATACCCACGACTTGTCCCATATCAATCGTTCCGTACTCCTTCAAACCAATGGATGCAAAATCAAATCCCTTTGTATACCAAACGGGGATGAATTCTGTAAAGACTTTATTCATCACTCCAACCAGTACAAGCGGAAGAAAAGCTACCCAGTAACTAGCTGGAATAACATCGCTGGAAGCAATCGGCGCTTGCACCGATTGTGCGCTAGTTGTGGCAGCAAGTTCAGAAGTGGCACCGCCTTTACCAAAGTACCCCTCTCCTTTAGCAGCAGCTTTTTTCCTACAGCTTTCCAAATACAGCATGCCACATATAAAGATAAACAATGCTCCTATAATTCCTAATGTAGGAGCCGCATAAATATCTGTTTTAAAGAACGTAGTTGGAATAACATTTTGGATTTGAGGCGATCCAGGAAGCGAATCCATCGAAAACGTAAAAGCACTGAATGCAATTGTCGCTGGAATGAGACGTTTCGGAATATCCGCCTCACGAAATAATTGCGCCGCAAATGGATAAATCGCAAATACTGCGACAAATAAACTGACACCACTGTATGTAAGAATCGCCCCCATTAACACGATGGAAAGAATCGCTCTTTTCACACCTATAAAACGTATGATAATTTTCGCGATTTTTTCTGCTATTCCAGTAATTTCTACCACTTTACCAAATATCGCTCCAAGCAAAAACACAGGAAAATATAATTTTATGAATCCGACCATCTTCGCCATAAAAACATTGGAAAAGAACGGTAAAACGTACTCCGGCTCTGTTAAAAACACAGCTAGCAATGCACATAACGGAGCGAATAAAATGACTGAGAATCCTCGGTAAGCCACAAATATAAGCAAGCCAAGCGATAGCAATACAATCAATAAATCCATAACCGTAATCCCCCTCAATAAAATGGATTCTCTTAACTTTACATTCTTTTATGTTTGTATATATTGTTACAATGCCTGCCAAAGGCAGGCATTGCTTTTTGCATATTATTTCATAGCTTTTTATTTATGATGAAAAAGTGGTACCCTTTTTTCTATAAAAGCCTCCACTCCCTCTCTTACATCACTCGTTTGAAATACATGTCCGAAATTCTCAGCTTCTATTTTTAGTCCTTCCTCAAGAGAAGAAGATAATCCCTTATTGATAGATTGCTTCATCAAAGATAAAGCAGGAAGGGAAAATCGAGCCATCTTCACGGCTAGTTCCTTCGCCTTATTCAGCGATTCGCCACGCGGGACAACATGATTCACCAAACCAACTCGCCAAGCTACTTCGGCAGTGAGTGGTTCACCAGTGAACATCATTTCTTTCGCACTTGCAGTTCCTATTAATCGAGGCAAACGTTGCGTTCCTCCCGCACCTGGAAACAAGCCTAACTTCACTTCCGGAAGCCCGATTTGAGCATGTTCTTCTATAATCCGTAAATCACATGATAAAGCTAATTCACACCCGCCCCCAAGCGCTAAACCGTTAATAGCAGCGATTACAGGCTTAGGCAATCTTTCTATTTTATTTAATGGATTCTGAAGCCACAATGATTTTCCCTCTGCATATTCACTCCCTTTCCCAATCCAGTCCGGAAATGACTTGATATCCCCTCCTGCAACAAAGGCCTTTTCTCCAACTCCAGTTAAAAGTACAGCAATCACTTCATCATCCCGTTCAATTTCATCGACCACTACCGTCAGTTGCTCCACCACAGCACCGCTCAATACATTCACAGGAGGATTATCAATGATGATTGTCGCGATTCCTTTTTCTTTGGACCATGTAACAACCCGCTTATTTTCCAATTCAATCCCTTCTTTCCAATATGTAATGAGATACTTTTACTACCGTCAGCACATCAATTCGTTCTTTTAATTACATAGCCGACCTTTTCACTATCCCAAGCAGTACCGATCCCTTCCTCCTTCAGCTTGAACTTCTGAATCCGTTCCGTCGCGGTTTTTGGAAAAGTTTCACTGAACTGAACATATCGCGGCACCATGAAGTAAGCCATACGTTCTTGACACCAATCTATAATCTCTTCATGGGACATCGTTTCTCCTTTCTTTACAATCACATATAATTTGACATCCTCTTCTCCCACTTCCGATGGAACACCGATGGCCGCTGATTCAAGTACTTTCGGGTGATTATTCAATACCTTTTCGATTTCCCAAGAGGAGATATTTTCTCCACGCCTCCGGATACACTGTTTGATTCGATCGCAAAAATATAAGTAACCTTCCTCGTCTAGATAACCACGATCTCCTGTATGGAACCATCCCTCCTTCATCGCCTCTTCTGTTTTATCCCGCATTTTATAGTAGCCTTCCATGAATGCTTGTCCCTGTAAGGAACGTATAAAAATCTCTCCAATTTCACCAGTCCGAGCTTCATTTCCATCCTCATTGACAATCTTCGTCTCTACATAAGAATAAGGCTTTCCAATAGAAGGCGGCTTATTGGCATTCAATGGATTCGTTACACAAAAACCCGTCGTTTCCGTTAATCCGTAACCTTCTACAATCTGGACGCCAAACCTTTCCTCAAACGGCTTCCAAAATTCCTTAGGCGTAGCAGCACAAGCCGTCACCCTTACAAAATTTTCATTATCATTTTCCTTTTCTGGTTGCTTGCAGAGAATAGGAATCATAGATCCTAAAGAATTAAAAATGGTCGCTCCATGACCACGAATTTCATCCCAAAATCTAGAAGCACTAAACCGCTTGCCAAGAGCAATCGTCGCATTGGAAGAAATAGCTCCGAGTACTGTATGAGCCTGGGCGTTAATATGAAATAACGGAAGCGCTGTAAATAAAACATCTTTTGAACTTGCGCCAACCATATAGGCGGCAAATGACTGCGCAGAATTTACATAGGCAGAATGACTTAACATGACCCCTTTAGGTAATCCAGTCGTTCCAGAGGTATAAAGGATACTGTTAATAGCAGAGGAGGAAACAAATTCAGTTGGAAGGTGATGGTTATTTGTATTCAGTACATCTTTCAATTCGATTACGAGCCGTTCTTTACCATCGTTCGTAATGATTACGCTTTCATTATTTCCGTAAGCAACAATTTGAATGTCCCTTTGCATAAAAGACAAACAAGAATCAATTTGAGGAACAAATTCCTTCTCAACGATAATTAGCTTACAATCAGAGTGAGATAAAATATACTGTAGGCCCTCTCCTTTTAAATGCACATTCAGAGGCACTGCAATTGCTCCCATAAAAGATAAAGCAAACCATACATCCAGATATTCAGGAGTATTATTAAGCATAATACAAACCTTGTCCCCTTTTTGAATACCGAGCTCACAAAATCCCGCTGCAGCTTTTGTAATTCGATGATAGAGCTCCTCATACGTAACTTTTTGTTCTTCAAATTGTAAATACACCTTACTTGGTGTTTTTTCAATACTTTGCATAATAAAATGCGGCAAACTGTGATTTTCCAGCATTGAATTCCATCCCTTCTGGCTATAATCTTTTTTATTTATATAGCAAGAAACATGCCAAAAATCGACTCATTCCCTATTCTCTTATTCCTTCAGGGACATACCCCAAGTCTCCCTTACATGTCCACCTTCACATGTCGCATTTGCGCTACAAATGATTACGATCATGTCGCATCTATAAGAAAGTGTCGCAAAAAAGAGACAGTTTATATTACTGCAAACCAAATAAAAAAAGGGCCTGTTTGCCCTTTACTTGCCTTCATAACATTCCATATTTTTCTATTTTTCGATATAAGCTAGCCCGATGAATCCCTAAAAGCTTGGCTGCCTCTTTTATATTTCCAGCTGTCTTTTCCAAAGCCCTTGTAATCGCCCGTTTTTCAGCCGATTCCACTTCCTCCTGCAGTGAATAACTCATCTCATTCTTCTCTTGATCCACCGCAAATATTTCATGATATAACTCATCTTCCAAATCTGTTTTCCGCAAATAGACAGGAAGATGATGCACTTGAATAATTATTCCTTCTATAACATTCATCGCTCGTTCTAACACATTCTCTAGCTCCCTAATATTCCCTGGCCAATCATGCTCCATGAATATATCCCTTACTCTCTCATCCAATGAAAGAACGCTACTACCCAGCTCCCCATTCAATTTCTGAATTAAAAATTCCATTATATGTATCATATCTTCCTTTCTCTCTCGTAACGGAGGAATATCGATCGCAAACACATTCAACCTATAATATAAATCCTCCCTAAATTCCCCTCTTTGCACCATTTCACGAAGATTTCGATGTGTCGCCGCAATGAAACGGACATCAATCTTTTGAATTTTCGTACCACCAATTCTTTCAATTTCTTTCTCTTGCAACACACGCAGCAACTTCACCTGCATGTCCAAAGACATGTCACCGATCTCATCTAAAAACAAAGTTCCCTTATGGGCCAACTCAATCTTCCCAGGCTTACCACCTTTTTTCGCTCCTGTAAAAGCCCCCTCTTCGTACCCAAATAATTCAGCCTCCAAAAGATCCCTCGGAATCGCAGCACAATTCAAACGAATAAATGAACCCCTAGCACGCGGACTTGCACGATGTACCGCATGCGCAAAGAGCTCCTTCCCTGTACCGCTCTCTCCTCTTATCAAAACAGTCGACCGACTTTTAGAAACCTTCAAGGCCATCGTTTTAACTTCTTTCATTTTCGCACTCTCTCCTATAATACTTTGAAAGGACAACCTACCTTCTTGCAACCGCTGTAATTCAGTTTGATAGTAAGATAACTTTGATTCCATTGCACTAATCTGATCCCCCAAAGCTTTAAACTGCTGTATATCATGAAACATAATTTTACCAATCGCACCAATAACCTCACCGTCCTTAACAATAGGTATGCGAGTTGCGATAATATTCCGGTTATTTATGCGCTGTATATGCCCAATTTCCACCTGTCCCGTCTTCACGATAATATGCATCCTCGTATTCTCAACAACCTCCGTACAATGCTTACCTATCGCTTCCTTTGGATTATCAATCCCTAAAAATTGTGCATAAGAACCACTTAAAAAATTGACAATCCCTTGTTCATTTACCCCTAGAATACACTCCGACAGTAAATTTAAGGCATTTTCATATCGACTGATGATACTTTCCAAGGACTGTATACTTTTTTCCTTGTTTTCCAAAATGGCAATTGATCCATCTTCTTTTCCGCTCTGATATACACGGGATTCATTCATAATCAATACTTGGTTGCCCACCTTACACTCGTACTTGTACAAACTATCAATTTGATTCACTACTAGCTTTTTACGATCAGGAATAATCGTTGATATATGCTTACCTATTATTTCATTTTCTTTTTTATGTAACATGCTGCAGAATAGTTGGTTGCTGAATGTGATGATTCCATCATGACTTATGACAGCAATTCCGTTATTCATTACCTGAAGAGCCTGGCTTGTTAACTGCAAATTCATTTTTTCATCCATATGCATTTGGAAGCCTCCCTATCAAATTGTGCTCTTTCTCGCATGTATTATATATTCATTTTAAATATTTACTTCCCTTCGGCTCTTCCGTTTGAAGTAATAATTTCTTGAACCAGTAATATAGCTGATTAACCGGTATGTTCTTTTTTGACACCTGTCAGGTTTTAATAATCCAATTTCTTTAAATCCTTAGATGTAAGAAGATGAATCTCATGGGCTATTTACAACTTGTAGGTGAGGAATATTTGACGCTTACCTTAGATACCTAATGAGTTTTATGAAAAGTAAAAAACAGTTGATGGAGTGTCTTCCATCAACTATTTTTATTACGAATTTTGGTGATGAAACCCATAATTATTAGGTTTACTTTAGCATAAATTTTTTATCCCCCAATCCCCAACTAAACCATTTTCCATGCCCTTCCGTTTCCCCAACCGTTTCACAATATTCGTTTCCATTAATATAATAATCAATATGAAGGTCCCGGTCCCACATGTTGTTATATAGGTGGAATACATCACGTTTTGCACCAATTTCTTTAATTTGTTTTTCTAGCGTATGTTTCACACCTTCTGATATTTGATTCGCTACATGTGTATGGAAAATACAAATCACTGCATCTTCTCTTATTTGATCTACAATGGATGGTAGAAGCACTACACCATCTCCTTCAATTAATTGCACTGATTGTTCTTTTACAAGTTCTGCTGCTTGATCGAATAGTACCAGTCTTTCTTTATGTTCTGGCCAAATAAGCGCTCGTAACCATAAATAGTCTTCGTCATCATTTAAATCGTTCACGTGTAAATCTAGTCCGATTCTTTCTACGACAGGTGGACTTTGTTTTAGCAGATTCGGCATATTCTCCCCTCTTATTTCAGAGGTTAACTGAACATTCGATTGTGTATTTCCATACACTTCTTCCATTCCATATGAATAACTATATTGATCCCAAAATAGTTGTAATCCTGAACTTGTACCAATTTCTATTAACGCTAACGGTTTGTTCACTTTATTAAATATGTAACAGAAACTTGGATATAAATAGGCACATCGTCTTACTTCATTCGTTTGAACAAGTTTCGTTTGTAATAAAGAGATAATTTCTTCTCGATATACATGGCAAAAATCTTTAAATTGGTAAAAGGCATTCTCAAAATTTGTATCAGCATTATCAACTAAACTATGATAATACCTTTTTAAAGTATGTTCTTTTCCTTTTAACAATAAATAGTGTACTGCACCTAATAATAAGTTTGGGACTGGTTTACCAGGTTGTGCGTAGGAAGCTAACGTAAGAACTTCCTCATCTTCAGAAATTTTTATTGATAAATATTCGTATAAGTCACTAGATCCTTTACATTCATTCACAGAAAAGTTTCGAAATAAGTTTGCGACTTTTTCTTTCGTAAGCATTGGTATCCCTCCTTAATTATTTTCAGAATAATCTTATCATTTATTTGTTATTTTTTTCAAATAAGATGTAATAAAAACAGATTTTTACAAATTCCCAAAGATTAAAACTTAAAAATAAAAGTATTAGTAAGTTTTTTTGAGATAACATCAAACTGGAATTCTTCTCCAAATTCCGCTTTACTACAATGCTTTTTACCCTTATGGCAGAAGAATTCTACAAAATAAAGCGTTAAATAGTTTAAAATTATCAGATAACACTAGATATTTTAGTCTATTAATTATTATAATAGAGTATGAGATGGTTATATAATTGAGACAAAAAAGGTAAATACCTAGGTGGGGCCTAGGTGGTGTTTTCTTCTTACGGCTTAGACATAAAAACACCTACTCTTTTTTGCCAATATAGGGGATGGAGAGATTATCATGAGCAACATGCAGCAAAAAACAGACGTTATCTTAATTGGCGCTGGAATTATGAGCGCAACGTTAGGATCATTACTGAAAGAATTGGCACCTGAATGGGAAATTAAAGTATTTGAAAAACTCGCAAATGCCGGAGAAGAAAGTTCTAACGAATGGAATAATGCCGGTACAGGACATTCTGCGCTATGTGAGCTTAACTATACATCCGAAAAATCTGACGGGTCTATAGATATTGGTAAAGCTGTAAAAGTAAATGAGCAATTTCAACTTTCAAGACAATTTTGGGCATATCTTGTTAAGAAAAACTTAATTCGTAATCCACAAGATTTTATTATGCCACTACCTCATATGAGTTTGGTGCAAGGGGAAAAAAATGTCGAGTTTCTAAAAAATCGTTTTGAAGCGCTTTCAAAAAACCCTCTATTCCAAGGAATGGAATTTTCTGATGCTCCTGACACATTAAAAAAATGGCTTCCACTTATTATGGAAGGTCGAAACTCTAATGAACTGATGGCTGCAACGAAAATTGATTCTGGAACAGATGTTAACTTTGGTGCGTTAACGCGCATGTTGTTTGATTACTTAAAAACTAAAAATGTCGAGCTAAACTACAAACATAGTGTCGAAAATATTAAACGTACGAAGAACGGTTTGTGGGAAGTGAAAGTACATGATATGAATAGTGGTAAAATCGAACACCATACTGCAAAATTCGTCTTTATCGGAGGCGGTGGCGGTAGTCTACCTCTACTACAAAAAACTGGTATTCCTGAATCAAAACATATTGGAGGATTCCCAGTAAGTGGACTATTTATGGTATGTAAAAACCAAAAAGTTATAGAGCAACATCATGCTAAAGTTTACGGTAAAGCTAAAGTTGGTGCTCCGCCAATGTCTGTACCTCACCTTGATACGAGATATATAGACAATAAAAAAGCTTTACTGTTTGGACCATTCGCTGGATTCTCACCTAAATTCTTAAAAACTGGTTCAAATCTTGACTTAATCGGTTCTGTAAAACCGAATAACGTCTTAACGATGTTAGCAGCTGGTGTAAAAGAAATGGGCTTAACAAAATACTTAATCCAACAAGTTATGCTATCACATGAAAAGCGTATGGAAGAATTGCGTGAATTTATTCCGAACGCGAAAAGTGAAGATTGGGATATTGTAGTTGCTGGTCAACGTGTGCAAGTAATAAAAGATACTGATGCAGGTGGTAAAGGAACATTGCAATTTGGTACGGAAGTTGTTAGTGCATCTGACGGATCAATCGCTGCGTTACTTGGTGCTTCTCCAGGTGCTTCTACTGCAGTTCACGTTATGCTTGAAGTATTAGAAAAATGCTTCCCAGAACGCATTCTAGCATGGGAGCCAAAAATAAAAGAGATGATCCCTTCTTATGGCATATCACTAACGGAAAATCCAAGACTGTTCCAAGAACTTCACGCTTCAACAGGACGCACACTTGGGTTAAATGAAAAAGAAGCTGTTCACAATTAACGGATAGATTAAAAAAACGACATAATAAAAACGTCCGATGTATTCGGACGTTTTTTTACTTTGTCTTGCGAATAAATAATAGTAGATAAATTTATATCGACTTACCCACAAGAAACGACAAATTCATTTTAACTCTCAACTAGAAATTATACTTATCAATATTATCCTTCGTAAATACAACTCGTTCAGGTAATACGATAATACCATTTCCTTCTGCCTCATAGTCATACCCTTGAATAGAGTTTGGTTCTACTTTCACTTTTCCGATTCCTTTTACTTCAAAGCTATCCCCTACTTTTAACTTTTTCCCTTTTACAACAATTTCATTTGCGACATACGTTGCAAGTGCACCTTGTTGTTTAACATCCCATAAACCAAATTGCTCTACTGTTCCTCGTTTTACATAATCACGCATAACGTTCGGCGTTGAAAACCCAGTTACGACTACCTTTTTATCCATTTTTAAGTTCTCAGCCGCTTGCGCCATCGCTGGAAGTGCTGTTGCATCTGGACATATTACTGCGTTAATATCCGGATACGTTTTTAAAATACTCTCCCCTACTGATAAAGATTTTTGTGCATTATTTTCACCATATTGCGTCGTTACAATTTCCCAATTCGGATATTTCTCTTTAATAATTTCTTTCGCCTTCGTTACCCATTGATTTTGATCTGTTACAGTCGGACTTGAATAAAAGAATGCTACTTTTCCTTTATCCCCTATTTGCTTAGAAGTCATTTCAATTAATAAATTTGCAAGTTGGTCTGGCGTTCCTTGGCTTATATAAAAAGAACGGTCTTTCGGATTCACATCAGAATCCCATGTTAACACCGTCATCCCTTTTTTCTTAGCACGTTGCAGTGATTGCGAGAGACCATCAACTGACGTAGATGAAACCATAATCGCATCATAGTTTTGGTTAATAAAATTGTTTATATATTTTACTTGCCCTGATACGCTCGCCTCAGACGGTCCATCATACTTCACTTGTACACCTAACTTATCCCCCATCTCTTTTGCACCTTCACCGCCTGATGTGAAGAAGCCAACTCCTGTTAATTTCGGAATGAACGCAAATTTTACATCATCTGCTTTTTTCTTATCCGCTGTTTGACTAGAACAAGCGATTAAACCGATTAAACAAATACACATAATAATAACAATCCCCAGTTTTCTCTTCATGACATTTCCCCCTTATGCAAATTCCGTCTTTTCCCCGCTAAGAATTGATGTAATTTGAAATGTCTCATAATAACTGAAAGAATAAGGATAATACCAATTACTACATTGGATTGTTCATTCGTTAAGCCAGTCATTTGCAAACCGTACTGCATAAGTCCTATAAAAATACTCGCTAGTACTGTCCCAATAATACTCCCTTTTCCGCCCGTAATAAGTGTTCCACCTAAAACAACTGCCGTAATAACTGGCAAAATCGTTTCACTTCCAATATCAGCACGAGCAGAACCGAAATACGCTGTTAAGAAAGCTCCTCCTAATCCACCTCCTAACCCAGAAAGTACGTATGCAATAATCACTACTTTCTTCGTTCGAATCCCGGAGTATTTCGCCGTACTTTCATTTGCGCCAGTTAGTTTTGCGTGACGACCGTATGTTGTATGGTGAAACAATATCGTAAATACTATCGTTAAAATGACAAGGAGCCATAATAAATTAGGTATACCGATAAAACTACCATTTGCCAATTGCACATACGAATCTGGTAAACCACTAATTCCTTCATAGCCCGCTGCCCCCGAACCACCTGAAATAACAAGGGCGATTCCTGCATATAAAAACATCGTTCCAAGTGTAACGACAAGAGGTTCTACATCTGTCATTTTTATAATAAGTCCATTTAATCCGCCGGCTATACAACTTACTACGAGCGCAATGATAACTGCCAACAGTATCGGCATACCATTCATCCAAAGTACGCCGATAAGAATCGAAGTAAGCCCCATAATAGATCCTACTGATACATCAATTCCGCCAGTTACAATGACAAATGTCATCGGAATAGCCGCAATTGAAATAATGAGGAAATCGTTCATGCTAAAAAGGAGGTTACTAATGTTTAAGAAATCACTATTTATGATACTAAAGAAAATGAATTCTATGAGAAGCAATAAGAGAAGAACCCCTTCCCATCTATACAAACTACGTATTCCCCTCATAGATTCACCCTCCTTTCTTCTAATTGCTGGAGTTTCTTCCATTTTTTTAAGACGCTATCTAATATAATGATGAGTAAAAGTAAAAATCCTGAAATAGCACTATTCCAAAATGCAGGTATTTTTAAAAAGACAAGTGAGCTGCTTATAACTTCTAAAAAGAATGCACCTAATGCCGCTCCAAATATAGAACCTGTTCCTCCTTTTAAATGAATACCACCTAAAACAGCAGCGGCGATCACTTGCAATTCTATCCCTGTACCTGTTTGATTTGGAACGAACCCAATATTCATTACGAATATGCATCCAGCGATCCCAGCGCTTATGCCTGATATGATAAACGCGTATATTTTCACTTTATCTACATGTATTCCAATAAGCCTTGCACCATCTTCATTATCACCTACCGCATAAAAATATCTTCCAATTTGTACTTTCATTAAAAAGAAATATAGTAGCAGTAATATGATAAGAACGGTCCATACGGTTATCGGAATACCGAGCATCATAATAGAAGAAATCTGTTTATACTTATTCGGAATATCTTCAATCCACTTTCCGCCCGTAAATAGTAACATTGCACCTCTAATAATCCCGAGCATTCCTAATGTCATAATGATAGCTGGCACTCGAAATTTCGTAACGCCAATTCCGTTTACCATACCAATAAGAGCACCAAGTATAATTGCCGCAAATATTGAAATAAAGGCACTGTATCCATCTGTTAACAACATCCCACAAACCGCAGCGCTTAAGCCCATAATAGATCCTACTGATACATCAATATTTTTCGTAAATAATACGAAAGATTGACCAATTGCCAAAACAACTAAAATAACGCTTGATTTCAGCATTAAAGATAATGAGCTAAACTGAATAAAACTAGGATTCATTACTCCAACGAAGGCTATATAAAGAAGTAATAAAATAATAATAGACGTCTCATGCATCTTAAATACACGTTTCACTCCGTTACACCTCCCTTTCCTCCATATGCCAGGCGTGTAACTTCATCTATACTAATTTCCTTCTTTTCTAAATGAGATACAAATTCTCCGTTTCTCATGACATATACACGATTTGCTAATTGAACAATTTCTTCTACATCTGAAGAAATTAATATGATCGCCAGTCCTTTTCTCTTCAAACTTAATATAGTTTCGTATACTTCTAGTCTTGCTTTCGCATCAATACCGCGGGTCGGTTCATCAAGAATAATCACTTTCGGATTACACGCAAGATATTTCGCCAGTACAACCTTCTGTTGGTTTCCACCTGATAAAGACGTCATCTCTTCATTTATATGAGAGACAACAATTCGAAATTGTTTTATATACGATTCGGATAAAGCGCTTTCTTTTTTGTTATTTAAAAAGAAGCTACTCATACTGTTTAAAGATGCAGATGTTATATTTTCCTTAACAGACGCAATTGAAAATATGCCATTCCCTGCCCGGTCCTCCGGCACATACACCATCCCTTCTTTTATTCTCTTATGTACCGAATACTTCGTAATGGATTTCCCCTCTAATAAGACGGAACCTGATTTCAAAGGTATTAATCCAAATATTGATTCAGCTAATTCCGTCCTACCTGATCCGACGATACCTGCAATCCCAACAACTTCTCCAGCATGTACAGTTAATGATACATTTTGAAACGCGTAACTAGACGCATTCGTGACATCTAATATTTTTTCCGAAGGCTCTATTTCTTCATGCACACTTTCTTTCTTCTCCTCAAGTTTATATCCTTTCGGCAGTAATCCCTCCATTAGCATGTCGTATGTATAATTCGATACATTACCTTGACTTACAATTATTCCATCACGCAAAATCGCTACTTTATTCGCAATTTCAAAAATTTCTGGAAAACGATGCGTAATATATATCATGCCAATTCCTTTTTCTCTTAAACTTTTCATCAACACAAAAAGACTCTTAATTTCGTGAGTTGTTAATGTCGATGTTGGCTCATCTAAAATAAGAATCTCAGCTTCCCTTATTAATCCTCTCAATATTTCTACCAATTGTTGCTGGGCAATGGATAACGATAACCCTAGATCATGAAGTTGAATGTTCCACCCTAATTCTTCTAGCAACTTATTAATCTTATTTCGAAGCTCTTGCTTTTTCGCTTTCATTCCGATACAAATGTTCTCTTCAATTGTCATATGAGGAAATATGAGGGGCTCTTGTGGTATTAAATAAATGCCATGTTGATGCGCTTCTGCTGTGTTTGAAAACTGTTGTACTTCCCCTTTTACAAACAACTCACCTGAATCGTATGAATGCAAACCCGTTAATATTTTCATTAACGTTGATTTCCCGGCACCATTTCCACCGACTAAAGCGTATACGTCTCCACGCTCTAATTGTAAATTGACTTCTTTTAATACGAGTTGATCTGCAAATGATTTACTCATCTTTGTAACTTGTAATAAGGGCACGCTCTCCACATGATATTACCTGCCTTTATGCAGAACATTTTTTGAGAAAATGATTTTTTGTTCTACTTGTTTTGTAGCATTGTATATTCCTTTTTTCATATCTAGAACACTTTTTTCACTGGACTAACTATCGTTTCAACTGGAATAAACAAAATAACGAACACATATGTTTAAGCAGTGGTCAATTGTTGAAAGGGATGAAGAGAATGTCACAGCTGAACTTTGAAGAAAATTTGTTAACAAAAGTGGCATGGTATTACTATAAAGATCAACTAACGCAACAAGAAATAGCTTCACTTCTCCACATTTCAAGAAATAAAGTTGTTCGGTTGTTAGATAAAGCACGTGCGGAAGGTGTCGTCACATTTCACGTCAAAGGTACTGGTTTACACTGTTTAAGCATCGAACGTGACCTTATGAAAAAATTCCATCTAAAAGATGCTTTCGTTATTCCAACACCAACTGAAGATTATGCATCATCACTTGGAAAAGCCTCTGCACAATATTTAGAAACTCATCTGCAACAAGGAGGTTTACTCGGCATCGGCTGGGGCGAAACGATAAGTAAAATGCTAGAAAATATTCATTTTGAAACTTCTATGAATCTTTCAATCGTTACCCTTACAGGCGGTGTTAACCATTATATTCCGAGAAAACAAAACTACTTGAACTACATGCAAGGAGATCTTCACATCATTCCTACCCCTTTTCTAGCATCCACTAACGAAATGGCACAAAGTATTCTATCAGAGCCGAGTGTGAAAGATATGCTTCACGTTGCTTCACTTGCCCATACAGCAGTAGTTGGCATTGGCAGCCTCTCTCAAGACGCCACTATTGTGAAAGAAGAAAAATTAACGCTACATGAAATGACATATATACGTAGTCAGTACGGGGCCGGAGATATTTTAGGGCAATTTTATAATACTGCTGGAAAACAATTAGAACTTCCCCATCATAATCGTCTTATCGGCACACCACTCTCTGTTCTTAAAAATATGAAGCATGTCGTTGGTGTAGCTGGCGGCACGGAAAAGATAGATGCAATTTATGGTGCCTTAAAAGGAACATTCATTCATACATTAATTACCGATGAAGATACTGCCCTCTCCTTATTAAGAAAGGAAGGTGACTCTTAATGTCCTCTTTATTAGCTTACGATGCTGGTACAGGAAGTATTCGAGCAGTCCTTTTTGATTTACAAGGAAATCAGCTTGCTGTTAGTCAAAAAGAATGGATTCATAAATCAGATAGTCGTTATCCCGGTTCTATGAATTTTGATGTAAAAGAAAACTGGAAACTCGTTCAAGAGTGTACGAAGGATGTTCTGCAAAAAAGTAATACGTCCTCCTCTTCTATTAAAGGTATTAGTGCAACAAGCATGCGCGAAGGCTTTGTTTTATACGATAAAAACGGGCAAGAAATATGGGCTTGTGCAAATGTTGATGGCCGCGCATCAGCGGAAGTTAGTGAACTAAAACAAATTCGTTCCGAAATTGAAGAGGATTTATATAAAAAATCTGGTCAAACTTTTTCATTAGGTGCTTTACCTCGCTTACTTTGGATTAAAAAGCATGAACCAGACGTATACAGGAACATCCATTCTTTCACGATGTTAAACGATTGGATTTTATATAAATTGTGCGGCGTACTACAAATTGATCCTTCAAACGGATGTACGTCCGGTATATTCGATTTACAAAATAGAGTTTGGGATAAATCGGTTGCTGAGCAATGCGGTCTTACTCTAGCCTTTGCTCCAAAAGTAAATGAAGCTGGTACAGTTATCGGGAATATCACAAAACGAAGTGCTGAATTAACAGGATTACATGAAGGAATTCCTGTCGTTGCTGGCGGCGGAGATGCACAAATGGCATCACTTGGAACTGGAGTTGTAAAACCTGAACAAACATTTATATGCGGGGGCAGTTTTTGGCAACAAGAAGTAAATATAACAAAATCAGAAACTGATCCAAATGCGGCGATTCGTGTAAATTGCCACGTCATTCCTAACCTATGGCAATACGAAACAATCGCTTTCTTCCCTGGCCTTGTTATGAGATGGTTTCGAGATGCCTTTTGCCAAGAAGAAAAAAGACTCGCTGAAAAACTCGGTGTAGATGCATATGAATTATTAGAAGAACAAGCGAAAGAAGTTCCTGTAGGTTCACATGGCATCATTCCTACTTTTTCAAATGTAATGAATTATATTTCTTGGCGACATGCTGCACCATCCTTTTTAAATTTGAGCTTAGATGCTGATAAATGTGGGAAGAAAGAGATGTTTCGTGCAATTGAAGAGAATGCGGCCTTCGTTACACTTGGCAACTTGAAATTAATTGAAGCTCTCACTGGTAAATTCCCTTCTGAAGTAATCTTTGCTGGCGGTGCCGCTAAAGGAAAGCTTTGGCCGCAAATTCTTTCAGACGTTCTTGGAATCCCAGTCAAAGTACCAGTTGTTAAAGAAGCAGCTGCTTTAGGTACAGCAATTGCCGCTGGTGTTGGTGCAGGCATATATGAATCAATGCCAGAAACTGCCGAGCAATTTGTACAGTGGGAAAAAACATTTATGCCAAACGCTGAAAATCATGAGCTCTATAAAGGATTCTATGAAACATGGAAAACAGTGTATGCTAGCCAACTTTCTTTAGCCGATAAAGGTTTCACATCACATATGTGGATTGCCCCCGGTGCACTGTAACACATTACATAAAGGAGTGATTTCTATGCTAAAAGTGAATGAAGATGATTTCACATATCGCTTCGGTGATAACGGGCCGAAATATTTAATACAAGGTCCAAATATTGATCTTGGCCTTGTTGTTATTCAGCCTGGGCAAGAGTTTCAAAATCATTATCATACAACGTGCGAAGAAGTCTTTTATGCATTAGAAGGAGAAATAGACTTCTATGTAAATAATGAAAGAGTTCCAATCAAACAAGGTGACGTCTTGCAAGTTCGCCCTCATGAATCTCACTATCTTATTAACCATTCTGACAAACCTTTTAAAGCTGTTTTTATAAAATCACCACATTTACCAAATAAAGATACAGTACAAACTGAAAATCCAACATTAACGAAGGAGTGATTCCTAATGACTTGGGGATTTAAAAATCGATTAAACAAAATTTTACCTGATGGCAGAGCAGTTATGTTAGCGATAGATCACGGCTACTTTTTAGGACCAATTCATGGACTAGAACAACCGTTAGAAACAGTTAAAAACTTACTTCCTTATACAGACTCCCTCTTTTTAACACGAGGTGTACTCAGCTCCTGTATACCTGAAAACTGCAACACACCGATGGTTATGCGTGTATCCGGCGGGGCAACCGTCGTCGGTAAAGATTTAGCGAATGAAGCAATTGTTACACCTGTAAAAGAAGCAGTTAAACAAAACGCAATTGGCGTCGGCGTTTCTGTCTTTGTTGGATCAGACTATGAAACACAAACCGTTTCAAATCTCGCAAATGTAGTATCTGAAGCTCACGATTATGGCCTGCCAGTACTCGGTATTACCGCCGTTGCGAAAGAACTACAAAAACGTGAAGCTCGCTTTCTAGCGCTCGCCTCCCGCGTATGTGTTGAAATGGGAGCTGACATTATTAAAACGTACTACTGCGAAGGATTCGAAAAAATAACGAGCACTTGCCCTGCTCCAGTCGTAATCGCGGGCGGTCCGAAACTAGATTCAATCGAAGACGCATTAAACATTACTTACAACGCCCTCCAAGAAGGCGCAATCGGAGTAGACATGGGCCGAAACATATGGCAATCCGAACATCCAGCTGCGATGATTCAAGCAATTCATGGCATTGTAAAAAATAGATTGAATGTGAAAGAAGCGCTGGAACTTTATGATGATGTGAAAAATTAAGGTAAAAGACAGACTATTACACTTAAATATATACAAAATCTATATTTACTATAAGGAAAAGCCCATATGTTAGATTACTGAGTAACCTAACATATGGGCTTTCTTTTACATTTTTTATTGTTCCGAATTTGGTCAGATTTCTACAGATCGCGTACGTTCCAAACAATCTCACCGCGCTCACCCCACGTACTGTGATGCCGCTTAAATCCTATCTTTTCTAATACCCGGAAGGACGCAACATTCCAAGCGCCTACAGTCGACCAAAGTCTTTGGCGCCCCGTAGCAATCGCAGCCTCCAGCACAGCTGATGCTGCCTCTGTCGCATAACCCTTGCGATGAGCACTGCGGAACAACTCGTATGCAATCTCCGGCTCTTCAAGCGTTGAACGACCGATAATTAAGCCACAGTATCCGATGAAATCGCCTTCGTCTCGCCTACGGATAGTGAGAAGAGAAATACCATTTTCAGCTGCTTTCTTGCGCATCTCAATAAGATAGCTACGAACAGAGTCAATGGTTGGCATGTCCACACCACGTTCGCCAATTAATTTTCTCAGCCAGACTGCATCGGATTCCTCCCACATATTCAGGTCGAGTCGTTCCGTTTTCAGCTGGAATGCCATAGCTTTATATGAAGTTGTCATAGTGAGAACCTCCTACTTATATCACTGTACTACTCATAATAGTTTCGCACCTCATCACATCAAAAATAAGATTGATTCTCTAAATTTTCTAGCAACAGCACAAAAAAATTAGAGTTCTTTTATGCATAAGCAATTCCTCTAAAAAATAGACCTTTTTATACAACTTTATTTTAAACATACAATATTGGCTTTAAGATGAATACCCTCTAGTTTATTAACAGTTTGTTTTTCACTTATCATACAAATAAAATGATCAAGCCCCTTTCCAAACTGGATAGGGGCTATATTTACATCTTCAAACAACTACTCTTGATGAGCATCATTAAGCTTTGGAACTTTCTTACCATCTTTATAGTCAAGGCAAGACACTTCAATTAACAATCCATTAAACATTGTAAAATAAAAACCATAACTACTACCTCTCATTGCATACGGTTCCTTGTCTATTTCAATGCCACCAGCTACTAATCGATTATATGCTTGATCAACTTCACTTGAAGTTTCCACTAAAAAACCAATATGAAAAGCTTCCGGATACGTAACTTCCTTATTCCCCTTAAATGCTTTGGGATCGCTTAGCACAAGTATAAATCCACTCTCATCACTCATCACTACTAGTGCCTTTCCCTTTTGCTCCAAAAATTGAAAATCAAAAAATGTTTCAAAGAAATGTCTCGCTTCTGATAAATCATCAACACATAGATTCATATGATTTAACTTCATTTACTCATCTCCTTTTAAGCAGAGGGTAATATATACTCATATTGATAACACTTACATATGTAAAGAAAGATATACCGTCTAAGACTTTTTTATAGTCTTATGCTTTTTCCTATAGCTTAGAACGTTTTTCGAAAGGAATGCAATCATATGAACAATTCGACATGGAGTATCGATTTACCTATATAAGTTGACAAGTGTTATAGCCAAATTATTTAGTCTACAAATTAAGTAAAATCCACTCAATCAAGGAAATTGCTGAAGAGATCCGCTCTGTCGTATCTCCTAAAAACACTTTATTAAGTAAATCATCAAAATTAGTCGGTTTAATAGATAATGCTTGAATATACCTTAAAGCAGATCCAGCTGGAGGTGTTGGTCTGTTATTAATAGCCCATATTCCCTCTAGCAATGTCCACATTGATGTGTGAACTATGTATGAAGCTTTTAACTCATCTTTTGCTTTTAAAGCAGCCTGAATTTTAATAAGCGAACTATGTAACCAATGAGAAATGCCTTTTACTTTATCACTAGAAACAGAATAGTTTTCATATTTATGTTGAGCTATTTCCTTTAACCTTTTCAACTCACCGTTACGATCAAATAAAATTTCTCCTTCTAGAAAAGAGTATAATTCCATTGGATTATTTTTAAAGTTTAATTGAATTCTTTTAAAATCTGCATACTTATATTCAATTAAAATACCTTCTCTCTTTTCAGAATGAAAATCTTTCTTTTGTCCATTCCCTAAAAGAACGTATAAATCTAAATCGGATTCGGGGTATGCGTCACCTCTTGCGATAGATCCGATGAGCATTAATCCACTCTCATCTTTCCTATCTATATGCTCATTTAGAATTTTATGTACTAACTCTTTATGGTTTTCATATGTAATAAATGAAAGATTTTCTATCATTTTTACCCTCCAAGTTATTGAGCACGTAATATAATTCCTATAAGAATATATCGATATTTCTCAGTTTCTAAAATACGCAAACACCTTTTAAACGATATTGAATTATATTTTTTCTCATACATTACCATTATAAACACTGCTAATTTTTACATACTTGCGAAATGCTTAGTCGCATTGCTTTCTATTAATTCTTTGTGCAATTGGGTGATCATCTTTTAGTTGCAACAGGTCCCATAAATTCCCGTATAAATCCTTAAATACTGCCACAATTCCATATGATTGCTCTTTCGGTTCTCTCACAAATTCTATTCCTCTTGAAATCATTTCATTATAATCTCTCCAAAAATCGTCAGTATTTAAGAAAAGAAATACTCTACCACCTGATTGATTACCAATAAAGGGCTCTTGCTCTGGTTTAGATGCCCTAGCTAATAATATTGTGGTGCCGACTGAACCTGGAGGAGATACCACTACCCAACGTTTGTTTTCTTCTGGCTGATAAATATCTTCAACTAATGTGAAATTTAGTTTCTTTGTATAATATTCTATTGCCTCATCATAGTCTTTTACTACTAATGCAATATGAACTATCGATTGAACCATTATTGTCCCTCCTAATCTTACTCACTGATCGAGTTTATATTATAACATTTCTAGTTTTAACCTGTCCGTTAATTCTCCTTACATCACATGCGAATCATTCTCTTTATTCAATATAAATAACCATCTATCAGTAAGCAGATAGATGGTTATTTATTCGAAAGAATATAATTAAACAAATGTATTTTTACGACTGTTGATAAGCCGATTTCGATGATTTCACATAATAAACCCCGTGCTCAACCTTAATGATATGATCTGGTTTTGGCTTACCGCGGCCCGCTCTATGTCCAGCTAAGTGCTCTTCACTCGTTTCCCAGTTTTTCCATGCTTCTTCCGATTCCCAGCGAATCATAACTACAACTTCTTCGTCTCCGCGTCTTACTTTTTTCACAAGAACACTTAAGTCGATGAATCCTTCAAATTTTTCAATAATTCCTTCTCCAGTGAAGCGTTCCACAACTATATTTGATGTACCTTCTTTTACTGTAAATGTCTTCGTTTCGATAAACATATATTCCACTCCCTCTTTGTAATACCAATACTAGTATTCTCCTATTATAATTGATTATGATAATTATTTTCAATTAAAAAGTTTCAAATTTTTAGAATTATGCAGACTTCTCCTCAATCGACTCATCTAAAAATTTAAAATACGGTAGCAATATCCCTATTAAAGAAGTGACACATATAATCGTACCGATGATAAAGTATAGTGCTCTCACTCCCCACATTTCACTCAGTATGCCTCCTAATAACACACCTAATGGCATAGCTGATCGTATGAAAAAGAGTCGCACTGAAAATACTTTTCCTATCATATTATTTGGGACAGTTTGTTGGCATATTGTTGTGTTATGAACATTGAAAAATGCAATACATATACCGGCAATTACTTCGATTACAATCGCAATAATAATACTATTATTTAAACCTAGTGAAATGTAAGTAAGTCCCCCTACGAATAATCCTCCAAGCATAAGTAGTCGACGACTTCTATTCTTCACTTTCCCAACTAACATGGAGCCAACTACATAGCCAAGCGGGAACCCTGCCATAAAATAGCCATACTCCGCATATCCCGCTGACAGCTCGTCTTTTATATACGGAAGGTTTGTGACCATCGTTACCCCTACTCCAAATTGAACGAAAGTAAGAAATACCCCGAGCCAAACGATGACTGGTTTTGTGAAAAAGTATGTAAACCCGTGAAGAAACTGTTCTAGCCACGTTTTCCGAATAGGTTGTGTTGTTCTTTTTTCTTTTATATTAAGTAATAATGCACCGCTAATAAATAGACAAATACATACGAAAGATAATGTAAGTTCTGTTCCAATAAAATGAATGACTACTCCACCTAATACGGGCCCCAGAAACATCATAAGACGAGTCATTCCATCAATATATCCATTTGCTTCTTGTAGGTTCTCTTTACTTACAATACTTGGTGTAATCGCCTGACTTGCAGGTGTATACAGCGGCGTAATAAGCCCGATTATAATTTGTACGACATACACATGCCAAACTTCTATACTACTAGTAACTAACATGACTAACGGCAATAAGAAAACCACAGCTCGCATCCATTGCGAAAAAATCATAATCCACTTTCTGCTCCATTTATCAATATATGGCCCGCTTATAAGTTGCAATATGAGAGACGGGATAAAATATAGTAACCACATGCTACTTAATGCTGTTTTTGATCCTGTTAATTCATAAACAAGAATTGAATTACATAACGTCCCGAAAGCCCCACCTAATTCTGAAATTGCACTGCCAATCCACATAAAAAAGAACGAACGATTTTTCAATACACTATTCACTATAGCTCACCAACTTTTCTATTAAATTCCTCCCTTTATGTACATTCTCGTTGTATACTATCTATTCAAAAATGCATCTAATTCTTTCGCTAAAGACTGCAATGCTTTCTTTCTTAACACATATTTCCCATCATGAATATCAACTAACTTTGCTGAACGTAAAAGTTTCAAATGATGATGTACTGTCGATTTTCCTAGTTGTAATCTTTCCGTTATTTCTTGC
The DNA here is from genome assembly GCF_001884135.1 of Bacillus nitratireducens. GTDB lineage: Bacteria > Bacillota > Bacilli > Bacillales > Bacillaceae_G > Bacillus_A > Bacillus_A nitratireducens. The sequence continues at coordinate 61,478 of NZ_MAOC01000026.1, read as the reverse complement.
AGTGTACGCTCTTGTTCAAATAATAGTTTTACAATACGCAATCTCGCCTCGTCCCCAAGCGCCTTATGTTTATGTACTAAAAAATAGCTCGGCTCATATGGATCTTCCGGATGAATACTTTCATTTGCGACCGGATAATGAAATACTTTCGTGTCTTCAATATCTGCTTCTATGTTCCACGGTCTGTATGTGATTTGCGGGATAAGAAGTACATGATGCACACTTGGTTCTGGCATGTATATAACTCCACCTGTTGCCCACTCGACAAACTCTTCCGGTTTCATCTTTTTATTCATTTCATTTTTCGCTTCATAATCTCGCTCTAGTATAGAAAGTAGTTCCTCTTCCTCTTTCTTAATAACACTCTCATACCATCCTGTCATAACAGCGATTAAATGCGCTTTTAATACTTGCATATCTGTATTACATATAAACTCAATATACGCAGAGAAAAACTGATGTTCCTGTGTTAATTCCATTAGTTCTTGTGCTACTGAAACTTCTCCGCTAGCTGCTAAATGTCTTTTTTCTTGATGGATTTCTCCTAAAAACGGTAAGCACACATATTTAAAATCTACTTCCGATAGCGAATTGATATTATGAACAAACTGAGATAAATCCGTAAAATCTCCATCATACAGTAACTGTAGCAACGCTTTCCACGTATTGTGCTTCTCGACAAATTGCAAATGCTCTATCATTTCATGAGATAAAGATTTTCTAATTTCTTCCCATTCGCTTTGAGGCTTTTCAAGCGTGTCGATTAACCTTTTATGAGTAATTGCTGCAATGCCAAGTACACATTCGAAAAGTATCGAATACTTCATTTGAACGTTATACGTTTCCCTTTTTCTACTCGTTACGTGAAAGACTTCCATTTAATCCCCTCCTTATTTGCTAAGTAATAAATTCTATATTTATCGAATTATACCTTCTATTTTTTTAGAATTTTGAAACATTCCGAAATTTATTTCACTACAATTTTTTAAATTTAAGCTGCAGTTGCTTTTCATGTTCAACTATGAGGCAGGTTTCTTGAAGAGAAAGGAGAATTTATTGCAGTAAGAAAAATGAGTTAGAAAGCATAAGTTTATTTCTGCAATTGCTACAACGGCGTCATATTATTCTTTTAGAAACGTACCTAATTTCTCTAACACTTATTGTTGGTCTATCTCATAGTTAAGGAGGCTATATGGATGGGTAAAAAAGAAATATTGCAAAATGGAGTCAAACAAGTTTTTTACGATGAAGAATGGTACCCACCGATATCAGAAGCGTTAAAGAATCTTACCGCTGCACAAGCATGTTGGCAACCAGAAGGAAAGGCCAGTAATACGATTTGGGAAAATGCAAACCATTTACTAACCTTTAAAGAGCGCTTACTTTCTCGCTTACATCAAGATGACACATTTGTTGCTCCACAAAATAATGATGACACGTTTGTCCAAGGTGGACCTAATGATGAGGATGCTTGGCAGCAAACAGTGAAGCGAACGCTTCAAGTACATGCTGCCTTACAATCTTCATTAACATCCCTTCAAGAAGCAGAACTGGATCAACCAAGTCCTTCTCTACCTGTTTGGCAACAATATATGAATATCCTTTTGCACGATGCTTATCATACAGGACAAATTATACAACTTCGTAAACTCCAAGGTTCATGGCCAGCTCATCGTTCATATTTATAAGTGATGATTAAAGATGATAGACAAGCGAATGCTTCTATATTTAGCAGCATAAGTACAAAAAAAAGAAAATGAGATTCTAACTCTCATTTTCTTTTTTTGTTGGAGAAACGTCCTACATAAAACTTAAATCAGTGGGATTTTGTCCATCCCCCACTGATTATTAACCCAAACCAATCGGGCATTTCCGGGCCATTAATATGTGATAAAAAGTTCATTCATACTTATCAATTCATCTGCGCATCGTTCAAAGTCCCAATAATTTTACTCAACATTTCTTCTGTAAAAGCACCTGCGCTAAAGTTTACTAATGCTCGTAATGGCATATAGTTCAGCATAGCATCCATCATTTCAGAGACATCACTATCCCCTTCAGCCATACTACCAAACGGGCTATCTTTTAATGCTTTTTCCATAAGCCCTTTTGCAATTGGTGCTAAAATTGGGTCTGCAAATATGTCTCCTAGCAAAGTATTACGATGCACTGTTTTTTGAATTATAGTCGTTGATTGAACATACATGTTATCTTGTAAAACGATCTCTCTTGAAGACTTACCTACTAAAATCTCAAATTCACCTGTTTCAACATGCCAGTCCTTCAATTCAACATTATAATAAGCAAATGATCTTTTATTTAAAGTAAAGTTAACCGTTTTTTCTTCTCCCGGCTGCAATTCTACTTTTTCAAATCCTTTTAATTCTTTTTCAGGACGAATCATAGTACTTTCAACATCTTTTATATAGAGTTGAACAATTTCTTTCCCTACCGTACTACCAATATTTTTCACGTTTACAGTTACAGAAACTGTCTCCGTATCCTTTATTTCTTTCTTATCTACTGAAAGATTACTATACTCAAAGTTTGTATAGCTTAACCCAAAACCAAATGGGAACAATGGTTCAACATTTTTTTTATCGTAATAACGGTATCCGACGAAGACACCTTCTTTGTATTCTACTTTGTCACCTTCACCAGGGAAGTTTAAGTAAGAAGGATTATCGCTTAAAACTTTCGGGAATGTTTCTGCTAATTTCCCGCTTGGATTCGCATCACCAAATAATAAATCAGCAATTGCTCCGCCTAATGCTTGTCCACCTAAATAGCCTTCAAGTATTCCTTTTACTTTACCTATCCATGGCATTTCAATTGGAGCACCATTACTTAAAACTACAACGATATTACTTTGAACTTCAGCAATAGCCTCAATTAATTGCACGTGATTTTCTGGCATCTGTAAATGCTTTCGATCAAAACCTTCTGACTCATAACGATCTGGAAGTCCAACAAAAAGGACCACTGTATCTGCGCTTTCTGCAATCTTTTTTGCTTCATTAATCATGTTTTCATCTACATCATCGCTTGCAAGATTATAGCCTTGTTCAAATAATATGTTTGTTTTTTCACCTGATACCATTTCGATTTCTTCGAGAATACTTTCAAGCTTTGTTGGATTAATATGAGAGCTTCCGCCGCCTTGATAACGTGGTTGCTTTGCAAATTCTCCAATTATCGCTACTGTCCCCTCTTTTTTCAGCGGAAGGATGGAATCTTCATTTTTTAACATAACCATACTTTCACTAGCAACTTCTCTAGCAAGCTGATGATGTGCGTCCTTACTATACACAGCGTTTTCTAATTGGTTATCCACTGCTTTAAAAATAATGTTAAGAAGACGCTCTACAGTTTGATCAAGCTTTTCTACAGATAGCTCACCACCATTAACTGCATCAACAATCTTCTTCTCACCAATTCCAAAGCTTGAAGGCATTTCTAACTCCAAGCCATTCGCTAAACTTGCAACACGCTCATTTACTGCACCCCAATCAGAAACGACAAAACCTTCAAATCCCCATTCATCTTTTAAAATATCATTTAATAAATAGTTATTTTCCGAAGCATATTCACCATTTATCTTGTTGTAAGCACTCATCACTGTCCAAGGCTGTGCTTCCTTAATGACATCCTCAAAGCTAGCAAGATAGATTTCACGCAAAGTTCTTTCATCAACAATTGCATCTACAGACATTCTGCGGTGCTCCTGATTATTAGCAGCGAAATGTTTTAATGACGTTCCAATCCCTTGACTTTGTACGCCTTTCACATGGTTTGCAGCCATTTGAGATGATAAATACGGGTCCTCTGAAAAGTACTCAAAGTTTCTTCCGCATAGCGGCGAACGTTTTATGTTTGCACCTGGTCCAAGGAGAACACCTACATTTTCAGCCTGACATTCTTCTCCTAATGCAACTCCTACTTGATTTATTAAGTCTTTATTCCATGTACTTGCTAACCCTACTGCTGATGGGAAACAAGTCGATGGAATACTGTTATAAATCCCTAAGTGATCTGCTCCCTCTGCTTGTTTTCTAAGCCCATGTGGTCCATCAGTTACCATAATAGAAGGAATTCCTAATCGCTCAATCCCTTTTGTATTCCAAAAGTCTAATCCAGAACATAGACTTGCCTTTTCTTCTAACGTCATTTGTGAAATGATTTTCTTAATATCTCTTTTCATGATAGCCCTCCTAAAAAACAATTAAGTAAACGCTTTCTTAATGTCATTATAGTTATTATTTTTTAGATATTATGGTATATTCTTTAGAATACTTGTAAAAATTTTGGCTTATTATATTTATGATTACTTTGCAGAGTAACATAAGATGTACCCTCTTATTGTGAAACCATTGCTTAAGAGAGGATTTTATGTTGCCTTTTACTTGTAAATATATTGGCTAATGTTTAATGAATAGAGGTTAAAATAATGAATTGCTCCAAACTAGAAGATTTATATTATATTTGTAAGCTAGTCTTTGACATACATAAAACACCTATCTTTTTCATTGATGACAAAGGAAATTTAGCATTTGAAATCTCTCCAAATTTTCAGCATAACCCTTTGTATTCTTCAAAAGAGGAGTTGCTTAACCAAGTATTTAGGGACAATCCTCCCTATACTTTTCCGGTACTTGAAGAGACTTCTTTTCTTGAAAATTTTTTCTCAATTAACTTGCGTTTAAACGATCAACTGAGTGGGAATATCATCGTTGGACCAGTCCTTTATTCCAGGTTATCAGAAACTTCAATTAAAGGACTCATTAATGATCTTCAACTAAAAATAGACAAAGAGAAAATGATTCGATATTATCATTCTCTCCCCATCTTAAGTAATTTGAATTTTTTAAATGTGAGTATGGTTCTTTATTACATGCTGTATCAACAAAAATTAGACATTGCTGATATTCTGCAAAAAAATATACTTGTAAAAAAGGCAGAATTTGAAATAGAGCAGCCTGACGTACAAATATCAGAGCAACGTCAAAGTACATTAACTCATATCGATCCACTAATTGAAAGGGAAATTTTCGAGTGTATTAAGCTGGGGAAAAAGGATGATTTAATTAAAAATCTAAAGAAATTGCCTGAATCAGGGGATCTTGGGGTGTTGTCAAAAACAAGTCATTTGCGAAGCCAGAAAAATTCTGCCATCGCCGCAATTACACTTGCGACTAGATCAGCTATAGATGGTGGACTATTCCCTGAAATCGCATATACCCTCAGTGATTTATTTATTCAAAAACTCGAAGAAATAAATAAAAGTGAAGCCATTTCTCCATTTTTGGAGAATGCTTTACTTGAGTTCTCAGAACGAGTTAAAAATGGGACGATGCAAAAACATTCAAAACCTATAAACGTATGTCAAAATTATATATTTACTCATCTTTATGAAGAAATCACGCTATCCCATCTAGCCGAAATAGTCGCATTAAATCCTAGTTATCTATCTTCCCTTTTCAAAAAAGAAATTGGAATTTCACTAGGCGAATATATACAGCGCGCTAAGATTGATGAGTCAAAAAGTTTAATGACTTATACGAGACATTCTATATCTGAAATTTCTACATTATTAAATTTCCATGATCAGAGCCATTTTACAAAGGTCTTCAAAAAACATACTGGTGTTTCACCTAAACAATTTAAAAATGGATGTTTTTAATGTTTATCGTACTACTAAGAGCAGTCTTCCTTCGTTCGACCAATAGATTTAGTTAGTTGCTTTATATTATTAATAAAAATCCCCTTCACTTTGAGGGGATTTTTATTTCTGTAATAATTTAACGAAAATATATTTCTAATACTTTAAATCGAAATCTAATCGATACTTAATGCTTTATTTCCCATTTGATTATATATATTAGTAAACCATTCTTTATCAGCGCGTGCATTTTTTTGGCCTGTAATTGGATCGTTATAGTAAACGCTATTTGCATCCACGCCTGTTATAGTAACTGCATGGGTATTCATTCTTGCATATATTGTTTTCCCTTTTGGAGTTTTCCAAACAGTAGGAGATTCAGGATATGTAAGGTCTTCAGTAATCCATGCTACTACCGGTTTCCCATTTCTAACGTAATTTTCAAGTACAGAAAAACTTTGTCCTGTTAAGTTAGTTCCACGGGCATACCTGTCTAGCAATGTTTTTAATGGTCCTGGGTTAATGGCAAATCCAGGTGCGCCCTTGCCAGTTACATTTCCTACAAATCCGACATCAGGGTCACCCCATACTATGATTTTTTTATTTTTATCTCTTTGTATAGGTGTGCGGTCAAAAGGCATTTCGTATGCGAAATTTACTTTATTTAAAGCAATACCATTATTGTATTCTATCAACATTTGCAATGAAACTACTTCACATCCGTTGTATAACTCAGGAAGTTGGCGATGGGCTGGTACATCTAAAACAACTTTTTGAGCATTAATATTATTGATATTCACCCATTTCAACCCATTTCCTGTTTGGACTCTGCTCCACCCATTGTGCATTTCTTGTTCAACTACCACATTCTGTGGTGCGTATTTAAATGAAACACGGGAAGAATAATTTGGTTCATCGTATGCAAAAAATACTTTTGAAATGTACTGATTTTCCGGCTTTTTATCTACCCATTGCAAACCTAAATACGTTTTGATTCGTATCCAGCTACCACGTTCTTCTACTACAGTTACTGGTTGAGGCCCCCATGTACCTAAAGCGCTCGCACTACGAGAAGGCTGGTCAAATGTAACAAAATTTCTATCTATTGTACTAGTAATTTCATTTCTAGGCATCCAACGAAGACCAAGGTGTGTAGCCACTTTAATCCAATTTCCTTTTTCTTCATAAATATTCATTATTTGTGGTCCGTATGAACCCGTAATCCCAGATGACAATGATGGTGCATTATAAGTATAGAATTCTCTATTTATATATTCTTTTTTTACCTTTATTCCAGTATTTCTTTCTACATTTGCAACAAATTGCGCTCCTTCAGCTCGTGTAACTGATTTATTAGGTAACCAACTCGAATCATCAATCCCGTTAGAAATACCGTAGGCAACTAGTATATTAGCGTATTCTTCTCCCCAATGCTCCTTTAAATCAGGAAAAGCAGTTGGGAAATTAGAATTATTCATATCTTTACCCAAGTTATACGCTTTCACTAAAATACTTGCCATTGAAGCTCGAGTGATTTCTCCATCCGGGTTGTATTTACCTTTGCCGTCACCAACAATTACACCAGCTTTTTCAACTGCTGCAATATAAGGTGTAGCCCAATTATTTTGCGAATCATCAAAAGAAGGTTTTGCTGATGGATCTATATGCAATCCTAACGACTTTGCTATTATCGTTGCTGCTTGGGCACGTGTAAGTGTATCATACGGTGCGAATCTTCCGTCTGGATAACCGTTTATCACACCTCTACCTACTAAATAGTTAACTGCGTCTTTTGCCCAGTTTGGTACATCAGTAAAATTGGGTGGTGTTATGTTTCGATACGTATTATTTATTTTTATATCATTTTCTTTACTTTCCTCATTTACTTCAGGTGTTTCATTATTATCAATATGTTGTTGAGCACTTTCAAGTTTTGAATTTTGTAGGATTTCTTGCTGTGTTTCATCATGTATAATTTTATCATTATCTTTAATTGTATCCGTGCTATTTTCCTCTATCTTATCCTCTACCTTTACTTGCGTATTATTACTATTGTTATGAGGACTCTCTATATTATTTTTTATCTCTTTGTTGAGAGCATTATTATCATGATTTTGACTATCGGAACCTTTGCTCGTGGAATTAACTGCATTGTTATTTGTTTGTGTCTTTGATTGTTCTTTTGGAGAAATAATCACAGCAGATTGATTATCACTATACTCTTTAACTTGATTTTGAATTGCATCTTGCTTTTGTTTTTCGTGTTCTGCAAAAGATGACGTCGGTATTGCTAGAGTTGTAAATATTACAAGTCCAGCTATAGTAATTTTAGTGCTGTTCATAAATTTGTAACTCCCCTTATATTCACTGTTTTGTTTCAATATATTAAATATATAATATTTTCACTATGATCTTCACTTTTAATTGTATCACAATAATAATTTTGCAAGATATTAAATTACATTTTGGGAAATTCTTGTCAAAATGTATACTCGTATATTGAACCAATTAACTTCTCATAATCGTTGTACAATTAATTGTAAACATCTCGCAGGCTGCATATTAGAATTCTAACTTTATTTTAACGATACAATACCGGCGATATTATTGCTTACAAAATTACATATAGGGAGTCAGCTGCATCGACAGGCTTGCTGAAAAATCATTACATAACACAAACAGCACACATGAATGATTGAGTCAGGTTTAAAAAAATAAATTAGGGACAGTCATAACTGCCCCTAATTATAAAATGGGAAAAACCCTACTCGATGCTTTTATTGACTATAAAGTTAGCCCGCCATCTACAAGAACAATTGAACCGGACATATAGCTTGCCTTGTCTGTCGCTAAGTAAGCAACCATTTCAGCGAGTTCTTTCGGATCAGCATAACGACCCATTCTCATATTGGAAATCTCTTCTGGAACGTATCCACCTTTTGCAAATTGAGCTTCCACACTTGTCGTTAATGCTGTTTTCACACCGCCAGGACAAAGTGCATTAATACGAATTCCTTTTTTCGTATATTCTAATGCAGCAACCTTAGTTAAGCCTACAACCGCATGTTTGCTTGCAGAATATGCAGCTACACTATGTTCAGGACGAACCCCTGCAGTAGAAGCTGTATTAATAATTGAGCCACTTCCTTGCTCCTCCATCACTTTTAACACATATTTCATTCCAAGAAAGACCCCTTTTACATTGATAGACATAATGCGGTCAAATTCGGATTCTTCTATTGAAGTGAAAGGTGCGAACTTTTGGATAACACCTGCATTGTTGAAAAATATGTCGATACGTCCATATGTTTCGACTGCTTTCTTTACATAGTTTTGCACATCTTCAGTTTTCGAGACATCGGCCTGGACGAAGATGCCTTCTCCCCCTTGTTCTTTCACAAGTTTTAACGTTTCTTCTCCTGTTTCCTGATTGAAATCGACCAATACAACTGTTGCACCGTTACTAGCAAGTTTCAAACTGCTTGCTCTTCCGATTCCACTTCCCGCACCAGTTATAACAGCTATTTTATTTGATAATTCCATGTTTAATCCCCCCTGTTAATAATTCCTTACATCAATCATTTTATTGCTTGTATAAAAAGATATATTGTATTATCTTACGAATAATAGTATTTATTTAAGCATTATAAAAATTTAGCTAATTCTAAAAATGAACGGAGTTTACAAAATATGGAGATAGTTATACTAGATTTACAATATATATGTGAGCTTATTTATGAAGCTCATCAAATACCTGTTTATTATGTCAATCAATTTGGTGAGATTGAATACGAATTTTCAAGTAGAGACTTACAGGGGCATTCATATTACAACCAGTTTAAAGAGCAAATCAGTGTCTATACTTACGAAGAGAATTCAAAGGATTTTCCTATCTTCTTTTCAAATTCAAATTTGAGCTTTTTCTTTGTCAATCTAAAAAAAGCGAACCGATTTTTAGGTACCATTATTTTAGGCCCTACCCTTGAGTCAGAAATATGTGATGAAAATATTAGCAAGATCCTTGATGCTTTTAAAGGAAACCTGAATAAAAGGAAACTCATTGAATACTATCGTTCCATCCCCATTATTGATAATCAACAATTCTTAACGATTAGTCTATTAGTTTATTATTTGATCTATCATAAAAAGCTTGATAAAACGATGGTTACCCAAAACAATAAAGCGCTGACCCTTGATATGATTAAATTAGAGCATCCGGATCTTGAGCTTTCAAAAGGAAGAAGGAATTTCATTTTCCATTCCAACCTTTCGTATGAAAGAGTTTTGCTTGATTATGTAAAAAAAGGACAAATAAATAAAATAAAGGATATCTTCGATTACTCTATTGTCGGTGAGGCGGAATTAGGGTTATTATCGAAACGAAATCGCCTAAGAAGTGAAAAAAATTTAATGATAACTGGAATTGCTCTTGTTTGCAGAGCGGCTATTGAAGGTGGTTTAAATAATGAAACAGCCTTTACCTTAAGTGATTTCTATATTCAACAACTCGAGGAATTAAGAAGCTTAAAAGGAATTTTAAAATTAATGGAAGAAGCCATAATGGACTTTACCAATCGTGTGCACCAATTAAATGTAGAAAAATATTCTGCAACAATTACAGCTTGTCAACATTATATTTATGACCATCTTTACGACGACATCAAACTTGATCACCTTGCACAATTGTGTCATTTAAGCCCAAATTACTTATCCTCACTTTTTAAAAAAGAGGTTGGTACACCACTAAGTGAATACATCCAACGGCAACGAGTTGACGAAGCAAAAAAACTATTACTTTTAACTAATTATTCGATTTTAGACATCAGCATGTGGCTGAATTTCAACGATCAAAGTTATTTTATAAAAATCTTTAAAAAATACACTGGTTTAACCCCCAGGCAGTTTAGAAATGATCATTTTCCCGATCATACAACGACATAATTATTCTATCAAATAGGGGTGCCAGCACATCACTATCGACCTAAGATAAATTTATATCCATAATTCACCGAAAAATGGACGAAAAGACCATCTTGATATTTTAGGTGTCGTTTATCAGTACACTGTATCCAATACCGAACAGAAAAAGGTACTGGGCTAGATATTATGTTAAAGAGCGCTTGTGTGTGGTGCTCTTTTTAGTTTTTATTAAGAATTTTGATTTTGTGCATCTTAATAATTATTCATTTTTCATTTAGTTAACTTTGCAAAATAAGCTTTGTATATAATATCATTCAAAAACACAAAATATTTAAGTGATCATTTATACTTACATTATTTTTATCATAATAAAAAAGGAGCTACATAACATGGACAAAGAAAATCTATTAGACCAACCGATTAATCACATCCCATCGGATGCTCTGAATACCCCTAGTAAAGCCCAAGAACAAATGCTAGAAACGTCATCTCAAGAGAAACAATCCCTCGACAACAATAAAGATATTACACAAGACCTATATGGCACAGACTTACCCATTTCAGATGTAGAAAGAACAACAAACAAAAAGTAAATTGCAACGAAAAAATCTCAAGAATAAGTAAACTTGATTCTTTTTCATTTATTTATAACAAACCGCTCAGGTGCAAAATCATCATTTTCATTTAAATTTTCTCCATATCGGACATCTACTATTTAAACAAAAACTCCCCTTAAATCAAAAATGATTAAGGGGAGTCAGTTAAATATGATGAAGTTATAATTCAGATTTAACTCGAACAGAAACATTGTTTTTAATTAAATTTTTGACGTCTTTAAAGGTAACAAAATTGTTACTTTGCTCATCCCAAAGACGGAAACGAATTGAACGCAAGCTTGTAGCAAGAGTAATCGTTGGTACATTTTTTAAAGGAAGCGTATTATTGTGTGCTTCTTCTAATTTATAGTTAGGTACTCTCGGACTCAAATGGTGAACATGATGAAATCCAATATTACCAGTTAAAAATTGCAGGATTTTTGGAAGTTTATAAAATGAACTTCCTTCCACTGCCGCTTTCACATATTCCCACTCTTTATCTTCTTCAAAATAAGAATCTTCAAATGTGTGCTGTACGTAAAACAGCCAAATACCTACTGAACCTGCTATTAAGAATATCGTACCATGTACTAATAGAAACGATTGCCATCCGATTGCCCAGCAAAGTACCCCTATTAAAGCAACAATTAAAACATTCGTCAAATAAGTGTTCATGCGTTCTTTCTTTCTAGCACCTTTTCTGTTAAATCTATTTTTAAGAAGGAAAACATAAATCGGACCTAATCCAAACATAACCAACGGATTGCGATATAAACGATACGCTAAACGGAGTCTAAATGGTGCTGCTAAATATTCATTCACTGTAAGCGTCCAAATATCTCCTGTACCTCGCTTATCCAAATTACCACTTGTAGCATGATGAACGGAATGCTCATGCCCCCATTGATCAAACGGGAATAAAGTTAAAACACCCATACACGTCCCTACTATTCTATTTACACGGCGACTTTTAAAAAAAGAATGATGGGTACAATCATGAAAAATAATGAAAATCCGTGTCATAAATCCAGCGGCTAACAGTGATGGAACTAATGTTAACCAATAAGAAACGGACAAACTTTTATAAGCAAGGTACCATAAGATAATAAATGGCACTACCGTATTGATGATTTGCCAAATACTTTTTTTTGCCGTTGATTTTTCAAAAGGAGCAACTTGTTTTTTTAAATTTTTAGTATTTTGTAAGTTCATTTTTTCTAATTCCTTTCCTTTTTGTTGCTAATTCGTATTATAACACATTATTAGTAGTAGGTGTTATATGTAGGTATAATAAATATTTTATAATATAAAAATCTCTTTTTTCTTACTCATCCCTTACAAATTGCTTACGTCCAGTATAGCTTCTATTATAGGAAAGAAGGAGCATTTGCGCCGGAAATTTCGAAGTTTTCTCAATAAATATATTAATTAAAAAGAAACACAGAATTTTTTCACTTCTGTACTGCCCCGTTTCCACAATCAGAAGTGAACTGTCCCATAAGTCGGTGTCACCGACTTTGATATGATCCTCTTAGTCTCGTAATGTTCACTTGTTGCAACTGATTTTACCGGAACTGGATCTATTTCATGAAACTAATCAAATTACATTTCAAATAAAAAACTAGTCTATTTTGAAAACTTCCCTCACTTTTATTTAACTTTTATTCTATATAAAATGTAAAAATTTAATGTCCGTTTATTTAATTTCAAATCTATGATATATTCAAAATATTAATCACACAAAGTTAATAAAATGAAACTAAGGGAAATTTATGAAAAAACATATTTTATATTCATACTAAAATCACATAGTTTTTAGTATAGAAAGGAGATTCAAAATTTGAATAAGAATTTAACCAAAATTACATTAATAAGCGGTATCGCTCTTATACTTTATCATTTTTTCAAATGGTATTTAGTTGAATTCCTTACCCCATTTGTTATGCCATTTCTTTCAATAATAGTTCATGGATTGTTTTTCTTAATATTAATTTTCACAATCATACATCTCATTAAATACAAAAATTGGAAACCGTTAATTATTCAACTAATCATAGTAATTACTTGGATATGTATACCATTTTATGAGATTTATATAAATTTAGATTTTATTATCTATAAAGAAGACCGTGAAAAAGTTATAGCACTTATAGAACATAAAGAGTTAACTCCTAATGTTCATTATGATAGTAGACAAATTCATTTACCTAAACAGTTTGCATCCACTTCCAAAAACGGTGGGGATGTAATTATTCAACAAAATAAAAATGATATTTCTGTTTTCTTTTTTACTTATCGTGGTATATTAGATAATTTTTCAGGATTTATTTACACACCAAATGATACAAGACCAAACAAATACGACTTTAATAATGAATATAAAGAGATCACAAAAATAGAAAAAAACTGGTATTATGTCACATCATATTAAAGAACACAAAAATTTTCTTTTAATTATATTAAAAACATATCGTATTTAAAGAAAGGGAATGCTTGTATACTATATAATGATTTGTACTGCATTCCCTAATTAGGCCTGACACGAATTCTTGTCGTATTAGCTCATTCAAAGGTGATACAATTTTTTCACAAGCGATACATTTTTTTTATCATATACGTCGCTTTAACACTACTCAATATAAAAGTTGCTGTTTCAAATGACTCGAACCTTAACATAGGAGTAGCATCACACATCCATCAAATTAAGAATTTTCTCAACTTGATTGTGACAGGGCACTGCCAACAAAAAAACGATTTTCGTACGCTAGGCGATCTTTTATATAAAAAAGCCGATTTCCTATAATCTAAAGGATAATCGGCTTTTTACTATTCATTTATTTGTAGTAGTTGAAGAAATTCTAAGGGTATAATCATATTAATTATTATCTATAAAATAATTCGCTTCTCAGTTTTAGATTCGAAATAATGAACTTTATCCATATTCAAAACTAAATCTATATTAGATTGACTTTGCACATCTAAAGATGTGTCCACACGTGCAACAAAAGATTGTTCATTAATGTTAGAATATAGATATGTTTCTGCCCCCATTAATTCTGCTACATCAATAGATACCGTTACTTTTGCGTTATATGGTAAAGTCTCGATTTCTTTTCCATAATAAAAGTCTTCTGGACGTATTCCTATTATGATTTCTTTATTCGTATATCCGTTATTTCGCAAGCCTTTCATCTTCTCTTCTGGCACTTCAATTTTCCACTTATCAATCATAACTGCATTATCTGTTAATACTCCTTTGAAAAAATTCATTCCAGGAGAACCAATGAATCCGCCGACAAATACATTCTCTGGATTATCATACACTTCTTTCGGTGTACCGACTTGTTGTACAATACCATCTTTTAGCACAACTAGACGCGTTGCCATCGTCATAGCTTCTATTTGATCGTGTGTAACATACACAGTTGTTGTTTGCAGCTTTTTGTGTAATTTTGTAATTTCAGCACGCATTTGCACACGTAACTTCGCATCTAAATTTGATAAAGGCTCGTCCATTAAAAATACTTTTGCATTTCGAACAATCGCTCGGCCTAAGGCAACTCGCTGACGCTGTCCACCTGAAAGTGCTTTTGGCTTTCGGCTTAAATACTGCTCAAGCCCAAGAATTTTTGCTGCGTGTTGTACACGTTTATCAATTTCTTCTTTACTATATTTTCGTAGCTTTAATCCAAATGCCATATTTTCATAAACACTCATATGCGGATAAAGCGCATAGTTTTGAAATACCATTGCAATATCTCTATCTTTCGGTGTAATATCATTTACACGCTTTCCGTCAATATAAAAGTCACCCTCTGAAATTTCCTCAAGTCCTGCAATCATACGTAACGTTGTAGATTTCCCACACCCTGAAGGACCAACCAAAACGATAAATTCTCCATCATTTACTTCTAGGTTAAAATCTTTTACGATAGTCACATCATGATCATATTTTTTGTAAATGTTTTTGAATGATAGTTGAGCCATAATATCCTCCTAGAATTTGAGCTATATTTATAGATATTGCTAAAAATTATGATGACATGAATTATAAAATCTTTGAAATATCCTTCATACTGTCTAAAATATAATCCGCTTTCCCTTCTAAATCTCCCTTCCTGCTCGCACCCGATAAGACGCCGACTACTTTAATGTTACTATTTCTTGCAAATGTAACGTCTGTTAATGTATCACCTACCATAAGCACATCTTCTTCAGTTAGTGAAAATTTTTCTTTAAACATATGATAAAAATCACTTTCAGGTTTTGTTCTATTCACACCATCATCTGCACCTAAAAAATCTACATAATCATATAACTCTGTCATTTTTAGAGAATGAATAGCTGCATCAACATCGTCTGCCGTAACAACTCCAATAATATATTCATTGTCTTTTAAATATCGTAACGTTTCCTTTGCACCTTCCACTTCTGTAAATACAAGATCATCTGCAGTAGAATGCTTTTTGAATAAAAGACATACTTTTTGAATAAAATCTTCTTTATCCACATATTGATTTTCTAACAACGAATACCATGCAGCCGCAATAAAGTAATTTGTGCGACAAGCTAGTAAACTCGTACTCTCAAAATCGTTATCATTCATACCAATAATCGTTAAGTAGTCATCTCGTTTATTTTTTTCATTTGGATACGTTTGGAATATATCATCTAATACACGATGCACAATTTTGTACCAAACTGAATCTAACTGTATCAATGTTCCATCCTTATCAAAAATAATCGCTTTATTCACCTTTTATTCCCCCTATAACTTCATTCCATGTTTTCATATTTTTATTCTGAACTTTATTATGAATAGGATTAATAAATGCTACTAATTCGTCCTCTTCCCATCCCTCAACTCTAGCGTATTCCCCTTCACTTAAAGAGAATGCAAAGGTTACATCGCTGCCGTATTCTTTTTCAATCGTTCGTCCCTTTATAAGTAATCTCCACTCACACGGTTTATCTGTTTGAACGTTATAAATAATATTTCCTTTAACCTCATCGCCGACATAAATCGTTTCACCTTCGTTTTGAATATCTATAGCTAGTTTTCTAAATCGAGAGAAATAAATTCTTCCGTTTTTGATCGCAAACTTTAAGTTATTAATAGATAAACCGTTACATAATACATATGTTCCTGGATCACCGTAAATTGATGGGTCTTTTGATCCTGGGAATGTTTTAGATGGATGTAAATGAGAATCACTTCCTCCTATTCCCCAGATTTTAAGACCATTTGACCACATTTGATCGAAACAACGTAACGCTTCTAAAGTAGATGATTTACTTTTTTTATAAGTTGGATCACACATAATTTCCATCGTATGAACATTTTCTAAGTTAATATTAACTTGGTTCGCCCAAGGCTTCATAAACGGATGATTCACACTCAATAAATAACCTTTTTCTTTCATGAGTGAAAATAGTGTATTCATTTTTTCAGCACTAAATGATTCATCTACATACTCTGTAAAATCAATGAATTCTCTTATACCAAATATGTTGTAATGACCGAAAGGAGTTGTAAGTTCCATGGATGGTATAATCAATGTGTTTCCTTTTTCATAAGATGGCATAACAATATTGTGCTCCGTCGCATATAAAAAATCTAATTCTTGTTTTTCACATACTCTCATTCCAAGTTCATCATCTATCTCGCCATCTGTTAAATCTGTATGTTCATGAAAATCCCCTTTATACCAACGATGTTCTTCATTTACTACCTTATTAAAACGGTCTTCATCGATAAAAACATTTCCCTTACAAAAATGCTCTCTATTATACTTTCGTTCCAACTGATCATTCACTTCAATATTTATTGTATAGTCAACTTTTCCCCCAGAAAATTTCACTACTTTCTTTGCACAATGAGGGATATATACGACTTCTAATTCCCAATTACCTGACTGTATTGCTCCTCCAATACAACCAGCCGAGCAAAACTTTGAATCTTTCGAAACGACTAGTTTTTCATTTACAATTGGAGTTTGATATTGTATACGTACATAACCGTTAGGATCTCTCAAAATTAGTAAAAGCGGAATCTTTCGGCTATCCCCTTGATTAATAGTTAATGTAAAGTTTGTAATATCAGTTTCATCCATTCGGAAACAGTGTTTATTTTTTACGAATGGAGAAAGTGTTATCGTACTTGTTATTTCGATCATAGTTCTCACACCTTTTTAAGTTTTAATGAAGGAATTTTAGAAGCACTTCCTTCGTTAAAAAGCACCTCACGTTCGTACTACAAACAGGTTTACTTCTTCTTTTTCAAAACTTTATCTAATTCTTCTTGCGCAACTTTAGCTGCTTCATCTAATGCTTTCTTTGCTGGAACTCCTTCAATCTCTACTTTATCTTTCGCTACATTTAAAGCGTCATTGATTTTCCCGCCCGTTGGATCTACAAATGGTCCCACTCCATTATTGTTAGCTTGTTCTAATGGAACTAGTGCTTGTGGTTGTTTTTTAACAAATTCAGCATATGGACCGTACTCTGTTACGTTGTTACGAACAGGAATATAGCCTGTTGCCATTGACCATTCAGCCGTTTTTTCAGTGCTGGTCGCAAAATTCATAAAGTCATATGCACCCTTTGCTACTTCTGGGTCAATATTTCTCGTTAATGTGAATAAATATGTTTCTAATTTTGGCGCTGGTTTATTATTACCCCAAGCTGGTTGTGGTAAAGCTTCAAATGTGTTTAGGCGTTCTTCTTCATTCATTCCTTTACCTAATGATTTAAAAACAAATGCTTGGTCACCAGATGATCCTGTAAATCCTAGCGTTCTACCTTCAACTAAATCAATTACTGTTTTATCCCAATACTCCCATCCAGTACCGCCTGAATGTATTTTCATAATTTTATCTTCATGAAGCCATGTCCGGAATTTCTCCCATACCGTAACCCAAGTATCATCGTTAATTAACACTTTTTTACCATCTTCACTTAATACATTGCCGCCAGCACTGCGGACCGCATCAATTAAGTTTGACGTCCCCCACATTGGCATCCAGCCCGCATATGAAACATTTCCATTTTCACCACGTTTTGCGACTGTTTTTGCTACTCTTTCTACACCTTCCCACGTCTTTAAATCCTCTTTTGTAAAGCCATTTTCCGCTAATGCTTTTTTATTGTAATAAAAGATTTGCGTTGTACCGTAAAACGGAATTCCATATAATTTTCCGTCAATTGTTGCTTGCTCCATAAAACCTTTTCCGTAATCTTCCTTTTTAAAATCAGTATCATTTTTAACAGATTCATCTAAAGGTACGATTAACTGTTTTTTAACATATTCTTGAATGACGTCTGAGCCTAGTAATGCGATTGCTTCTTGGTTATTCGCTGCAAAGCCACTTTGTAGCTTTTGATAAGACTCATCGTAGTTACCTGCTTTCGTCGTTTTCACTACATATTTGTCCTGACTTTTATTGTATTCTTCCACGATTGTGTCTACACGGTCTGCAAGAGAACCACCCACTCCATTTATGAATGGAACAACAACCTTCTCGCCTTCTTTACTTGCTTTAACCGTACTTCCTTTTCCGCCTGAACAACCCGCAAGTGCACTAACAAACAATGTTAAAACTGTTAGAAGCATGAATAGTTTTTTCATCCCACGTATCTCCTTTACTATTTAATTACCCCTTTATTCCTGAATCAGTAACACCGGATAAGAACCATTTTTGTAGAATTAAAAATACGAGTAAAAGTGGCACTGTTGCGATTGTACTTGCAACCATAATGTGTGACCAATCTCGTCCTAAAGAACTATTAATGAAATAATCAGCAATTCCATTCGTGATTAACTTTTGCGTATTATCTTTCAAAATAAGAGCTGGCCAAATGTAATTATTATAGTTACCAATAAATGTGACCAATCCTAATGTTACAAATGATGATCGTGTCATCGGGAAAATAATCTTCCAAAGAATACGCCAATCACTTGCTCCATCAATTTTGGCTGCTTCTACTATTTCAAAACCAACTTTGTGGAACGTTTGTTTTAAATAGAAAATACCGAATACGCTAACAGCCATAGAAATCATATATCCAAAATGTGAATCAAGTAAACCAAACTTCCCTAACATTACATATACAGGAACATACGAAACAGCTCCAGGGATCATATAGGTTGCCATCACAACACTAAACGTAATATTCTTGCCTTTAAACTTATAAAATGCCAACATATAAGCAAAAAGCGCTGACGAAACAAGTACATATATAGTAATGATGAAAGAAGTATAGAAGCTATTAAATAAATATGTGCTAAATGGAAGTATATCTAATACTTGCCGATAATTTTCCCAGTGAAATTCCTTAGGCCAAAAACCTCCTTGTAACACTTCACTAGATGTTTTAAACGAACCAAGTACCATCCATATAAATGGAAAAACAAATAGTATACTTGATAACGCTAGAAAGAGATGCTTTACGACTAATGGACCTTTTTTCATATTATTCACCTTAATAGTTCACCCACTTGTCACCTATTATTTTGTTTATAACAGATAGTAGAATTGTAATGATAAGTATGATAAATGCGATCGCTGTTGCAGATCCCATATCAAATTGTTCAAAGCCTTGTTGGAAGAATAAATAAAGTAACGTACGCGTCGAACCACTAGGTCCACCTTGTGTTAAAATTTTTATTTGATCGTAAGCCTGCACTGAAGAAATTGTATTGACAACAACTAAGAAGAAAGTTGTTGATGAAACCATTGGCAGTGTTACATATCGAAATTTCTGCCATGAATTTGCTCCATCAATACTAGCTGCTTCATATAAACTATCTGGAACTTTTTCTAATGCGCCGATATAGAAGATCATCGTCCAACCAACTAATTTCCAAACTGTCACAATAATGACTGCTAACATCGCTGTTTGACTACTCTGAAGCCAGTCCAAACCTGGTACCCCGAAAAAGTTTAGAACTTTATTAATAACTCCAAATTGAGGTTCATATAAAAGTGACCACACAATAGATACAGCTATTGTTGGCGTTACCCAAGGTGAAAAAATCATTAATTGGTACAATGCGGAACCTTTGAATTTTTTTCGGAAGAATAATGCGAATCCTAAACCTAATGCAATCGTTGGAATCACTGTTCCAATTCCGAAATAAAACGTATTTAGCAATGCTTGCATAAAAGAATCTTGTGTAAATAAATTGAAATAGTTTTCTAAACCAACAAAGTTAAAATCATTCGTCATAAAATCCCAATCAGTAAAACTAATACCTAAACTAATGAAATTCGGAATAATCCAAAACAATATTAGAGGTATTCCAACTGGTATTAAAAAGAACACAGCTTTTGATAGTTTTATTTGCATTCTTGCCACCTCCTAATTCATATTGTACGAGTATATTATTAACACAATGTTGTTAATTTGTTAACTAATTGTAAAAACAACGAATTAACAAAGTAAAACAACACATAAACAAACAAAAAGAAGAAGACTACTTCTCAATTTGCTAAGAAATAGTCTTCTTCTTTTGGTTATTCTATACTATTATTACTTCTACCCCATTACTTGCTAATACATTTTGCCACGCCTCATCGAGCTTAGCGTTTGTATATAATGCATCTATATCACTAAAATTCCCGCTTTTATAAAACTTTGTTAAATTAAACTTTGACTCATCTGCCATCATTACAACTTGTTTTGCATTATTCTTTAACTGCTTATATATTTGTGCATCTTCAATATACGAACATGTTAGTTCTTTTTCTAAAGAAATTCCATCACAAGAAGCAAATAACTTATTAACAGTAAAATGGTCAAGATAGTTTAACGTCATTTCTCCAGACAATGCTAATGAATTTGTATTCAATATTCCTCCAATGACTATTAACCTGCAATCAAAGGAATCATACTGTTCTTTCAGCTCAATAATTTTATTAACAGCTGGTATCGAGTTTGTTAAAATCGTCAAATTCTTTTTATCGTGTATGTAATCTAAAATTTGCATAGTTGTTGTCCCAATTTCAATAGCGATTATATCATTATCTTCTACGAGCTTACTCGCTTCCATTGCAATTTTTCGTTTCTCTTCAATATTCTCAGATCGTCGCTTATCAAAATGAAATTCTAGTGTTTGATCTTTTTTCTTAAGTGCACCACCATGTATTTTAGTAAGGGTCCCTTCCTTATGCATCATATCTAAATCTCTTCGTATCGTTTCCGTTGTAACATTTAATACCTTCGCTAAATCATTTACCATTACTCGGTTATACTTTTCTAATTCATCTAGTATGTATTTTCTTCTTTCAAATTGTGTGTACGATTTCATTTCATTAACACCTCGTCAAATTACGCAAAATATTGATTTTCTAAAAACTCTTATTATAAGAAAGACTGAATCGTTACTTTTAACATAACATCATTTACAGAAAGAAGGAACGATTATCTTTTCTATATATCGTCATAGGAACAATGATTTATATCACCTTGTTATATATTCACCATACTTTTTTATTACAGGAAGTCTATTTGTTTGGTGCCCTTTTTTATAAAGAGCAGTACTTTTTATTTTCATCTAAAATTGAAATTTACTTATCAATAAAAACACGATTAAAATAAATAATAATTTATTGTTAAACGATAAATTTCATGTTAGATTTAATAGATAATTAATAAATGAGGTGCTTTAAATGAAACAAGGATCCACACTCTTTTTAAAGACAGCTATTATCCTTATCGGTATTCCTGTTCTTGCTTTATGTATATTTTTAGTTCCTGACATAGGGAATTATGCAGCGGAATTGTACCCCGATTTTGCATTAATAAAATATCTGGTGTTACTTACTCTATATGCAACAGTGATACCTTTTTATTTTGCTCTATATCAAGCCTTTAAACTTGTAAGCTACATTGACAAGGGTAACGCCTTCTCGAAATTATCTGTTAGGGCTTTAAAGAAGATAAAACACTGCGCAGTAACAATTAGTATATTATATGTAGTAGGCATGCCACTCTTCTATCTTGTGGCAGAGAGAGATGACGCACCTGGTATTATTATACTTGGGATGCTTCTAATCTTTGCTTCAATGGTTATCGCAGTCTTTGCTGCCGTTCTCCAAAGACTTTTAAAAGATGCGATAGATATAAAATCAGAAAATGATTTAACGGTCTGAGGTGAATAACATGGCAATAATAATTAATATTGATGTAATGTTAGCTAAAAGAAAAATGAGCGTAACAGAGCTTTCAGAGAAGGTTGGAATTACAATGGCTAACCTTTCTATATTAAAAAATGGAAAAGCAAAAGCAATTAGAATTTCAACTTTAGATGCTATTTGTAAAGCATTAGAATGCCAACCTGGGGATATTTTAGAATATCAACCTGAAGATACCGAATAAAAAGAGTCCTTCTATTAATGAAGGACTCTTTTTATTGCTCATTAAGGCGCAAAACTTATTTGCCCAGTAAACAATAAGATAATCGCGATAATCCAAAAAATGAAGAAAGATGAGGAAAGTATTAATGAGATAATTACAATTGCCTTCTTCTCTGTTTGTTTCGCAATTCCAATGCTGGAAAGAATAATACCTACGCCTGTCAGAGCAATTGTAATATAATCTCCCACTATATTACCCGCATTCGCTATCCTCGTCGGAGTTATAAAAACAAATAAAAAACACATAATCCCGATGAGTAAAGATACATAACTTATTATGCTATACTTCTTCTTGGGAACTATTTCTGTTTTCATAATTACCCACCCCTTCTATATAGCTATAAGTTCATATTAGCATGAATAACCATAATTTGGTTAAAAAAAAACAGATACTTCTGCAGCAATTATCCCATTTTCCCCTGGAACATATAACGCTACAAAATTAACAACACACTTGTTACGGTGACGTATACCCTTTTCATACGTATAATTAACCTACCGATAATAACTATTTGTTCTTGTTTAGTTAGTTCCACTTTACTTTCTCCTCCAAAATAAAAAGCACCCGAATGGATGCTTAGATAAAAGTTATTCATTTTTACTTTCTCTACTTTCATCATTAATGGGTTTCGAGTCTAACATGCTTCCAATATCAGGTGGCAAAGCTAACTCTATACCAGCTATTGGTTGATTATCTTCATTAAACCACCGTTTCTTAAACTCATCCAATTCTTCATTCCTCTTATTTTTATCCATATTATCCCGCCTTTTATGTACATATGAAGCACTTCACTTAATATGTACATCGAGAAAGATACTATGCTATTTTTTCAACTCTCACATAGCTTATATAATTTTCACATAATAAAAGAGCCACCAAAGAGTTGTTCTAAAAACAAAAAGCCATGTACCCATGCAATAAGAATAATCAGTGCTTTCTATCGGATAAGTTTTTAATTTGGTGTTTCCACACCTCTTGTAAAAACATCTTTACTCAAATCATAATTTCCGATTTATTAATTACTATAATTATGGTAATTAATGTTTCTTTCTTCCCTTAGCTAACAACCACGATAGACACTCTTACTAAACCTATCAGCTACACTTCATTTTACATTATTTATTACTATACTCATTTTATGTATAACTTGTTGAATACAGGGGGGAAATAACGTATGGAAGTATATAGAAAATAAAGACTGTACCTTTAAATTGAAAGATACAGTCTTTATTAAAATTGATAGTTCTTTATAAATAACTACTTGAAAACCTCATTTCTTACACCTTCTATTTAATATCGTTACATATTACTAAATCCGCCCCATCCTTCGGCAATTCCATCTCCAAATAATAATCCTCTGCTCTCCAATACCTATTTTGAAACTTCGAAAGTTTCTT
The DNA here is from genome assembly GCF_001884135.1 of Bacillus nitratireducens. Lineage (GTDB taxonomy): Bacteria > Bacillota > Bacilli > Bacillales > Bacillaceae_G > Bacillus_A > Bacillus_A nitratireducens. The sequence goes on along the minus strand of NZ_MAOC01000026.1, from coordinate 37,488 downwards.
TCGTGTCTCTTCGCTTTCTCTCAGAAATCTTTTCTCTCTTGGGCAATCCAAGTACACCATATAATGAAAGAAATCTCTCCATTCTTTTCGCTGTAGAAAAACTCCTTCTACAATTATTACACCTACTAAAGGAAGATGTATTTCTTTCATTTCACATGAATCTGTTTCATCATGATAAAAAGGTAATTCTAATTCAATGTCGCTTTGTAACTTTTGAAAAAGGTTTCGCAGCAACCAATCAATATCCCATTGAAGGTTATAGTACTCGTACCACTCTGCAAATCCAGTATTATATCGCTTATTTCGCTCGGTAATGTGATCATCAATATGAAAAATATGAAACGAGATTCCACTTCGTTTCATATTTTCTTCTAATTTTTTAACCAATGTTGTTTTACCCGAACGACTTAGTCCGTCTATACCTAGTATAAATCGCTCATCTTTATGTTCCTGAATAACTTTCATTATTTCATTTGTGCTCATTACTTTTGCCAATCTTCTTTTAATAATGAATAAACGACCGTGTCATGAGCAACATCATTTTGAATCATATATTTTCGAAGTAATCCTTCTTCTTGAAACCCAGATTTTTTTAATAAATTACGGGAAGCTTCATTTTCTATATATACGACAGCTGCAATTCTTATAAAGTGCAACGTTTCAAATCCGTAAGCTAGCATTGCTTGCAGTGCTTCGGTTGCGTATCCTTGTCCCCAATATGTATCATCTAGCTCATAGCCAATTTCAGCTCGTTTATGGTGATTGTTAATTAAATGAAACCCACACGTACCGATTAATTGATCCGTGCCTTTCTTCTCTATCCCCCAGCGAAACACATTTCCCTCTTCATTTCGCTTTCTAAACGTTTGAATAGTCGTTTTCGCTTGCTCAATATTTTCGAAAGAGTCCATTCCGAAATAACGAATAACAGATTCTTTTGAAAAATAATGGAACATCGCTTCTGCATCTAATAGTGTAAGTTCTCTTAATAGTAAACGTTCTGTTTCTAATTTTGGAAACCCCATCCTCTTTTTCTCCCTCTATTCTAATGAACTACAAATTTCAATATAATTACCGTCTGGATCAGCAATGTAAGCAATAGTTTGTCCCCACGGTTTTACGATTGGCTCAACTAGAACTTTAACCCCTTGTTCTTTTAATTTCTCAATCGTTTCCTTTACATTCTCTACAACAAACCCTAACTCAAAATGAGAAGATTGTAGTACACCTTCTGTAAGAGGTAGTCCCGTTAACGCCTTAACATCCTCTCGTGTATTCATCGCTAAAATTGTTGCTCCCGTTTCAAATTCAATATATGTACCGTGTTCAGCTCTTATTGGTAATTTTAAAATTTCTTTATAAAACTGAAGACATTGTTCAAACTTTTCTACATATAAAATAATGTATTTCATTTTTAAGTTCATAATTATTCCCCCTTTACCTTCACCTCTAAAAATTCGACAAATGTTTTTAAAAACCTTGTACCTCATAAAGCCGAGCACAAAAAAATGAGGCCGATTTCTCGGCCCCCCAGCTTATTGGCATAAAACAGGAGATTTGGTTTGGACATAACCAGTTCGTACTTTTATTATATTTTATTTTTTCTGAATTTTAAATACATTAAACACCTATTTATATTGAGAAAGTTTTTTTACTTGCATAAAATCATACTGCTTAAGAAATGCTACAAATGGAGGTGTATACATATGGAACCAATGCTATGTCCAAGCTGTAAAACGAACCGTACTCGCTTTAATATTCTTGAGCAACAAGTAAAACCAGTCAAATTAAATCCACAAACTGGTCAAGTAGAAGAAGAATACACAAATGAAACGATGAATGCTTTTCATATGGCTTATCAAGGACCTACTTACCGTGTCCAATGTGCTGTATGCGGGCTTGTTGAAAATCCAGAACAATTTATTAAACCTGCTCAAAATCAGTCTTTTTCATAAAATCATTACTATCCCTTATAGAAATAGATTTTTCTATAAGGGATTTTTCCTTTTAATGCGGTAGTACAAAACGTATTTCTTCCATATTATATTTTAAACTCCATACTCTTTTAGTAATATTTACATAAGAGAGGTGAAATAAATGATATTTAATAACAGATTAATGATTCCATCCGCATTACTACTATTAGTTTGCCACATGATCATACTCTACTTTTGGATTTTCGATTGGAAGAAGATAACAACTCCTTACAGTCTAGCTATATGGACTGTTTCTACTGTTTGCGGCTTTTTACTTTATTACCACTTTAAACATCAAAACTCTAATAAAATAGTATTAATCAGTAGTTCATTATTATTAATCGTTTCTTCATTATTTATGATTTTTTTAGGTATTATTACTAGTAATATTCTTTGTAACTGTTAGTTATATTCCTTAAATATATAGTCTTTTATTATGTAAAAAAGAGTGAACAAAATAAAATTACATAGAAATGAAAGAAGATGATTCCAGTATAATTATCTACGAAATCATCTTCTTTTAAAATCCACTCTTTATTATAATATTTCGCTTTTCAATTTCTTAATTTTCCAAGAGAGCCTTATAAAGAGATACATATACATACAACCAACAAACCCCAGCATAACTTTCGCCCAAATTGGCACTCTTGATTCTGTTGAACTTAAAAATGCGTTATACATTGAGGGTAATATAGTTATTGAAATAAAGGCAAAAAATTGTAGTAATTCCTTCATTTTTTGTACCTTCGTTTCCTTTTCTGAATAAATATCAGGCAACTCTTTTTCCTCTTCTACATCTTTACAAAAATAATTCCATTTTGCAAAACTCGTTACATGTTTCCATCCACACATTTCATATATTTCAATATATTCTTTTTGTTTTTCCTTTGAATCTTTATAATCCAATCTAAAATCCGCTTTATATACTACATCTTTCGGCTTAGTTTTCTTAAACGTATACATTATATTATATTTTTGTAATGCCCAGCCTTGTTGGTGCATATTCCGTAAAAAAGCTTCTTCTTTTTCTAAGCTCCATACCGCGAAAGGTTTGAATATCTTCTTTGTCTCCATCTTCCATTCACTCCCCTAATATACTGTTTCCATTCCTTACAGATCTTTGCAATCTGTTATACTCTAGCTCTAACACTTCTCTACCAAATGGAGTTAATTCGTAGCACTTCTTTCTGTCCGTAGAGGCAACTTCGACTATTAACTTTTCTTTTAGTAACTTCGTCGTATTCCCATATAAAGTACCAGGACCTAGTTTTACTTCCCCATTTGTCATCTCTTCTACCATTTGCATAATTCCGTAACCGTGCATTGGCTTCACAAGTGACAATAATATGTAATAGGTTGCTTCAGTTAACGGAATATATTTTTGCGCTTTCGCATTCATTATAACTACCTCCGATACATCGCTTCATGATATATCGACTAACGATACATCGTATATCGATATTGTATAATCATATTCCAAAATATGCAAGAGTAATTTAATAACTTAATATCTATTTCTTTAAATTAAAAAATCATATCAATTTTCTGAATAATTTGTTAAAATATAGAAATATCCGTTTATATTTTGAAAGGAATGATACATATGATAAATAAATTGAAAGATAACATAAGGTCCGTTTTTGTCGGTAAAGACAATGTTATAGATCTATTACTCGTTTCATTGCTTGCTGATGGACATGTACTACTCGAAGATGTGCCTGGCACCGGAAAAACATTACTTGCAAAAACAATTTCAAAAAGCATTGGTGGTAATTTTTCTCGCGTTCAATTTACCCCTGATGTACTTCCGAGTGATGTAACAGGTATTGAATATTTCAATCCAAAAACTAGTGAATTCGAATTAAGACTTGGACCAATTATGACAAATATACTACTTGCAGATGAAATTAACCGCGCGATGCCGAGAACACAATCTAGTTTGTTAGAAGCTATGGAAGAACGACAAGTAACGCTTGAAAAGCAGTCTACTCCTCTTCCGAAACCATTCTTTGTTATTGCGACGCAAAACCCGATTGAATCACAAGGAACTTTTCCTCTTCCAGATGCACAACTTGATCGCTTTTTAATGACGATTTCAATTGGTTATCCGGCTCCTGAAGATGAATTAAAAATGATGCGTCGTTTTCGTAACAATACACCTTTAGAAAGCGTCACATCAGTCATTTCTTTAGAAGACATTTTAAAAGCGCAGAAACAAGTGAAAGGAATTTTCGTATCAGAACCGTTAGAACATTACATTATTAAACTTGCTCACGCTACAAGAAATCATGATTACATTGCTAACGGTGTAAGCCCGCGTGCTACATTAGCTTTAGTACGTGCCGTTCAAGCATTAGCCTTTTTACGCGGCAGAGAATATTGCACACCTGAAGATATACAATTTTTAGTTCCTTCCGTTTGGAATCACCGTATCGTCTTATCAATGGAAGGTGCCTTACGCACGACAAAAAATGAAATCACGCAAAGGATTTTAAAAGAAGTTGACGTACCTGTGGAGATTGAACAAGCATGAATGGACAGCGCGTTGTAACTGTACCTTTATTTTTTCAACTCCATATTATTCAATTAACTGTGCCAGGTGCTATACTATTTACGTTTTTTCTGCCGCAACGAATTATTATGTTTCTCTTTTTCTTCTACTATTTATTTGCGATTTTCATTTATAAATATGTCGCTTACATAGAGAAAAGATTTCAAGTTATAAATGAAAAACAAACAACTCGGCTTTTCCCTGATGAATCTGGACAGTTTTTTATTCATTTAAAAAATGGAGCAAATATACCACTCGTTAACGGCATTTGTTATTTTCATTTAAATTCGTCCCTTATACCGCATAAGGATCAAGGGATTGAACAAATATCGAAAACGTTATTTTCTTTCCCATTTTCACAACCTGCTCATTCAGCGCAAAAATGGGATTTAACATTAACCGCAACGAAGCGTGGTGTGTTTCAAATTGAACAGTTCGAATGTGTTTTAAAAGACCCTTTTCATTTATTAACTGTACATTTACCTGTTTTCGATAAATTAAAGACTGAAATTATTGTATACCCTACTCCTAAAGAAGTAGCCGGTTTACAAGAACTCCAGCAACTATTAACAGGTTCGTATCGAACGAATTTCTCTTTTTACAATGATGAAACATCCATTATCGGTGTTAAACGATATGAACGTGAATCTTTCCGCTCTATTCATTGGAAAGCATCTGCTAAAATGCAGGCGTTACAAGCGAAGCAATATGAACCTGTAAAAAATTATAGTTGGACGATTTGTCTTTCTTTAGCTGCTGATCGCGGATTCGGTTGGAAAGAAAATGTAGAAGACCTTGTTTCATTCACAACGTACATTTGTCAATTCGCAACGAAGCATCAAATTCCGTTTGAGTTATTTATTAGTGTTTTAGCAGAAGTTGGTGCATTGCATTTACCATTAAACGAAGGACAAACACATTACGGGAAGGCTTTAGAGGAATTAGCACGTATTTCAGATGATAGTACGTTACTTCCGAAACAAGGATTTCTTCACTATGTAACGAGAAAAAGGGAACGCTCGTCTACAATGATATACATTGGTTTGCAGAAGAATGAGCTTCCTCTTCTATCTCAGCCTACGTTTCTCATTAATAATGAAGGGATGGTGGAAAAGCTTGAAAACTTGGCTCTATCACGTTAATGACTTTATTCTGCTCATCCTTCTTTCATTATTAACGGAAAGAGATGAACTCATTGGTATTGCTATATTTTTAGTGACCGGTTATGTAGGAGTATTTCTTATTCATAAATTTATGAATAAGAAAACAACAGGTTTTGTACTACTGTTAGTTATTCAAATAATCGGTTGTTCTTTATTTCTACCTTTCTCTATTTTAGGCACAATATTATTACCACTGTTTTTCTTTATCGTACACTCTGTTGGACCGGGATATCCAGTACAAAAATCGTTAGGCGGTATTGTATGGTTTGTCGTTTCAGCTATATTTTATGCCCCCTTTCCGCCATTGTGGAAATTGTTACTATTAACTTTACACATAATGATTACATTTTGGTTAACAGGTTCCAATCGCAATCAACAGCTATTACGTTTCACTTCTATTATTACGATTGGAATAATTAGCGCTTTACTTATTCCGGTATTTCCTTATATTCGGCTTCTTTTTTCTTATATCATACAAGTAGTTGCCTTAGGATTTGGTTATGCTTTAAATCCATTGTTCTCGGCAGCTGCATTAAAAGATACAGACGACTTTTGGTCGAATAAAGGAAATTTAAAAGATCCACAAATTAAAGAGGAATTGGGGCAGCGTCCTTTTGATCCAACTCTCATTAATAGCATTACAATAATAGCATGTACAGCCATCGCTATTTACGTCGTTTGGAAAATAGTAAAAAAACGAAAACATTTAAGTTTACCAAATATGCCTATCTTCGAATCTACTATCATTGCTGATAAAGAAGGAACAGGTCAAAAACGGTTCAAACGAAATAAACCACCAAATAACGAAATTCGGAAAGAAATTTTCAAACTCGAGAGCAAACTATCCCCCCCTTTAAACCGAGAGCGAGGAGAAACGGTTGAGGCTTGGTTAGAAAGAATAAATCTTGAAGAAGGTGCAAATATTCAGAGTCATATTATTATAGATGCTTATAATGCAGTAAGATATTCGAATCGTGAGGATATGATACTACTTCAAGAATTTAAGGAAGAGATTCATAAACTTTACTTGTATCAGAAGAGTTTGAAGAAAAGAAAGAAATAACATAACAAAAAAGACTCCTATTTTCATAGGAGTCTTTTTATACTTCTAAGTTACTTTTTAAATTGAAGCATTTTTCCCTGCTTCAATTTCTAACGACTCTTCATGCCACCAAAGTGTTTCTTCAGGGTCTTCTTTAGCGATTAGGTGTGCTTCCTTTTTCGTTTCAACTGTAGGATATGAACCTTTAAGTGCACGTCCTGAAGTTGTAACGAATAATACACTAAATGCAACTAATCCAATAATACTTACACCTGCTAAATAAAATGCCGGTGCAAGCGGGTTACCGGTTGCATGAACTAAGTATGAACATACGAGCGGTGTTGTTCCACCGAATATCGATACAGAAATATTAAATGAGATCGAAAGTGCTCGATAACGTACATCGGTGAAAAATAGTGATGGTAATAATGAAGGTAGTGTTCCTTCATATACACTTAGGAAGAATCCTAAAATGAAAATACCTGCAAATATAGCTGCAATATGTCCATTACCTATTAGTAAAAATGCTGGAATTGCAAATACTGTTAAACCAAGTAAACCAATTTGCACGACACGTTTATTACCAATTTTATCACTTAATTTACCGAAATAAAGGGCCAGTGGAATCATAAGTGCCATCGTAATAGAAATAATTAATAAGCCAGTTGTTTCTTTGACTTTAAGTACTTGAGTTAGATAAGAAGGAATATACGAAAGAATCATATAATTTGTAATATTAAAGAAGGCGACAATAACTGTGCTTAATAAGAAGTCTTTTTTGTGATATTTTAATATATCCATAAATGAAAATTGTTCGTTGTCTTCAGATTCCTCTTGTGCTTTTTCCATCTCTTCAAAGATGGGAGATTCATCTAAATGACGGCGTAAATATAAACCGACCAAACCAATTGGTGCAGCTATTAAGAAAGGAATACGCCAGCCCCAGCTGAGCATTTGTTCATCTGTTAACAATAACGTCAAAATGGTAACAATTACCGATGCAGCAATGTAACCTGAGAGTGTTCCAATTTCAAGACCACTACCGAGTATACCACGCTTTTTATCTGGAGAAGATTCTGCGATATAAACCATTGCACCTGAATATTCGCCGCCTGTAGAGAAGCCTTGAATCATTCTGGCAACTAAAAGTAGTATTGGTGCCCATACACCAATTTGTTCATAGGTTGGTAGTAATGCGATGAATAATGTAGAAAGTGCCATTAAAATAATAGTAGTACTTAACACGATTTTTCGGCCGTACTTATCTCCTATTCTACCAAAGAATACACCTCCGATTGGTCGAACGAGAAAGGCTGCTGCAAATGTACCGAATGTAAGTACAAGTTGCAATCCACTATTATTAACACCTGAGAAGAATAATTGACTTAAGATAACCGCTAAATACGCGTATAATCCGAAGTCAAACCACTCCATTGCATTCCCTATACCAGTAGCAATTACTGCTTTCCTGGCTTGTTTAGGATTGACAATATTAACGTCTTGAGGTTCAAAATTCAAATCATTATTTTGTTGCATATAATAAAACAGCTCCTTATTTAATTTAACTTCTTTAAGCACACCTTCTCTTATTGAATAAAATTAATTAGAAGCACTTAAGGAAAATTAATGTCTCCTTATCTGTTATTATTGTTTCACATAATTAATTATTTGTCCAATGAGATGCTCCTTAGGTTAATTAATTTTAGTATTATAAAAAGCTGAAGAAGGCGCTATATGAGTACCTTTTTCAGCTTTTTATTTTTTTACGTAATTTTATTTTTTTACCACTATTTTCTTCCTATTTGCATTAAAAATAAGGTGATTTTTCATTAAAGTTTTTAAACGCTTGTAGCTGCTAAACTATGCATACAAGAGATAAACTCATTAACAAATGTATCGATTTCTTCTTTTGTAATTATATATGGCGGAAGTAAACGGATGATGTTCCCTTGTGTAACGTCAACTAACATCCCTTTCTCCATTAGCTTTACCTGTAATTTCTTTACGTTTTCATTCGTATCATTCAAACTAATTCCAAACATCATACCAGCATGGCGTACTTCCTGAATATAATAAGAATTTTCTTTCTGAATTTCTTGCAATTTATCATTTAGATAGTGTGACGTTTCATACGCTTCTTGCATTAAACCATCGTCAATCAATGTATTTAAAACCGTTAACCCTAAAGCGGTTCCCATTGAAGAATGAGCAAACGTTGTGCCGTGATCTCCTGGTGCAAATACATCACATAATTTTTCACCTACAATAATTCCCCCTAGCGGTATCCCGCCTCCTGCTCCTTTGCCAATTTGAATAATATCGGGTGTAATATTGAAATTTTGATAAGCGAATAGTTTTCCTGTTCTCCCCATACCACTTTGTACTTCATCGACTATGAGAAGTACATTATATTTATCACATAGATATTGAACACCATGTAAATATTCACTTGATAAAGGATAGATCCCCCCGCTTCCTAAAACAGGCTCTAACATAATTGCAATGGGATTTTCGTTAATAATTATTTCTTCTAATTGTTCTATATTTTCACGTTCCACTTCATATACAGGAATCGATGTTTTAGGGAAATTTTGATATACATTTTCTTGTCTCGTAAAATGTAACGCCCCTAATGTTCGCCCGTGGAAACTATCTTTCAGCACAACTACTCCGTCACGTTCTTCATTCGTAATAGATTTATATTTATCAATTAATTTTAACGTCGTTTCTGTCGCTTCCGTACCAGAGTTTGTAAAAAAGACCTTTCCGTTTTTTAAAGAGCAATCAACTAATTTCTTTGCATACTCAATCGCAACTGGATTTAAAAAATGAAATGGAAGATGCAACGATTTCGTAACTTGTTCCATTGTTGTTTGCACAATTTTAGGGTGATTGTATCCTAATACGTTTACTCCTACACCAGAAAATAAATCTAAATACTCTTTACTATCTACATCATAAAGTTTACTTCCTTCTCCTCTTTCTATCGCAACCTCCGTACGACAATACGTAGGCATAATGTATTCTTTATCTAATTGAAACCAATCCGACATTTTAAATTCCTCCTAGTTATTTCCCCTGTTTATTTATGTTCATTCTCTATAAATTCATGTATAAATTCATTTTTCAGATTAATATTTTAATAGGAATTTTCTTCCCGATATTCATTTTTCCATAATTTCTTCTATTTCAACAGGTCCACTACATACGTGTTTTTTTCATCTAGCGGTCTGTTACTAGTTTGAACTTTGCGTGTCATACATAATCAACGCTATAAAATCATATTTAGTAACAATGGACAAAAAAGATTTGGAGGCTATATCGATGGATGAAAAACATGATAAACAGCGGGAATCTTTATTAGGAGAATCCTTTAATATCAATCGAGAACTTAATGAACCAGCCAAACATCACTCTCAAACAGTTGGTTCACGTGGACCTATTTTAAAGCAAGATAGTGTACTTCACGAGACGTTACAAGAATTTATTCACGAAAAAATTTTAGAAAGACCTGTTCATGTAAAAGGATTTGGTGCGTTCGGTTATTTTCAAACGATCTATCCAATGTCAGAACATACAAAGTTAAGTTTTCTACAAAATTCTAATGAGAAAGTTCCTGTTATGGTTCGATTTTCATTAGCTGTTAGTACGAAAGGAACACCTGACACTTCTAGAAATGTACGCGGTTTTTCTACAAAGTTTTATACAAAGGAAGGCATTTTCGATCTTTTATGTAATCACATTCCTGTCTTTTCTGTTCGTGATCCGATGCGTTTCCCTGAAACGATTCAAGCGTTGTTACCTTCACCTATAAATAACTTAATAGACCCGAATAGATTTTGGAGATTTGTCGCTAGAGCACCTGAATCCATTCATTTCGTTGTCCATTTATACTCTGATGCTGGTACGGCCAAAAGTCTTCGCCACATCCCAGGACATAGTGTTAATACATATGTTTGGAGAAATGCAGAAGGTACTCGAAAGTATGTAAAGTATCATTGGTACCCATTTGAAGGTGTACAATTCATTACTAGTGAGGAAGCAAATAAACTGGCTGCCGAAAACCCTGATTATAGCGGGAAAGATTTATATGATGCAATTGCAAATGGTAAACCAGTGGAATATGGTTTATATGTCCAGCTCATGGATCCGAAAGATGAAGCACATCTTTCTTATGACCCTTTAGATGATACAAAGGTATGGGATGAAAAGTCGTATCCTCTTATACCAGTCGGCAAAATGATATTAAATAAAAATCCTGAAAATTATATGGAAGAAGTAGAAAAAGTCGCTTTCTCCCCTTCTAATTTACTAGACGGCGCTGAATTATCAGATGATAAAATGCTGCAAGGACGCGCTAACATTTATAGTGATTCACAAAGAAGAAGAATTGGACCTGAATTTCGCAAAATAACAATTAACCAACAGCAAAATTGGACACCTGCTAATCAAATAACGAGCGGTGACGGAAGATACGTTGAAGGTAAACTTGAAAGAACTTCTATTACGAAACAGGATGACTTTACGCAGCCTAGTGAATTTTATGCGAAGTTAAAACCGATTGAAAAAGAACATCTTGCTAAAAACTTAGCTAGTGATTTGAAAGTTATCTCCGATGATATTAGAAAGGTCGTTTTAGGGTATTTTCATAAAGTGTCAACTGATTTGGTGAAGAGGATTGAAAGTGCGATGCAAAAGCTTTAAGTATAAAAAACGTCATTTTAAAATAAAAAATGACGTTTTTTTATGGCGAAATTACTAGGAATTCCAACCACTTTATTTACAATTATTAACGAAATTTTCCGCATTCAAAATTCCGTTATTTCATTTTAGATTATGGTACTCATTTCTCTTTTTCAAATATTTTTTTTCACATTGTAACGGCTTGAATTTCACTTTTTTCCCTTTCTTCTTTTTCGTTTCTATAACGATCCATTCCCCTTTTTCAACATCTAGGTTTAAGTGTTTCATTACATTGATATTATCTTTTTCTTTATAAAGTAAAAATGCTTCTTGTACCCTCATGAATAAGCTAGGCTGCTCGCTAAATCCACCACTATCATAAATTTTAGTTAGCGAATTATAATAAGAATCATTTTCCCACCCACCATACATCAAATGCGCAGCCTCCAGATCTCTTTTACTTACTTCCCAAAAACTATGTTCATCAATTTTTAAATTAAATGTGGATTTAATATCACTTATTATATTTTTCACATGCTTGTCATCTCGAATTTTCCTTTTTTCAAGACAATCAGAAGATAGCTCTGGTGCATCTGTTTGAGAATGTACAACTTGTTGAATAGATACACATAATATAAATACACTTAAAATATACAATATTTTTTTCATACTTACGTTTCACCTCAAGTAACTTAGATACTATATTATTTGAGGCTTGCAATATTCTTATGCTAACAATGTGAAAGGCCCTATAAATTGGACTTTTATAGGGCCTTTCATATTAACATTGCTTTATCAAATTCACCGGTGAAGCCACTACCTTACTATTTTTCACATCATATAGTCCTATAGGCGTTACCCGTATAAAAGGCAGGTGCGTCGCAGAAAAGAATAAAATGGTAAATGCCGGATCGTCATATGCGTAGCCACGCTCTTGCAATAATTTCACCATCTGTTTCTCTTCCTGTATTAATTCATTCATTTTCAAATTAGACATAATCCCGAGCAATGGTAATGCAATTTCGTGTAATACTTCATTCTTTTCAGCTATTACCATTCCCCCGCCAAGCTCTTTTACTCTATGAAAAGCTGTAAGCATATCTTCTTTATTCTTCCCAATAAGAATGATGTCACCTGTACCAGAATAAGTGCTAGCAAGGCCTCCTAATTTTTTTGCAAAGCCTTTTACAACTGTATTCACTCGCCACGTACCATCACGAGCAATCATCATAAGAAAACACTCATCATGATTTAGAGAAAGTTCATCACGGTTTAAATCGATTTCACTCATATATGGTTTTGTTATAACGTTATTTAATAATTGTATACCCATTTTATGAGAAAAAATCATATCCTCTTTTTCTATGGACCAGTTTAATAATAATGGCGTTACTTTGAATTTACTCCAGTCTATATGTAATGATGCATTTTTGTTTATTCCGTCACGCTTCATCCATTTCCCCTTTGCAATTACACTTATTGGAATCGGATTTTCTTTACTTTCCAAAATATTAATATTAGCAATTCTACCTGTCGCAATTGAACCATGTAAATGCTCCACATTATAATAACGAGCAATATTATAGCTTGCCATATGATAAGCATCAATTACTGGAACCCCTTGCTTTATCGCTATTTCTATCATCCTATTCGTCATTCCATTTTCATAAAATGACGGATGTGAGCCGTCTGTAGTGAGAATGAATCTATCAAACTGCTTTACTCCTAGTTCTAGCAATTCTTTCAGTAAAACTTCTAAATCTGGGCGGATTGAAGAATTCCTAAGGGAAACAGTGTAACCTTGCATAAGACGAGCGAAAGCTTCCTGCCCTGTCATCGCTTCATGATCACAATCTGTACCTAACAGCTTTAACTTTGCTAAAGTCGTTTCAGATGCTCCTGGAAAATGCCCTTCCACTTTTTTATGTAATCGTTTCGTTTCCTGCACCCAATATAACATTTCATCATCGCCATGTAATAACTTTGGCCACGCCGTTAGCTCACCGCCTTGAAGAACTGCTTTATGCTTAAGCCACCCTATTATTTCTTCACGATTAAATAAAGATTCGCCGTTTTGCAATTCAGTTTGCCCATCAAAACGACACCACCAATACATACTTGCTGGAATCTTTTCAAATTCATCTAATACACGAAATGCTTCTTCACGTTGTAATGTGAAAAATAAAGTTAAATTATCATTAATAAACGTCGTCGTCCCAAATTGCATCGCATAATTTGCTAAAGTTTCAGGATTATATAATTGATATGGATGTGCATGCGGTTCTATGTAACTTGGAACTATATACTTTCCATCACAATCAATGACTTCACATTCGTGTAGTTGCTCTGGTAGTTTTTCTGCTACATATATAATGCGGTCATCATAGATCCAAATATTTGCTTGCACCCACTCGCGCATATAGGAATTTAAATATGTTGCATTCTTGAACAAAATGTGCGGACTTCTTTTGCCATCTATTACTTCAACATGTTCTCTTAATTGCTTGTTACTCCATCTAAACTGATTTTCTCCCAATGAATTTCACTCCAAATCAATTTACTTTTATTTATTAAAATAAAAACAATTAACTAACTAAAGTATTCTCCATTCATTACTCCCCTGTATAGCCCTATACCTTTCATTATATGAAATGATTATAAAAATAACAATTTTCAGAATTATAAACTCTCTTTGATCCTCAATAAAAAAGGATGTCGTGTAACTGACATCCTTTTTTATACTAAACTATAAGGTTGAATTACACTTGATGTCATACTATGAATGCTAATACTTTCCTTTAAAGCAGGATGCCATTTGCATTCTTTTCATCTATTTCTTAAATTCTATTTGCATCATTTTATTAAACTGTTTAAGAATATCAACCGGACCTAAAGAGTTAACATTGACAGCAAATGTATGCTTGCCTCCAATTACTCCGCCAGCAAAAGTCATAAACCCAGGAATTGCTCCTCCGTGACCCCAAACTGAAATACCGTTTGGAAGTTTAGTCTCATAGATTCCAAGGCCATATGCATCACCAACACCTTCTCCTTCTGTAGGAACTGTAGTAAGCATTTCTTTTAGCTCACGTTCCTTCAGTAACTTACCACCGAGTAAAGATGAAAAGAATTTATTTAAATCGTCCGCATTAGAAATCATATCTCCAGCTGAACTACCTATACTCGGATTATAATAGGTTACGTCTTTCAGCTCACTCGTTCCGTCAATTTTCAAATACCCTCGAGCATGATTATTTCCTGGAATAACGGTTGAATTCCCTGGTAAAAATGTGTTTGACAAGTCCAGAGGTTCAATAATTCTCTTTTCAATTTCTTCCGCATAACTATTTCCAGTTATTTTTTCAATAAGCATTCCTAGTATTACGTATCCTGTGTTTGAATATGACCATCCCTTACCTGGTGAAAAATCTTGTGGATAAGAAAGTCCAATTTTCACTAATTCTTCAGCTGTATACGATTTTCTTGTATTCGTAAAGTCCGCGTCTTTTGACTTTAAGTATTCAGCTATACCACTCGTATGATTCAAAAGTTGACGTATCGTAATTTGATTGCCATCATACCCATTTCCTTTTACGAGACCCGGTAACCATTTTTCAATTGGATCGTCAAGTTGCACGCGATTTTCTCCTACTAATTGAAGAACAGTCGTAGCAGTAAAAGTCTTCGTCACACTAGCAATCCGAAAGCGATAATCTGATTTCATCGATTTCTTTGTACTTAAATCCGCGACGCCAGCATTATAACTACTAATTTTTCCATTATTATACGTCTTAGCTAGTACCCCTGGCGCTCCAATTTGGATTGTTTCCTGCATGACTTGTTTCCAACCATTCCGATTCTTTTGATCCTGCGCTTCTGACGAACTAGAAATATTTTGAGTAGACTCTGCTTTTACAGTAAAACCTGGTGTGAATAAAGTAGTACCCGCTAATAAAATTGCCAAACTCGCTAACTTAATAGAATAACATTTTTTCATAAGGCTTTCTCTCCTCTATTCATATCATATTGATTCAAGCTATACTTTCATCCTATATGATAAAACTCTCTTTTTTCTTATCCATTCCTTACGAAATACTTACGTTCAAAATTTGATACGATCGGCTGAGAAAAAGCGTTTATCCAAATATAAAAAGAGAACATAACAAAAGTTATATTCTCTCCTCAACTTATTCATATCGTAAACACTCAATTGGATCTAATTTGGCCGCCTTATTTGCTGGTAATATACCAAATACAATACCGATAAACATAGATATCCCAACCGACATTAGTCCTAAGTTTACTGAAACGATTAAAGGCCACTCTGCAAAAATCGCAATTAACCATGCAAAGAATACGCCAAGTATAAATCCGATTAAGCCACCTAATGCTGTTAAAATACAAGATTCAATAAGAAATTGCATTAATACTTTACTACGCGTTGCACCAAGTGCCTTTCGGATACCAATTTCACGCGTACGTTCTGTTACAGATACAAGCATTATATTCATAACACCGATGCCACCTACTAATAATGAGATTCCAGCAATTCCACCAAAAACCATTTTCATCATATTCGTAGATTCGTCTAAATCTCCCATAAATTCGTCTCCATCTTCTGAAGCTTTGAATTTATGTTCAAATTTTGGCGATTTGATTTCATTTATTCGTGCCACTGCTTCTTTTCCAACACTTTCTCGATCCTCTCTAGTATGTAATTTTACTGTGATTGTATCGTATTCACTTACTCCTGAAATTAGTGGCGTATTTTCAAGTGATGTATACCCTGCAGGACTTGGAGAAATAAACCTTTCTTCACTTTTGTAAACTCCAATAATTTTATAAGGTTTTCCTTTTATATCAATGTACAGATCATCTTCCCACTCATGAAATAATTTTGTAAATGCCGCTTCGTTTATAATTACAACTGGCGTTGGTTGTTCTAACTCTCGATCATTTAACTCTCGTCCATGGGTAATTGTTAGTTTATTATCCTCCATAAAATTACCTGTTCCACCATTTAAACTTAATTTTGTTCCTTTTGCACTAGAAAATACTTTCACGTCCATACTTACATTCGGATACACAGCCTTTACTCCTTGAACGGGCTCGATCCGCTTTATCATTTCAGGGGTAATTTTTGCATTCTCTGTACCGTAATCAAGATTTTCGTAAAAGATGGTTACTTCATCATCTTTCCCTTGGCTTAACTCTGCTTTCAGCTTCTCATTCGATCCATCGCCCATTGAAATAATTGTGATAATTGCACTAATTCCAATTATGATTCCGAGCATCGTTAATATAGAGCGCATTTTATGTGCAAAGATAGAAGATATAGCCATGCGTATATTTTCACTTATATTCAAATTTATCCTCTCCAATCTTGAACAATATTTCCGTCACGAATTACAATTTGGCGCGCTGCCGCTTCCCCAATTTCACGATCATGGGTAATGATAATAATTGTTGCGCCCTGTTTATTTAATTCGTAAAAGAGGCTCATAATTTGTTTACTTGTTTTCGTATCAAGTGCACCAGTTGGTTCGTCAGCTAATATAAATTTCGGATTATTTACAATCGCTCGAGCAACAGCGACACGCTGCTTTTGCCCGCCTGATAGTTCATTTGGAAGATGGTTTGATCGTTCGGCAAGTCCTACTTTCGTTAGGGCTGCTAATGCACGTTCACGCCTTTCTTTTTTATCTACCCCTGCATAAATAAGGGGCAACTCCACATTTTGTAATGCTGTTAAGCGCGGAAGTAACATGAAATTTTGGAACACAAAGCCAATTTCTTCATTTCGAATGTGTGCTAATTTTGTTTCAGACATGCTTGATATATTTTGACCCGCTAATGAATAAATCCCAGCCGTCGGTTTATCTAAACAACCAATAATATTCATAAGCGTGGATTTCCCTGAACCAGACGGACCCATAATCGAAGTAAATTCCCCTTCGTTAAGTGTTACATTTATACCATGTAATATTTCAACTGTTTCTTCCCCATTTTGAAAAGATTTCGTAATGTCTTTTAATTCGATCATTGAGTGGTAACCTCCATACCATCAACCATATCCTTTTCCGGTTTAGAAATAATTTGATCATCTTTTTTCACACCAGAAACCTTCGCCTCGTTGTCTGTTTCAAAATCAATATTGATAGGTTGTTCCTTTGCTTTACCGTCTTTCACAATAAATACAACGTTTTTATCACCCTTTTTCACGATGCTGCTTTTCGGAATCACTGTTCCGTTTGCTTCGCCGGTTTTACTTATTACATTGACATGAAAACCCGTTTGTAATTCTTCAGAGTTGTTTAGTGTAACAACAAATGGATAATTAGAAATTGTGTTATTCTCATCCGCACTTTTTATTGGTGTTGTGCCAATTTCCGTCACAGCTCCTGTCCACGCTTTATCTTTTATTATTTTTGACGTAATAGAAACCTCTTGTCCGACTTTCACTTGAGATAATTCATATTCAGATAGTTGACCTTTCACTTTCAAAGAACCAGCTGTTCGAATCGTAACTCCGCTCATTCCTGCTTTCCCATCTGCTTCTTTGCTAATCTCTTCAATCACACCATCAGCAGGACTAGTAACCGCTAAAGCATTCGTCTTTTCTTTAATTGCCTGTATCATTTGATTAGCCTTTTCAACTTCAAACTTCTTCATTTCAAGTTGTGTTTCCTGTCCTTGCATTTCTTGCTCAGCTGCTTGTAGCATCGCTTTTTCTACACCACTTGCTTTATCCTTTTGCAGCTTTTGTTTCGCATTATCAATTTGCTTCTGCAGTAACGCTACTTCTTTTTCAGCTAACTTTTTTTGCGTATCTGCTTCACTTTTTTCTAGTTTTATAGATGCATCACTGTATTTAAAAAGTAACTGTCCTTTTTTTACTTCATCACCTTTTTTCACTGCGAGCTCATAATTCCCTTTTGATAGATCGAACGCAATCATTTCAATACCATTCGGAATAACTTCTCCCCCAAATTTCTGAGCATTTTCAATTTTTTTCTCTGTAATTTTATACGTATCATATGCCATCGCTACTTCCGGACTACTACCTGCTAAACCAAAATATGTTCCAGCCCCAATCCCGGCAATTAATACACCGATAAGTAATACTTTCTTTTTCTTTTTCATCTACATGTCACCTTTTCATATACTTTTATTTCTTCTTTTGGAGAAGACGATTTTTAGTATATATTTGGTTTCTTAATAATTTCTCGTATGTTTTCTTAAGTTTTTCTTAATATAAGAAGTTCGTATAAAGATTAACAATAAAAAAGAACGTGTTTTCAATTTATGAAAACACGTTCTCTTACATACTTAAAACCCTATATCAACTTTTTATTTCATTCACTTTTACCATCCTGCACTAGCGTTTATACCATTTCCGATAATAGTAAGAAGTAGTGGCCATAGTACTGGCCCTAACGTAAGAAATAGATTTAGCAATATAAGTATTCTATATCTTCCAGGGATATTATAATTTTTACGATTAACAAATACTACAAAAACTAATAATATTATGGTCGTTACAAATAAAAGTAACACTAACAACCAATACCAAACCATTAAACTGAGACTCCATGGTGTTAATAGCTCGTGTATTATACCAAATATGATTCCTAATACTCCAAAACTAAAGGTAGTAACTGTTGCTTTGATAAACAATTTACTTAATTTTTTATCGTATGTATACTTACAATATAAATCTATTAATGTGTATAAAGATAAAAATGCCATTAATACACCTACCCAAGACAATAACCAGTCTCCGCCTCCTCTAACTAACATAAACAGAAACCAACACATCCCTGCTGCAGAAAAAATAAAGGAAAGAAGTATGTTTTTCAATACCGGTTTCATTCTATTTTCACACCCTTACAAAAATTTAATAATAAAATATAATTTTTTATTTATATGCTACCCATTAATTCTTTAACTCTAGTACATCACTTTTTCATTCTATACTAATGAAACAAACATAATCTCATAAAGAATTTAACGCGCAATACTCTACTAAGGCAACCTTTTCCCATTGGTAGCGATATAAAAAAGTAAGTATACACTACCACGTAATTAAATATAAGTAAATAAAATTAATTTACAGTTAATTTTATTTACTTATCTACTTGTTATATCCGCCATCTTTTTTATTTCATTATAGTACATCTTCTATTATTCATGTCGTCCTTTTCCATCCCGCTCTATCCACCGCATAGTCTTCTTAACATCTAACTCCGTATACGTCTTTTCACCATATCGAACAGACTCATATATCGGAATAATATCTCGTGTTCTACAGATTCTGCTTAACCACTGTTGCATCGTTTCATAAGACCTTCGCTGTTCGTGAAATGGTAAAGTTCTTTCCCATTCAACTAACGTTTTCCTTATCGTATCAGTAGGCAATGACTTTTCTGACTGATCAATGATTTTTTCATCTTTTATAGTTCTTACCACAGTTTGCTTTGTGACCGATTCTTTCTCCTGTATTATTTCAGTTTTCGTCAACCTTTTCCTAATGTACTTGTAGATGGAATATATAATTGACATTACAATAATCACATAAAAAGCTATACTAATCCATGAGCTTGAGAGCATAGAAAATACGTCTCCCCATGAACTTTCCCTTTCAAAACCTTTAAATTTTTTACCCGTTGTCGTTCTATTCCCATTATCTCCTACCTTTGTCTCTTCCAAAGGTCTGCCATAATCTTCATTATTTTCATTGTTTATTGTTTCCTTATAAATTTCTTTAGGTTTCTTTTCACTAAAAAAACGCTCTTTTACTATGTCTTGTACATGCACAATACCTTGTGATAACGTGATCGCACTAACCACAAAGAAAAGTAGTATTAAAACTCTTACACTCCAAAACTTCACCTTCATATGCCGCTTTTTATTCAACATAACATAAGCCCTTTCTTATTCT
Organism: Bacillus nitratireducens; assembly: GCF_001884135.1. Taxonomy (GTDB): domain Bacteria; phylum Bacillota; class Bacilli; order Bacillales; family Bacillaceae_G; genus Bacillus_A; species Bacillus_A nitratireducens. The sequence goes on along the minus strand of NZ_MAOC01000026.1, from coordinate 17,132 downwards.
TTAATTACAATCCATTTATTCGTTCTACTATATTTCCTTGGAGAAGTACCAAGAATTAAAGGAACCGCATCCAATTCCTTGCGACGAAAGCCAGCTGTGTAAAAATAAGAAGAAGATACAGGCGTATCTTGGTCCGATATTGAGGCAAGTACCTTTAATACATTTTGCAAATGTTTCCGATTATCCCCGTTCTTTATATGCAATAATCCGTTATCTTTCACGCTGTTAATCCATAATTCAAATGAACACTCTTGCATGAGCAGTTGTTTGCATATGCCTGCGGTTAATTCAATAAGCTCTTCAATATCATTTCGTAAAGAAACGCCATTTTTATTTTGTAAATTGAGATAAATCGCATATTTATCAGATTGTGTTCGTTCATATTTTTTCGCAGTTATCGTCCCTGTTTTTGCCGTTGCACTCCAATGGATAGAACGAAAATCTTCATTTTCATAAGACTTCACTCCCATTACTTTCGTTTCATCATATAGCGGAGAAGACATCGCTTTTCGAAATCCACGTGACCATTCTTGTAATTCAGGAACTTGCATTTTCGGAACGGCTGGTAAAACTAAATAGGACGGCGTATCAACTTGTTTATATGTTATATGTTTCGTTATGAATCCAAATGGATCAGTAATAACAATTTCAACTTCTTCCCATTTCGCGATACCTCTTTTTAATGCTACAGCTTGTAAATCAAATGAAACGGTCCCTCCACCTTTTATATTGAAATTCAAATAATAATTTGAACCTGTACTATGATTTTTGTTTAGTTCATCATGATTCCAAGTTAGCTTGTTTTCACATTTAAATCGAAATACGATATTGAAAATAGGAAATATCGACTTGTTTGAAATTTTCAATTTGCACATATTTGTTTCACCTATAAAAACGTTCGAATTACCTTGATTGTATTTCCAGTTAACGCGAGATACTTTCCGAATATATATATGCGTAGCGCCTATTAAAATTAAATACAAAAATACGAGAGATAATATGAGTAGATTACTTGAAAATACACATAAAATAACGGCTACAACTGACATAACTCCTATTACGAAAGGCTCCGCTAAAGGTGTATACACAAGCTGTTGATTCATCGTACATTCTCCACTGGCACACTAATCGTATGAAGAATTTCTTTCATGATTTGTTCTTTCGTCGTTTTCATCTCCCCTTCAATCGTTAGCGTTAAACGATGAGCACAAACGGATGCAGCTAGTAGTTTTATATCATCTGGTGTACAGTAATCTCTTTCATTTAATATTGCTCGTGCTTGGATTGCCCGCATAAATGCCAATGTGCCTCGCGGGCTTACACCAATTTCAATTAACTCATGCTTACGAGTTGCTTCAATAATTTCAAGAAGATAATCTTGCACATCATTCCCTACTAACACTTCCCTTGCACGTTTTTGTATATTTATTATTTCTTCACTCGAAATAATAGAATGTAGCGTTTCTAATGGATCATTCGTTTGAAAGCGATTCATCATTTCCTTTTCTGCTTCCCTCGTAGGATAACCTTGTCGTATAGTAAGTAAAAATCGGTCTAATTGAGCATCAGGTAAAGGAAATGTACCAGCCGATTCAAGAGGATTTTGCGTTGCAATTACTAAAAAAGGTTCTGGTAATGAATGTGTCTGTTTCGCAATTGTAACAGTACGTTCTTCCATAACCTCAAGTAACGACGATTGTGTTCTCGGTACAGCTCGATTAATTTCATCCACTAATACTATATTTGCAAAAATAGGCCCTAACCTCGTTTTAAAATCTGATTCCTTCACATCAAAATATTCGAGACCAATAACATCTCCAGGCAAAGTATCCGCTGTGAATTGAATTCTTTGAAATTTAGCGTCTACACTTTTAGCCAAACTTTTCGCTAATGTTGTTTTTCCCGTCCCAGGTACATCTTCTAATAAAACATGTCCTCTTGCTATAAGGGCTATCGCTGCGAGTTCAATCGATTCATCTTTTCCTATAATGACCTTTGAAATATTGTTAGTGATTTTCTTTAATATGTTCATACATTTCACTACCCCTTTAAATATTTTTAAAATTAAGAATATTTATTTTCCAAATTATAACACATTACGTTAGAAGTAAATATATTCCTATCAAAATAAAAAAGATAACCTCAGCCATATGCTAAAGTCATCTTTTTCTACCTAATTATTTTACTAGTTCACCACTATAAACTTTTATATCAAGTGGAGCAGTTAAAAATTGTGGTGCTTTGCTAACGAAAGATGTAAAGTGTTCACTCGTATTATGACTCGCAACTGCTGCTTCATCTTTCCATACTTCTACCATCGTATAAACACTTTCTTTTTCCGTATCTTTATAAAGATCATAAGATACATTTCCACTTTCTTCTCTTGAACCATGAAGTAGTGGCTGAATTTCTTCTAAAAATGATTGTTGTTTTGCTGGATCTACTTGAAATATTCCGTGAATAATAATCATGGTGTTTCCCCTCTCATATCTCACTTATTTCTGTATTTATAAAATTACTTCCACTCAGCAACTTTTTCAACTGGAAGACGTACTGATTGGTAACCACTGTCTGCTGCTTTTCCGATTGAAATTAACATTACTGGTACGTGACGCTCTTTGTCTAATCCGAATGCTTCTGCGATTTGGTCTTTTTCAAATCCACCAATTGGGCAAGTGTCATAACCGTGAGCACGAGCTGCTAGCATAAATTGCATTGCTACAAGACCACCATCAATTAAAACAGTATCTTTCATTACTTCTGGTGTAACCATTGAGAAGTAACCTGAAAGTTTTTGCATTTGATCTTCTTTTACTTCAGCTGGCATTAAACCACGTTCAACTGCTGTACCGTAAATTTCTTCTGCGTTATCAAAGTTGTTTAAGTCACCAAATACAGCAATCATCGCTGAAGATGTTTCTACTTGAGATTGATTGAATTTCGCAAGTGGCGCAAGTGTTGCTTTTGCTTCGTCACTTTCAATAACAAGGAATCTCCATGGTTGCATGTTTACAGATGATGGTGCAAGTGTTGCTTCTGTAAGGATTTCTGTCATTTCTTCTTTACTAATTTTCACTGAAGGATCGTACTTACGAATTGAACGGCGTCCTGTTAAAATTTCGTTAAAATCATTTGTTTTTACTGAGTTAGTCATAGTTGTATTCTCCCTTTTTAAAGTTCTTTTATATTTTCTTGAATGCGGTCTAACATCGTTAAAAGATTGTCGCGCTCTTCTTCACTTAATCCTTTAAATGCTGAAGTAGCGAAACGCTCTTTTTCCTCTTGATACACTTGAATTTTATTTCGCCCCTCTTCTGTAAGAGAAACTAACGTAATTCTGTTATCATCTGGATTTTTACGTCTTGTAATCATTCCGTTTGCTTCCAGCTGTTTTAAATGCCTCGTAATCGCGGCATTATCAATATTCACTTCTTGCTGAAGTGCTTTTTGACTAATTTCATCTACTTCATATAACTGAAGTATAAGCTCTAGTCTAGATTGACTCATACCCGTACACCCTTCAAATTTCGAACTTACTTCTTTGTTGAGAAAGTGTAATTTATATAAAATTATTGCTTCTTTTGAGCATGAACTTGTCAAATTACCCCTCCTTTACATGAAAAACAAAAAACGTTTGATGTATCAATAGTTGATATGTCAATTAATATAATCTATATCGATTTAGAATGCAAGCATTTTGTTTACATTTTTATTTTTCCAAATTAAGGCGCTTTGTCGCGTTACAAAAAATGTTAATTGCACTATAATAGTACTAATTTAAATGACTGGAGAGTGATTGTAATGCGGCAATACACAAATAGAAATGAGGAAATAAAAATGGAAAATGAAATGAGGATATTCACATATGACAACAATAAATATAGGGATTGTCGCGCACGTAGACGCCGGCAAGACGAGTTTGACTGAGCGTATTCTTTATGAAACGAATGTGATTAAAGAAGTTGGCCGAGTAGATAGTGGCAATACGCAAACTGACTCAATGGAATTAGAAAGACAGCGCGGAATTACGATTAAAGCATCTGTCGTTTCTTTCTTTATTGACAGTTTAAAAGTAAATGTCATTGATACACCTGGACACGCTGACTTTATAGCTGAAGTGGAGCGATCATTCCGGGTTTTAGACGGTGCGATTTTAGTTATCTCTGCCGTTGAAGGTGTGCAAGCACAAACAAAGATTTTAATGCGGACATTACAGAAACTAAACATACCGACAATTTTATTTGTTAATAAAATTGATCGTAGTGGTGCAAATACTGAAAAAGTTGTAAAACAAATAAAAACAATCCTTTCAAATGAAGCATTCCCCTTCTACTCTGTCCAAAACGAAGGAACAAAGGAAGCTCGTATTTTTGAATATAGATCATATGAAGACTGTATAGAGCGATTAATACCATACAATGAATCATTGCTTGCGTCATATGTAAATAATGAAATAATACCGGACTCACTATTAAGAAAAGAACTAGAAAAACAAATACAGCAAGCTAATGTGTATCCAATCTTTTTCGGCTCAGCCATGACAGGTATGGGCGTAACTGAACTACTTGAAAAACTTCCGGCCCTAATTCCAGCTAATACATCGGCACAAGATGAAACATTATCTGGTGTTGTTTTTAAAATTGAACGCGAACCTTCTGGAGAAAAGGTTGCTTATATAAGAGTTTTTTCTGGTAGTTTACACGTTAGAAAATATGTTGATATACAGCGCGGAGAGTTTCTATCACATAAAGAAAAGATTAAAAAAATGTGCATGTTTCATAATGGAGATGCCGTTCAATCTTCTACTGTTCAAAGCGGAGAGTTTTGCAAAGTGTGGGGACTGAGTAATATAAAAATTGGTGATATTATCGGTGAGCGGACGGATTATATAAAGGATATTCGCTTTGCCGAACCACAAATGGAAGCGGCTATTGAAGCAATGCCTAAAGAAAGAACTCATGATTTATATGTAGCTCTTATGGAACTATGCGAAGAAGATCCGCTCATTAAAGTGTGGAAAGACGATATTCATAATGAACTGTACATTCGCCTATTCGGTGAAGTACAAAAAGAGGTTATTGAAACAACACTTTGTGAGAAGTATAATTTGCAGGTCACTTTCTCAAATACACGAGTTGTATGTATTGAGAAACCAATTGGCGTAGGTAATAGCGTTGAAGTAATGGGTGAAAAAGCGAATCCATTTTACGCAACAATCGGCTTCAAAGTGGAACCTGGTGAACTTAATTCTGGTATAACGTATAAGTTAGGTGTTGAACTTGGATCACTGCCTTTAGCATTTCATAAAGCAATTGAAGATACTGTATTTCAGACGATAAAACAAGGATTATACGGATGGGAAGTTACCGATATTATCGTTACGCTAGCCCATACTGGTTATGCAAGCCCTGTTACAACAGCGAGTGACTTTAGAAACTTAACACCACTCGTATTTATGAATTCTTTAAAGCAAGCTGAAACATGTGTATATGAGCCATTAAACGAATTTGAATTAACTGTACCAGAGCACGCAATTAGTACCGCAATGTATAAGCTTGCTGCTATTTCAGCAACTTTTAGAGAGCCTAAATTATATAATGACTCCTACCATTTAACAGGATCATTACCTGTTGCGAAAACAGAGGATTTTAAAAGAATGCTCCATTCATTTACTGAAGGAGAAGGAATCTTTGCAACAAGGCCAGGTGGTTTTACAAAACTTACGGCTCCCTTCCCTACTCGAAAACGTGTTGATTATAATCCGCTGAATCGTAAGGATTATTTACTTCATGTGCTGAAGGCTTATTAAATCATATAAATAACAAAAAAAGCGCCCACTAGTATGATATGTGGGCGCTTTTTTGTAAGCCAAATTAAGGTAAAGCTGGTTCAAACTCTCCTGTGATTGTTTGATATCCGTTATTATTCTCATATTCCTGCTTCCGCTCTAATCCGAACTTTTCTAAAATAGGCAGGTCATTTGTTGAAAATACATAACTATTTTCTAGCGCAACGTGTTCGTGCCATGCCCAGTTTGGTACAACAAAGAAGTCGCCTTTAGACCAGTCGAAGCGAACACCATTAATAATCGTATATCCTGCTCCTTCATGTACATGATAGATTGATGCATGTGTATGGCGATGCGCTTTTCCTTTGAATCCCTTCGGCAGTTTTTGCATCCAAGCTGCAATCGTTGGACACGCTGTTTCACCGTTCGATGGATTGATATATTCAACCGCATAACCATCAAACGCATCTGGCTCAAAACGACTTAATCCGTTAAGTGCAGCTTCCGTCCCTGCCCATTTGTAGGAACTAAGTGGTGCTTTCTTTGCATATCGGTCTGAAACCGGGCGAACCATTCCACCTGCATAACGCTGAGCGGTATAATTGTCTGGTACGTTTGGCTGTTCAATTTTTTCTGGATACGGCTCAAAGAACGTACCGCCGAGATAATAAATGGTCGGAATATCAAGGCAATCCATCCAAATCATCGGTTTGTCACCTGTGTGACCATGTCCATGCCACAGTCCATTTGGAGTTGTTAAAAAGTCTCCTCGTTCCATGAAAATACGCTCTCCTTGCACAATTGAATAAGCCCCTTCTCCTTCCATAACGAAACGTAACGCATTTTGAACATGCCGATGTGACGGAGCGGTTTCTCCAGGTTGTATCAATTGAACCGCTGCATATAATGTTTGGGTGGTCGATGCCCATCCCCAAGGTTTTCTATAATTAAGTCCAGGATTTTGAAAGTAGATGGCCCGGCGTTCTCCCCCGCGGTCTGGTGTAAATATTTGCGTCGCCTCCGTTAACTTCTTTTGAAGCAATTCAGCTTTCCAAAGGTACGCTTGTGCATGAGGTTCAGGTGTATGTTTCATTAAATCTGGAATCGCGTTCCAAAGTGGTCCGAGATGATATTGTTCTATATCACGGTTGAAATCTTGTACGAGTGTACTTTCAAAAAAAGCATTTTTTTCCGCCATTTTATTTGCCCCCTTTATCGTTCATTAAATTTACATAAATTCCGCTCGATTTGTTTATAATGTTTTTCTGTATGTTCTACGATGAGGTGATTCACGATAAAGTCAATCGACTTATTGTTAAATCGGGGATTGCGACTTGGAGCCTGAATATTTAACTCTTCGTCTGTTAATGTGTTTAGTACATTTTCTATGATAAGTGGTATAGAATACAACTGCTCTATGACTTCTTCTATAGACTGATTATTAATATTCTCTTCTGATACTGCTTGTAGACGTACTTCATCTGTTAAACCACGCCCCCATAAGTTTTCATGGTTCAATTTAATATTGTTAATTTCTTTTGCCCAATACGGGACAGCTTCCGCTACATGTGTAATAATTTGCATAATTGACCATTCATCTTCTGAAGGTTTCCAATAGATGATTTCCTCTGGCAAAGGCTTAACAATAGTCTTGATCTTATCGATTGATTCATAAACAGATTCGGCTGCGTGGATTTGCAAACTTTTCGTCATAGTACTGGCACCTCTACTGTTTGTCTTACTTTATTTTCAAGTACGCCTACTCCATCAACTTCAATACGAACGATATCTCCATCTTTAAGAAATACTTGCGGATTACGTGCAACACCTACCCCACCTGGCGTACCTGTTAAAATGACATCCCCTGGCTCTAGTGTCATTAAACCAGATAAAAACGAAACGAGATATTGTACCGAGAATACTAGATTAGCAGTATTAGATTGCTGACGTGTCTCTCCATTTACCGTTAAAACGATTTCCAAACCAGACGGGTTCGTTAATTCATCTGATGTAATTAACCACGGTCCCATTGGGGCACTTCCTTCAACTGTCTTACCTTGAAGCCATTGAATCGTACGGCGCTGAATATCACGATAAGTAATATCATTTGCAATTGTGTAACCTGCTACATATTCGAGGGCATCTCCTTCTGAAATATTTCGAGCACGCTTTCCGATTACAAAAGCAAATTCGGCTTCGTAATCTAGTTGTTCAGAAATCGGATAATACGGAATATCATCTTCTGGACCGATTACTGTATTCGCAAACTTCGCAAAGATGACCGGAAATGCAGGTAATTCTCGTTTCATTTCCAAAATATGCTCACGATAATTGTGACCTACACATATAATTTTTCCTGGCGCCGGTACTGGAGCTTCTATTTTCACTTCACCTTCTTCAAATACCAATTTATCTTCATGATTTTTCATAAGTGCATAAGCAATCGCATCTTTTGCTAAATTCATGCTTTCTGTTCCACCTTGTAAAAATCCATTCATATCCTTTGGTATATACGCCTCTGCAATTTGAGCGGCCCGAATGTTTCCTTCGCTGGTCAATTTCGTTTTATAAGCAGCATGCAAATCAATCAATTTTCCATTCTCTAAGGCAGCAATTCTCGCTTCTCCATTATGTGTAAAAGTAACAAGTTTCATATTTATCTCCCTTTCCTTTAAATGATTGAAAGTTCTACCTTCTCAAATAATCGAGAACGATAGTAGCGTATAACTTTCCAGCCCACTTTTTGTTATAAAAGATAGAAAGTATTTCCCTCTGGACCAAGTGGTATATGTCCCAATTCTAATAACTCTACAATTGGCAGAAATACATTTTTTTCTTCAGCTAATTCAGCGGCACATGCAACAACACTTATGTACATCGCATGCCCAACGAGAAATTTCACTGTCTTTTCCTCTCCAAAATGCTTGAAAGCTTCTTTAAAAACGCCATGAAAGATTGCTTCTGGTACTTTATCTACTACATCTACAAGAAGTTTTTCGTTATCAGCGCGCTCAATTTTTTCTTTCAATTGATCAGGTGCTGCTGCTAGTGCCCCCCATAAATCGTTATCTTCAAATGAAATCCGCTCAATTGTTTCATTTAATTGTTTTCTTGAAATCCATTTGATTTCATATTCACTAATGTTTAGAGAACTCATAAATTGATCCATTTTCTTCTCAGCTTCTACATTTTGCTGTCCAATGTTGCAATACCAGTTCATCGTCATTAACCGTTCAATCATTCCATTTGTAGAACGTGCATGAGAACCATATTTTTCTTCACTCATGAATTGAGACAAAGCCATTTCTTATCGCTCCTTTCATATCGTTCATGTTACCCATCTAAATATTTTTATACTTTTAATATTTCGTTGTCAGTTCAGGAGGTCCAAATTTCGGTCCGTATGGCCCCTCATCAAGCCATCTTCCAAGCCTTGGAACGATAGATACCATTGAAGCAGCAATGTCGCGTTTCATGTTCATTTCAGGAGAGTTCCCCTGAAGGTGATGAAGCGCAGTAGTTGAAGCATCTCGGTTCCATTTAGCTGCAATTCGGCGTTCGTTTGCAGCTGCTTCAATCGCGTTTATCCGCTCTTCTTCAGAGTTAGATTGTAGCGCCTTCTCAATACCTCTCGCAGCGAGAACAGCATCTGGAATTCCAGAGTTTAATCCACGTGCTCCGAATGGGGCGAATAAGTGCGCTGCTTCCCCAGCTAGAAGAACACGACGTTTTTCGTCAGTAAATGAATTTGCCACTACTTGATGGAAACGATAGGAAGACACCCACGTAATCCTCTCAGCGTACTTAGCATCCATGACTTTCGGTAACCATTTCTTAACACTTTCAATATTTGTATAATCATCTGGGTTATCTGACTCAAGCAGTTGTAAATCGATACGCCATCCCCCTTTAAACGGAACAAACATTACATTTCTTCCCTCCATAGCTGGATGCTGATAATGGAATATTCTTTCTAAAGGAAGTGGATCTGTTTCATCTTCTTTCGCATCTACGACGATAAAAGTATCTGCTGTGCGCGGACCTTCAAACGTTAATCCCGCTTGCTCTCTTACAATTGAACGTGCTCCATCACATCCAATTACATACTGCGCCTTTAAAATTTCGTCATTTGTAATTGTTACTTCTACTCCAGAGTCTGTAATGTGTAACTTTTTAACTGGAGCATCCCAAAGGAATTCAACGCCCGTATTTATACAAGCCTCATACATATGCTTTTCAATCTCATCTTGGTGAAGAGCTGTGAAATGAGGCAATCTGTTGAACTTAAGGTTTTCATCCTTACCATAATTTCTTACATATACTTCTTTACCTTTATAAAATGTTCGTTTTACAGGCCAAATAATTCCGTTATGAGCAAGTGTAAAACCAAGACCTTCGGCAGTCTCCTCCAGTAGTTTTAACGAAGCACTGTGCAAATAAATTGCTCTGCTTCCTGGACGGGGTCTTCCGAATGAATCTGCCTCTATTACTAACGTTGATATTCCCTTCTTTTGTAATGCAAGTCCTGCTACAAGTCCAACTGGTCCCGCACCAACAACAATGGCATCATATTTTTTTCTTTTCCCATCAATATCTCCCCTTTATTAACAATTTCTAGTTACGATATCTTTGCTCGTCCTTCTTTAACTTTCCACAGTTTTGATCTCCGGCATCATCTTCTGCCGAATATATTCAGGTATTGGTTGCGCTTTCACTTTTTCTTTAAAAGAAGTCCATGCACGCGTTTCATAACCTTCTGCCACGACCTGTTCGCCTTTTACAAAAACATGTTGAATTGTAAAAACTTTATTATGCAATTCATTCACAGTACTTTTCACAACTACTTGGTCTTCAAAACGAAGAGGCGACTTAAATTGGCATTTTGCTTCTAGTAAGGGCAAACCAATTTGTTGTTCTTCGTAAAGTTCGACTGAAGGATAACCAATTTTTTTAAAGTATTCATGGGTTGCTTCGTCCATCCATTTATAAAAATTAGGATAATACACAATGCCCGCAGCATCTGTGTCTCCCCACCTTACTTGAAAAGCATATTCTTCCATTATGTCTTCCCTCCTATCTATCAAACTGTTGGACTAATATTAGAAGATACTTGTTCTCTCAGTTTCAACTTTTGAATTTTCCCACTTGCTGTTACAGGAAATTCATTAGTAAAGATCACTTTCTCTGGCAGTTTATAAATTGCCATTCTCTCTTTAAGATAGAATTTTATTTCTTCTTCTGTACTTACTTCCCCATTCTTTAACCGTATGACCGCACATGCAACTTCCCCTAGCACTTTATCTGGAAGTCCCACAACTGCTGCTTCGATTACTTTTGGATGTTTCATAATGACTGCCTCAATTTCTTGAGGATAAACATTTAACCCTCCTCGTATTATCATCTCTTTCTTTCGCCCTACGAACCTTAAATAACCTTGATCATCTAGGGTGCCTAAATCTCCTGAATAATACCAATTTTCATTATCTAAAACCTGCTTTGTCTGTTCAGGCATATTATAATAACCTTTCATTACTCCAAATCCATTAACGGCGATTTCTCCTACTTCTCCGGGCGGGAGCGCCACTCTATTTTCATCTACAATTTTCAATGTTACTCCTGGGATTGCCTTTCCGAGAGTTTCTGTTATGTTCTGATTTGTATCATCATACGAGGTCATCGTAATAGAAACCGTTTCAGTTATCCCAAATGATTGACAAAGGTTAATCCCCATCCGTTCTCGTATCTCCGTCACTGTTTTTGCTGGAATAGGTGCTGCACCAACTAATCCGGCACGTAATGAAGATAAATCATATTTATCAAAGTCCTCTAATTCTAGTTCCTTTATAAACATGGTTGGTACGCCTTTTTGGATGGTTACCTTTTCTTGTTCAATTAATTGTAAAGTTTCTCGCGGACGGAATTTTTCTTGTAATACGATTCGTCCCCCCATCGCTACAGCACAAAGCATATTTATTGCCATACCGAAAATATGAAACAGTGGTGCTGAAATTATAAATACATCATCTTGTGTACAATGTAGCTCTGTTCCTATCGTTTGAGCGGATTGTACAACAGCACGGTGTGTAACCATTACACCTTTTGGGGTTCCCGTCGTACCTGACGTATATAATATACAAAACAAATCTTCATTCACATTTATACTTACTGGTTCAATATCCATTATTTCCGTACGCATTAACTCCTCATACGTACTAAGATTCTCTTGTGGAAACCTTACTGTAATAGCTTTTTGTACCATATTAAGTACTTTTTCAAAACCAAAATTCTTTTCAAATTCTTCCGAAGCTATTAATAGCTTCGGAGCTGAACTTTTCAATATATATTCAATTTCAAATGATTTATATTTTGGATTAAACGGAACAATTGTCGCTCCTAATTTTGCTGCTGCAAAATATATAACTACTGTTTCGGACCAGTTTGGTAGAGATACGGCGATGCAGTCTGCTTTACCTATTCCTAGTCTCTTAAATGCAGTAGCCAAACAATCTACTTCGTTTTTCAATTGTTTGTATGTAATTCGTCTCGTTAAATCATATATTGCTTCTTTTTCACCGTAAGATGAAGTAATAGATTCTATCAGCTCATACACCGCTAATAAGTTTTTATCCTTTTTCATTCTCTCACTCACTTTCTATCGTCTTACCAACTAGCCCGAGTTTTTTATCCCATACTTATAGCCGGATAAACGATGTAGGAAAACCAGGAAGGATCCCCCTGGCTTTTCTAATACAAAGCTTCCCAAATCGCTGCAATTCCTTGCCCTCCGCCAATACAAACAGCGGATACCCCGTACTTCTTATTTCTTCTTCTTAATTCATAAATTAAGGATAGAGAAATTCTCGTTCCACTCGCAGCAAGTGGATGCCCGATCGCAATTGCCCCGCCATTTACATTCGCTTTATTAAGATCGAATCCTAATTCTTTTTGACAAGCTAAGTACTGCGCGGAGAATGCTTCATTAATTTCAATTAAGTCTAAGTCTGCTAGATTTAGATTTGCGTTTTCTAATGCGCTTTGAATAGCCGGAACCGGTCCGATTCCCATATACTTCGGTTCTACCCCAACTACAGCCCAAGAAACGAGCTTAGCAATCGGTTTTAATCCTCTTTCATTTGCATAATCGCTTGATGCTAAAACAACTGCCGCTGCACCATCTACCATCCCACTTGCACTACCAGGAGTTACGACACCATTTTCCACAAAGCGTGGCTTTAGCTTTGCAAGTTTTTCTATGCTTGTATGACGGATATGCTCATCTTCTTCAATGACCTGTTCTCCTTTTCTTCCTTTCACTGTTACTGGGACAATCTCTTCTTTTAAATACCCTTTCTCCCTTGCTAAAAGAGCTCGTTCATGGCTAGAGAGTGCATGCTGATCTACTTCTTCTCTCGTTAAGTTATATTTTGCAGCCAAATTTTCTGCAGTTTCTCCCATCGTACATTTACCATACGTATCATACAGACCATCCCATAACCAATCTTCTATAGCCGGACCGCCGAGTGGACTTCCCCATCTCATTCCAGGTATTACATGTGGAACTTGGCTCATATTCTCCGTTCCCCCGGCAAGTGCAACGTCTGCTTCTCCGCATAGAATATAACGAGCTGCCGTTAAAATAGATTCAACACCAGTTCCGCAAAGACGATTAATCGTCAAAGCTGGGACATGAATAGGCGCTCCGGCTTTTAAACCAACATGCCTTGCCAATAAATGTGCATCTTTACTAGACTGCTGAACATTACCAAATACAACTTGATTAATATCTTCTGCAGATATAGAAGCTTTTCGTATTGCTTCCTTAGCGGCAATCGCCCCTAAATCTGTTGCATTTAATCCTTTGAACGATCCCGAAATTTCAGCGAACGGAGTCCTCGCTCCCTCTAACAAAACAATTTCTTTCATATCCATTTCACCTCATTATTTCCCTAAATAAACTGGTTTCCTTTTTTCAACGAATGCTTGTAATCCTTCTTTACGATCCTCTGTTGCGAAAGCATTTCCAAAACAGGTGCTTTCAATAATTAAGCCTGTTTCAAGATCAGCATTACTTCCTACATTTACCGCAGTTTTTAACATTTGAAGTGCTACTGGTGGTTTTTTTGCCAATTTATATGCCCATTCCTTTGCAAACTCAAACAACTCTTCCGCAGGTACGACCTTGTTGACAATATGTAAATCGAACGCACGCTGCGCATCAAACATGTCTCCGAAATAAAGTAATTCTTTCGCTATGCCCTGGCCGACAATCTTTTGCAGACGCTGTGTTCCTCCGCCTCCAGGAATAATTCCGAGTCCGACTTCTGGAAAAGCGAATTTTGCTTGATCCGAACAAATGCGTAAGTCACAAGCGAGAGCGAGTTCAAAACCACCGCCAAGAGCTAATCCATTTATCGCCCCAATAACTGGTTTTGACATATTTTCAATTTTGCTAAATACCGTTCGTGAAGTCTTATTCATTTTGTTAACACCGACAAGATCAAGTGCTGCCATCTCATTTATATCAGCACCCGCGACAAATGCTTTCCTTCCGCTTCCCGTAAGAACGATTACTCGCACTTCTTCATTTGCTTCTAGTTCACCAAATAGACTAGAAAGTTCATTAAATACTTGTGTATTCAATGGATTTACAGGTGGTCGATTAATTGTAACGATCGCAACTCTATTTTCAATTTCACAAATTAAAAACTCATAATTCATAACTTAATCCCCCATTCTTTATTCATAATCATAAAAACCAGCGCCTGTTTTTTTGCCATGTCTACCTGCTCTAACTAGCTGTTTTAAAAGAAGCGGTGGCGCGTATTGATCATTATTTAATTCTTCTTTGAAGTACTCCATCACATGATACCCAATGTCTACACCTGCAAAATCTTGAAGTGTAAATGGCCCCATCGGATAATTAAGACCTAGTGTAACAGCCTTATCAATATCTTCTGCAGAAGCAACTCCATCTTCTAGCAATTTAATTGCCTCTATAAATTGTGGAATCATTATTCGATTCACAATAAATCCTGGAGAATCTTTCTTTACTTCAACTGGTTCTTTCGAAAGCTTTTTAGATAACGCTTTCAATTCTTCAACTGTTTCATCACTCGTTCGATAACCACGAACAACTTCTACAAGTTTCATAAGTTGTGCAGGATTAAAGAAATGCATACCTGCCACACGTTCCGGACGATTCGTTGCTGAAGCAATCTCTGTTATCGACATAGATGAAGTATTCGTTGCAAGTATAACCCCTTCAGGAACGATTCGATCTAGAGCTGCAAACACTTCCCTCTTCAAATCTAACTTCTCTAACACTGCTTCAATAACTACATCCGCATCTTTCATATCTTCTAATGTTGTAGTGAGTCGAATTCGGCCAAGCGCCTTTTCTTTATCTTCTTCCGTCATCTTTCCTCTTGTAACACTTTTAGTCATAAAACCATTCATACGTTGTATTGCACTATCTAAATAACGCTCTTCAATATCATGTAAAATAACTGTAAATCCATTTAGTGCAGCTAAATTTGCAATGCCAGAACCCATAGATCCTGCACCTACAATACCAATTGTTTGAATCGACATCTTTCATCCCCCTACCTAACTTTTTTAATATTCTGTAAATAAATTATATCTATATCCAAAAAGTTTTTGTATATACATAGTGTAGGAAATACATATATTTCTTTCATACATTTTGAGGGTATTCATTTCAGTACAAACAGCTTCATTTTCCATTTAGTGAGAGGTATTGGTATATTTCATATAAAAAGTGCGCACCTCAAATTAAATAATTTTCCCTTGAGGTACGCACTCTATGATGTGAATTTTGAAACTATATGTTATCGTTCTTTTCCATTTGATGAAATAACTTCTTTATACCAATAGAAGCTCTGTTTCTTTATTCTTTTTAAATCTTTTAAATCGTCTTCATCACGATTTATATAAATAAAACCATATCTTTTTCTGAAACCTTGATGCGTAGAAATTAAATCGATTGCGGCCCAAGGACAGTAACCAATTACATCCACTCCATCCGCAATTGCCAATTCCATCTGTTCAATATGTTTTTTCAAATAATCAATTCGGTAGTGATCTTGGACTGATCCATCTTCATCTACTTTGTCGTAAGTACCTATCCCATTCTCTGTAACGATAATCGGCAAGTTATAACGATCATTCACTTCTCTTAATGTAACTCGGAAGCCAATTGGGTCGATTTCCCAACCGAAATCGGTTAATTCTAGATGTTCATTATCGTCACCCATGAAGAATCCTTCTTCACCTACTTCAATTTGTTGATCACCCGCATCATCAATTACAAAGTTCTCATCATATTCACTAACAGTAATAGAAGAATAGTAGTTAAAAGCTATATAATCTGGTTTTGAACTAGATAGAATCTCCATATCTCCTTCTAGAATGACTGGTTCGATATTTTTGCTTTTCATAAAATTCCACGCTATATTGTTATATCGTCCATATACAGCCATATCTAGATATAACCAATTACGAATTGCGTTACAATTTTGAGCTGCAATTATATCATTCGGCTTACATGTTTTCGGATACACATAACTAATATTTGGCGCTGGACCAATTTTCGCATCACGTATCATCTCGTGACATAAGTTTGTTACCTTTGCCTCTGCTAAAAGCATATGATGATTTTGCTGATATAGCTCTTTTTGAGATAGTATCGATGTCCCAATGGCCTGTCCATGTAGGATCATCATATTCTGTTCATTAATCGTTAACCAATTCTTTACTCGATCTCCAAAACGTTCAAAAAGGATTTCACAATATGTAACAAATGCATCAATCGTAGCACGGTTACTCCAGCCACCCTTTTTCTCTAATTCATACGGCAAATCAAAATGATACATCGTTATTAACGGTACGATATCATGCTTCAGCAATTCATCAATAAGATTGCTATAGAATGTAATACCTTTTTCATTCACTTCGCCGGTACCATTTGGAAGAATTCGAGTCCAAGCTATTGAAAAGCGATATACTTTTAGCCCTAATTCAGAAAAAAGCTTCACATCTTCTTTAAATTGATGATAATGATCACTACAAACTTTAAAATCTGACGTACCTTCAGGAATAACTTTCACATCTTGAACAGAAAGGCCTTTCCCATCTTCATTATAGGCTCCTTCTACTTGGTAAGCACTTGTGGAAGCCCCCCACATCCATCAACTTAAGGTATCCTTTTATACAAAATGTGGTTTTTTCACGTAGTCTTTTATTATCTTTTATAGATAGCATAAAAGTAGGCAAATCAAATAAACCCTGACGGGTTTCAAATTTTTCGCTATGCTACTTGATGGGA
>NZ_MAOC01000025.1 GCF_001884135.1 Bacillus nitratireducens | reverse complement strand
TAATTCCACAACTTCTTCTATTGCTTCCTCAGTTGCTTCTAATTCCACAACTTCTTCTGCTGCTTCCTCAGTTGCTTCTTCTAATTCTTCTTCAAAAGCATCTGGTATTTCTATAGTGATTGTTTCTTGAAGCTTTTCATCTGTTGTTACAATTACTACATCTTCTGAAGATTCCTCTTCAACTTGATTTGCTACAACTTCAGCAACAGTTTCTTCTATTTCTGTACTACATTCAATTTCTTCTCGTAATATTGTTTCCACGTTCTCTACTTTAGAATCTATTGACTCTTCTTGTAGAGTTTCTTCGTTATTTTCTTTATTCGATAACTCCACTACATCTTGTTCTTGCTGCAAGGCTTGTACAGTTGTATCCTCTTCTTCCAACTTTCCTACAGTTTTATGAAGCAACTGATCACTCTGGCTTTTTTCTAATGAAGGAACTTGACTCTCAACCTCGTAACCATTTTTCTCTAACCATGCATCCACAACCGATTTTTCTTTTACTTCACTATTTTTTTGTGTTTGTTCGTTCAGTTCTTCCTTATTAGACGAACCTTCTTTTTTGCCTGCTGAAAAATCGGATAATGTATAGCCCTTTTTCTCTAACCATGCGTCCACAACTGATGTTCCTTCAATGGATATTTCAAGATCTTCTCTTTCCTTTTCTTCCTCCTGTACAACCTTCTTTTCTACTGAAGGACGATTATATCCATAAATCGGCGAAATCATCTCTGTTGGACGAAATGGTCTACGGTTACTTTCTTTTGATGGGACGGATGCTTTTTTTACGATAGGCTCTTGTTCCTGTTCATATTGCAATTCCGGCTCTTCATATGTAGGAACTGCTTTTTCCACATATAGTCGTCTGCTTCTTTCCACTTTTATTCCGCTTTGAGCAGACGGCTCTTCATATGTTACTACTTGAACAGGTCGTTCTTCAAAGTGCTCTATTTCTCTTACATCCTCTTCATCGAACCCATTATCCGGTATTAATGGAAAACGGCATTTCCCTGCATTTCGACTTGCCATTTGTGCTTCTCTTGCTTCAGTGTAGTGGTTTACACGAGGAATTTTCGGCTGACTTTCAATTTGTGCCGGTACTTCTTTATTCATCACTGTTTTTTCTTCCTCTTTGTTAAACAGCTTTTTCATCCAATCTAACATGTTTACCACTCTTTCTACTAAATAGTAACATCCTTTATTGTATCAGCATTCGGCAAAAAGTGCAGGTAAAATTAAGCATATTAGTTTTATCCATAATATTCTAATTCGCGATTGTTTTTCTATATGAAAAACGAGGTCTTACATGTAAGACCCCGTTTAATCTTTACTCTTCCGATATTCATCCACACTATCCGTTACACTTTGCAATAAAGAATTTACATACTGTGGGTCAGATAATTTTTTGTCTTCTTCAGGGTTTGACATAAATCCAAGTTCCAATAGTACTCCCGGAACTTTTGACCAATTAAATCCAGAAAGATCATCCCGAAATTTAATTCCATTTACTTTCACCTGATGATTTTGCCTCATTTTGTTTATAATTGTTTGAGAGATTTGAAGACTTTCCGCATAAATTTCTTTCGTATATGGACTTCCTTCTGCTGGCGTCAATACAGCGAACCCACTTTGGTTTTGGTTTTCAGAACCGTCTGCATGAAGACGTAAAAATAAATTCGCCTTATGATCATTCGCAAATGTCGCTCTTTCCTTATTACTTATATCAACCTCATGAGCCGTTCTCGTCATCAACACTTGTATACCTTTTGCTTCCAGTTTTTCTTTCAATAGAAAAGCCATTTCTAATACAAGAACTGATTCCCTCTTTTTCGTTACAACACCAGTTGTACCATCTGTCACTTTATATTTTTGCGTCGCTGCTCCTGGTCCAATCGGCTCTAAATTTAAATTCGCTTTTTGTTGATGCCCTGGATCAATAACGACAAGAAACTTTCCTTGTTTTTCATTACTCTCTACTTTTTGCTCATTATTTTGCAGCGGTTGTTCAGTTGGCTGCACTGGCGTAGTTTCCTCTTTCTTTTCCTCGGCTGGCACTTCCTCCTGCTTATGTTCCACTTGCTCATTCGTTTGAATTGCTTGCGGTTCTTCTTGCTGCTTTTCTACCGGTGCGTCTTCCTTTTTATCATCGTTTTTTTGTTGTACAGAAGATGTTGTTTCTTTTTTCGGCTCTTCTTGCGAACAACCTCCCATATATATTCCAATGAATGCAATCATGCTCATTATTTTTATATACTTCATGCTTCTCTCCCATCACTTTGCACCGGACTCAAAGTATTTCTTATAATTGTTGTATAATCTCATCCATACTTCCAATATAAACAGGCTGCCACGTTTCTGTACCACGCTCTGCAGTATAAACCGGATAAACGTCATCATCCACATTCACGAAAACTGGATCGCCCATATCCGTTTCATATCCGATCGAAATCCATCCTTCTTGCCACTTCCCATTCCCTTCACTTATTAATGAATTTTTATGTTTATCATATCGATAACCGACTTGCCCTTTTTCTAATTCACTTTCGCTAAACAAATAAATTTCATAGGAACCTAACTCGATATCTTGCTGTTTTGAAGTTTCAATTCGTTTCAGAAGTTCTGCAATTTTTGGTTGTTGTTTCATACGTCTATCCCCTTCTTTTTTCTAAATTTTACCTAATACATTTTCAAAATACAATATAGATTTTGAAGAGAAACGTTACAATCCTAAGAATTTCGCATAAAAAAATAGCCCCACATATTGTGAGACTACTTTTTCTTATATCAATTAAAATTTAAATTCTTGTCCAACTTCAAAGCTGTCTTCTAATACAAGAATACCTTTTTCTTGTGGAGCGTCTGGAAGCTCTAATTCACGTGCAGAGCAAATCATTCCAGAAGAAGGAACACCGCGAAGTTCAGCTGGTTTAATTAACATACCACTTGGCATTACAGCGCCGATTTTTGCAACGACAACTTTTTGTCCTGCATCAACGTTTGGTGCACCACATACGATTTGTAATGTTTCTGTACCGATTTCTACTGTACAAATGTTTAATTTATCAGCATTTGGATGCTTCTCTTTTTCAGCTACATAGCCTACAACAAATTTCGGCGTAAAATCAGCTTCTACTTTTTCTTCAAAGCCATTCTTCGCTAAAATTCCGTTAATTTTTTCAACAAACTCTTTCGTTAATGTAACGTTTCCGTTATCTGTTACTTCCACATAAGAAGATGCATTAAAGATGTTGAATCCTGCTGTTACGTTGCTTTCACGATCGTATACACGAGCAACATCTCCTTTGCGGTCAAATGTACGGTTTTCTAAAGTAATATCTTGTAAGGTAACAATTAAAGTGTCACCAATTCCTTCAAGGTTGTAAAAAACGTTCACTTCGTTCATCCTTTCTCTTTTCCATCTGTCTTCTTCCGATTCTTCGCTAAAATAAAGATTGGTTCGAAGTCCCCATCTTCATATACGAATGAAAGTGATGTAATCGGAACATGCCCTTCGGCAAAAAATTTCATTGTCATTTGTGCAATAATATCATAACCGATTTCGTTGACGATATCAGCAATAATTAATACATCTTGGTGAGGAACTGCCACAACCATGTCACCAGAGATCTTTTCACGCATCGATTGTAGTAACGATTCGTTTAAAATACGAGTCGCATCATACCCATCATTTGTGTTTAAAAAGTAGAATGTATTACCTGCTACTGTGTCCTGCTTAAATTCATAACCTAATGAGCGAGCATTAAATAATGCCATTTCACGTACTTGTTGCTCTGTAAGCTCTAATTTTTGCAATAAACGCTCATCAATTAATCGATACGTTTTATTAGAATCTAGCGCATAGTAAATACGTGTTTCCGCCGTGTGGTCCGTCATAATAAACGGATTTCCTTCTTCTGATTGTTTCGGGAAAGAAGTAGAGCGAATAACAGGTAAAATTTTCGCCGTGCTATTTTCTTCTTTATGCATTGCAATTAGCGCTTCTTGTACGTAATAAGCGACCTCTTCAATCGCCTTTTCTTTATTCACTTCCCATTTTGCTACTACTCCTGGAAGTGATACGTTAATACCTTTTTTCGAGTCTGTTTGTTCAATACGAAGAACTTCTTTCTCGCTATCATAATGAAAATTCCATTCTGGTCGAGATAATTTCTTCATTAACTCGTCTTTCATCTTTTTACTTGTCATTTTCATCTCTTTTTCCTCCCTTCCAAAAAAATAACCTCCCCCGCGAAGGTAGAGGTTGTTTTTACAATTCAATTGGCTAATTGTCTTATTTTAAACCTTCAATAAACTCTTCGATTTGCTCTTGTGTTTTACGATCTTTGTTTACATAGCGTCCAGTTTCTTCACCTTTATTGTACGCTACAAAGCTCGGAATGCCAAATACGTCTAATTTCACGCATAGATCAATAAACTCATCACGATCTACATAGTAAAATGAGAAATCACTATACTTCTCTTCTACTTCTGGCATAAATGGATCAACGAAACGGCAATCTGGGCACCATTCTGCTGAGAACATGAAGACTACATTCTCTTCATTTTTTAATTCTTGGAATTGTTCCATGCTTTCTAATGATTTCATCTATATTTCCTCCTCTAACGAGTGCACTTTTTACACTATAATCTTTTCTTTATACTACCATACATCGCGCATGGTGCAAGGTTTATGCTTGCTTTTCATCATACTTATATTGCCCAACAAGTAACTTAACAACGTGTACAAATAATTCAGTTCGGTCGACATAATCATCTGTAAAAATACCGATAGCACCTTCATGACTACGAATATCTTTTCGCTCTACAAACTCTTCCATCACTTCACCTAGCTCTTTTCCTTCTTCAAGAGGTGCTAAAAAATCGTCCGGTAACTTAATACGTGCCCCGCCAGCAACAAATGTTTTCCCATCACTTGTCGCTAGCGCGCCCCAGTTGCACATAAATAAACCGTGCGCTGTTTTCATTACGCCGCCTTCTAGCCCAATACCGATTTGAGCTTCTCCTTCCTGCAGCGCTCGCTTCGCTCTATTTACCGCTCCTTGCATTGTCTCTTCATCTGAGAAAGGCTGGTTTGCTACTCCTGATGGAACAGAAAGAGATGTAACTTCAGCATCTTTCCAAACCTTCTCCACAGCCCCAACCTTCGTTTTATTCTTCGATCCAACTACTACTTTCATTTTGTTCACCTCTATAAAATTCATCTTTTCGTCTTAATAAAACCACCCTTTATACGTGGTACGAGCATCTATTAAAAACTGACCGCTACCACTCACCACTGGGTCACCTATTCAACCTAAAAAAGAAGGTGGCTTCCCTCAACATTACCGTCCTCGAACTCAAAACCAACCTTCCTCTCTCTTCCTACCCGCAGTCTTAATACATCGCTCGAGCACCAACTAGGCACTGACCGCGCCCATTCATCGCTGGGTCATCTATTCAACCTAAAAAAAGAAGGGTTTTTCACCCTTCCTCTTTACGCGTTATTCTTAATTGTCTCTAACGTCGTTTTGTCCGTCGCTCTCACAAGCTTCGTAATTAGTTCCTTCGCAGCTGCATAATCATCAACATGTAAAATAGAA
Source organism: Bacillus nitratireducens (assembly GCF_001884135.1). Taxonomy (GTDB): domain Bacteria; phylum Bacillota; class Bacilli; order Bacillales; family Bacillaceae_G; genus Bacillus_A; species Bacillus_A nitratireducens. Next base: position 32,052 of record NZ_MAOC01000025.1, on the reverse strand, counting down.
GCATGTGTATGAATATAGCGTGCACAAACACCAATTACTGCTGATGGGATACCAGAGTTACTTGTATGTACACGGCCTGCATCTGTACCACCTTGTGAAATAAAGTATTGGTACGGAATGTTATGTGTTTCTGCTGTATCTAAAATGAATTCGCGCATTCCTCTATGAGTTACCATTGTGCGGTCATAAATACGAAGAAGAGCACCTTTTCCTAATTGACCGAACTGCGTTTTATCACCAGACGCATCGTTTGCTGGACTTGCATCAAGCGCATAGAAAATGTCTGGCTGAATCATATTTGCAGCAGTTTGTGCACCACGAAGACCAACTTCTTCTTGTACAGTCGCACCAGAGTATAATGTGTTTGGTAAAGTTTCGTCTTTTAACTCTTTTAGTAATTCGATTGCAAGGCCACATCCGTAACGGTTGTCCCAAGCTTTCGCCATAATTTTCTTTTCATTTGCCATCGGCGTAAACGGGCAGATTGGCACGATTTGTTGTCCTGGTTTTACACCAATCTCAATCGCATCTTCATAGCTATCTGCACCTATATCAATTAACATATTTTTTATATCCATCGGTTTTGCACGTTGCGCGTCACTTAATAAATGAGGAGGAATAGAACCAACAACCCCAATAACAGGACCATTCTTTGTCATAACTTGTACGCGCTGTGCTAATAACACTTGGCTCCACCAGCCGCCTAACGTTTGAAAACGAAGCATTCCGTTTTTCGTAATTTGCGTAACCATGAAACCTACTTCATCCATATGACCTGCTACAAGAACACGTGGGCCAGTTTCGTCCCCTTTTTTCAGACCAAATACGCTACCTAAACCGTCTTGTACAATTTCATCCGCATATTTGCTTAATTCTTGCTTCATAAAACGGCGTACATCATGTTCGAAACCTGATGCACCTTGTAATTCTGTTAACGTACGAAATAATTGTAATGTCTCTTTATTCACGAAGTCCCCTTCTTTCAAACCTTAGTAGAATACCTCTTTTATTGTAACGAAATTTTCGAAATGTTTCTAGTTTCTTCTTTTTTAGTTGCGTTTGCATTATAATTATTATCGGTACACTATTTTTATTTTACAGAATTGAGGTGAATATATGAGCTGGAAAGGTTTAGTAGCAGGTCTTGGCGTTGGGTTCGCAGCTGGTTATTTCGTTGCAAACAAAGTGCAAGAACAATCCCATATTTCTTCAGAAAAAGCATTGAAAATGGTGAAACAAGCATTAAGTCATAAAGGTGAAATTACTGGCTCTTGGGTACATATGGTTCCAGAGACATTTGAAAAATATGATGTCGCATACGAAGTGTATCGCGGTGGCCTTACAACGATGTTAGATGATATACAAGAAAGATTTGAATTTTTAGTTGATGCTAAAACAGGCACTGTTTTAGAGGTTATAGCAGCATAAAAAGGAGGGTTCCCATTAGGTGAACCTCTTATTTTTTTAATCGCCGACAATAAAAAAAGAGGCTGCTCCAACAAACATTCTGGAACAACCTCCTCTTTTTAAGCTTCTATACTCGTTTTTCGCTCTATTTTTTCTACGATATGCCCTTCCTCATTCCACTTTACTGCACGGTAATACGCGTCATGATAAAACGTAAACCATGCTTCTTTCTCAGCACCATACTTCATCCACTTTTGTTTATGTTCAATCGATGTCATTGGATAGTCATCGTAGGCCATTACCCATAATACATTTTGATGTGCATGCGTCGGTAAAATGTCTGCTAAATGAAGCATCGTTTCACCCTGACTTTCAAGGACGACAACGGCATGTCCATCACTATGACCACCCGTATGCGCCATTTTTATTTCATCCGTAATTTCTATTTCTTGCTGAAAGGTAACAACTTTATCTACAATCGGCTCCCAATTTTCCGTCCAGTATGTATTACGCGATCTAATATTTGGATTCCTCATTTCATTCCATTCCGTTTCACTTACGTAAACTTTCGCATTCGGAAACGTAGGCACAAAGTGATCTCCTTCCCGCCTTGTTAAACCAGATGCATGATCAAAATGAAGATGCGTCATTAAGACGTAATGAATATCTTCAGGCTTTAGACCCAGTTTTTCTAACGATTCATAAACCGATGATTCTTCTGTTACACCTTGATTTCGCTTCATTTTCTCATTTAACTTACCGTTTCCTATTCCAGAATCAATAAGCATGTTTCCTTCTTTCGTTTGCAAAAGTAACGGATCTGTTCGTAAATAAATATGGTTTGTATCATTATGTTGATATTTGCGTGACCAAAGTACTTTCGGCACAACTCCAAACATTGCACCTCCATCTAAATGTGTATTCCCACCTTTTAGCCATGTCACTTTTATATTTCCAATTTGTAAATGTTCCATCTTTCATCCCCCTTTCTTTTTAATATTAACATAAAATTCTGATTGTTTTAGCTACAAAAAAACCTATGCATTACTGCATAGGTTCTGTGCGATATCTCGCTTCAACTCGATAAATACGATGACCTTTACTAGAGAATTTCTCTTCGTATTCTGTCATAATGTTTCCTTCATAATCACTATTATGAAGATCTAGGCTAAGGTAAGTTAATAACATACCATACTCAGCCATACTCATAAGAGAGTATTCAAATAGGCCTTGGTTATCAGTTTTGAAGTGAATTTCTCCACCCTCTACTAACACTTCTTCATAATTGCGTAAAAACGTTTTATACGTTAAACGACGTTTCATGTGACGATTCTTCGGCCATGGATCTGAGAAGTTTAAATAAACGCGGTCGATTTCACCTTTTGCAAAGAAAACTTTTAAATCTTCAGCATCTTTATTAATTAACTTTAAATTCGGTAATTCTTCTTCAATTAATTTATCAAGTGCATCTACAACAACACTTGTGAATTTTTCAATTCCAATATAATTAATATGTGGATTCGCTTTTGCCATATCATACATAAAGCGGCCACGTCCTGTACCTACTTCAATATGAATTGGTTGTTCATTTCCAAATACTTCTTTCCAGTTACCAGCGCGCTCTTCTGGGTTTCCGATTACGATATGTGAATATTCATTAATTCGATCCATTGCATAAGGTTTATGTCTTAAACGCATAGATGTCTCCCTCTCTTTACAAAACTATTTTAAAGGAAAAATTCCTTCTTTCTGTTTTAATCAATCTATCAAACAAAAAACCAAGCACGTACGAGCACTCGGTCCGTTTCTTTCAAGTATAAGATGTACCATTTTGATAAAAACTACATAAAGCATTAAACATTCCATGACGAAACAGCTTTTTCTCTTACATTTCCAGTGAGAGAAAAACACTCGAAAGGATGATCCGTTCATGCCAATTAATCAACAGCATCAATTAGAAGTGTTAAAAGATATTTTAGTCAACCATCAAAGTGATTGCTGCGGGACAGTTTCTGAATGCGAGCAATTAGAGCGCCTCATTCAATCGTTACTCGCAAACGATAGTATAAGTAGTGACGCTAAAGCAATGCTAAACGATGTATATTCTTATAGTCAATCGGGTAAATCTTCCTCTAATTTGGACAACCATATTTCCAATAATCAAGAACAACTTACTCAGTGGATTGCTGGAATGGACAATTTTTCTTAAGTATTATTCTGAAGCAAGTAGTTGCTGTAAATATTGATGCCAATATTTAGCTTCTGCTTGCTGCTTTTTTGTTGTGTGCCATTGAATAGATAAAATCGTTTGTGCTATAACATACCATCTCATACGCCTAAGCAATGATTCATCTAGTTCAACATCATAATATCCGAGCCACTCACTCCATTCATGACGCGGAACATACCAATATAATAACATACCAAGGTCTAAAGCTGGGTCAGCAATCACAGCTCCATCCCAATCAATTAAAAACAATTCATCTTCATCCGACAATATCCAATTGTTATGGTTTACATCACAATGGCATACAACGAATTCATCGTACTCAATATCTTTTAATGACTCTGTTAAATATTGAAGACCTTGCTGAATTGTTTCATCAACTCTTATATCTCCTCTTAAAACAAGTTGTAATTGTTGTAATAACTCTTGCGCATGAAGCGGCTGCTTTCCTAGCCTTTGAATCATCTGCACAAGCGCTTTAGAGGAGTGTATTTTCTTCAAAAGTTTCGCAACACGTTCTAGTTTCATATCCTCTGGCTCTAACTTCTGTCCCGGAAGCCATTTTTGCGCAGAAATTACATCACCGTTCGTTACCCTTCTTGTCCAAAGTAATTTTGGAACAATTCCTTCTGCTGACAATACCGCTAAAAAGGGCGATGTATTCCGCTTTAAAAATAACTTTTGTTTTCCGTTTTGCGCAATATATGCATCGCCCGTTACTCCACCAGCCGGTATAAGACTCCACTCTTTTCCTAATAATTGTTCCAACCATTCCATATTCATTACCCGTTAACAAATCCTTATCTTTTATAGTTATGAAAAGAAAAACCGCAACATTTCTACACATGTTGTGGATTCATATATTTTACTGTAGTTGAATGAAAAGAAAACTTGGCATAAGCCGAAAACAGGATAAATCCCCTGTTCTTCTAGTTTATTTTACAAAATCACTCATAGAATGACAACTTATCAAAATCGTCACCTTTGTCAATTCTACATTTATTACATTCTCACCGTCAAGTAGCGATTTGTCACATTATCGCCAATATATACGTGCTAGTTGGAGCCATTTCAAGTTCCTTTCCTCTAAATGAAGAAATTGGCTGTGTTTTTGCTTGCTTTTCGTTTACTATCACATGCCACGTTTCTTCTTTTGGAAGCTCGACTATTTCATTTTGCAAACCACTATTGAATAACACAACAATCTCTTTCCACGGTCCGAAAGATTCTACATTTTGCAAATGGTATGCAAGTGCTTCTTTTGATGTTTGCAAAAAAGTCATATGCTTTTTTATAAGATCAGCGCTTTTTAATCGGAATGCCCCATGCTCCTTCCGAATCGCGATTAAACCTTTTATATAATTAACGGTCTCCATCTCTGTTTCTTTTTGCTCCCAATCTAATCGATTGATTTCATCATTTGCATTATAACTATTTTCGTTTCCTTGCTTCGTACGATAAAATTCTTGCCCTGCATGTAAGAAAGGAATCCCTTGCGAAAGAATAACTATTGCAGTTGCTAATCGATGACGTCTTTTCAAAATTTCTTCTGATTCTGGATTACTCTGCACTAGTTTATCCCACATCGTCATATTGTCATGACATTCTACATAGTTGATGCTTTGCATTGGCTCTAGGAATAATCCTGTTTCTTTCATACTTAAAAGACTACCAGCTACTATATACTGCAAATGATTACAGTCTACATGCCCACCAAATGCAAAGCCACGTTTATTTATATTAAAAGTACTTCCTTTTATTCCATCACGAAATTGATCATTAAACTGCGCGATACATGGCATTTTATTCGCGTTATTTAACGTAGCTTTCTCTCCAAGAGGAAGTGGTGTTTGTAAATCCCATCCTTCACCTAATAACAGCGCATCATGCTTTATTTTTCGCACTTCTTTTTCTAACACATTCATCGTTTCAACATCTAAAATTCCCATTAAATCAAATCGGAATCCATCAACATTGTATTCAGTAAGCCAATATAAAACAGATTCTAGAATAAATTTCCTCATCATTTTCCGTTCAGATGCTATATCATTTCCAACTCCCGTCCCATTAGAAGGCATACCATCTTCACCATGACGAAAATAATATCCCGGGACAAGCTTCTCAAATGATGATAGCTCTCTTTCATAAACATGATTATATACAACATCGATAATTACCCTGATGCCGCACGCATGAAATGTTTCAATCAGTTGTTTACACTCTACTATCCTGTTGTACGGATCAGAGGGGGTTGTAGCATAAAATCCTGTTGGTGCATTGTAATATAATGGATTATAACCCCAATTATATGCGGAAGCAGGATTCGCCTCATCTACACCGCCGAAACAATATAAAGGTAATAGTTCAACATGTGTAACACCTAAATCTTTTATATGAGATAATCCCGTTAACGTCCCATTTCGTCCCGTTGTCCCCTCTTCTATCAACCCTTTATATGTTCCCTTATTATTCACTCCACTGTTTGGATGAATAGTAGCATCACGAATATGCAGTTCATACAATATGGCATCTGTCATTGACTGTAATGGTGGTAATTCCTGTCGTTTTGTTACATTCGTCTTTTCCAAATCGATAACAATGCCGTATTTCCCATTTACAGTCACTGATTTTGCGTAAGGATCCACTGCTTCATTCCATATTAAATTAATACATACGAGAAATGTATATTTTACTCCGGCTAAATCGCCTTGTAATGTATGAGTCCAAACTCCGTTTTCTCCTCTGTACATTTCATAATCGATATATTCTTTATCACTTTTATAAATTCTTACTTTTGCAAGCCTTGCAGTTGGAGCCCATACTTTAAATATCGTCACTTCTTTTTGATACACAGCACCTAAATCTGTACCTTCGTAATAATACTTTTCATCGAAAATTGCTGTTCGAATCACAGCGCCTATTTGTAAATCTGTTTCTTCGTTCCGTTCATCTCGTACTGTATAATATTTCCCCACATCTAGCGGCTCTTCTATAAAGCACTCATACTTCGTTGCATCTGGAAGAGCAATAGTATGAGCAATCGGCAATTCTTTCAAATTGCTTCCTTCTTGTAAACGAAATGTCCGGCTTGTTCCATACGCATGCGGGAGCAAAATTGTAATTTTATTCATTTCATCTAAATAGGCATCAAATGGACGTTTTACTTTCAACATAAAAAAATCACCATCATTCTTAAAGTTAAAATAAAGTGAAACTTTAATCAGTGGGAAGGCTTTACCCCGCTGATTATTAGCCCACACCAATCGGGCCTTTATGGGCAGTAGATCTCCCACCTAACTTCTTTGCTTTATCCTAATTTTGAGGTGGGAGTCTTACTGCCCGCAAATAGAGGGGTGAAACGAGCTGCAAATGATAAGGCTTTTCTTATCAGCAAGACTCTATACAGTAAAACATTATTCTCTATAGTATATTCACCTGTATAAAAAACGTTTTCATACATTCTATTTTTGTAATTTTATTTCAGCAACCGGTCTATACTTTGGCGTTTCCTTCACGTGAGATTCATACAAAGTAATCGTATCTGCTTGAAATGATGTTACAGGTAAGCCTTTTACATTTGCCAGATCAAATACTTTTTCTCCTACCCATTTACGCGCAACAGTAATATGAGGATGATAAGGGCGCGTGTCTAGAGAGAAGCCATTTTCTTCACAAATTATATGCACTTGCTTTTGCAACTGAACCAAATTATTATTCTCACTTACCTTCGCCCAAAAAATACGCGGCTCGTCTTCCATGCCAAACGTTGAAAATTCTTGTAACGTGAAAGTTAGTTCTTTGATTTCTGTAAGTGTTTGTAATCCATTCTTTATTCCTTCTAATTGTTCCTCTGTCGCACTTCCTAAAAATGAAAGGGTAATATGATAGTCTTCTTCATGTACCCACGAGCGAAATAGTAATTCATCCTTCATTTCCACTTTGTAATTAGAAAGAATTTCTTTTATATGACGTGGTAAAGTTACTGCGACAAAATAATGCGGCACCATCTACATCGTCTCCTTTATATTATTGTTGCTTTTCTTTCTTATCTCATTCAGTTAAAAAGAATCGAACCTTCCTAAAAAGTCTAACCAAGTTAAAATTGCAATAGTAATTAAAATTATATCGACTTAACAACAAAATACGACAAGAGAAGCAACCTACCTCTAACAGAAAACCGTCCCAAAAAAACTTTTGGGACGGCCTCTCATTATTTACATATCCATTACTTTGCTAATTCATAAATCGCCTGAGCATAAATCGCTGTTGCTTTTAATAAATCTTCAATTTCAATGTACTCATCTTTTTGATGCGCAAGTTCTTCTTTTCCAGGGAATAGCGGGCCAAATGCAACGCCAGCTTTCAATGAACGAGCATAAGTACCACCGCCGATTGCTAATAGTTCTGCTTTTTCGCCTGTTTGTTCTTCATATACGCGTTGCAGCGTACGAATTAATACGTGGTCTTTATCAACGTGATGCGGGCGAGAGTTCGAATAATCCGCTACTTCAAATCCATGAGTACCGACATATTCTTTTAACTTCGCAATCATTTCTTCAAAATTAGTCGTAACTGGATAACGTACATTTAATCCTAAATTACCACCATTCTCTTGCGTATAAGAAAGGCGACCAACATTCACTGTTAACGGACCGCTAATATCGTCTTTATAAGAAATACCAGCTTTCTCGCCCAAAATATCTCCTGTAAATGTTTCTGTTACAAACGATGCAAACGAAGCCCCTTTTCCATCAAGAGAAACTTTCGTTAAGCAGTTTGCCAATAATAAACCTGCATTTTCTCCCTTTTCCGGAGTAGATCCGTGAGCTGAAATCCCTTTGATTTGTAACGTCACCGTATTACCTTCTACAATTGCTTTACCCATTTTTTTAGCAGTTTGTAAATACTCTTCATATGCTACTGTAAGTGCATTTACATCTTCTCCTGTAATAATCGCTTCTGCATAATCAGGAACCATATTCAAACGACGACCTGACTCAAATGAAATCAGCTTAAATGCGCCTTCTTTCTCTTCGCTACCATTTTGAACAACTTGTATGTCAGAAATTCCTTTTTCAGCATTAATAATTGGAAAATCTGCATCTGGTGCAAAACCGATTGTTGGCATTTCTTCATTTTTAAAGTAATGATCTACACACTTCCAATTACTTTCCTCATCTGTTCCTAAAATCATACGAACACGTTTAGAAAGAGGTAAGCCTAATTCTTTTACAATTTTCATTGCATAATAAGCTGACATTGTCGGTCCTTTATCATCAATCGCACCGCGTGCAAAAATCTTCCCGTCGCGAATATCCGCACTATACGCAGGAGTTGTCCAGCCATCTCCTTCTGGTACAACATCAACGTGACAAAGGATACCTACTAATTCTTCTCCTTGTCCCATTTCAAGATGACCTGCATACCCTTCTAAATTTTTAGAAGCGAAACCATCTGCGTCTCCTTTATGTAACATGAAAGATAAAGCTTTTTCAACACCGTCACCAAATGGTGCGCCCTCTTTCGCAGATTCTTCTTCCCATACACTTTTAATTTGTAAAAATTGTTGTGTATCACGAATTAAATCATCTTTTCGTTTTGCAACTTCTTCTGTCCAATTAATCGTTGACATCACGCATCCATCCTTCACTATATTGTCTCTTTCATCATAGCAAACCGAAATCTCTTATGCCATACATGAAAACCCAATAACGAACAATTGTAATATTTCAGATATTTCTCATTAGTTTTTCTTTTATTTTCTCAAAAAAATTTGCAGGAATTTGGCGTTTTACGTAGAAATTTATGAATTAGTTGACTGACCAAATATACAATGTCAACTACCAATATTTTTCTATATGAATATTTGTTAAACTTTTGTAAAATTTAAGTAGATTAAAGCATGAATTTTATCATGTAGAGTACAATGGTAGTAACGACCTTCTTTCCTGAATGGGGTCAAAAAAACTAGTAGAGGAGTGGTTTTCTCTTGAAACCTACAACTACTCGTATGCTAACACGCATTAAATCGATTTATATGTACATCAATGAAAACGGTACGGTAACAACGAAAGACCTTGTAGATGAGTTCGGGATCACACCGCGAACGATACAACGTGATCTAAATGTGTTGCAGTTTAATGAACTCGTGTATAGCCCTTGCCGCGGCAAGTGGACAACGACAGGAAAGAAAGTGAGAATGACCTCATAACAAAAAAATAATTGTATGTAAATAAATACATACCCCTTTCTAACTCATTAGAAAGGGGTCTTTTCTATGCTTTGAAATTGACGTTACTTTTCGTTATCTACTTGATATGTTTTTAACATTTCTACTTCTTCATCTGTTAATTCACGATATTGCCCAAGTTCTAACTCTTCATCTAGCACTAAAGGTCCCATCTCTGTTCTCTTTAAGTACACTACTTTTTTCCCTACCGCTTCAAACATACGCTTCACTTGATGGAATTTTCCTTCTGTAATCACGAGCTCAATTTCAGAAATATCATCACTCTTTAAAATTGTAAGGTCGCCTGGCTTCGTTTCATAGCCATCTTCTAAAATAACACCTTTAGCGAATTCTTTTACATCCTCTTCCGTTACAACTCCTGAAACGTGTGCATAGTATTTTTTCGGCACATGCTTTTTCGGAGATAATAGTTGATGCGTTAACTTCCCGTCATTTGTAATCAATAAGAAACCTTCTGTATCAATATCAAGTCTCCCAACAGGGAATGGATCAAAAATCGCATCTTCTAATTCTAATAAATCTATTACCGTTTCATGGTTATCGTCTTCTGTCGCTGAAATAACACCTTGTGGTTTATGCATCATTAAATAAACAAACTCTTTATATTCCACAACTTCACCGTGAATCATAACCTCTTGTTCTTCTACATTCACATGAAATTTCGGATCTTTCACTGGCGTCCCATCAATTTTCACAACGCCGTCTTTCAATAATTTCTTTACTTCTTTTCTACTTCCGTGTCCCATGTTCGCTAATAATTTATCTAATCTCATGTTCTTCACCTTCTTTATTTATCATAAGAAAAGGGGACGTATTTACGCCCCTTTTGATTTCAACTTTATTTTGAATCTACTACCAAGTTTACGCTGGATTTTCTCTAAAGCTTCTCCGCCAAATACTCTTTCTAGTACTCCTGTGCGAATCGCTAACAATCCGTAAACAAGTCCACCAATACCTGCACAAATCGCAACTGTAATAAGAGCGCCAATACGGCCATCAGGCGAAATCATGAAGGATAGAAGCCATTGTGATAGTTTTACAGCAATAACCATTACAAGTGTTAATATTGCAATTTGGAATGTTCTCTTATATACAACACCAAATGAATAGTTTGCATGTTTTTTGATTTGTCTATTCGTATACCATACAGAAGCTAAGAAGCCGACTGCAGTAGCCAAAATCGCCCCAACTGTACCGAAATAGCGAATAAAGATTACGTTACATACAAATTTCAATATAACACCCATCACAAGCGCAACAATCGCATGTTTCTGCTGGTTAATCCCTTGCAGAATTGCTGCTGTTACTGTGAATAAAGCGAATAACAATGCAACCGGCGCATACCACATTAATACTTGTCCACCTAGTGGATCTGAATCGTAGAAAGCAGTGTAAATTGGATATGCAAGTGTAGAAATACCGATAACTGCTGGCAATGTTAAAAACATATTCGCCTGGAACGTTTGTGTAATTTGTAATTTTAAATAACGGTATTGCTTTTCAGTAAACGACTTTGTAATCGCTGGCACAAGCGTTAAACTAAACGCTGTTGCAAGTGATACTGGAATCATAATTAATTTATGCGTCCACATCGTGAAAATACCAAGTGCTCGCTCTGCGATATCTCCTTGACCAATCGCCTGCATAATAGAGTTAAATGTCAATGTATCAATTTGTTGATATAAAGGAATTGTTAACCCAATTACAACGTAAGGAATTGCATACGCAAACAACTCTTTAAACAATTGAGCGGTACTTACCGTCGATTCTGGTACAGTTTGCTCAATTAAATATTGATCCAAATATTTTTTACGTTTTAACCAGTACCAAATTAATACGCCAAGTGCTCCAACTGCTGAAACGAATGCAGCAAATGTCGCAACCCCAACTGCCGTTGCTACTGTACCACCAAGTACTTTAATAACGATGAAACTACCCGCTAATAAAAAGACGATACGAATAATTTGCTCAATAATTTGTGACACCGTAGTCGGTCCCATCGATTGGTGACCTTGGAAATAACCACGGATCAAACTTGCTGCCGGCACAACAATAAGCGCAAAACTTACGAGACGAATAATCGTCGTAACTTCTTCTATCTTATTTTGTAAACTTTGTTTACCAAGCATTGCTTCTGCAAATAATGGTGCGGTCATGTATAGAACTAGGAACGAAAGAACTCCGGTTACTATCATCATAACCATTCCTGAGCGGAACATTCTCCGGCTCGTTTTATAATCGCCAAGTGCATTATATTTGGAAACAAACTTCGAAACAGCAAGCGGCACCCCTGCCGTTGCAATACTTAAAAATATCGTATATGGAATGTATCCATATGTATAGAGCGTTCCGCCTTCTGTGCCTACTAATGCATGAAACGGAAAGACGTAAATCATGCCTAAGAACTTTACTAAAAATGTCCCTAACGTCACAATAAGCGTTCCGCGCAGAAATTTTGAATCGGACATACGAAAATCCTCCTACATCTAGATAAAGTGAAACTTTAATCAGTGGGGATTTTGTTCATCCCCACTGATTATTAGCCCGCACCAATTGGGCGTTTACGGGCAGTTTATCTTCCACCTTACTTCCTGGCTCTAGCCGAATTTCGAGGTGGAGTTTTACTGCCCACAAATAGCGGGATAAAATGAAACTATAATTAGCGGGAGACTCCCCTCCTACTAATCATTCGAGCATTTACGGACCTTTTTAACTCCCTCTTTACTTCTCATAAATCTTAAGATGGTAGTCTTATTGCCCATAAATAGCAGGATAGTGCTGAACTCTAACTTTTGTATTGTACCACAATTCTCTCCTGAAGCAGTACTTCACTCTATTTTTCTTTTAAGGGAAAACATGCTATTCTTTTAGGCAGGAAATGTAGAAAATGAGGTCGATATATTATGCATTATGATGTTATTGTCATCGGTGGCGGTCCTTCAGGACTAATGGCTGCAATCGGTGCTGCTGAAGAAGGCGCAAGCGTCTTACTTCTTGATAAAGGAAATAAACTTGGACGTAAACTTGCGATTTCTGGTGGTGGTCGTTGTAACGTGACGAACCGTCTACCACTTGATGAAATTGTTAAACATATACCAGGAAATGGTCGCTTCTTATACAGTGCTTTTTCTATTTTTAATAATGAAGATATTATTACATTCTTCGAAAATCTCGGTGTAGAGCTAAAAGAAGAGGATCATGGCCGCATGTTCCCAGTATCAAATAAAGCGCAATCTGTTGTAGATGCACTGTTAACACGATTAAAAGACTTAGGTGTGAAAATACGTACGAATACGCCTGTTGAAACGATTGAATATGAAAACGGGCAAACGAAGGCTGTCGTACTGCAAACAGGTGAAGTGTTAGAAACGAATCACGTCGTTATCGCTGTTGGCGGAAAATCTGTTCCTCAAACTGGTTCTACTGGAGATGGATATGCTTGGGCTAAAAAAGCTGGGCATACAATTACAGAATTATTCCCAACAGAAGTACCAATCCTTTCAAATGAACCGTTTATTCGTGACCGCACATTACAAGGTCTTGCTTTACGAGATGTAAACTTAAGTGTATTAAACCCGAAAGGAAAAGTTATCATTTCTCATAAAATGGACATGCTTTTCACTCACTTCGGCCTATCTGGTCCTGCTGCTCTTCGCTGTAGCCAATTCGTTGTCAAAGCGTTGAAAAAGTTTAAAACGAACACAGTGCACATGAGTATCGATGCATTGCCAGAAGAAAATAGTGAGCAACTGTTCCAGCGCATGCTGAAACAAATGAAAGAAGATCCGAAAAAAGGAATTAAAAACGTTTTAAAAGGTTATGTGCCTGAACGTTACTTCTTATTCTTATTAGAAAAAAATGAAATTGACGGTAGCGAACAAGCTGGACAAGTTTCTCACGAGAAGATTCGTGCACTTGTGAAAGACTTTAAAGAATTTACCGTCCATGTAAATGGTACGCAGTCAATTGAAAAAGCATTCGTTACTGGCGGGGGAGTATCCGTTAAAGAAATTAACCCGAAAGAAATGTCTTCTAAATTCACGAATGGCTTATATTTCTGCGGAGAAGTTCTTGATATTCACGGTTATACTGGTGGCTATAACATTACATCTGCTCTCGTTACTGGTAGAATTGCCGGAACAACAGCTGGAGAAAACGCAAAAATGCAGTATTAAAAAAAGAAACAGGTATTCCTGTTTCTTTTTTTATATGTACATGAAATTATATCGGCGGTTTGACAAGAGATATCAACTTACCAACAAGGAACGCCACATATGCCCTCCTCCTACCTCTCGTTCTTTTTTGTTGCTTTATATACCTTAGTACCTTTATATTTTATATTGTTGAATATTTGAAAAAGGGTAAGGGGAAAAAATATGAGAAAAAAAGTCATGATGTCTTTAATGCTAATGACGTTTCTTTCTGCGGTAGAAGGAACGATTGTTAGTACAGCGATCCCTCGTATAACGAGTGATTTGTCAGGCGTCGAACTTGTTAGTTGGGTATATGCAATCTATATGCTTGCAACAGCTGTTTCGACTCCAATATACGGAAAACTAGCTGATTTATTCGGCCGTAAAAAAGTTCTGCTCATCGGAGCAACAATCTTCTTAATCGGTTCTGCACTTTGCGGAGTCGTTACATCAATGGAACAATTAATCTTCTTCCGTGCTCTTCAAGGTATAGGGGCTGGTGCTGTTATGCCAATCACAATGACGATTATTGGAGACTTATATAGCGAAGCGAGAGACCGCGCGAAGGCACAGGGCTGGATGAGTGCCGTTTGGGGTGTATCTGGTGTTATTGGGCCGTTAGTAGGTGGATTTTTAGTTGATTCTCTTTCTTGGCGCTATATTTTCTTCTTAAACGTTCCTTTTGGAATTATCGCTTGCTTAATGTTTGCCACTTCCTATAAGGAATCTGTTAAGTCCGCCGCCAAGCAACATATCGACTACCTTGGTGCAACAGTCTTCTCATTAAGTACAATCGCTCTGCTATACGCATTATTAACAGGTAGCAGTAAGCAAAACTGGGGAGACATAACAATTATTGGCCTATTAATCTTTGCCGCTATTTCATTCATTATTTTCTTATACATCGAGAAAAAATCTCCGGAACCATTAATTCCGCTAGCACTTTTCTCTAACCGTACATTATCTACTATAAACATACTAACACTTATTGCTGGCGCAATGATTATTAGTATTACAATGTATCTTCCAATTTGGAGCCAAGGTGTTTTAGGAAAAAATGCGACAGAAGCTGGACTCATTTTAATGCCGATTCCTGTTATGTGGACATTCGGTGCTATGTTCTCCGGTAACTTAGTTGGCAAGTTACAAACGAAACAAATCATTTTACTTGGAGCTAGCATTTTATCCGTTGCTACCTTCTTATTATTTACATTATCAACAGATTCACCATCGTTCCTTATCTATGTTGCAGTCGGATTATTCGGCTTAGGAATGGGGCTTGTTACACCAATTTACATGGTCACAATTCAAGCAGCTGTACCGGCTCATACGCGCGGAACGGCAGTTGGTTTAAACACATTTATTAATACATTTAGTCAAACACTAGGCGCTGCAATCTTCGGCACAATCTTCAATACGATGATTCACGCGCGTGGTATTAAAAATCTTGATCTCGTATCTTCTGGCGGACACGGCGGAGCTACAGCAAACGTAGCAACCGAGTCTCAAGAGGCACTGGCATCAAGTGTACACGTCATTTATATGAGCACTTTCGTATTAGCGGTACTCACATTAATTATCGCTTGGCTCTTATTAAAGCCAGCTAAACAAACAAGTGAACAATAATAAAGAGGATGGCCATTTCGGTCATCCTCTTTTATTCTTCATTCTCCACAATATGTTTAAGCATGGACAACTTATTATCCCAAAAACGTTCATAATACGAGAGCCACTGCTGTAATTCCTCTAATGGTTCTGGGTGCAAACGATATATCTTCTCTCTTCCACTCTTTCTTCCACTCACTAAATTTGCTTCTGAAAGAATATGAAGGTGCTTTACAACCGCAGTACGACTCATCGGAAAATGATCCGTTATTTTGGAAATCGGTAACTCTTTATCACTTAATAACCGTATTACTTCTCGGCGGGTTGGATCAGCAATAGCTTGAAATACATCATATTTCGCTGCTGATGAAGACATTTAACCTTCAACAACCTTTTTCAGTTTTTCATTTACAATCGCTACCCATCCGCCATTCATTCTATCGCGAATAATAGAGCTCTTCGCATTCGCTTTCGGAAGAATTTCATCAGGATGTTTCCAGCCGCCGTGAATTAACGTAAATTCTGTTTTATTATCTCCTAGGTCTTTCAAATTAAATGAAACAACCCAGCCATCTGTGTCCCATGAGAAAGATAAATGGTTCGGTTCATCAATTTCTAACACTTTACATGGTGATGGCCCAAATGGCGATTGTACATGAAACTCATGTCCTACCTCTAACTCAAAATCATTTGGCATAAACCATGACGCAATTCCTTCTGCAGTTGATACTACATTCCATACTTTTTGAATAGACGCGTTAAAAACGATTGTTTGTTTAATATCAGTTAATGTATTTTGTTGTTCCATTTTAATTCTCCTTTATTCAGTGTAAAAATAACACCTTTTAGTTTCATTTTTGATAATATAACACCATTTGGTTATATGTCAAGGAAGGCTATGTTCACTGTTGAGAAATTCTCAACATTTTTTCAACAGGACAAACACCCTCTCAGCATTCCCTCATAATATACTCACAAAGGCAATAAAAAATAAAAACTTCTCTCAACATGAAACTCCATCATTCATATTGAAAGAAGCGCCTTACTTATATCATGCGTACTGTGTCTCTCCTCCTTCCCTCAGGGACAATACGTGAGATATGAAAAGTCAGAAGGAATATGCCCACCATTTGAGTAGGTAGTTATTTCTCTTCTCCTCAACATTTCCTTAGGAGCGAAATGACTACCGACTCACTTTTTTAAACAAAAATAAAAAGGGGATGTAAGCTATGTTCTATTGCATTAATTGTTCTGAAATTCACCATGAAAAACATCCGAATGATAAAGTATTCAAAAACGGTTTTTATATTGATCCATTTTTAGGTGATCGTTATCACCTCGGTATGTGCACTGATGCTCAGGAGCATGAAACAGGAGAAATTCTTTTAACAGCAAAAAAAACAGGCGCAACACAATCTATTATGAATATTTTACCGACACATGTTGTCCCAACATAAAGCATAAAAAAGAGCTGGCTCCCCAGCTCTTTTTTATGCTTTATAAACAATCATCGCTGAAAAACAATAAATTTGATTTTCATCATCATTAATCGAAACACCAACTTGATACTTTATATCTACAAAATTTCCATCATCAATTTTTTTCAAAAATACATTTACTGCATCTTCTAAGTCTTTTTCATGACTTTCATCAAATACTTTCACACGAATCATGTTAACACCATCCTAGATCGCAGCCCTCCGCCGCTTGATTATTGCCACGGTGCGTATCTATGATGCGATAAAACTTTCCTTCTTCGTATATATATCCGTCTTCTAACACATATTGTTTACCTTCAGTATAGACATAAAACTTACCTATCATAAATTTACTCGTATATAATTCCAAATAATTTGGTCTAAATTTAGCTACAACTTTATTTGTAATATCAATTTTTATTGTGCGCCCCACCTTCTCTCCCTCCTTTGCAAAGAACGGATTTAGGTATATTGTATTAGCGATTTTACATTTTATGCTTAAAAATAAGTGGATATGCCCTTTTTCTTCGCCTGTACTATTTTTCTAAAAAAATCTCCCCTTTTCTTTTCACATATAAGGGCAAAAAAACATCTAAAAAAAACGACTTTTATATATTGACTACAGTATATCAGATATGATATTATATAAAATTTGACATTTTTATCTAAATGTGTTATCATTAAAGATGGTTACCACATATGGAGGTGGATGATTTGTTTCAAATTGGTGATAAAATCGTTTATCCAATGCACGGTGCAGGAATCATCGAAGCAATTGAAGAGAAAGAAATATTAGGTACTACACGTCAATATTGTGTTATACGCATCATTAATAAAGATATGCAAGTAATGCTTCCGATGGATCAATTACAAAAATCAGGTATACGTTATATCGTTGATAAAGGTACGTTAGATGGTATACTTCTTGAATTTCATCATGGGGAATCAGACCCCTCACTTTCCTGGAAACAAAGATATACAATGAATATGGAAAAAATGAAGAACGGCAATCTTCAAGATAGTGCAGAAGTTGTTCGTGATTTACTTCGTCGCAATAAAGAAAGAGCATTAAATGCGAGCGAAAAACAAATGCTAGATAATGCGCGCAAAATGGTTATTAGCGAAGTTGCGCTCGTACAGAATGTTTCAGAACATCAAGCAACAGAATTTCTTCAAGATACAATCAATCATTAATTTTAAAAATAGCTGACCGCTATTTTTTTTTGCTTAAAAAAGGCCAAAGAGATAAATCGCTTTGGCCTTTTCATATTATCCACGCCCAGCTTGGAACGATGGGTATAAAGTCATTCCACCATCTGCAAATAACGTAATTCCAGTTACGTAACTAGCCTCTGCTGAAGCGAGCCACGTTGCTACTGCTGCGATTTCTTCAGGTTTTCCAATGTAGCCCATCGGTATCATACTTTCTACGTCAGCACGCTTTTTAGGATCAGCGAACTTTTCAGCATTGATTGGCGTATTAATTGCACCTGGTCCAATATTATTTACTCGAATACCTTTTGGTGCATATTCTAACGCTAACGTTTCTGTCATAAGTTTAATACCGCCTTTACTTGCGGCATAGTGCACGAATAGTGGCCATGGAATTTTCTCATGAACACTAGACATATTAATTACAGATCCTTTAATATTGTGTTCCACAAAATATTTAATCGCTTCACGGCTTCCTAAAAAAGCGCCTGTTAAATTCGTATTGATTACTTTATTCCAATCCTCTAATGGCATTTCATGCGACGGTACCGCGTTTTCTATTCCTGCATTATTAATCATAACGTCGAGCGTACCAAACTCTTTCACAGCAGATTGAATGAGATTCACAACATCTCCCTCTGCGGTCACATCACCTTTTACAGCAATCGCTTCTCCGCCTACCTTTTTAATTTCTTCTAACACATCATTCGCTTCCGACTCTCGTGAGCGATAGTTAATAACGACTTTCGCCTTTTCCTTAGCAAACCTTACTCCCATCGCTCTTCCGAGACCAGTCGCTGATCCTGTAATAACGACAACTTTTCCTTCTAAATCACTATACATTTCAATACCTCCTTAACCTTTTGCAATTCCTAACATAATTCCAGCTGCGATAATAAAAACGATACCAACAACAATCCCCGTTAATTGGCGTTTCGTTTTTCTTTCACCTAATATAAGAATCCCGCCAAGCGTCGAAATAACAATTCCCATTTGTGATAGTGAAAAGCTTGTTGCGACTCCGACACGCGGCTGCGAAATGAATAAAAACATATTTCCTGCTGCCCAAATTAATCCTGGAATAATATTTCGTATCGCATACTTATTAAATGGATGATGTTTAAACGTAAGTAAAATCCCTCCTAACACCATACCAACTGCTTGTGGTAATAAAGCCGACCAACCATCTACGTTAAATAACCTAATAACTACTACGTAAACTAAATAACCGACTGTTGAAATTAATAAAATTATGATACCCCTTTTAAAATTTGCTGCTTGCTCTGCATTTTTTTCTTCTTCGCTTTGAAGTGATGTTAAAATAACACCGATAATAATACAAACGAGTGCTAAAATTCCAAGTACGACTGATATTGTCGTAGACCATTCATGAAATACGATAACGCCAAATAAAGTCGTCGCAACTAATTGCAGCCCTGTTGAAATGGGCATCGTCCTCGAAACACCCATTAAATCAATACTTTTCAATTGATTCGCCTGACCAAGTGCCCAAAATAAACCTGACACAATTCCAACTCCAATAACAGTAGGAGTTAATACTGGCTTTACAAAAATATAAACAACAATCGAGAAAATAAGTGCACCAAGCGTTGTTCCAAGCGTTTGACTATACGGTCCACCGCCCAGTTTCACGTTAAATAGCACAATACTTCCCCAAAATATAGCTGGTAAAATCGCTAAAAGTATATCCATGGCTCATTACCTTTCTTTACTAAATGTCATCTGTTACCGCTCTACACCATTAGAGTGTGCTTTCATTTTTTCCTTCGCTCGTGCGCAAACCTTTTCTGCGATCGCACTAGATACATTTTTTTCTCTCTCCGCTTTCTTGATCTTTATGTGATCTAAATTATCTTCCAAAGTAAGTGTAACTTTGTCATTAGGCGGATTATGTGCCCCTTGAAAGGTAAGAAATTGTAGCGTCACTTCAAATCTAGGAACAAATTCATCTTTCTTGCCTAGACGCTTTATATTTGTAACGGAGTCACATTCATACTGATCTTCTGTCGCTTGCCTTATAACTGAGTAATATCGATTAAGTAGTGCACTCTCTAAAAGTTGTTCCTTCGATTCTTTCGCCCAAGAATGGCTTGGAGAAGAGAAAAAAATGGAACATATCATTGTAATCATTACACATATCTTTTTCATAATTCCCTCCTTGTTCTATAAGTTAGTGTTCTCAAAACTGCCATAAAAAAACGACTTCCCCTATTCAGGAAAGTCGTTTTAATAAATCCAATATTAACCACCGCTCACTGGTGGTATAAGTGCAACTACATCACCAGATTGTATCGTATCATCTTCATTTGCATATTCTTCATTAATCGCAACCATAATTGGTGCTGATACTGGTACATTATATTCCTTCGCGACAATATCTTTTAACTCTGCAACCGTAATATTTTCTTTCTCTATTTGTAATTCACTTGTTCCTGCTTCTTCTTGCAAGTTCGCAAATAACAATACTCGAATCATATTTATAACTCCTTCCCAGGCTCTCCTGCTGGATATGGTGTTTTTTCTAATTGATCACCAATCCATGAGTCACCATCTTCCCAAAACTCCTTTTTCCAAATCGGAACAATTTGCTTAATACGCTCCATAATATATTCATTTGCTTCATAGGCCTCTTTACGATGCGGCGTTGATACCGCAACAACAACCGCGATATCAGAAATTTGCAACGTGCCAATGCGATGTGTAATCGCAACGTGTGTACCAGGCCATTTCTCCTTCACTTCTGAGCCGACTTTCTGTAGCATCTTTTCTGCCATCGACTTATAAGCAACATACTCTAAGTATAATGTACGACGCCCTTTCGTAAACTCCCTAACCGTTCCAATAAATGTTGTAACAGCACCGCATTCACGTCGAATTACTTTCTTTGCCACCTCTTCAATCGAGATTTCTGTATCAATTACTTCATAATACGTATTTATCATTTTGCACTCCTAACCGTTTGTAAAAACCAGTCTACATACAATTTTTCTTCTGTTATATGAAATACTTTATAGTCTTCTCTTAAGTTTGACAGGACATTATCCCACGTAATAATTGCTACTACGTTTTCTACCTTATGTAAAAGTTCAATGTCTTCCGCAGAGCGAAGTAACACTACTTTTGGATATTTCTCAGCTTTATAGCCCTCTATTAAAATCGTATCCACTTCAAAAAATTCGTACAAGCGGATAATTTCTTGCAAGGACCATTCATCTCGTAATGAAGACAGAGATAGTAACCCAGCGCCTTCTACACTACTTACGACCGCACCAGCTTTCCGGTGCCTTTCACTATCTTTTTGCGCTACTTCAGGAAAACCACCATGACCATGATGCTTAATTGTAGCAACTTTCATTTCGCTTTCGGCTAATGCATGCACAATTTTCTCTACAAGTGTTGTTTTCCCGCTATTTTGATACCCTACTATTTGTAAGATTGAAGGGGCGTTGCCCATGGCCAATCACATCCCTCGGAGTGCTCTAACAATAATACAGATACTTTCATCCCTGCTTCAAATCCTCTCGTTCCTCCGGGCAACACGATAAAAGCATTCGCATCCGCGAGTGAAGATACCGCACTCGATTTATCTAAACCGATCGGCATCACTTGTAGTGCCCCATTAACAATGCTCGCTTTCGCTCTTACAAAACGAGTAAACGGATTTGGTTTCGGAAAATCTTTTTGCAAAATAGCGTCTGCCCTATATATGTGAGGCTCCTTCGCATACAAATACGTTTTTATAACCGGATGCACAAACAATTCGAAACCTACATAACAAGCTGATGGATTACCTGATAAACCGAAAAGTAACTTTCCATCAACTTCAGCTACTGTCGTTACACTTCCGGGTCTCATCGCTATTTTATTAAAAAGCACATTTGCCTGTAACTTTTCATAAATAGCCGGTAAGTAGTCGTAATCTCCTACTGAAACACCGCCCGTTGTAATTAAAATATCAACCTCATCCATCGCTGATTTAACAGCTGTAAAGCATGCATCTAACTCATCGGCAAGTTGTCCATAGTAACGCACTTTCCCGCCAGCTTTCATAATTTGAGCTGCAATCATATAAGAGTTACTATTTCTAATTTTGCCTGGCTCTAGCGGCTCATGCACTTCTAGTAATTCACTTCCTGTCGTTACAATACCGACAACAGGCTGTTTTACAACTTTCACAGTGCTATATCCAAACGTCGCTAACAGTGCGGCAACACCTGGATTGATTACAACACCTTTGTTAACAAGGACTTGATTTTGTTTTATATCTTCTCCTTTAAATGACACATTGTCACCATTTTGGAAAGGGCGTTTCAACTTCATATATGTACTTTCGTTCTTCTCGAATCCTTCCGTCAACTCTAGCATTACGACTGCATTGCAATCTTCTGGAATAGCTGCTCCTGTCATAATACGAACCGCCTGAAAAGCTCCTACTTCTTCTAAAAAAACAGAACCTGCTCCAATTTCTCCTATTACTTCAAATTCAACCGGATGCTCTTGACTCGCTTCCTTCGTATCTTCTGCTCGAATTGCGAAACCGTCGTAAGGAGAACGATCAAAGTGAGGAACGTCGTGATCTGAGACAACATCCTCCCCAAGAATCCTCCCATAACTTTCTGTAATAAAAACTTCTTCTACTTCACCATGCTTAGCGTATTTCATAACCCGCTCTACTGCCTCAGCAACTTGAATCGGGATTCGTTTTTCTACCATTGTTTCTCACCTCATATTTGCAAAATATCTAATCTCGATTACACTTTATATATTAAATCGCAATTACTTCAAGGAGGAATTCCATGTCTTCATTCACACATTTCAATGACCAAGGGCGCGCTAAAATGGTTGATATAAGCGACAAAAAAGTAACCGTTCGAACAGCAATTGCATGCTCTAGCATTCTCGTTACGAAAGAAATTTTTGACAAAATCTCTCACAATGAAATTGGTAAAGGTGATGTATTGGCTGTTGCACAAATCGCAGGCATTATGGCTGCAAAACGTACTTCTGATATTATCCCAATGTGCCATCCTTTATTGTTAAAAGGTGTTGATGTTTCTTTCGATTGGAAACAGTCAGAAGAACAATATCGACTACTTATTGAAGTAAAAGTTAAAACAGAAGGTAGTACCGGCGTTGAAATGGAAGCTTTAACAGCTGCTTCCGCTACCGCTCTTACCGTGTACGATATGTGTAAAGCTGTTGATAAAGGCATGATTATTGGCGAAACGTACTTACTTGAAAAAACAGGCGGAAAAAATGGAGATTATATTAGAAATTCTTAATACTATCTTTTCCTTGTGAACCTAAAGGATTGCCTTTAGGTTCACCCTATATATCTTGCATATAAGCGTTTCGCCACATTCATATCATTCGTCCCATGAATAAACGCTCTACCATCTGTAAATAAAACAAAACGATATTTTTCCACCGGAAATGATAATAAATAAGGCGTTTCCTTTACATCCACACTTTTTTGTAAGCGCTTTTTAATTTCTTCTAAATTAAACCCTTGTCGCACACCTGGACGGATTTGAACTGTATTTCGTCCACATAATACTTCTGTTTTCGTTTGTGCTTCAAATGTTAAACTCGGATATGTACGTAGCTTTCCACAAGATAAACATGTATCCTTTTTCTGTCTATTCACTTTAAATGCCATCTGTTGATTATTCCAAAGATCAAATGATAGCATCGTTTCACGAAGTGCCTCAAAATCTTCTACTAATATTTTTAAAGCCTCCGTTATTTGATGCGCAACTACTAATTGCACTGCTGGCTGTATAATACCGGCCGTATCACATGTTGCCCCGCTCGCTGGATGCTCCATTAAACATCGAAAGCATGGCGTTTTTCCTGGCAAAATTGTGTAAGTTACTCCGTAGCTTCCAACGCATCCTCCATATATCCACGGAACGTTATACATTTGAGATATATCATTAATAAGAAGGCGCGTTTCAAAATTATCTGTCGCATCTAATATTAAATCTACACCTTTAATTAACTCTTCCATTTCTTGAACCGTTACATCGGTCACAACCGGGATAATTTCCACTTCAGAATTAATCGCTTTTAAATGTTCTGCTGCTGCTACCGCCTTCGGTTTATACTGCTTTGCATCTTCTTCTGTATATAATTGTTGCCTTTGTAAATTGCTCCATTCTACATAATCACGATCCGCAATCGTTATTTTTCCAACACCTGCTCTAACAATCGCTTCTGCATTTGCTGCACCAAGAGCACCAGCGCCGATAATAAGCACATGCTTCTCTCTTATTTTTCGCTGTCCTTTTTCTCCAACACCAGAAAATAATATTTGTCTTGAATATCGCTCCTGCATACGATAGCCCCCTTTCTTATCCTCCTATATAAGACATTTCAATTTTCGGACGATTCTTTGCACTTTCTTCTGTCCGTTCATCCGAATACCTATCTTTTCTATTTACCCACACATCCTGTATAACGCTTAATAACTCATCATCCGAAAGATTTCCTCTCAGAAGTTTCCTTACATCCAATCCTTCTGTCGCAAATAAGCAAGTATAAAACTTTCCATCTGCTGAAATTCTCGCTCTCGTACAAGAGGAACAAAATGACTCAGAAACAGAAGTAATAAAACCGACTTCAACATTTGTTCCAACGTACCGATATCGCTTCGCAACTTCACCGAAATAATGCGCTTCAGCTGGCTCAAGCGGATACACTCTATGAATCATCTCGATCAATTCTCGCTTTGTAACCACTTGATCGAAATTCCATCCATTCGTACTACCAACATCCATAAACTCAATAAACCTAAGCGTGATTCCTTGCTCTTTAAAATACGCAGCCATTGGAAGTACTTGATGATCGTTCATCCCTTTTTTCACAACCATATTTACCTTTACTTCCAGCCCCGCCTCTTTCGCTGCTTTAATTCCTTTAATCACAGGTTTCGTATTAATATTTCGACCATTAATGTTCCTAAATATATCATCATCTATTGCATCTAAACTAACATTTACTCTATGTAATCCAGCTTCTTTTAATGCCTTTGCTTGTTTCGTTAAATGAATAGCATTTGTCGTTAATCCTATATCTACTAACCCATCAATTTTCACAAGACGTGCAATAAGTTTTGTTAAATCTTTACGAAGCAGTGGTTCGCCACCAGTAATTCTAATTTTTCGTACACCGATGCTAACAAACACTTTTGCCAAACGCTCAATTTCATCAAACGTTAGTAAAAACTCATCTTTCAAAAAAGCATAATCAGGCCCAAATACTTCCGCTGGCATACAATATGTACATCTAAAATTGCAACGATCAATGACAGATATGCGTAAATCTTGAAGTGGGCGTCCAAAAAAGTCTTTAATCTTCTCCTGCATCGCCACCCTCCCTTTCTGCCAAATTTCTCTCTTTTCATTCTATTATAATATATTTTCGAACTGCGATGTTTTTGCTAAGGTGAATAAAGTGAAACTTTAAACAATAGGAGGTTATCAATTCCCCTCTGATTAGCGAGGATGACTCTCAAATACTGGGATAAAAAAACCTTGAAACATAAAAGTCCCAAGGTTTTCTACTTATTAACTTAATCTAATAATAGTTAGAGTAGCTCCTGGCGTTGTTGTGGATAATGTAGCTATTGCAACTAATCCAAATAATTGCAAACTAACAGCAGCTCCAGCAGGCAAGTTAGCAATTATTGGTGCACTAAATGAACCAGTAGCCACTGCCGGAGAGTTTATCGTTCCCGCAAGCGGACTGCCATTTACAGTTATACGAGAACTTACAAGTAATCCTGCCGTTAAATTAATTGTATAGGCTATATAATAATTCCCTGCATTCGCAACTGTAAATACAGTATTTCCACCACTAACGGTTATTCCTGGTCCAATATTTTGATTGTTCGGTAATGGGATATTCGTACCGCCTAATAAAACAGAAATAGCGGTTCCTGATGTATTATTCGCAAATGCATACGTTGCAGTTGTACTAACTCCAGTCACCCCGGTCGCTCCAGTTGATCCTGTTGCTCCAGCTCCGGTTGGGCCGGTTGGGCCTGTTGGACCTTGGATTCCTTGCGAACCGGTTGGACCTTGTGAACCTGTTGCCCCCGTTGGACCTTGAATTCCTTGTGAACCTGTCGCTCCTGTTACTCCCGTTGGACCTTGAATTCCTTGTGGGCCTTGCGCTCCTGTTGGACCCGTGTCCCCAGTTGGGCCTTGTGGACCTTGTAAACCTTGCACACCTTGCGGACCGGTTGGACCTATGTCACCTTGAACACCTTGAATTCCAGTTGGACCTTGGGGACCGGTCGGGCCCTGTACCCCTTGTATCCCTTGAATTCCCTGTGGACCTTGTGCTCCTGTGGCTCCGGTTGCACCTTGGATTCCTTGCGGGCCTTGATCTCCTTGGATTCCTTGAGGGCCGGTTGGACCTTGAATTCCTTGAGGACCTTGATTTCCTTGCGGACCTTGATTTCCTGTGGACCCAGTTACTCCTTGTATACCTTGTGGACCTTGAACACCTTGCGGACCGGTTGGGCCTATGTCTCCTTGTACTCCTTGTATTCCTTGTGGACCCTGCAGCCCCGTTGCTCCGGTTGCACCAGTTTCTCCCGTGGCCCCGGTCACACCTGTCGCTCCTGTTACTCCCGTATCTCCTAGTCCTCCCGTTACACCTGTCACTCCTGTCGGACCAGGTGGTCCACCGGATGGACCTGTCACTCCCGTCGGACCTGATGGACCTGTTGGGCCAGTCGGTCCGGCTGGTCCTCCTGATGGACCTGTTACACCTGTTGGACCAGTTACTCCAGTTGCTCCTGTAGTCCCTTCCCCTGTCGCCCCTGTTGTACCCGTATCTCCAGTTACTCCTGTCGGCCCTTGGATTCCTTGAATTCCTTGTGGGCCTTGCACTCCTTGCGCACCCGTCGGTCCTTGAATTCCTTGGATTCCTTGAACTCCCTGTGGACCCATCGGACCTGTTGGACCTATATCCCCTTGAGCACCTTGCACTCCTTGCGGACCCTCTGGACCTGTTGCACCTATGTCTCCCTGTATTCCTTGAACACCTTGCGGACCCTGTGCTCCAGTTGCTCCTGTTACTCCTTGAATGCCTTGTATCCCTTGGATTCCTTGCGGGCCTTCTGGACCTGTTACTCCTATTGGCCCTTGAATTCCTTGGATTCCTTGTGGGCCCTCTGGGCCTGTTGCTCCAGCTGGCCCTGGCACTCCTTGTATTCCTTGCGGACCCTGAAGTCCTTCTGGGCCTTCTGGTCCTGTTGGCCCTATATCTCCCATCGGGCCTTGAATTCCTTGAACTCCTTGTGGGCCCGTTTCTCCTGTTGGACCCGGTACTCCTTGTATTCCTTGTGGACCTTGATCTCCTGTTGCTCCTGTTACACCTTGAGGTCCTATAGCTCCCTGTATACCCTGAGGACCTTGATCCCCCGTTGCTCCCGTTATCCCCTGAATCCCCTGTATTCCTTGTATTCCTTGTTCACCCGTCAATCCTGTCGGACCAGGAATACCTTGAATGCCCTGTGGACCTTCTGGACCGGTTGGACCAATTGGCCCTTGAATTCCTTGTATTCCTTGCGGGCCCTGTGCACCGGTTTCTCCTATACTTCCCGTCGGCCCAGTATTTCCAGTCTCTCCCGCACTTCCAGTTACTCCAGTATTTCCAGTTGCTCCAGTCGCTCCTGTACTTCCACTCGGTCCACCTCCAGGCCCTGTCGCACCAGTAGCCCCCGTTGGACCAGGCGGTCCCCCTGATGGGCCAGTTACCCCTGTTGGACCTGTTATTCCTGTCGATCCGGTTACCCCCTGACCTGTTGCTCCAGTCGGACCCGTACTTCCACTCGGTCCTTGTGGTCCTTGAAACCCTTGAGCTCCTTGTATCCCTTGTGAACCAGTTGCACCCGGTACCCCTTGCACACCTTGAATTCCTTGAGGTCCCTCTGGCCCGGTAGCTCCAATCGGCCCCTGTAATCCCTGTATCCCCTGTATACCTTGTGCCCCAATCGCTCCTGTTGGACCAATTGGACCTTGTAACCCTTGCACTCCTTGTGGTCCTGTCGCTCCAGTTTCTCCCTGTGGTCCCCTTAATCCTTGTGGTCCCTGCTGTCCTTCAGGTCCTGTTGCACCCATTTGTCCAGCTGGCCCTTGAATTCCTTGCACTCCTTGTGGTCCTGTCGGTCCGATCTCTCCCATTGGTCCTTGTAATCCTCTTGGTCCTTGTGGGCCTGTTGGACCTTGTGGACCTGTTGGGCCTGTAATCCCTATACCTGTAAATCCAGTTGGAGCTGGAGGGAAAGTAGGCCCAATAAGTTCTGGTGAAATTCTAAAATTAGAGTTTAACGAATGTAATTTTCTTTTATCATCACGCTCTTTCACACTTTTCACCACCTACAAACCATCTTTTTCACACTAGATAGACCTCTTCTTCTTAATCTATTTACAAAAATAATCTCCAAGACTATTTTTATTTTAAATAATAAAAACCCCCTTAATTCCTTAAGGGAGTCCCGCAATTGAATCCATATTATCTGTATTAGGGACAGCTTGTGCTATACCCGATGTATTTACATTTTGCCCCATATTCGTTCCTGTTACAGTACCAGCAGGAGTTCCTCGTGTATATGTTGTCGTCACAGAATCTCCCGGTTGTAAACAAAGCTTCGTCTCCGTCCCTATTACTGTAACAACGTCAATCCAAGTGCACCCCATTGAACCACTATACGATTTCGAAGCAGTAAATGAAGTATCACTCAAATTATCCCCTGTAAATATATTCCCAGTATTATTAACGATAATAAATTCTTTAATACGTGCAGGCATACTTACACTCTACCTTTCCTTTATGCACCTAATGTACGTGTACTCGTCGCTAATGGCGGAAGAAACACTGATGTTCTAATCACAGCTTCTGGCTGTCGTTTCCCATTTAAAAAAACAGCCGCACTCGATCCTCCAGCACCAGCATATATTTTTGCCACAGCTAAAGGTGAGATATCATAACAGTCACCGACATTAACTGCTCCTGTATTATTTATAATTTTTACTTTACGCATATTAATCCCCATTTACCTATCCCCCTTTTATCCCGCTATTTGCAGGCAGTAAGACTCCCACCTCAAAATTTGGCTGGAGCAAAGAAGTTAGGTGAGAGTCGGACTAATAATTAGCGGGGGATGAACAAAACCCCCACTGATTAAAATTTCACTTTATACACTGTATGCAAAAGAAAAAAACTTGAAACAAACACGTTTCAAGTTTTTTTGAGCTACTTATTTAGTTTCCCCTTCATATTGAAGCATACCGCCAACCATGTTCACTGTTTTAAATCCTTGTTCATTTAAATAATGGCATACATTTTCACTGCGCATTCCCGAACGACAAATAAAGATATATTCATTCTCTTTCTCAAAGAAATCTACTTTATTTGGAATATCACCCATTTTAATATGTACAGCTTCTGGAATTTTCCCTGCCGCTACTTCTTCATCTTCCCTTACGTCTACTAAAAATAACGTTTCTCCATTGTCTAAACGCTCTTGCACTTCTTCTGTAGTAATTGTTTTAACTTCTGTCATATGTCGTTCCTCCTTATATACAATAAAACCTTTAGTTTTTTCTTTAAACAACCATTTCTAATCAATTTTAGCATGCGAAAGAAAGAACGCAAAGAACCGAGAATTTATTTCTCAATTTCCTCACAAAACTTATTCTTTACAAACATAACTCGTGCATTGTATCCTCAATATACTTGTTTTATGAAAGGAGCCAGTTAAAATGACACTTTTTCTTTTCATTATGGGTATCATTTTCTTAATTTTTGCGGTCATTGCTCTTAGCATGAAAAATAATAAAAAGATAAAATCCCCTCAAGAAATGTCATTCTTATTTCTATTACTTAGTATAGCTTTCTTTGGTTTATCAATCGCTTCATATATTTTCCGTCTGCAAATTATGTAAAAAAGGTGCCTATTATAAACAATGCACCTTTTCCACATTAATTATTTTCTACACAAAACTAGATACTTTCTGATTTAAAAACTCATACACTTTCTTTTCAAATAAATGAACATCTAACGCTCCTGCCATATGCCCATTTATACTTTCTATTTCATATACTTCTGCGTACTTCCCCTGCTTTTGCAAAACATCTACCATTCTATAATTGTAACGAGATGGTTGAAGTAAATCTTGTTTGCATGGAATCATGAGTACATTCGCTTCAATCTTAGAAAGAGCCTCTTCTAAGGAAGAAAAACCATGTGCAATATCATGTAATAAGACTGCCTTCGCAGTATACATCCATGAATTTGCATCTACTAAATCTATACTTTTACATGTCACTTTATTTATCTCTTTCTCAAATGATGTTAATGCAGAAAATTGTTGATAAGGTGCCATTTCTATACTGTTCCGCGGGAATGTTGTTTCATAAAAATTTTCATCAAATGCATTCATAAACATCATTTTATTCGCTAAATGAAGCC
Organism: Bacillus nitratireducens; assembly: GCF_001884135.1. Taxonomy (GTDB): domain Bacteria; phylum Bacillota; class Bacilli; order Bacillales; family Bacillaceae_G; genus Bacillus_A; species Bacillus_A nitratireducens. Next base: position 1,172 of record NZ_MAOC01000025.1, on the reverse strand, counting down.
CCTTCATTGGTTGCTCCTCTCCGTACTTTCCGCCTTTCCAATCTGGATCAAGCTGAATTGCTTCGATTGCATTTTGCGCTACATTTCCCGACGTTATAATTGGATTTTGCGGATTCGTAATAACTCCAATCATTCGCTGCACCATATGAGGATAGTGGACAGCCCATTGCTGTGCAATCATCCCACCTGCCGATGGCCCCATTACAGCATGTAACCTAGCAATCCCCATATTTTTTATTAACTCATATTGCATCCGTGCTACATCTAAAAATGTGAAAACTGGAAAATCCATCGCATACTCAAAACCAGTCATCGGATTTATCGATTTTGGCCCCGTTGTAATCACATATGGGTTCTTCACTTGTACATTACAAAGGTTATCAGTACATATGACGAAATATTTATTTGTATCAATTGCTTTGCCAGGTCCAATTAATCCATCCCACCAACCAGCCCCCTCATCATGCTCTGTATATTTTCCTGCAGCATGACTTGTTGCACTAAAATAGTGACAAACCAAAATCGTATTTGATCTTTCTCTATTTAAAGTACCATACGTCTCATACCCCATTTGAACAGGAATCTCCCTACCATTTTCAAACACAAACTCTTTTAAAACAAACTTCTCCTTTTTTACAATTTGCACAGACTCGCCTTCTTCCCGTCATATTATGAACTGCTTACTAAAGGATTTTTTCTATGCAAACCAATCTCCTCCTTCTTTTCATAAATAAATGAATAATATACAAAATTAGCCACAAAATAGCACTATATTACACAATCAAAGAGGGCATACATATGATTTGGAATTGGTTACGTAAAAAGAAAAAATCAAATTCAACAGAAACAAAAGAAGCAGATAATACTCCGAAACAGCAATCTAGTAATCAAGAGGATGAAGACAAAGAACAGACTAGAAGTATGAAACATAATACAGGTAAAAATAGTGAACAAAAAAAATCTGAGCAAGATGATTCTTCCCAAGAGAAACAGCAAAACTCTAAGCAAGGTAATTCTTCTCAAGAGAAACAACAAAACTCTAAGAAAGGTGATTCTTCTCAGGAGAAACAACAAGATTCTAAACAAGACGATTCTTCTCAGGAAAAACAGCAAGATTCTAAACAGGACGATTCTTCTCAAACGAAACAGCAAGATTCTAAACAGGACGATTC
>NZ_MAOC01000024.1 GCF_001884135.1 Bacillus nitratireducens | reverse complement strand
ACTCCCGTTGGACCCGTTACTCCTGTTGGACCCGTTACTCCTGTTGGACCCGTTACTCCCGTTGGACCTGTCCCTCCTGTTGGACCTGTGGGTAAAGTAAATGGTGGGATTGGGGGAAGTGTAGGGCCAATTAAATTTGGATTTAATGCATTAGCTTGAAGTATCCCATTTATCTTTTGTATTTCATTTTTATCAAACACATAACTACCTCCTATGAGTGTACTATACTGTAGTAATACAGTTACATATACATAAACTTCATTGATCGTAATATAATATGTTTTTCCTATACTATTGTGTACCTTAAATTGTACTGAACCTTCCATATTTGACTTCCTAAAAATTGTAAACACCTCACCTACATCTACAAAACCATCCACCTCTTTATCCTGCCAAGATCGAGCATCATAGAAACCTAGAATGTTAACTTTAGAAACGAGATTCATACTTTTGAATATTTCAGAAGTCGCTGTACTATGAGCTACTACGCCCTCATAAACACCTACGCCATAACGATATGGTTGTTTTGGTAAATTAGGAATAATAAACGTTCTATCAGCAAAAACACTTGTAGCAAAAGAACCAGCAAGTACTAGAATCATAAGGAACGAGGTAATTAGCTATATTAAAACCAGCTAAAATTGAAATGAATGTAAGTGATTGATTATTTATATCCTTAATTCTTTTCAATATTATTGTTGTATTCGGATTCATATACGCTATAAACAATCTAATAATTATTGTCAAGATAGCTAGTATTAAGAAATCAAAAGTTTTTTCTGCCTTCGTTGCAGAACGCAAATAATTCATTGAAACCTCTATCAGAAACTTATTTGCTTTCCAAAACAGATTTTCTCTTCGTCCATCTCCATAATCGTATCCGCTTAACAAGCATTGTTTTATTTTGAACAGGTATTCTCTTATACATATCGAAATATACAATAAGAAAAAACAATAAAATTGATTATTCTTTCTCTACTTTGTCCATCCTTTTAAAAAATCTATGTTTTTTGTAAAAGGAGTGTTTTTATGGAGAAACAGACACTTTGGAAAAAATTCAAAAAAAGTTCAGTAAAACTCGGTAAATCCAGCGTATATGAAAGTATTATTTTATTCTACACAATGAAAAAGAAAGCGTTACCTACTAAAGCGAAACTCATAATATTAGCCGCTTTATCCTATTACGTATTAACAATCGATTTCATTCCAGATATAGCTGCTATTATTGGGATCGGCTTATTAGATGATGTTTTAGCAATCGCTATAGCGCATAAATTTGTAATGCGTCATGCAGATGCTGAAATTCGAGAGAAGAGCAAAGTAAAAATGGAGTCATTATTCACTTCAGCACAAGCATAATTAAAAAGAGCTAAGATAATTTCCCTTAGCTCTTCTTTCATAAAACTATATTATCCCTTAATACAATTAATAATCAGTGGGACATTTTCACTTTATTATAAATATCATTTCACTTCATTAGCTACAAAAAATTGCTCACAAACACTCGAAATGCGCTGCAAGTCTACGTTCCCACCAGATATAACCGCGACTACCTTTTTCCCTTTAATATACGTATCCACTTTCCCTGCAAGTAGTGCAGCAGTCGCTAATGCACCTGCACCTTCTACAACAGCTTTTCCACGCTGTAATAAGTCTTTCATCGCTACTTCTAATTCACCTTCTGATACTGTTACGATATCATCTACTAATTCTTTTACAACTTCAAAAGTTAAATTGCCTGGTATTTTAACCGCACAGCCATCTGCTATAGTAGGTGCCTCATAATGTTCTACAATTGTACCTTTGTCATAAGATGCCTTCATCCCATGAACATTGTTTGCTTGGACACCAATTATATTAATGGATGGATTAAATGATTTCAATGCAACAGCAATACCAGAAATAATGCCACCTCCGCCAATTGGTACAATGACAGTATCAACATCCCACATATCATCAAGGATATCTAAGCCAATTGTGCCTTGACCAGCCATTACCTCTACATCGTCATATGGATGTAAGTATGTTTCACCTGTTTCTCTTATAATCTCCTCACATTTTGCCTTCGCATCATCAAAAGTTTCACCGTATAAAACAACTTCTGATCCATATCCTCTAGTAGCCTCAACTTTCGCTAAAGGCGCAGAAATTGGCATTACAATTTTACTCTTAATGCCAAGCAAATGAGCAGATAAAGCAATACCTTGTGCATGATTACCTGCCGAACATGCAATAACGCCTCTCTCTTTTTCTTGATCTGTCAACTGTGACATTTTATTAAACGCACCACGAAATTTAAAAGAACCCGTTAATTGCATATTTTCTAATTTCAAGTGAATTTCTCCACCAGTTTTACTAGTCAAATAAAAAGATTTTACTAATGGAGTTTTACGCGCATTTCTGTCTAGAATGTTTTGAGCTTTTTTAATGTCTGCTATATGTAATGGTAGTTTTTTAGTTATCATACTAACACCTCTTCTAATGATTTATAATTTACTATTTGTCTCATTTCTAAGTTTTCGTAAATAATAACCCCTCTATACGCAACCAACTACGTTAAAAAATCATTCCTCATATATGTACGCCATTCTTTAAAGTACATATACGCAAACAATTTAGCATCCTCTTCATATCACGTGCTTTATAGTGATTCAGACATGCTATTTGGATCCAATTATTCTTTTGTAAATATGCTGATTCATAATGAACAATATATCCTTGTAACGCTAACGCATCACCTAGCGCCTTAGAAGACTTATCTTCATTTAATTGAATGGTAACTATAATTGGCGCGGCATGTTCTTTAGGTGAAACAAGATTTAAACCCATATTAGTAATAGCTTGTTCAATATAAGCATATGTCTCTTTTATTTTTATAAATGCCTTTTCATCTTCAAACCTTTTCAACGCTTCTTGCAATGCATAAATTAAATTCCATGAATGGGAGTATGGAATACTATCATTCATTTCATACATACCGATATCCATATACACAGGTATCGCTTCGTTTTTCTCTATCATGTGATTATGAAAAACGAAACATAATCCTGTAAATGATTTAATCGCTTTTCCGCTTACACCACTTGCAAAATATACATCCTTTAAATTTATTGGTATTGCACCAATTGAGCTTATACAATCTACACATAGTTTCATTTGATACTTTTTACAAAGAATGTTTAGTTCTTCTAAATTATTTAACATTCCAGTTGATGTTTCATGGTGAACAAACCAAAGCCATTCATAATTTCCAGTTGCCATTATTTCTTCTAATTCTGTATAAAGAAACGGCTCTGCCCTTTCTTTTTTATACGTATCAAAATTTAAATGTGCACGTCTTGCCTGCTCAATTAATCTATTACCGAACTCCCCGTTCGCTAAAACTAGTCCTTTACCTTTTAATGAACGTAACTGTAAAGCAATTGCATCATTCGCTAACGTCCCTGTTCCTAACATTACTTGTACACGTTTTGCTTTTGTCATTTGCAGTAATCGTTTTTTTACATTTTCCATCGACACTTGAAATGACTTAGAACGATGTGAAATAGGCTTAGTAGAAAATGCCTTTCGAACATTATCTTCAATATCCACTGGTCCAGGTAAAAACGTATATTCTTTCGTCATAATGCCTCCAGCACTCGACTCTTCAAACATAGAAGGTGTAACATACATTGGCTGAAAAGCGGCTTCTTCTGTACCAACTAACGTATGGAAAGGTTTGAATCCCATTTGCTCATATAAAGGTAGTTCACGTGTTGTAGCAGAAATGAGCGCCAATTCATATCCATTTAGAAGCAAATAACGATGTAAAAATCGAATTAGACCTAACAATGCTCTTCCATTTCGATATTCACGTTCTACTGAAAGTAAACGAATTTCATATACGTTTTCTCCATGTTCTTGCAAGTGAAAATCTAAATTTGAAATTTTATGATCTAATGAGAATGGTCGTTTTCCTCGCAACGCAACCATACCTACTAACTTATCCTCATCTAAACAAATTAAATATGTATTTTCTTCATGAAAACGATCTATACGAAAACGTTCTTTCGTTTCTTCATGCTGCGGAATCTCTTCTACAAATGTTTTATAGTTCAATTTATGTATACTTTCAAATTCCCAAGCTTGATCAGCAATTTTATAAATTAACCCCATGTCCTATCCCCTTCATCTCTCTATTTATCGCTCGCTTTTTAATAAAATTATAAGTGGAGATTCCTCCACTTATAAAAGATTCCTTTATTCTCGATTTACATATAAAATAAGTAGAATTATAAGTACACTTAAAATAGTCGTACCAATAGAGAAAGAATAAAAAATCATGCACATTGGTAAACAAGCGATTGTAATTAATCCTGGCTTAGTAAATCCTTTAAATATTAAATAAAACACTATAAAAACGCCTATTAGAGTAAGCGCTATCAAATAATCAAATGCGATTAACCCTCCAATAAATGTTGAAATACCTTTTCCACCCTTGCCTTTAAACAAAATCGGGTAAATATGTCCAAGTAAAACAGCCAGTAAAGCTAACATTACAAATGTAGAATCTTCAAAAAGGTATTTTGCAATAGAAACTACGATTGCCCCTTTGATTGCATCACCTAAAAATGTAGCGACGAAATACCCTTTTCCATATACGCGCCCCATATTTCTTGCGCCAGGATTACCGCTTCCTTCCTGCCGAATATCAACATTATGTTTCCATTTCGTCACTATATAAGCGGTCAATATGTTTCCAAATAAATAAGCAGCCACCAAATACAAAAATTGCATACTATTAATCATGTAATCATTCACTTTCTACATGGGAGTACTTATACAATATTCAATGACTATGTATATTGTACTTTTCTTGCTTTACATCCCTTTGTATATTTTAACATCATATTTTTACAAATCATACAAAAATTCTCATGCATCTATTTTTCAAAATACACACCCTTCATTAGATGATATGTTCCTTTCACTGCCATTTCTGATGGTGGTACAAATATAACTTCTCCCATACTTTTCTCACAGCATTTCTTAAATTCAGCATATATTTCAGGTACTGAACACAATATACTACCACTAACTGCAATTGAAGTTAGTACATCAAACTGCATCTTATTATAATTATTTACTGTAATTCTCGCTAATTCCTTGCCAGCTTGCTGCATAATTTCATATGCATCAGCATTCCCATTTCTCGCCTCCCGAATAATTAATGGCGCGATTGCTGCAACCTTATCTTTTGAGGAAGTATATATTAGACCTTTTATGTGAGATGGCGTCAAAAGTTTAAACTCATTTTGAATGTTTAAGCTTAATGGACAAAGGCTTAATCCTTGATCAAATTGCAATGCCATTTTCTTTAAGGCTTGCAAGGCAATCCAATAACCGCTTCCCTCATCCCCTAAAATATGTCCCCATCCACCGCTATACTCGTACACTTCGTCTTTCTTTCCTATACAAATTGCACCTGTACCACCTATAGTTAATATTCCATTCTTACCTTTTAAAGCAGCTGCATGTGCAATCATTGCGTCATTAAAAACTTCAATTTGCGTTTTATATTTCTTTATTAATCGTAATGTTAATTCATTTGTATTCGCTCCACTTATACCCGCTAATCCTAAACAAATACAAACGCAGTGCCCATCTATTAAAGCTTCCTTGCATTGATCAATCGCCTCCATAATATGCGAAACTGCTTTTTCATAATCTATTAATATGTTTCCAAACCCACTCATACCTCTTACAACTTCGTTTCCGTCTTGATCAAATGCAATTGCTTCTGTCTTCGTTCCCCCGCCGTCTACTCCAATCATATACTTCATATGTCCGCCTCATTTTCATCTTCTTATTGGAGGGAATGTTGTATTCCCTAAAACTACAGATTTCTTTGCACCTGTTACGCTCGGCACATTATTCGGATTACGATGATGCGTTTCGTTTGCTAAAATCGCAAAGGCGATTGCTTCTTTCGCCTCTGAAGAATAGCCTATATCTTCTTGAATAAATATTGCGCATTTTTCTTCTTTCAATCCTTTCCGAATCATTTCAACAAGTGTATCATTATAACTTCCACCACCACCTAGAATTACCTCATCGATTTCATAATATGGAAGAATAAATTTCTTATAATGATGAACAATTGAACTTGCTGTAAACATCGTGACAGTCGTCAAAAGATTTTCTTTACCATGCTTTTCAAACCGCTTCAATAATTCACTTACAAACTCTTCTCCAAACTGTTCTCTACCAGTTGATTTCGGTGGATTCATTTTCAAAAATGGATGGTTCATACAATATGTCAAAATTTCATCTACAACTACTCCTTGTTTTGCAATCCAACCATTTTGATCATATGGCAACTGAAATAATCTTTGACATACATCATCGATTATCATATTTCCTGGGCCAGTATCAAAAGCAATAACGCTCTTATTACTTACTTCACTTGGAATCATTGTAACATTACCGATCCCGCCAATATTTTGTAGTAGTCTATTTTTAGTTTGATGACGATACAAAATGACCTCTGAATATGGCACAAGTGGTGCACCTTGTCCCCCTGCTGCCATATCCATCGTTCGAAAATTAGAGATAACCGTAGTGTTCGTTTCATATGCTATAACTGCTGGCTCTCCAATTTGTAATGTTGAGGGCATCATATTACCATCTTGTTTTGGTTGATGATAAATCGTTTGTCCGTGAGAACCTATTAAATCTAATTTTTCCAATGAAATATTTGACTCTTTACAAACTTCCTTTACAGCGTTGGCAAAACATAAACCGAGCTTAAAATTCAAACTGCATATGAGTTGGACATTTGAATTTTCTAATGATAACGATTGTTGTATTTCATTTTTTATATCATTACAAAATGGACAGTAGTAAAATGTATAAGTTCGACTTTAGAATCTACACCGCTTCCTTCTATATGAACGAGCGCTACATCTATTCCATCTAATGAAGTACCTGACATTATTCCTGCAATATACATAACATGCATGACCTCCTATTTATTAAAAAACAATCATGTAAGTTACAAACGTACACCCGATCGAAAACAATATAAATCTAAAAAATAACTGAGCTTTTGATACAAATGATCCATCAATGAAAGAAACAACAATCGTAAGCAAAACACTCGCCGCAAAGCTTGTAACGAGCCATATACTATGCATTTGTGATAGATTTAGCATTCTTAATAAAGGCACGAAAAGTAAATTCGCACATATCACTCCAAATAACAATAAAAATACACCTTTATAACTAAATTTTATATTCATTCCATTTCACCCTCTCTGGACTTAATGTGAAAGAAGTGATAGACAAAATGCCTATCACTTAAAAATAAAATATAAAACTTACGGATTAATAGATTCCCCATCACCATTTTTCTCAATTTCAAGCATGTTTTTGTCGTACATTTTAAAGAATGGTAAATAAATAAGGAATGATATTGTTATGTTTATAAATACGAGTACAATCGCTCGCCAATCCCCACCTGTTGCTAAATACGCGCCAATTGGAGCTGGCAATGTCCACGGCGGCATAATATGTGTTGGCGTTACAAATCCCATCGCAGTTGCTGAATATGCAATAGTTGCTGTTACTAGTGGTGTAATGATAAATGGGATAATTAAAATTGGATTCAATACAATCGGCAAACCGAATATAACTGGTTCATTAATATTAAAAATCCCAGGTACAATACAAGTTCTCGATAATGCCTTCGAATATTTTGATCGACCAAATACGATCATTGCTAATACAAGTCCTAGCGTTGCGCCCGAACCACCAATCCATATAAACCATTGGTATAATGGTTCTGGTGAAATGAATGGCAACTGATCTGCTCCACTAGCAACCGCTTCACCATTTTTCCCTAAGTAAACTTCCCATAATGGCCGAGCAACAGTTCCAACAACCGACACACCATGGATTCCGAATGACCAAAAAAATGTAATTAAAAACACTGGAATGATTACACCGAAGTAACTATCACCAGCTTTTACTAACGGTGCCGCTAATTTATCAACTACATGATGTAAATCAATACTAAAAACGACAGTTACTAAACTCATTAAAATAATTACGAATGCAGCAGGTATAAGTGCTTCAAACGAACGTGAAACAGACGGCGGTACTTGTTCTGGCATTTTAATCATTACATTTTTCGTCTTACAAAATCTTAAAATCTCTACTGATAAAATAGAAACGATCATCGTCACGAATAATCCATGCCCCCCGAGATTTGTCATCGGAAGCATAAATCCTTTTTTATCAATTAATTCAGGGGTTAACGTTAATAGCAGTGAACATACCGCAAGCTGTGCCCCTGATAAAGCGTCTAACTTATAACTTTTCGCTAAATTGTATCCTATACCAAATGCTATATATAAAGACATAATAAACATCGTTAAACGATATGGTATTAATATACTTGTTTGATTTTTCAATGCCCAAACTGATATGAAACTATCTTTCGGTAATGGTGGAAATGCTACTATTAAAAAGAAACTCCCTACGATAATAAATGGTAACGCCGAAATAACTCCATCACGGATTGCTTGTAAATGCCTCTGTTCAGAAAGCCTTGCCATCGGTCCAGATAAGTTTTTATCAAGAAACGTGACAAACTTATTCATAACGCTTCCCCCTAACTAACTAATTAATTCATTTACAGTTTTTAATAAAGTCGGTCCACCAAGCGGCGTGTATGCTTGCGGTGGAATAATACCGCACGGAATGGATTCCTGTTCTGTAAGTTTTTTTACAGCGTCAAATCTATGTCTAACTTGAGGTGCAACCATTACAACATCCCAACCATTCTTTACTTCTTCCTCCACCTCACTTGTTCCAATAGCATGCACTTCCATGTTCATACCTTTTTTCTCTGCTTCTTTTTTTAAAGCGTTTACAACAATTGCGCTGGACATTCCTCCAGAACAAACGAATAAAACTTTCATTATTGAATCCTCCTATACTTATAAATTGTTTCCTTCAAATGAAAGAAAGTTTCACTTTACTAACAAGCATATGAAGAAATGAAACGATTTAGTTATACTGAAAGTAAATTTCACTAAAAATATTTTTCCTATTAAATTAATGTTTCAATATTTATTTTTCTCAATTGCAGGACCAACCTCACATCATATATTATTTTAAATAATCGTATAATAGGGAGGCGTATAAATGATTATGAAACGTTTATTAATGATGTGCTGTATCGTCATCTTGTTTACTCCTTTCTCTTTCATTTCCCCTCACTCTACTTATGCTGAAGTAAATACTACTTACAAAAAACATGAATTACGCGCTGTATGGATCGCATCTGTTCTTAATATTGATTGGCCCTCAAAAACTGGCTTACCCATCGAAAAGCAGAAACAAGAATTTATAAGACTATTAGACGATGTAAAAAACACTGGTATGAATGCAGTCGTTGTACAAATTAAACCGACTGCCGATGCTTTCTATCCTTCAAATTACGGTCCTTGGTCTGAATACATTACGGGTACACAAGGAAAAGACCCTGGATACGACCCACTCGCATTTATGATTGAAGAAGCACATAAAAGAAATATAGAATTCCATGCATGGATTAATCCATACCGAATAACGATGAATCACACTGATATAAACCGATTATCGGATAATCACCCTGCCAAACAGCATCCGGATTGGGTTGTGTCTTATGGCGGAAAATTATATTACAACCCTGGTATTCCAGATGTGAAAAACTTTATAACGGAAGGCGCTTTAGAAATTGTAAAAAATTATGATGTTGATGCAATTCATATGGACGATTATTTTTATCCTTATAAAGTAGTTGGTGAAGAATTCCCTGATCAAAAGACGTACGAAACTTATAATAATGGTAAATTTATAAATATAGAAGATTGGCGACGTAACAATGTTAATGAACTTGTCAAAGGTTTAAATACTGCTATAAAACAAGAAAAATCATACGTAAAGTTTGGCATTAGCCCATTTGGCGTATGGCGAAATATAGCTGACGATCCAACTGGCTCTAACACAACTGCAGGTCAAAGAAACTACGATGACCTTTACGCTGACACACGTGAGTGGATACAAAAAGGATATATAGACTACATTACACCTCAAATATATTGGAATATAGGTTTCACACCTGCCGCATATGATATATTAGTAGATTGGTGGGTAAAAGAAACAAATAACAAACCGATTCACCTATACATCGGTCAGGCGACTTATAAAATTAATAACAACTCTGTCCCTGCTTGGTCTGAGCCAGAAGAATATCCAAAGCAAATCGCTTTAAACCATCAATATCCACAAATAAAAGGTAGTATGCATTTCAGTTTAAAAGATATTAATAACAATCCACTTGGAATTAAAGATAAACTCTCAAAAGACATATATAAACACCCTGCATTAATCCCGCCTATGCCTTGGCTTGATCACAATCCACCCAAACAACCAACTTTAAAAGGTGCCATTCCAAGAAATGAAGGTATTGCTATAGGTATCATTGATGATAGAGAAAATGACTCTGCTTATTACGCCATTTACCGTGTAAATGGCAAAAATCAAGTGGATATACAAAACCCAAAAAATTTACTTACAACTGTAAGAAAAACAAAGCTTGGAGAAATTTATGTAGATAAAACGGCTATTTCTGGAGAAACGTATACGTATGCGGTAACTGCAGTTGATCGATTGCATAATGAGAGTGTTGCTTCTAGTTATACTACCGTAAAGGCAAAATAAAATCTCATAAAAAAACGCCTTAAAGCTGTAATACTTAGCTTTTAAGGCGTTTTTTTTATTTATTCTTAAACTTCTCAGTCGCTGCTCTCATCTTCACATTCAAATCATGATCAATGGAGTCGCGAATATCACGCTCGACTACTTCCATTTCTTTTTGGAAATTTTGCAAGTAGACTTTTAACTCTTCTTCTTTTTCTGGTCGTTGTGACGGAGGTAATTGCACCACTAAAGATAACATCGCAGTTAAATCTTTCATTAAGAACGTTTCAAGTTTATGTTGTTGTTCAAACATACGCTGCTCCTGATAATACGGCAAGGCATTTAATACTGAAATTGTAATATCATCAACCGTTCGTTGTAATGAAGGATTTATTGAGCGTTTATACGCTTGAATTGTATTTAATGCATCTGGATATCGATCATAGAAATACAATTTATAAAACGATAAGTCTGTCGGTTTTACAGTTTGCTGCGTTTCTTGTCTTAAGAAATCTTTCACTTTCATCGCGGCCACATCGATATCTTCATTTGTAAGCTTTTTCGTTGTTTTTGCCATTACATGCACTTTTTTCTGTTTTTCTTTCGGTAACATTGAAAATACTTGTTCTCTCGTACGTTGACCTGATGTACAGAAAAGAGTATTCAATGTATGTTGTTCTTTCTTTCCTTCCGTACGAATCCAGCGATAAAAAAGTGGATGTTGCGTAAACTCTTGTAAAAACGGTGTCGATTTGTTTGATAATTTCTCAATGGAATCTTGTGCTCTCTTATATGGTTTCGTCCATGAAAAATAAAGTTTACGTCCGAAGTATACAACTAAAACAACGACAGTAAATGCGATTAAAAGTAATGACCCTAGTAGTAATAATACTCCTTGAATGAAACTCATTTTTTCACCTCCTCTAAAAGTCTGTTATTTCCTTGGACGCTGAATGAGTTTCTGCTTCATCTCATCATTAAATGTATCTAGTTCAATTACAAATTTCTTACTAGACTCAATAATACGTTCTGACGATTTCTCAGATGCTTCAATAGCGGCGAATACATTTTGGAATGATTCACGTAATTTATCCATACTAATAGCAGGATTTTCAAGAAGTTTTGTTGTTTCTTCTGTATTTTGTTTTAATGCTTGAGAATTGCTTAATACCATTGATTCGATCGCTTCATTTGTCGCATTAACTGCATCGATTGTTTTACGTTGATTTGTTAATGCTAACTGGATTGCAGCTGAAACCGTTACAACATTTTGTGTCATCGTAATTGCATTACGAATTGCCTCTGATAGCTTTTCATTATTTTTCTTAATGATGTCTACAGATGCGATAGATTGTAATAATACACTTTTCGCTTGCTGCATATTACGTGTACGTACAAGTATCTTTTCTAATGCATCATTTATTAATGGAATATCCCTTTGACGTTCTGGGTTTTGTTTCTCGGCTTCAAGCATTCCTGCCAGTTTTCTTCCTAAGTATACTTGTTTATCAAGAGCGTGAATTTTATCGTGCGATTGTTCTTTAAGCATTTCAAGACCAACTGTATCTTCTTGTAAGTTATCACGACCAATTAGAAGGGATCTTATAATCTCCTCAATTTGCTTATCTATAGATTGATATTTATGCACGTATGTTTCAAGTGGATTTTTTTTGAATACTTTAAACATAATTTTCTTCATACCACTTGCTTTTAATGAATTCGGATCAAGCTCTGATACCACTTTTCGTAATTCTAACAATGTATTTGGAATTTCTTCATTCTTTCCATTCATCATCGCTGTCACAGGACGTTTTAAAGCTGATAGCGTTTGTCCTGCCGCTTGCTGCTCTTTATCTCCTAAGTCTCCAAGCTGCGACAATACTTTTGATAAATCTGTATTTTGCTCGCTATTTAACTTTTGTACATACAGATCAGCTTCTTTATTTAATTGTTCAAGTTCTGCATCTTTTATTACTGTATCCACTACTACTTCTACATTATTATCTTTCACAATCGATACAGGTTCTTTTTTCTCGAGTTCAGTCAACAAAATCGCTCCTTTATTTATATGTGCGAATTTATATGCACTATATTTCATCTAATATATCGTATTTCATACACATTTTGCTTGCTTGAAATCGATTTTTCAAGAAATACCTGCTTATGCAGTCATTCCCTGTTTCATAGTATAAGTATACCTGTTCTCTTCTTTATTTTCCTCAGACTTAAGACCTAGAGAGGAACATGCTGAAGGCGGATTCTTTACGGATCCCATTATTTATTACCTCTTCATTCTAATTTGAAATTCGATTGGTCAATCTCCTTCAAATCATACAGCACTCAATCTTTTGACATTTGTTATCTTTCAATGTGATAATTATGTCATGCTCGCTTCTACTTATTTTTTCGAGCAACGAATGCTCCCTTTTGAAAAGCTAATAACGCCGTTTCGTACGTATCATCTTCTTCAATCATCTTGATAAACTCCGCTAATTCTTCTGTATGTGAAGTTGCATTATCAATAACAAGCAAACCTTTTGGCTCTAAAATACGTTTTATATGTTCCCACCACCACAAGTATTGTGTACGTTCTGAATCTAGGAAAATAAAATCAAATGAATGATCTAATTGCGAATCTAAAAACGCCCCAGCTTCTTGATTATGGACATCAATTCTCTGTACAAGGTTTGCCTTTTCAAAATTTACAATTGCCTCTCCAACCCGTTCTGAAGAAAGCTCTACAGTTGTTACATTTCCATTTGTTTCTTCTACCGCATTAGCTAACCACAATGTAGAATAACCATTAGAAGTTCCAATTTCTAAAATGTTTTTTGCATTACACCCTTTTACTAAAATTGATAAAAATTGCCCCATCTCACGAGAAATATTCCGTAATTTTTCTTCCCGCGTTTTTTTATTTCGATCATGCTCTACTCCATATTGTTCAAGTTGAGATAATAATGAATCTACAGTATCCATCCTTTTCATCGCCTTTCAAAAAGCAATATGATGAAAAAGCTCTTGCTGCCCGTCTACTTTTCATTATATGCGAAACGAAACCCTTTTTCTCGTTATATGACAAAGTTTTAAATTTTTTTATAGCATATTGTTTCGTTTTTTGGTAAAGTTAATTTCTACGTGCAATTATTCCATTCATACTATTTTTAATTAAATTGCAGTTATTAAATAATATAAACCCCATTTAAATGAATCGGTATTTCAAATTCAATTAAGCGCCCTTTCCGGACGCATTTTCTTTTGTTTATATATTTCTAGAAGAAAGGATGCTTACAATGAACGTGATTAGCTTAGATGCCGCTAGAAAGCGAAAACAGCATAAAAAATTAATGATTACTATACCGATTATTTCACGTATTTATGAAGAAGACGGGGAAATTAAATTTGAGGTAGCCGGCGAAAAAGATGTACCTCTTGAAATGTTAGAAAAATAAAAAAAAGACGCACTTCTAAAGAAATGCGTCTTTTTTATACTATTACATTTAAGTGCATAAGTTTTTCAGGATTAACCATCATATAAATGTTTGAAATTTTCTCATCCTCAAATGCGAATGAAAGTACATACGTCACTTTATTATTTATTGTAACGATAACGCCCGGTGCACCATTTACTATTTTGAAATCAACACTATACTTTTCTGGCAAGCGTTTTGTAATTCCAAAAAACAAACGTATAATTTTATCTGCAGAATAAATCGGATTAATAGCAGTTGTAACTTTACCACCACCATCTGCTTTAAATATCGCATCTGTTTTTAATACTTCTAGCATGCCTTCTGCATCCCCACACTGTAATGACGATACAAACTTTTCCACATAGGCAGCCATCTTCTTCGTACTTAGTGTTGATTGCTTCGGCTTATCTAAAATACTTTTTCGTGCGCGTTGAAAGATCTTCCGGCAATTCACACTACTCTTATCAACAATTGAAGCTATTTCCTCGTAGTCATAACTCAAAACCTCTCTTAATATGAAAACAACCCTTTCTACCTCAGACAGTTGTTGTAAAAGTAATAAATATGCCGTAGAAATTGATTCTTTCATTACAAATGACTCTGCTGGCTCATCAGCCTCTTCCACAAATGGCTCTGGTAACCACATCCCTACATATACATTACGTTTATGCGCTGCCGAACGTAATTTATCAATTGAACGATTTGTCGCCATTTTACACAAATATGCTTTCATATTTTCTATAGATTGAACATCCTCTATATTATTTACCGTGATAAATACGTCATGAACGATATCTTCAGCGTCCATAACACTCCCAAGGATTCTATATGCTAATGAAAATAATAATGGTTGATACGCTTCATATAATTGCTCCGTCTCCATGATGAACTGCCTCACTTTCTAATTGCTTTAAAATGTGTAACGCTGCACGTTTCCCGCTTGCTACCGCAGCATCAGCTAATATTTCATCATGCCCAGCCCAATCTCCTGCAACGTAAACACCTGGCATTTCAGGTATATTAGGGCCCGGTTTTTCAACACGGTCAATATGAGGAAAATCATGTACTACCGTTATTTTCGGTAAATATTGCTTTGCAACAACTTCTCTTTTCCAATTCGGATGTAGCAACTCCATCGTATTTTCTAACTGTTCTTGATCATCATGAAAATGATTTATCCCTAGCAAAGGATTATGGTACTTAATTAAGCTCACTACTATTGAGCCATCTTCACTTAATTTAGCTGCTCTTGATTGATTCGTGAAAAATATAGGTTGATCTAACCCTAATGCAAATTGATGTGTAGGGTTGGTTAAGCGTCTTAAACCAATATCTAATGCAGCGACGGTAACCGGTACCGATTGTTTACTCCATCTATACAAACTTGTTCTTTCTGCACCTTTTATTATTTTACAAGCCTCTTTTGGTGGAGTCGTCACGATGACTGTGCCTACTTCAAATAACTCATCGTCAAAACAATGTATTCTTTGTTTATCTTCGTAATGCTCTATTTCCAAAACATGTTTATTAGCCGAAAATTGCACCCCGACATTATTCGCCATATCTCTTAATTTTGTTATTATCGTCTCCCAACCACCATCTACATAAAATACTCCTTCTTTCATAGACAGCTGTATTTGCTTTAGTACAGATGATGCTAATTGTATTGTAGGAGCAAACGTATATGTTGTTGTTCGGCATAGCGCATAAAATATATTTCGAACCATTGGATCTTTTATTTCATTTTCTGCCCAAGTAGATAAACTCATTTTTTGAACTTTTCCTACATCTAATTTCCCTAAATGAATCATAAGACGAGAGAATTGTACTTTTGCAGACCATGAAAGTAACGGTGTTGATAAAATGGAGCGAAAATCTGTTGGAATGGTAAATACATCCCCTTTCCATATTCCATGTGCTTTTGTAGATGGCATTCCACCTGGGAGATTCAAACCTAACTCATTAAAAGTTAAAAATGCTGCTCCACCTCTATATAAAGCATGTGCACCAAGATCCATACAAATGCCATTTTTATTTACAGTCATCCCTCGACCACCGAAGCGACTGGATTTTTCCAATACAATAACTTTCCTTCCAGCTTTCGCTAAATATATAGATGCTGTTAATCCAGCAAGCCCACCGCCAACAATTGCTACATCAAATTTTCTCATAATAAAATCCCTCCTTATCGTTCTACATACAAGACGAACGAATTAGGAGGGATGTGACATTCAGTTACACATAATTTATTTCTCCTAACCACTCCATTGCAGAATCAACTGTCAAACAGTGGCTTAATACTAATTTATATTCCAGAAAGTGTTGATGAACATTTTTAAAATAGTAACAGTTACAACTTCTACAAATAAACTTATTTACATAATAATATTATTTTCTAAACACTTACATGCTGGTACCAAACTTCACTTTCTTCTTCAATCATTTCTCCTATTATTTTTGAAAAATCTATTTTTCTATCAAATAAGTCTTTTAACATATGAAATTGTTCAAACGAGCCTGTAAATGTTTCTAATGACTTAGAACAACAAACCATTTCAATGTTTTCAATTGTTGCTCCATCTAATTCTAATTCCTTTAGTCCTCTCATTCTACCTAATGCCGATCCATCCGTTACCTTTGTATCTCTCAACTTTATATTTTGAATTGACGCATTATGTTGAAAGCAATCTAAATTATCAATGGTACTATTTTCAAATTCAATTGTTATTAAGTCATTTAAATTTTGTAAAACAAGTAAATCCAATTCACTAACATTCTCTAAACCTAAAATATACAAATGCTTTAAAGTATCTACTTTTGAAATTGCATAGAGCTGCTCACGATTTGAAATATGTACAGAAAGCGATTCTAACTTTTCAAACTGCGGTAATAACGAAAAATCTTTAATACTAGTATTAGAAATATCCAATTTTTTTAATGACTGTATTTCTACAAGTGCCGATAGATTATTTATCCCCGTATTCTTTATATTCATTTCTTGTAAGTGCTGTAAATGTATAATTGGCGTTAAATCTTGAACCGGATTATTAACTAAATATAGCTTCTTTAAAGTATTCATCCGTTCTAACCCTGTTATATCTTTAATTTCATTACCAGTTAAAATTAGTTCCCTTACTTCCGTACATATATGTAATGGACTAATATCTACTAATCCCTTTCCACCTAAATATAGTCTCTTCTCTCTAATAAATTTATCCGCACGTTCAGAAGAACCCACAATGTTTTTCCATTCTCCATCTAAACTATCGTACCAATCTTTAACATTATTTTCAGACTGAAATATAAATTGAGGATGTAACACAGGTAATTCAATATTAAATAATGCGTCTAAAAAATGTAGATTGTCGTTAGCACCATAACTCCAATATAAATAGTCTTCTTCTTGGTGAATGGTGAAATTTTTATCTTTTAGCGTTTGTAAAATAAATAGTAAAAAATCTGAAATTCTATTTGCCATTACATATTTTACTTCTTCATCTCGTCCAAAATTAATAACTTGTCCCATTTCCCCCTTTTCATCCGGATCAACATCTATTCCTATATTGTTACCGCCATAATCCTTACTAATAGGTATCCATTTGTGATTCACATATCTTTCCTTAATACATTTTGCTGGTATTGAAAATGCATCAAAATTAAAAAACTCCTCTTCTTCAATTCTTTTCCATACTCTCCACTCATTCAAAACTTCATCTAAAGAGAGAAATGGCAAACCAAAAAACAATCCTGGTCCCGATTTAACTTCACCGTTATGTGTGAGATAAAGCATACGTAATTCATCTGGAAACGAAATTTCCATTTCGCTTTCGACATATTGAATTTCTTCTATTGTTGCAGGTGCATTCAAAAATGGTTTAAAGTGATTTTTCAGTTCAACTTCTAACTCTTTTAAAATTAGATTATTCATTTCCCACACTCCCTTTTTATTAACTAACAAAAAAGCTCCTTTAATTACATTAATTGTAATTAAAGGAGCTTTTCCTCGCAACCAAACTTATTTTATACTATTTCATCGAAATTCAATCCTACTGCATATGTACTTGCAATTTTATTATTTAACGACCTAAAACCATCCTCACTTTCACATTTCAATAACTAGACTCATACCCTAATTTCAGATTGCATTAAAACATAGGAAAGGCGGGTAATACAATTGACTTCTAATATCGACTACACTTCCCCCTCAACTAATTTCACTCATGATTTAAGTAAAAGTAATTTTTTTAAGAAAGATGCCCAAAATTATATAAATGTACTTGGCATAAAACAATTAAATACTTTAGAAAATACCTCTTTATTAGATATTTATTTAAGTACAGGGAATGTTGTAGAACCACATATTCATCAAAATGCAGCTGAACTTGTTTACTGTATTTCAGGATCTGCTGTTGTTTCTTTACTTAATCCATTTACGAATCAAATATTAAACTTACCGATAAAACCAGGGCAAGTTGCCAACATTCCACAAGCGTGGTGGCATTATGAAATTGCTTCCGCAGATAATTCTCATTTATTAGCTATATTCGACGCCCCAACCCCAGAAGTTATTTTTGGTTCTGATATTTTAAGATTAACTCCCGCTAATATGATGGCTCATACTTATTGCCTCAATGAACAACAATGGAAACAAGCAGTATCCCCAATTCAATCAACTACGGTAATTGGTCCCCCGGCGAACTGTAATCAAAACCGCGACATGATAAATCAGTCAACTCAGCCCCCTACTCAACAACAAAATCTATATTACCAAGATTCTTATTACTTCCCTCTTTACTGGGGGTATTAATTAGCATCATTTTAATAGAATCATCATTTATCTCCTCGGAAAATATCGAGGAGATTTTTTATCGTAACAATTAATAGAGTACATACATATAATATTAATATATTTAATTGGAGGTGATAGTACTATGAGTAATTATAACTATCGAAAAAACTACTCTAATAATAAAAATAGTAGCTCCTCAGCATCCTCTCAATCTTCGAACTCTCAATCTTCCAGTTCCCAATCGGAAAGAGATTTAGCTCAACAAGGCTACGTAAAGAAAAAAGGATGTAATTGTAATAAAAATAAATAAGGTCTTTTTTAGCTATACAAAAAGGAATACTCTTAAAAAGAGTATTCCTTTTTTCAATTCTCACCATTTAAGACGCGATACTTAGACGAATGTTATCCCTGCACTTGCGAATCCTGTAATAGCAGTAGCTATATCAAAACCTGGTGTAGTTGATGAAACAACAAGTAATATCTTATCTTGTGGAGCGACCCCAATTGCTTGTGCGCTAATACCACTCGAAGCAGCACCGATAGCAATAAGACCACTAAATGCTGGTGTTAATAGTAACGGTGTACCTACTGGAGTGAAAGTATTACTTGCTGCTGGCGCACTGTACAATTGCATTTGAATTTGTATGCTTCCTAATGCCACAGCAACCGCTACAGTTACACTAAAGAATCCTGCTAACGAAGTAATTGTACCTGCGCGAGGAGCTACAAATGCGAAATCAAATACTGGAGGTACAGGACCTATAGTAATTGGGCCACCAGGTGGGACAATTACAGGGAAGAATGAACTTCCAAATCCAAGAAGTGCTCCTGTGTTTGCTAATCCACCCAAAACAGTTGCTAATGCTACTGGTGTACCTGATGCATACGGAATAACAGCTCCGCCTCCTGTTGCACCAGTTGCTCCTGTTAGGCCTGTTGGACCTGTTGCTCCTGTTGCTCCTGTGTCTCCCGTTGGACCTGTTGCACCAGTTGCTCCTGTTGCTCCTGTTGCTCCTGTGTCTCCCGTTGGACCTGTTGCTCCTGTTGCTCCTGTGTCTCCCGTTGGACCTGTTGCTCCTGTTGCTCCTGTTGCTCCTGTTGGACCTGTTGCTCCTGTTGCTCCACCTCCTGTTGCTCCTGTTGCTCCTGTTGCTCCTGTTGCTCCCGTTGGACCTGTCGCCCCTGGAGTAGCATTGATTAATTGAATTAATAAACTAAAAAGAAGTTGTAAAGTTGCAGAATCGATATTTGAGTTGCAGGATACAGGGATAAGGTCTAAAGCGAAGAAGAATTGTGCAAGAGCGCTATAAAATTGTTGCAATAATGTTGACAATTGTCCTAAATTAGGTGCTGGAGATTGTAATAAAACTATAATACTTTGAGTTAATTGTTTCAAAAAATTAACTTCTGGGGAAGGTAATAAGGAATTTAAGAAAATTAAAAATTGATTAAATAAATCGAGTAACGCTAATCTGTTTGCATTACTTGGATTTGCAAAAAATGCTGTAATAGCTGATACTAATGAATTTAGTAGAGTAATTAATTGACTTAATTGTTGACTAGTAATAGGAACTGATTGTGGATTTTTACAACAATCTGCTGAAAAAACTATCGGATTGCAATTGTTATGACCAAAACAATCATTATGTTTCATTTATTTCCTCCTTACTTTTCTTATATTTGAGTGTTTTCCTATTTTAAAAACTATTAGAGATGTAATTGAAAAAAAAGAGTTGTATTATATGTTTAACTTAAAATAGGAAACATGAATTATAATTAAACTTTAAAATATAATTTAATTATGTTCATGACTCACATATTAATTATATGTTTTTAATAATTGACTGCTTAGATTAAATACCTAAACTTAAAAGTTTATTTTATTTTTCCACGTTTATCTCTTAGGTCCAAAAGCACATTTTTATTTATAAATTAAAAAACAAATTAATCATTAGCATATACCAAAAGTAACAACATCATTCTTTCAAATAATTAACAATGATACCTTTACTACTATTGTGTTCCTTCTATAATCATGAAGCCGTTTCTATTATAAAAAACTTTCATACAATATAGTGGACAGGTTATTCTATACTTCGTTCAAAAAAAATAATTAAAGGAGTGAAATTTAATTGCCAATCATTCAACCATTTATGGCTTCTAGAAGATTTACATCTACACTAGGAGCAGGAACAGGAACAGGTGCAGCCTTTGCGGTTGCTGCCACAGCTTGTTTAAACGATGCGGGTACTACTGCAACTGCTTTTCCGACTTTCACGTATTACAACTTGTATGTAAACGGTATTCTTCAGCCAAGCGTGAACTCCAGTGTTACTACTGGTCCTACTGGCGCTATTACAATTCCTGGCGGAGATGCATTAGACGGTGGAATTCCAATCACAATCGAATTTATCGTCACTTAATTTTAACTACTTTAATGTAGAACAAAAAAGACAGATTCCTTTTCATTTAAGGATCTGTCTTTTTTAATTAATAATGATAAATTGTAAAATAATTGAAGAACCTTGCGATGGTGGTTGATTATCCAATAAAGTTAGTTTACCAGTACTAACTTCATAAAATGGTTGTGGTTGCAGAATTCCATTAATAAACAAATTAATATATGAAACCTCACTAGGTGATAATATATTCGTTGTACCATATTGAGCTATCCCATCTGCATTTGTATATATAAGTTTCTCTCCATCTGAAAAAGTGTAATATAACAAATTGGTTGTTGTTATGGGGCCAATAACCCCAGGTTCTCCGGTTGGTCCTGTTGTACCGGTCGGTCCTGTTAGACCTGTTGATCCTGTTAGACCTGTTGGTCCCGTTGTACCGGTCGGTCCTGTTGTACCGGTCGATCCCGTTAGACCTGTTGTACCGGTTGGTCCTGTTAGACCTGTTGGTCCCGTTGCACCGGTCGGTCCCGTTAAACCTGTTGATCCCGTTGTACCTGTTGGTCCTGTTGATCCCGTTGTACCGGTTGGTCCTGTTAAACCAGTTAGACCTGTTGATCCCGTTAGACCTGTTAATCCCGTTGTACCAGCTGGTCCTGTTAGACCTGTTGGTCCCGTTGTACCGGTCGGCCCTGTTAAACCAGTTAGTCCCGTTAGACCTGTTGATCCCGTTGTACCGGTTGGTCCCGTTAGACCTGTTGATCCCGTTGTACCAGTTGGTCCTGTTAGTCCTGTTGGTCCTGTTGTACCAGTTAGTCCCGTTAAACCTGTTGATCCCGTTGTACCTGTTGGTCCCGTTAGACCTGTTGGTCCCGTTGCACCGGTCGGTCCCGTTAAACCTGTTGATCCCGTTGTACCTGTTGGTCCTGTTGTACCTGTTGGTCCCGTTAAACCTGTTGGTCCTGTTGGTCCCGTTGGAATATAAATTGGGGGAAGAACTGGAAATGTAGGTCCAATATTTCCAGGTTCTATCATAGCTTTATTTATTGATAATTTATCATCTCGCTTCAATTTAATACCTCATTCCACATTTTTGTCTACTAATTTATATAATAACTCTATCCTTTTAAAAGCATTCCATAACTAATCTTTTTTTCATTCTCAAATGATTTTTACATATATTAAACTTTCACCTTTGCTATAACTACTACTATTAAACTCTTCCACTCCACTTCCTAGATCTATTTTTACTCCCGCAATATCAACTTCAAATTATAATAATAATTTAATTACCAATTTATTTGCTGGTAATACAATTTCGCTTCAATTATTCGGCATATTATCCATCGTTAATTTAGTTGAGGTGGTTCAACAGGTACCTCTCTAACAATTATACGAATCGATTAAAAAATGATTCATTCTTTTTTTTAATAAACATTTTTAGATACTAAACTAGTAACTATCACGACAGTGATTATGCAACAAAAACACATTGCACTATATTCATAGTAGTAACTATCTTTACTAAATTTTCCGTATATATATTATCAATTTACACTGCGCCCATGCTGATGTTACATTAAATAAGAAGACATTTTCTCCTTTACGGACCATCTCAATACGTATTTGAGAAATATTCTCCAATCCTATACGCGAGAGCAATACTGTGTTGACACTCAAATGAGTGTCTTTTTTTGTAAATTGTAATAAATAAAACCATCTTTTATAGATGGTTTTATCAAAACATATCTCTTTATATTCTAAATAAAATAGCAAGTTTATGAAGCTGGATAATAAATGGTCATACTTAACCGAGTTAGCGTTCGTCCGGAATTATGATAAGAGTGCGGTCTATCCGCCTTAAAGCGAATTGAATCTCCTCTATTTAATGTATATTGACAATCATTTATTTCAATTGTCAATTCTCCCTCAAACACCGTTATAAATTCTTCGGTCCCTTCTTTATGGCCTTCTGAACTTAATTTCCCTTCCGTTTCAATTTCAACCGTATAGATTTCAAAGTTCCTATCATCTTGAAAAGGAAAAGAAGGATACACTTTATATCTCCCATTGTCTTCTGACAATACTTGAACATCGTTTCGTAAAACCACTTTCGTATCAGGCTGTGGATTATTAATTAAAGACGTAAAAGACACTTTTAAACCATTCGCAATTTTCCATATTGTTGTTAGTGTTGGACTTGATTCTCCCCTTTCAATTTGTCCAATCATCGTTTTACTCACACCTGTTAATTGGGCAACCTTTTCTAAACTTAATTTTTCTTTCTCACGAATTGTTTTTAAATTTTTCGCCAAAATAAGTTGAATTTCTTCCATAAAAAAACACTCCTACACTATATACAATATAACGACCGTTATGTATAATAAAAAGCACACGTTATATTGTTCTTTTCGGTCATTATAACATACGAAAAATACTTAGGGGGTTTTGAAATGCCTTTATTTTCTTTTTTATTATTTGTTTTTATAAGTAGCTTCACACCCGGTCCTAACAATTTTTTAGCGATGACATATGCAAATCAACTTGGTTTGAAAAGGAGCATGCAATTTTGCTTTGGAGTAGCTCTCGGTTTTTTCCTCCTCACTTCTTTATGTAGTTTCTTTAATATCGTACTAATTAATATTTTACCCAAAATCGAATTACCTTTAAAAATTTTAGGAGTAGCATACATGCTATATTTAGCTTTTAAAATACTCACTAGTAAAGGCAGTACAGATCCCGATGAAAAAGATAATAAAAACTTATTTACAGTGGGGATTTTTCTTCAGTTTGTTAACCCTAAAGGGATATTATTCGGACTGACTGTAGTTTCTACTTTTATTCTCCCTTACTACAATTCATATTCCAGTTTTCTACTTTTTTCATTATTTCTAGGTGTAGTCGGTTTAATGAGTACATTTAGTTGGAGCTTGTTTGGTTCAATGTTCCAAAAACTATTATTAAAACATACTCAATTATTTAACATCATTATGGCTGTTTTATTGGTTTTCAGTGCTATATCACTCGTTATAAACTAGCTCTATACTCATTCTAATTCTTATATTTTGTTTAACTGAACCAAACGCTACAGTAAGTATATCTTAATCTTTTTCTCTTATTCTCCTAAATAAAACTTTTTTCTACCTTGTACAAACAGTTCTTATCCTCATTAAATACAATATATAGACAAATAAAAGATAGGAGATTAAAGAATGGCTGATTATTTTTATAAACATGGTAAAAAGTACTATAAAAACTATTCATATTCTCACAATAAAAAAGAGAACTGTTTCACTAACACGCATACGATTGCTGGCTCAAATATACCGTTAGATATTATTGTACCAGCTAACACTTCAAGAATAGTTTTTGAAGATGCTACTAATAATCACAATAAAACATTACTGCAGTTTCATGTTCCTGGTACTTCTGCACCAATTGTTGTAACTATTCGTACAAGAAATTCTCGTAGACCGATTACCGCTACAATAACTTCAGGTGAAACAAGAATTCTTCAAGTAGAAAATTTTGAAAGCCTCACTCTCACAAATAATAATAATACAAGTAGCGACATTGGTGTTTATATCCAAAAAACGTTTTGCATCTGCTGCAATGAACAAAATGATTATTATAAAGAGCATTCATATTCTATTAACGAAGATAGTAACTGTTTTGTCGAAACTCATACGATTGCTGGTTCGGGAACTACCTTAGCTGGAAATGTACCTCTCGATATTATCGTACCCCCTAATACCTCAAGAACAGTATTTGAAGATCTTACTATTAATCACAACAAAACATTACTTCAAGTATCTGTTCCTAACGATTCCGGTCCCATTGAAGTAACTATTCGAACAAGGATTTTTCAAGTAGAAGATTTCCAAGACCTTACACTCACAAATAATTCCGATTCCTTTGATTTTATTGATATATTTATCAAAAAAACGTTTTGTATTTGCTGTGATGACCAGAACAACCCTTGCGATGAATGTAACCATGAATACGACAATGATTATGATTGTTAATTTTAATGAAAAAGAAGCCTTTTTATAAAGGTTTCTTTTTCATTAAAACAACTAACATCCGATAATATACGTATTTACTTATCTACCGTTTCTCGTTTCTTAATAAAATAGCATTTTTGTTTATAAATTTTAGACATTTAAAGTAGACAAGCATATGTTATTATATGGAGATTTCCTCCACTCATAAGATTCTTATCTTTCTAAGAGTACGTTTATAGGCGTGCTCTTTTGATTTTTTATCCAATAACGATTTTTATATCCACACGCTTCTTACTAAGCTTCATTGCTAAATAAAGTTGGATATATTTTTTCTATTTTTGAATGTATAATCCAAAACTTATTACTAGAAACCGTACAAATACTAATAGCTCTTCAAAAAAAGAAGCACATGCTTCTGTGGCAAAAGACAATTCGAGTTGCCGAATTTGATTTTTCGCATCATCAAAATCGGAAGCTACAACTTTTTATTAAATACAACTTCAGCCTTATGACCTTGCAGTATATATTGACAATACTTTAGCTAGTCATAGAAAATTTTATGGATCAATCGCAGTATATAAAAATCCAAATGCTTCTCAACGGATAGGATTATGGACAGTATATGATCCATCAAGATATTTAATATATTCCTAATATGGTTGGGTAAGTAATAGACCAATTAATCCATAATAAGAAAAAGAGGCTGTGAAATAATTACAGCCTCTTTTCTTTAATCGCATTTTTCTATTTGGTCGCCTTCTTCACCTGCATTTTCTGCCGAACTATCCGTACCGCCTCCCACTGCATGTTGCTGTTTAGTATTAGAACTTTCGATGGCAGCGTTGGTTCCCGCTGCACTGTCTTCTCCACCACCACTTGCCACTTGAGTAGCACCAGACTGTTCCTTACGGGTTTTATTAATTTGATTATTGATGATAATTACAAATTCTGCCTCTTCATCCGAAGTTTCTTTTTTCTTTTTATGCGGCTCAATCTGGTCCCCACTAATTCCTTTATTTATGGCTTCGCCTCCAGCGCCCACCGTTCCTTGCTGTCGGGTATTCGATGAATCGATTGCTGCATTACTTCCTGCTGCACTATTTTGTCCGGCTCCACTGGCAATTTGTGTTGTATTCGGTGCAAATGTAATCTGATTATTAATGACAATGACAATTTTTCGTTTATCAGCAAGATTTCCCAAATTAATTTCTTCTCCATCTTTTTTTACAAATCGAAACGTGATTTTTTCATTGTTTTCCATGTTTTCCCCCCTTTGTAGTATTAAATGACTAGAGAATGATAATGGATTGGACAAGCGTATTTTTTTATAAATATGTGCCCTCGCCCACAATGAAGGGTGTATTATCAGGTTCCGGTAATTTGCTCGTATTAGGTACGTCGACTTGGCAACAGTCCAGCATCCGCCGAATTTTGGGATGGATGGAGAATAACCTTATAGGAGATATAGAAAGAGAGATTAGTAGAAACCATTGGTATATAAAGGTTTCTAAGTTTCATTTTATTTTTCTATTTTCCTTTTCTTATTTAGATTTATCAGCCAAATATCTAGCATAGTGAATTAAATTTCTAGCTACATCTAGTTCAAGATTAAATATATTAGGTACCCCTGGTCTCCAATTCACCTCAAATAACCACAATTTTTGATCTTTATCAATCCCTACATCAATTCCTAACTCATCAAATAATACATCTCTAAATAAAGAATTAAAATGGTTAGAAAAAGTTACTGCAAATCGTTCTAAATACCTTTTAATATTATACCAATCGTTATCAAACTCCGCTTTTAAAAAGACATCTAAATAAGTACTATAACCACCCTTAGCCATATTTGATACAATACTTCCTAATGGACCTATTCTCGGGAATATAGAAGTAACAACCCACCTGCCTTCCCCATTTCTTTGAACATGCAATCGAAAATCATAAACATGACCAGATTTCATTTGACATGAAATAAACTGTTGAACTATGTATCCTTGCTCTTGAATCTTATCAGATATAAAGCTCCGTAATTGTTTTTTATTAATAGATGAAATTTGTTCTGACTCATTCATACTGTAATTCATCCCATTTTTTTCAATGAAAACAATACCACTACCTTGATGTCCAGAAATTGGTTTAATAATAAGTTTTTCATAACGATTAAACATGTCAAAAAACTTATTAACATCATTTAATTCATAAAAAGGAATAAGATATTGCTTAAATTTTTTTGCTCTATTTATTCTGTTATATACACTTAATTTATTTCCAATTGAATGGCTTGTAAAAGGAACTTTTTCATGTAGATAATCATAGATTTGCTGATTTTTATCACTAACATGAACACTTGCATTATAAATAACATCTGGAAAAGAAAATTCTTTTTCAATCCACTTACCATTTTCATAAGTTTTACCTAAAATCTTCTTCATTTCTAAATTTACTTTCCCTAAAGTAAAATAAAAAAAGTCCACACCTTCAGCTTTAGCTACAGCAGCGTAAGTATATGCTTTCTTTACGTCATTCGGATCTTTCCGATGATGAAGCATACCAATTATAGTCATGTTAGTTCTTCTTCCCTTCTTTCTAAAGATTTTTTTCAGAACAAACATCAAATTCATTATATATATATTCATGTTCTTCCTCATTCAACCATTTTTCGAAAAATCCAGAACAAGCTTAACCTCATTTTAATATTCTACCTATAGAAATAATAAACCTGAGATTATATAAAATGATAAAGGTTAAGGTGACATAAAATGGATACTATCGTTTTCATTGAAACAAATAAATCTGGATCAAGTAGGGAAGCAATCAAAGCAGCTGAAAAACTTAATTTCTTTACTGTTTTATTAACTAAAAAAACAAAATTTATTAATGAACGCACTATATTCCCTGATGTACATCAGATGATTTTCACTGATATAAATGATTATGATAATATAATTACAACAATTGAAAAATTAATTAAATCAGGAAAAAACATAAAAGGGATCTTTAGTTTTATTGACCCTTTTGTTTATGTGGCTGCACGTTTATCAGAAAAATTTTGCTCAAATATTGTATCTACTAAAGCTATCCATCATATGGAAAACAAAATATTAACTCGTAATGTACTTAAAGAATTACCAATCTCACTCAACTATTTAATTTACAAACCAACAGAATCATTATCATCTTTTCTTGAAAAAACTAAAGAGATGAATTTCCCTCTTATTGTAAAATCCCCTAAATCAACAGGATCCAAAGATGTATTATTAGTAAAAAATAAAGATCAATTAATCTTATCTATACAAAGTCTTTTAAAAAAACTACCTAATGAAGAAATTCTACTTGAAGAATATATAGATGGACCTCAGTACTTAGTTGAAATTTTAGTTCAAGATGGAAAAGTCCATATTATAGCAGTAATTGAACAAGAAATTACACTTTTTGAACGTTTTATTGTTACTGGTTATTCTTTACTAGGACAGGTAGACAAAAGACTATATAATAGTCTTTTCAATGCAGTCAATTCTGTTATTCAGGCCTTTAATATGAAAAATGGAGCGTGTCATCTAGAACTCCGGAGAATAAAAGATGTTTGGAAATTAATTGAGATAAATCCCAGAATATCAGGTGGAGCAATGAATGACATAATTGAAATTGGACATGGAATCAACTTAGTGCAAGAGACTATTCAGTTAATGTTAGGAAATAAACCTTCACTAAATAAAAAACATTATAAATATGTGTACGCTCATTACCTAACAGTTAAATCTAAAGGAAAACTAATTCGAGTTACAGGGAAAAACCGTAGTTCTAAATATCCTGGTGTAGAGAAAGTTTATATAAAACCTAAAAAAGGAACTATCTTAAAACCACCTACT
>NZ_MAOC01000023.1 GCF_001884135.1 Bacillus nitratireducens | reverse complement strand
TCGCTCTTGTTTAATAGATTTACAACGATGAATTCGAAACCAAGATTTCCATATTTTAAATAACAGCTGTCGGGTAAAGAACTGGCGCGGTATCGATTATGACCCGTTTCCAGCTCCTCCCCATAAGAACTGCTCGTGAGGTTTTCCCTCAAGCAGCTCACCCCATAAACTTCATCAAAAGGGTTATGAGACCTATCAAATGGCAGACACTTTCATCGGAAACTCTCTGCACTTTTCAGGGGCAGGACTTTCCAGTCCCAGTAAAGCCCCAGTACACCATAGAGATATTCGTTACTCCATCTCTGCCATCCGATGCTACGCTTTCGTCGTCGTTTCCTTCTCGTTAACAGTGTGCGAATTTTCATCTCCGTATAATCACGTACTTCACTGAAAGCTTGACTAGAGTTCCCAACCCGGAAGTAGTTCACCCATCCAGTCAGTACGGCATTGATTTGTTTTATTAAGTCTTGTGCTGGCTTCGCTCCTGCGTTTTGAATGAGTTCGCGAATTTTCGCTTTCACTGTCGTGCGAGCTTTCTTCTTCGGGATCATGAAAACGAAGGATCCATTCTTATTTCGGTTCGGTATTCGTCTCAGGTCAAATCCTAAAAATCCGAAGGATTCTCCTTTTAGGACATTGACCATCTGAGTCTTCTCCAGATTCAGTTCAACTCCCAAAGGCTTTAACTGTTCCCACAGTCGTCGTAATGCCAATTCAGCCCATCCACTTTTACTGGAGTGTCCGCTTACAGCGATAACTATATCGTCGGCAAAACGGTGATAGTTTACAGCTTCGTAATTGCCCTCAGCTGTTTTGCGTCGAATGGTATCAAATGTCCAATCCACTTCATTGAGGTAAATGTTCGCGGCTAGTGGAGAAAATGGCCCCCCTTGCGGGACACCGATCTTTCCTGTTACCTTAATTACCTGTTTTACAAGATGCATAACCTGTGGGTCTTGGACACGTTTCGCGATTTTCTCCAATAATATGTTGTGTCGGATTGTATCAAAGTAGCGTGACAAATCAACATCAATTATTATGGTCATACGGCGTAATATACTGCGTCGTACTTCTGCCAATGCCTGATGTGGAGAGCGTTTCGGCCGAAACCCATACGAGTTAGGACAGAAATCAGCTTCAAAAATTGCTTCTAATATGAGTTTTAGCGCTCCTTGTACTACACGATCTCGTATACACGGAATTTGCAGCGTTCGCATTTTGCCGTT
This sequence comes from Bacillus nitratireducens, assembly GCF_001884135.1. GTDB lineage: Bacteria > Bacillota > Bacilli > Bacillales > Bacillaceae_G > Bacillus_A > Bacillus_A nitratireducens. The sequence continues at coordinate 14,128 of NZ_MAOC01000023.1, read as the reverse complement.
TGCCTTTGGGATTTCTACTTTTCGATTGGCTTGTGGTCGGTATATTCCAGCTCGCAATTCCTCTTGAATATCCGTTAAGAATGGGATAACTCCTTCGAGTTCTATATCAGCAAAACTTTTTCCATCAATGCCTGGAGCACCGTTGTTTTTCCTCGCCTGTTGATATGCTTCGTGAAGGGTTGTCATTTTGGTAATGTGGGTAAATAGCCCCCAAAACCGGTGCGTAGGTTCAGACTTCGCCTTTCGATAGATTCGTTGCCTTAGTTCCTGCAAAGTGATGGGTGTTTTTGTCATGGCACCCTTGCCTCCTTTAGTCATACGAAATGTTTACAGGTTCGGACCCTTTCCTCCCCGCGCGTTTTGCTGCACGCAGATCTCTGGTACTACGATCCGTTCCGCCACCCTGACACCTACCGTTCTCACTTCCCGATCGCGGTTATAGAGACGGCCTCCTCGATGAGGTTTCTTCATCGGGTGTCGAGGGCTTCTCCAGTTTCCACATTATCTTTCTCTCCATGTCGCCGCTGATACCCCGCCGGTGAGAACTGCCGTTCCAGACTCGTTTCGGTCAGTTCTTGTTGCTTTCGCACGTTATCGACCGTCTCAGCCACCGGAATTGCGTGTAACGAGGCTACATCTACGTTCACTGTACGTTACAACCTGGAGATTTGCCCACATACCTTTTGCATGTGATGTCAGAGGGCTTCGCCATGTCGCTTTCACTTCATGGCGCCTCTCAGGCTACGGGAGTGGAGTCTATTCTCCCGATTGGACTTTCACCAACTAGATAATGTGTCCTTATCTGGACACGCCAATGGGCCATCGATGTGGATACGTTTTAGCTGCAGCCTATTTTAAAACAGAAGCTAAAAAAATAGCTTTAGAAGCAGCTAAAGAAATTTCATTTGAAATCCAAAAATAATAAATACAACATATATACACCAACTGATAAAAATATACTAAAAATCATATTTCTTATAATTTTAATTTCTTTACTAAATAGACGACTCCAAAATGTTTTAATTTATATATGATAAAATATATCCATCGCCGATATGCCCAAACATGTAATTTTCATAGCAGCAAAATTACAAATAGACTTTTACAACATGATTCAAAAATCAATGAAGGAATGTTTTAAGTGAAAGGACATATTCGAAAAAAAGGAACAAAGTGGTGTATTATTGTCGATATCGGAGCTGATTCAGAGACAGGAAAAAGAAGACAAAAGTGGTTTTCTTGATACATTTAAAGCCTATTTGAAAAAATCCGAATTAAAAAACATTTGATTTCATGATTTACGCCATACTCATGCAACGCTTCTTTTAAAACAAGGAGTACATCCAAATATTGCAAGTGAACAATTGGATCATAAGGACGTTTTCTTAACCTTAAATCGCTATTCACATTTTTCACCTAGTCTGCAAAAGGACGCTGTTAAAACATTCAGTGATAGACTTTTCGGATGGCAATGTTTGCAAATATAAAAAATGAGGTTTCTCTTTTCTAGAGAAACCTCACCACATCAATGTTTTTGTTAAATTTTAAACTGACTCGTATACAAATCAAAGTAAAACCCTCCATCTTCCATGAGAGTTTCATGATTTCCTCTCTCTAAAATACTTCCATCTTTTATTACAAGTATTTGATCTGCTTTTTCAATCGTTTTCAGTCGATGAGCAATTACAAAGCTCGTTCGCCCTCTCATTAAATTATTTAATCCTGCTTGAATTTGCAATTCTGTTCTCGTATCAATATTAGATGTTGCTTCATCGAGAATTAATATATCTGCATCTGCTAAAATTGCTCGTGCAATCGCAAGAAGTTGTTTTTGTCCTTGACTTAAATTTGAACCTTCTGAAGCAATTTCTGTTTCATATTGATCCGGTAAATGTTTAATAAAAGAATGCGCCGATGCTGCCTTAGCTGCAGTAATTATTTCTTCATCACTTGCATCTAGTCGTCCATAACGGATATTATCCATAATCGTCCCAGCAAATAAATACGTATCCTGTAAAACAACGCCTATTTTACTCCGTAAAGAATTAATATCATAATCCTTTATATCTTTTTCATCAATACTAATTTGTCCTTTTGGAATGTCATAAAAGCGAGTTAGCAAATTTATAATCGTTGTTTTTCCTGATCCAGTTGGACCGACTAAAGCGATTGTCTCCCCCGGATTCGCCTCTAGACTCACATCTTTTAAAATCATGTTGTCCTGTTCGTATCCAAATGAAACTTTCTCAAGCGTAACGCGTCCTTGTAAATTTTGTACAAGTACTGCATCTTTTTTATTTTGAATTTCTGGTACTTCATCCATAATTTCGAAGACACGTTCTCCGCCAGCAACTGCCGCTTGAATCGTATTCATTAACGTTGCAAATTGACTAAGCGGTCTTGCGAATTGACGAGAATAGTTAATAAAAGCAGCAATGACACCTACTGTTGTCATTCCGTTTAATACCATAACTGATCCAGCTCCAATTACAAGCCCCATTCCTAAGTTATTAATAAAGTTCATACTCGGAAAAATAAATGCTGAAAATGTTTCAGCCTTCGTTGCTGAAATTCTTAACTGTTCGTTAATTTCATTGAAGTTATGTACGGTTTCTTTTTCTTTTCCATATAACGTAGTTACATCTGCACCTGTAATAGCTTCCTCAATAAATCCATTTAATTCTCCTAAGTCCTTTTGACGCTTCGCAAAGTTTTTCCCACTATAAGCAACTAGTTTTTTTGTAACGAAAAACATAATAGGTACCGTAATTAAAGTGACAATTGCTAAAATCCAATCTAATGAAAACATCGCAATTGTTACACCTATAAACGTTAACGCTGATGAAATGATTTGCACAACACTTTGTGTCAAAGCTTGATTTAAGTTATCAATATCATTTGTCACACGGCTCATTAAATCACCTTGAGAACGTACATCAAAGAATCGTAGAGAAAGTGTTTGGATTTTCTCAAAAATATCTTGTCGTATTTTTTGTATTGTTTTTAATGCAACATTAATCATGACAAATGTTTGTAACCATGTAAACAATACGGTTATCCCATATATTGCAATGAGCAGCATGCACATTCTCGCTGTCCCGCTTAAATCCTTCGGTACAATATATTCATCAATGATGACCCCCATATAATATGGCCCAAGTAAACCGAGTAATGTCGTGATAAATACAAGAATAATAACGAACATAAGAGATGCTTTTTGATACCCCATGTAGTTCCATACTCTCATTATAGTTCCTTTAGTATTCTTTGCTTTTCTCTTTTTCGGATTATTACGTCCACCTTTATTTCCAAATTGCCCTTGAAAATTACGCACGCTCTTCCCCTCCTTCTTGCTGCAGGTTACCACCTTGGGAAAGATAAATTTCCTGATACACTTCACAAGTTGCCAATAAATCCTCATGCGTACCACTTCCAACTAATTCACCGTTATCCAGAACGAGAATTTTATCAGCATCTATAATAGAGGATATTTTTGATGCGATTAAAAATGTCGTTGTGCCACTATATCTCGACCTTAATGCTTCTTGTATTACAGATTCTGACTTCGCATCAACTGCCGATGTAGAATCGTCTAATACAAGAATAGATGGTTTTCTCACTAAGGCTCTTGCAATAGATATACGTTGTTTTTGACCGCCAGATAGATTGGTTGCACCTTGTGTTAAGTTATATTGATAAGAGTCTTCCAGCTTATTGATAAACTCAGTCGCACAAGCAGATGAAGACGCTAATTCCAATTCATCATAAGTGGCATCTTCTTTTCCATAACGTAAATTCTCTTCTATACTGCCTGAAAAGAGAAGTGCCTTTTGTGGAACGAAGCCAATTGAAGCACGAAGTTTTTGCAAATCGTACGCTTTCACATTGACATCGTCTATATATATTTCACCTTGATCAACATCGTAAAGTCGCGGCAATAGTTTCGCCAATGTAGATTTACCACTTCCAGTAGATCCAATAATCCCTATTTTTTCACCTTTACGTACAGTAAATGAAATATCTTTTAATACATATTCATTATTTTTCGTATAACTATAACTAACATTTTTAAACTCTACATTACCATCCACTTGCTTTGGTTCATATACGTCACCTTCAGTTTTAATGTCAACTTCAGTATGTAAGACTTGTTGTACACGATCAGCTGATGGAAAAGCACGGGCAATTTGAATAAATACCATACTAATAGACATAAGTGACATTAAAATGATATTTAAATAATTTATGAAAGCTAAAATGGCCCCTACTTGGAGTGTGCCGTTAAAAACTTTTTCGCCACCAATCCATAAAGTTGCTACAATCCCGCCATTTACAACTAGCATAATAATTGGCATCATCAATGAAATAATTTGTATAGCACGAATATTTATTCCAGTTAAATTTTTATTTACTTTCTCAAACTGTGAGATTTCATATTTTTGTCTTACATATGCTTTTATAACGCGTACACCGGATAAATTTTCTTGTAGCTTTGTGTTTACTTTATCTAATGCTTCTTGTACTCGTCTAAATGAACCGCTCGCTTGACTTGCAATCAATACAATTGCAACTAATAAAACTGGTACGACAACAAGTAAAATAGGAAATAGGTCTCTCGCTGTTACAAAGACTATAATAATACTTCCAATAAATAACAACGGTCCACGAACAAGTACACGTAACGTCATCGTCATCGCCGATTGAACGGATGTAATATCATTTGTAACAATCGTTAATAATTTTCCTGTTCCAAATGAATCACGATTTTTGCTAGAAAATGTTTCTATTTTCGCAAACACATCTTTTCGTATGTCTGTAGCGAAATTAACAGCAGCTTTTGTAGAATACATCATACAACCAAGTCCTCCAACTAAACCGATCGCTGCTGCCCCTATCATAAGAAGCCCCATTTTTATTACATAATTCAAATCCCGATTTGCAATTCCAACATCAATAATATGTTGCATAATTGTCGGTTGAATTAAGTCCATCGCAACCTCAAGTACCATAAATAGCGGTCCAATAATAGCGAAGAACATGTATGGTTTTAAATACTGTAACAACTTGCGAAATGATTTCATACATAATCTCCTTTTTTCATGAAATTACCATTGAATAATTCATATTCCTCCTTATTTAAGCGATATAGTCTAGAATTTCTTCATTACTTCTAATATATTATGCAAATTAATATTTAACATTATTAAATGATAAGTTTTAAATCATTTTTAGTCAATAAAATGGAACTTTAATCTACCAGGCATTTTCACTGCCAGTTGATGTGAATACTCTTTAACTTAATAAAAACCGCATTCTCATTTAGTAAGAATGCGGTTTTCCTATCTATATTTGTTCAATTTTAAAATCGAAAACCTCGGTCTCGAATCCATTATTTTCTGAAGGACTACACGTATAAAAACCAATTTTAACAGGCTCATTACCTATGTCCTCCATCAAATGAGCGATTCTTATTTGTTCCCATCGCTGACTCGTTTTCACATATATTGTATAATCACCAAGTTTTCGAATAATTCGAAAACTTAATTGTTGCTTAGCAAACTCATTTGGAAAGTCTTGCGTTGACCAATCAGAATAGCCATTATTCGTTACGACAGCACCTAAATGTGATGGCCCCTCAGGAATATATTCTAAAGATGTTTTTAACCAACACTTCTCAGAAATCATAACAAATAAACCCGCTTGATCGTATGTCGCATTTGGATTCATGCGCAATTGAACTTCAGCCTGAAAATCTGTCATTATCTCATCATAAAATACATGGCCATTCATTACTTCAAAACCATAATGGGTTTTCAGCCAAAAATCTGTTTCTTCTTTCGAATGGACAATGAATGTATCATTGTCTTCAAGTTTGTAAAATTTAGGTGCGTTCATTACAGTAAGTTGCTCAATATGATTTGGTATATATGATGTTTTCATAATTCCTCCATAAAAAAGCATTTAAATTAATATTTAAAACTCAGTTAATACCGGGAATTTATAACCTTTAAAATCTAATTCTTTATTACTTCGAACCATTAAATACTTACTAGTCTGTAATTCTGTATATTGTACATCATCAATTCCTAATTGATCTGGGTAGAAATAAAATTCAATCTCCGTAAATTCCCCAGAGATTTCCTCACATAATTCATCTAAAATCGGAATTACCGGCGCAAATACCCCAAATAATTTTAGTTTTTGATTTTCTACTGTAAAAACAATCAGCGCATCTAATTTCTCTGAATAATAAAGGTTTTCATTCCATGTTGAATCATACATATTTAAATAAAACGAAGAGCGGTAATTTAACGTTGAAAATTTATTAGAAAGCCTTTGGCCATTTTCAATAATCTCATGTATTAATTGTCTATCCTCTTCATTATAAAAATCTAACTTTTTAAGTTGAGAATCTTTATCACTCTTGTTTTCGTATGATACTGTCATCAAATATTCTTGCACAATTTGAAAACCAAATGGTTTATATAGTTCCGGATTTTCAGTAAACAAGACCGCACACTCGCATTGCTCATCTATTTCCTCTATCAACTTACTAAACAATTGTTTCATTAATCCTCGTCTACGATAATTCGGATGTGTCATTACTGATTGAATACCCGCTGCATTTATTTTTTCACCATTAATTAGTAATGGAAGTGAAAACGCCGCAACATTTGCAATCACTTTATCATCTTGTATAAATGATAAAGCTTTATATGTATAATCCCAATATCCTTTCTCTGAAAAATCATGTAATGTTTGACTTGTAATCCCAAACACTTCATCAAATAAAGGAAATAACTGCTCTCTTTCCGGTTCTTCTAATAGAAGATTTGCAATTTTCTCGATATTCCCCATGTTGTACCTCCATACGTCGATTCCATTAAATTTAGATAAACTTATAAGACCTACCCATAAAATTATAGGCCTTACAAATCAATATAGTATCATAAAACATAAAAAAAGAATCTAATTAATTTTATGTTTTGACTCTTTAAAAATAAGTCGAATAAACCAATATTAATTTTTTTTGAATATTAATAAGTTTATTATATAAAAATAGCGCTTTCTAATGAGTTTTTACTAATAGAAATGCACCATTTATAATAAAATATTTATTTAATCTTTAGTTCCTTCAGTCCTCTCCTTCGTATTAATTTCTTCTCCCCTCATTCGTTTTTCAAATGTCTTTCTCCAACTAGTAGAAAGCGCATGTACTTCTAAAATTCTTTTTAGTCCTTCCATATTTTGTTTTTCTTTATGCATGATACAATTAGCAAACGCTACTGTAATACCTTTCGAATCAGACTTCAGCAATTTTAACGTATCGACTGGTGATACCCATCCCTCTTTTAATACGCGAAAATAAAACCCTGTATATCCTGTTTCTTGAAAATACAACGGTAACTTTGGAACATTGTATTTCTTAGCTAGTTTAAAACAAGGCTGTCTTGGCTGCGTCACTTGTACTATCGCTTCTCCAAGTTGAAACGTATCACCAATACAAACATCCTCTTCGCGCATACCGCTAACTGTTATATTTTCTCCGAAGGCTCCATATACAAGGTCTTGACTCAATTCTTTCTCCCAATATCCATAATGTTCTCCCGAATACACACAAACTGCTTTATCCACTCCACCATGATGAACTAAATCCGCTTGGCCATCACCTTTAAATTTTACAAACGATAAATATATAGACTCCTTTGTTTCAACTTTATTTATGCCTGTTTGAATTAACTTCCCTCCATATATAACCTCTTTTGGCAACCCTATGTTTAGAGATAGTATCTCATATACTTTATTCATCCTAATCGCTCCTCTTGCTTATTTTACATATAAAGGCGTTACATGATATATTCCTGTCGGTAAACCGCCTCATCCCTTTTTTGAAGTACTTGTGTATAATTTTCTGCTAATGCGTTCAATTTCAACAATTCTTCCTCACCTCATCTAATTTTTATAATCAATCCATTTCTGATAAAGTGATTATAAATCTCATAGAATCATTGTTCAATTCAATTATTTATATAATAATGATAGGTATATCCTATGATTAAATTTGAGGTGATTCCAATCGAATTACGACAACTAGAATACTTTTTAGCTGTTTCGAAAGAGTTACATTTTACAAAAACAGCTGAGAAATTAAACATTTCACAACCTTCACTAAGTCAACAAATACGTGCATTAGAACATGAAGTGGGAATGCCACTTTTCGATCGAATTGGTAAAAAGATATCTTTAACTGAAGCAGGAAGAATTTTATTATCACATAGTAAAACCATTTTTCATGAAGTCGAACAAGCTCATTCTGCCATTCAAGGTTTAAATGGATTACAGCACGGTTCCTTAACAATAGGATCTTTGTTAACCGTCGTAAATTATTTACTACCGCCGGCTATTTTAAATTTTAATAATTTATATCCAAATATTGAACTATCTGTGTTAGGGCTTCGCACAGGAGAAATTCGCGAAAAATTATTACAAAATGAATTGGATATTGGCATTACATTTCTCCCGGTACAAGATAAAGAGATTGTTTCCATCCCACTATATAAAAGTGAACTTACATTAGTCGTACCAACCGGTCATCGATTAACTGAACGTGATCATGTATCTATTGCTGAATTACAGAACTACCCTTTAATTCTTTTACCTAAAAATTTCTTTTTAACCGAACTAATTACATCTCATTGTCAAAAATTCAACTTTACACCAAAACCAATTTTAGAAATTAGTACGATGGAATCTTTAATTCAAATGGTCTCAAAAGATATGGGAATTACAGTATTACCAAAACCTTATATAGATTTTTTGCAAAGCGAACACATTCAATCTATTAAAATTGAAAACCCCACTCCAACAATAGATATAGGACTTATTTATAGAAAAGATAAATACATGTGCACTGCTACCCGAGAATTTATTGAACAACTAAAGTTAACAGTACATTCTCTACAAAATTAAACATAAAAAGAGATTATCCTATGCAGCCGTTACACAACGACCTATTAGAATAATCTCTTTTTATAATGATATAAAACATTACATTTTATGGTTTCTTTTCTAATAACCTATTATTCATTATAAATGCTTAATTATTATCGTATTATTAAGCTACACATCAGCGATATTTTATGTCTATTTCGTATAGGTGTTAGCAAGTCCGTTTGCAAACTTGTTAGCACCTTTTTATAAAAATTATATAATGCTTCAAAAAGTAGGAATCCGTTTCGATCAATCTTTTTTTAATGGATTCCTTTTTGTCTCTTATCAATATTCATATGTTACAGTAGTACCATTAAAACCATCAAAACAATTAGAACAATTAGAGCAACCACCACAACCAAAACAACTAAAGCAACCGAAGCAACCAAAACAACGGAATCCACCACAACGACCACCGCCACAACCGCCACAACGACCACCACCACCACAACGGCCACAACCGCCACAGCGACGAGCATCATCTGTAATATAGTAATATGGATATTGGTTTTGCTGGTCCCAATACACAATATTTCCAGACTGATAATCATTTAGGCTTAACGCTTGTAGTTCTTGTTGAAACTTATTCATTTTCATGACCTCCGTTTATAAACTACAATCCTATCGATGCTTACCTATATTTCTGTTCGTTAAATCTAAGTAGAAATAGCGCTATAAAGTGAAACTTTAATCAGTGGGGAGTTTTACTGCCCACATATAGCGGGATAAACTAAGTTCAATACGTACACCAACAAAATATGACCTATCACTAGATGATGTACCTTGTTCATATGCCTATTTTTAGGTTATTTTTACTATGGGCTCATTTTTATAAAGTGAAACTTTAATCAGTGGGGGTTTACGGGTAGTTAATTTCCCACCTAACTTCTTTGCTCCAGTCGAATTTTGAGGTGGGAATTGTACTGCCCGTTAATGCGGGATAAATGGAAATTATAAAATATGAATTTAAATAATAACATTTAGATTTATGTCATACAAAAGATCATAATTTCATCTTCACTAAAATAAAACTACGTTCATATAATTCCTAAAGTAATAGCTATCAAACGGATAGCTATTTTTTTATTCTCATAAAAACTATCACGCCTCATCATCAATTCATTATAAACATAGGAATCTTTGACTTTCTCACTCCCAAAATACTTCAACTCAGTTATCTGACGTTGATCATTATCAAGAGCATATTTCAATGTCCGTTCAATTTGTTTAAAACGTATCTCATGATTCTTATCGTCACCTTTCATTTTAGGAAAAAGAACGATGCCCCCGCTTGAGCCTGTTCTTCTTGATTTTTCATCCGAACGCACAATGCTTTGTAGTTTTTCAGCTCCTTCACCACAAGTCTTCGCATCTCTTTTTCATCGATGCCTTCAGAAAATGACAATTGATTCATACGATACGGTTCCCCTCCGTTCGATCTACTTACTTATAAAAGGATTATTTTATTAAGTTTTATTTCCACTAAACAATCCAGTCTCTTAAATGTATTAAGGGACTGGAAAAAATTCAAATCAGATGCCCGTTATATGGAATGCGAGTCATATTAATAAAATCATATGTCATAATATCTTCTATTCCTATGATTACAACATCCTTATTAGTAACTAAGTATTGATTATATGTACTATAAAAACATCTTCATTTTATTTGTATATATGATTACACACAAAACAAGATCATCTTCACTTTATTGACATATACTTTGAAGGAAGAAACATTTCTGTACATTTCATATTAAACATATACCCATAAATACTTTAAACTCAGTTGCTAATATAAATTATCAAGACATATCTAACATTTAAAATTTTTTAGAGGAGTTATTTATGAGACATAATAATAAGTCAAATTCACCAAATTCGTGTGATAAGTTTCAGCTCCCCTGCTTTATTTCTGTATCCCCTTGTAATCAAAGTAATTGTTGTACACCTGTTTTTTTCTCAAATTCTCAACAACAAGAATTATTGCAAATAATAAACCAATTAAACCAAGCTATCCTTTCTTTCTTCACAACACCAAATCCTACAACTAGACAAATACTCCAAACAGCATTACAGGCATTAAATGATTTATTAATAGCAGTACAACCAAATACACCAAATAGAAATTTAGTTTTACGAACTATAAACCAATTAATCAATTCCTTACCTACTGCAACTCTCACTCAAATCTCGGCATTATTCCAATTTCTATTCCAAAACTTGTCTTCACTTATTAGTTGTTCAAATATATCGGACCCCTTGTTACAGCAGACATTTAGCTTAATTTTACAAGGAGTCTTGAATAGTTCACTATTAAACATTACTGGAACGACGGGGCCTACGGGGCCTGAAGGGTCTGAAGGACCTACTGGACCTCAAGGCGTGCAAGGCATTCAAGGAGCTGAAGGGCCTGAAGGACCTACTGGACCTCAAGGCGTGCAAGGTATTCAAGGAACTGAAGGGCCTGAAGGACCTACTGGACCTCAAGGTGTGCAAGGTATTCAAGGCATTCAAGGACCACCAGGACCTACTGGTTCAGGGACAGGAACAGGAGTTCCCGGTCCACCAGGACCTACTGGACCTCAAGGCGTGCAAGGCATTCAAGGGCCTGAAGGGCCTGAAGGACCTACTGGATCTCAAGGCGTGCAGGGCATTCAAGGAACTGAAGGGCCTGAAGGACCTACTGGACCTCAAGGCGTGCAAGGTATCCAAGGGCCTGAAGGACCACCGGGACCTACTGGGCCATCGGGAGATTGTGATTGCCCACCGGGACCTACTGGGCCTACTGGGCCGACGGGACCTGGATGTAATTTCCTTGTTTATGCTACAAACGCAGGAGCCATTGATGATCCTGCAGATGATACAGTATCTGTAATTAACACCGGAACAAACACAGTAGTCGATACAATCACTGTAGATAATGCACCTCTTGAAGTAGCAGTTTCACCAAATGGAACTCGTGCTTATGTTACTAATATTTTTTCTAATACCGTTTCCGTTATTGATACTGCCACTAATACAGTTATCGCTACCATCCCTGTTGGAGCTAATCCAATTGGTGTAGCTGTTTCTCCAAATAACACAACTGTTTATGTTGGAAATCATGGTAATAATACAGTTTCTGTTATTAACGCTGCTACCAACACAGTTGTTGGTACCATTAATGTCGGAATCGCTCCGCAAGGAATTACTGTTTCTCCAAATGGGAGTCTTGCGTATGTTGCAAACGAATTAAGTAATACAATTTCTGTTATCGCTACTGCTACCAACACAGTTGTTGGTACCATTAATGTCGGTATTCGACCTAGGATAATCGTCTTCACACTAGATGGGACTCGTGCTTATGTCACAAATCAAAACAGCAATACTGTTTCTATTATTAACACCGCTACAAATTCCGTTATTGATACAATTAACGTAGGTACCGAACCTGTTGGTATAGCTATTACACCGGATGGAGCTCGTATTTACGTTGTAAATAAAGTAAGTAATAATGTCTCTGTAATAAGTACGTTGACAAACACCGTCATCGATACCATTCCGGTTGCACTATCACCAGACCAAGTGACTATCATACCAGATGGCACTCGCGCCTATGTTACAAACCAAGCTAGTAATACTGTTTCTGTCATCAATACTGCTACAAATACGGTTATTGATACGGTCCCAGTAGGTGTTGCTCCAACTGGTATAGCAACCGGATTTATTTGCGAATAATATAAAAAACAGAGAGACACTAATCATATCTCTCTGTTCTTCCATTAATTCCTATAATATCTGAGCAGTTAGCTTTTGCTAGCTGCTTTTTTTACAAATAATAATTAATTTACCCAAGAGCATTTCAAAATATTTTTCGTATGATATGGTGTATTCCTTTCTTTTGAGTGAATGATCTCGTCATGAGAGCACTTTATTAAGTGCTCTTTTCGTGTTTCAAATACATACAAAATAAAATTTTTATATTAATCTTAATTACACATTTAATTGAATATTAATTCATCAGATACGAATCATTTCTTATAAGGGCACTCTGTACTTGCGCCCTTATATAAATACTCAAATTTATTCCCCCCGCATATTTTTATAAATTGTATACAGTTCCATATGGAATTATTGAAACAGAAATTCCGTATGGTGTAATATGATGCATTGGATAATAATACTCCATAGATGAATAGTACGGTTATATGCCTTGCTGTATTTGTTGCATTTGCTGCTGTGCTTGTAACGCTTGTTGAACAGCTTAAATTGTACTTTGTGCTCCGCTATACGTAATACCCGCCGTACCATACGGACGCATTCTATCTCGGGTATCAAAATATGAATAAAACATTAGTATTCAACTCACTTCCATATAAGTTATTACAAAGTATATTATGAGTATTAATTTCAGTGAGTGTTAAAAACTAGTCCACTAGCTTTTATTCAAATAGCGTTTTTGTTCAACTGCCTTCTTTTAATCCCCACGCCTTATCAAAATATAATCTTATATATCTTTCAACTTATTATGATGCAAGTGTCTACACTAAATTGTTAGACAAGCATAAAATAAATTGAGTCTAATAATAAAGGAAAAATAAATATGCAAAACCGTTACATGCTTACAGTCAAACTCACCTCATTTAACGGGACAACGCTGACTGGCATTACTATAGAAGGTTTCACGCTGACAGCGAACGTCACGTTAAGAACAACCTATCATAAAGCAATTCTCAATCGCTTTCCCCATCAGGACCCAGTCCGCCCCCTAGTCGTGAACTATAACGTGGCCGTCAAATCTGGCAGAAGATCTGCTATCTTGAATGCCGTGACGCAACTCACGAATGCTGGGACAAGCGCGCAGGTCCGTCTGGATTCCTGTAACAATACCGTGGCATCCTTCCGTCCCGTTCTCTCAATAATATAAGTCAGATACCCGTCACAATAGGATACCGACTGTGACGGGTACGAAGCTGTTCGAGTGAATAGCCCTCAAATTTGTCCCCATCCCATTTCCCTTCACTCCTTGAATATTTTTTCAAAACCAATACATACTATTCTCAAGCCGCCGTATCCACGGCTAATACTTCTTTCTTTTGTTACAGCAGAAGCAGGTAGATACGTCACTTATCTGCTTTCTCTGTATATTTTTTTAA
>NZ_MAOC01000022.1 GCF_001884135.1 Bacillus nitratireducens | reverse complement strand
ACTACCTACAAGCTGTTTGAACTAGCAGCTTCACTCTTCTTGTAATGGGAAAGCAATTTATCACAATTAGCTAACTCATTCGACTCACTGGCAGACAACCAAAATTGTTGTCTGCTTTTTGTATGGAATTTTTCATTTTGCATATACTACTTTTGAGCCTGTTTACCAATGCAAGCCATTTTGGTGTTTTGAATTCCGACTAAGCTTTTTTGTTGCATAGATTATTACATCTTTGACAACACTGGTTAAAAGCGCGTTTTCTGGTTATTCGTAGTTCTAGTCCAGAATAATTTTTCTCCTATAAAGGACAGTAGGTACGACTGCTCGTCCTTTTTTACTTATATCGCATACTCTCCCTTTTGACAGCTATGAACCACATTGCCCTCTTCATCGAAGTAAGCAATTTCCCAATAAGGGTGGCCGTTGTACGCTTCTATTTCCCCATCGAACAAAACTAACAAATTAGTTTTCCAGTTTCCAACGATTGTACCCCACTTGCCAATTTCCTATTATTTAATTTCTGAATAGGTGAACTGACTGCATGGTTTGTTGATACGATAAAAGCTTGGCTTTCCTCATTAATTGTTGTTATTGATTTATGCCCGTCAAATATTTCAATATGTGCTGCGTTTAAAGGATCCGCTACAATTATATTAATATTACTTGCTATAGGCATTTCTTTTATTAATGATGTAGCTTCCTGCGTATTTCTACATTTCTCCAATATTACTCGAATTACCGCAAAACATTGCAAACCATTTACCAACGGTTTTCTTAAACCTTCAATATTCCCTACAGGTTGACCACATGCTGAAAATGTAATAGATAACCCATGCTCATTAACTCCTTCTGTTCGGCCGAAATATTGAGTAGAAAAGCCACTATGTGCATATGCACCTT
This sequence comes from Bacillus nitratireducens, assembly GCF_001884135.1. Lineage (GTDB taxonomy): Bacteria > Bacillota > Bacilli > Bacillales > Bacillaceae_G > Bacillus_A > Bacillus_A nitratireducens. The sequence goes on along the minus strand of NZ_MAOC01000022.1, from coordinate 128,715 downwards.
CAATATGCGTCGAACAAAAACGCATATCATCTATTTTAGGTGATAAATCAAAATTTCTTAATACATATGTATGCTTTAAATCAGTTTTTTTAGGCAATACTGCACAATGACTACAACCTGCTTTTAATAGTGTCTGATAATAATACATCATATTCTTTGAAGGAATTTTCAATACTTCGCAAAAGCCTTCAATTTCTTCATTAATTCCTGGACAATATTGTTTTAGTACATTTCTAGATTCTGTCCAATGGTTATCCCATATTAAATTTTCTTGCTGTATAAATTGTGGAATGAGATACGGATGTTTCTTTACGAATTCTCCTTGTTGCTTACCAATTTCATAATAATTTCCTTTTAGTGACGAAAAATACCCCTTTATTTGATACACCTTAAATTCCCCCTCACATTGAATATATCCATATCATACCGAAATCTTTTTGTTCATTCTTGATGTTTTTCGCTCTTTTCCACATACCTTAACAATCCTTTTTCCTTTTCAATCAGGTCAGTTAATAACTATTTGATACCTACTCAAAACATTGTTAAAATTACTGTAAGAACAAGTGTTCGAGAGGTTATTAGGATGAGTACAGTATTTCGAAACTAGTTAAAATAATATCAAATGGAATAAACTCTACATTGAACCTATTTATTGGCGTTCAACTGATTATGAAAATGCGAAAACTTGTATTTCAAAGGGATGCAAATGGCCATATTGTTCAGTTAAAGAAAGAAAATTTTTTAATCATCCATTTATTATGATAAAGGTAGTAATTGTATATGAGTAAAAGCAAACCCGTTGACGAATTAACCATTGAAGACTTAAAACAAAACCCAATATGGGAATGGGCAATAGATGAAGAGGAAAATGAAGAGTGCAATGAAACGTGGGTAAAACCAGTGGAAACTATAAATCTCACAGAAGAATTAAACGGTTCAATAGTACTGGGCGAATTAATCATACATAATGATGAGAAATCCCCTATGATGTGTAGTATTGATATTGAAAATAACGAGGTATTAATTAGTTCCATTGTTTTTTATAACGAAAAAGAAAATGAGTATATTGCTATAGAAGATATAGTAAAAAAGGTTGAGATGCCAATCTCCATTAATATTTATCTCACAATTAATGGAGAGCCTAGATCTTTAAAATTCTCTGCAAATAAAATTGATATTTATAAAAACACTATAAAAACTAACTTAAATTAAATTCAAATTGAAGTTAGGAGAATACTCATTAAGTAAAAATGGGAAACCATTATAATTAACGGTTTCCCCATATATCCTCCTATTTTCAATGTTTAAATAAATTTATACTAAATAATCCCCTTTTCCACCAATGTCTCTGCGATTTGAACTGAGTTCCAAGCCGCACCTTTTAATAAATTATCAGAAACAATCCAAAGATGGAATCCTTTTGGCGTATCCGGATCTTTGCGTATTCTACCTACAAATGTATCTCTTTTACCCTCTGCATATAATGGCGTTGGATAAATTTGTTCACTAGGATTATCTTGTAAAATAACACCTGGTGCATTCAGTAGTACTTCTTTAATTTCTGCAACGGTCGCTTCTTTTTCAAGTTCAATATAAACCGATTCAGAATGCCCCGATACAACTGGAACTCTGACACAAGTAGCTGCCATTTTCAGATTTGGATCTTCTAAAATTTTCTTCGTCTCTTGAATCATCTTTACTTCTTCGAATGTGAAATCGTTGTCTGTAAATATATCCACTTGCGGCAATACATTAAATGCAATTGGATAATGTTTCTTATCTTTTTTCGCTGGTAATATAGTACTCTTCACTTCTTCACCTGTAAGCATTGACTTAGCCTGTTCTTTTAATTCATGAATCGCATGAATTCCTGAGCCTGATACGGCTTGATACGTTGAAACAATAATTCGTTCTATACCAAATGATTTTCGAATTGGCTGAAGAGCTGTTACCATCTGTAGTGCTGAGCAATTCGGAACTGCAATGATCCCTTTATGTTCCCTTAAAGTATGTGCATTTACTTCTGGAACGACGAGTGGTACATCGTGTGCCATTCGGTATTCACTTGTGTTGTCAATTACGATTGCGCCACTAGAAACTGCATGATTTACATATTGTCTAGAAACTTCTCCTCCAGCACTAAAAAATGCAATGTCTACACCTTCAAAACTAGTTGTTTTTGTCTCTTGTACAATTATCTCTCGTCCTTTAAATTGCACTACCTTACCAGCGGATTGTTTTGATGAAAGTAATATAACTTCAACTATATTAAATTTAGTTTCTTTCTCTAACAGTTCAATAATTTTCTGCCCAACTGCACCTGTAGCTCCAACAACAGCTACATGATAACCTTTTTTGATCATCTTTTCTCCTCCAATATCACTTAAATGAATATTGCTACAATTTCATCTTATAAAGAATTTAATCATTTGGAAAATTGAAATACATGATATAATCATTCACAAATCATAATAATAAAAGAGGGATTGCTTATGGAAATGAGACATGTTAAAACATTTTGTGCCATTGTTAAATATGGCAACTTTTCTAAAGCTGCTCATGCATTAGGTTATGCGCAATCTACAGTGACCGCCCATATTAAATCATTAGAGAGCGATTTAAACATTCCTCTATTCGATCGATTAGGGAAAAAAGTACTTCTTACAAAAGCAGGTCATCAATTTCATCCTTATGCCTTAGAATTACTTGCTATTTATGAAAAAGCGCAAGAAATCCCTCAAAATAATGATAATTTAGAGGGAACATTAACAATTACCTCTAACGAGTCATTAGCAGTGTATCGTTTACCACAATTATTACGTACTTACAAACAGGAAAATCCGAAAGTAAATATCGTATTGGAAACAACTACAAACGAACAAGCAATGAATAAGCTGCGTGAAGGAGAAACAGATGTTATTTTCATAATTGGAGAAAGTATGGAACATAATGATTTTATTACGCGTACTTTTTGTAATGAAACATTTGGATGGATTTTACCTACTCATTACTCAACACACTCTAATCCATTTTGTTTATTAAAGGATACCCAGTTTATCTTTACAGAACAAAGCTGCGGCTATAGACCGATGGTAGATCGTTTTTTACGTCAAAGCGGGACTATTCCAGCTAAAACATTTGAAACCTCCAATGTTGAAGTCATTAAACAATCCGTGATGTGTGAGTTAGGAATTTCAATTCTTCCTTACATCGTTGTACAAGAAAGTTGTCAAAAAGAGCAACTCTGTTATCAGCCTATCGAAACTCCAACAGTTATTCAAAGCCATGTAATCTATCATAAATCTAGATGGATTTCACCCGTTTTACAATCGTTTCTTACATTATTAAAAAAGACAAAAATATAATAGAGATAGTAGTTAACTTATATAGTCATTTTCTTTTTATTAGACGTTTCCTTTTCTTTAACTAAAGCATATACGATTGGAAGAACTAGTAAACTAGCAATTGCACACATAATTCCTAAAGAAGAAAACGACAATCCATTACTTACTGCAAGTGAAGCTGCTCCAGAAGCAATGGTCATTCCAATATACATGGCAGAACTATTTAATGCCATCACAGTCCCTCGCACAGCTGGTTTTAATTCTGAAATTAAAGCCGTTAATGATGCTTGACCAAATCCAATAAATAAACTCCAAATTATATGTACAGTAATTGCAATTGCTAGATTTTCTATAGAAAGCGAGAATATCATTACACTAATTGAGGCTAAAATACTGGCAATGGAAACAACATTCCTCTTTCCTACTTTATCAGCTAACTTTCCACCAAAAATATTCCCAGCTAAACTACCAATTCCTGCCAGAAAGATGACCATCCCTATCTCGCCAACAGAAAGTCCAAAGTTACTTCCATAATAAACACCTATGTATGAAAACATTCCGTGTAATCCAATTGTCCATAGGAACGTTGCTAATAATGCAAATAAAATTGATACATTTACTAAAACCATTTTTAACGATGCAATCAACGTCTTCGTTATAGAAACACGCACCTCATCTCTCGGTTTTTCGTTTTCTAATAGCTGATTAACTAGTAATGTAATAAATAAAGTTAATAGTCCTATACAATAAAATGTCCACTGCCAATTTCCTACTTCAGATAAAAATGCGCCTATGGGTACTCCGATGACTGTCGAACCTACCATTGCTCCCATAATCGTTCCCATTGCATTTCCCCTTGACTCATATGTAACTTTATCTCCTACTAATGCAAATATACTTGGCATAATCATTGCACCGACTAAACCTGTTAGACCACGAAATAATAAAAGTATTTCAAAATTCTTAGCTATTCCTGTACAAAATGTAGAAATGGAGAAGATAACAAACCCCATTATGATCATACGTTTCCTTCCAACTCTATCAGACATTGGGGCCGAATAAAGGTGCCGTTATTCCATAACAAAGCGCATAAATAGTAATTAAAAGTCCTCCACTCCCATCAGGCATACTGATTGTTTCTGTAATAGCTGGTAATAAAGGTGCCACAAGTAATGAATCTAGCCCGACAAAAAAAGCTACAATTGCCAAAATACGTATCATCGACTTTACCTCCATATAAAACTCCCCTTTTATTTCACATATGAAATAAATCCTTATAATTATCTCCCTTCTTTTTTTGTTGCACTAATTTTTATTTCATATATGAAGTATTTATATAAATAAAAATGTAACAGAATGTTACATTTTTATTATATTTAATTCAAATGCTTCTTCCACTTTAATAATAAAGCGTCTAAATGCTCTTCTTCTTCTTTCGTAAAACAACCACAGTTCTCTTTTAAAAAATCACTATATTGCACATCTACTTGCTTTTTTGTTTCTTCACCTTTTTTAGTTAAATAAACGAGCGTTTCACGTTGGTCATTGGGGTTCTTCTCTGTCATAACGTAACCATCACGCTTCATCCGTTGAATCATTGTTGTCATATTACTTGGAACACACCCCATGTTTTCAATTAACTTTGACATGGATACTTTCCCAGATTTTGCGAGTACTTGAATTACTCCGAATTGAACATAACTTATATCATATTGTTCAATTGCTTTATCTAAATTTCTTTGGAGTAAATGATAAACATCACGAATATTTCCGTAAAGCTCTCTGTTATTCATATGTATATTTAAGCCCCTCTAATTTATTTCACATATGAATCATATTCCCATTTATTTCTTGTGTCAATAAAAACACCTTTGCATTTATACCCACAAAGGTGTTTCAAAATCAATATGTATATTATTTATTAGCTTGTACCTCACCTGCAATTAATTTACTACCTGAATATGTACCTTTTTGTATAAAAACTTGATTAATTAATTCTTGTTGCTCCTTTTCTGACATTACTCCTTTCCCTTCTCCTAAATTCCCACTTTGCAATTTCCAAATCTTGTTGTGGTCCACATCAACCTTTTCATATTTTCCTTGTTTCCATCGTTCTAAAATATCCACATATGTACTTTTTTGTGCAACATCATTACTATTTATAATTTCAAGTAAACTTTCAATTCGTTCTTGTGTAATAAAAATATAGCCCCATTTTTGATCAGCTTTCGTTTTTTGATGTGCCATTTCATGTAGTGCTGTCTGTATGTTCTCATCTGTCCACTTAAAATTTTTATTAAAACCGCTATTCGGTAATGAATGATTGCCATTTTCTAAAAGCTTTGCATCTTCAGCTTTTACATTACTATCAGCTAGCACTTCTACTGCCGGAGCGGCTGGTGATTCCTTTTTCGCAGCTGGTTTACTGTGATTCAAATAATACAATATCCCATATGTTAAACCTACCCCAATTACTACCATCCCCGCGATAATCCCTAATACTTTAAATAGTGTTTTCATCTCGCCTGTTTCCTCCCACATAGCCCTTTTCATAATTTTTATCTATCAAAAACAGATGTAGCTTCTCTTTTTTCGCAACATACTGCAATTCATTTTTTCATACTAATTAACATAAATATAACTATTACTTTCTAGAAATGTAGCAACTCCATCCTCATCATTACTTTTGGCAATAAATTTAGCGACAGATTTTAATTCCTCAACAGCATTGCTCATCGCTACACCAATCCCACACTTTTCTATCATTTCCATATCATTGTAGTCATCTCCAAATGCAATTACTTCTGATACGTCTCGATTTAAGTACTGTAGAACATGCTGAATACTATTCCATTTTGAAACATCCGTATGCATAATTTGGCACAATGTTCCGTTATCTGTAATGACTGCCTTACACTCATCGGGCAATTCCTTAGTGAACTCCTTATTTATTGAGCCATGAGTACAAACAATTAATTTAGAAGCTTTTTCAAAGTTTAACTTTCTTATATCCATGACTTCAGACGGCACATCACCAAAATAATCAGTAACATCAAAATTTGAGTACAGCTTATCATTTATTTCAAGACAAATCTGATGAAGATTATACTTTTTTGCTATTTCTATAATTTCTAAAATATCATTTTTAGAAATCTTCATTTCATATAAAATATCATTACCTTTAAGAACTAGAGCTCCGTTATAACAAATGATAATCTCACTTTTTAACACGTTGGGAATATACTGTTTTATAGCCCTTGGAGGCCTTGCTGTAGCAAAAATCAATTCGTCTCCATTATTTTTACATTCCCTCAAAATATTAATAGATTTCTCTGAAATTGTTTTATCACTTCTTAATAAGGTCCCATCAAGATCTGAAATAATAATCTTTTTCATGCTTATATTTATTCCTCCTTCACAAGTTATAACTCGAAACATCGATTATTCGTTGAGGCAATCGAGCCTTTACGGGTAGTTGACCTCCGCTGAATTTTGAGTCTAATTTCCCGCAAATAGCGGAATTCATTTTCGTTTATTACATATTTTCTATTCCCTGAATCATATATGTATTTCCTTATATTGTATTTCTTTTCTTTATAAATTGAAAGATTATTCCGTCAAAATCCCCCGTCTTTTTCAAATGCAACTCCCCCTCTAAGCATTTCGTTTCAAATTCATAAAAATATATGCTAGCCTAAATATAAAGGAGATGAATAAATATGAGTTTATTGTATAGCGGTTTAACTTTTTTAAACTTTGATAATACATATTTATTACAAAATAAACTTCATTCTTATTCACATGAAGATATTGATTTTAGTCATTTAGAGCACTCAAACCTGTATTGCGAGACTCCTTCTTTAATGCGTATAAAACGGGAGTTATATCGTAGAAAACAAAAAGGAATCACCTTTATCGGTTCTGGAAATTATCATTATGTAACTTATTTGCTACTAAAAGAAATAGATGAACCATTTGGCCTTATTTTATTTGATCATCACACTGACATGAACTTAAAAGAAAAAAATGATCATACTCTTATTTCTTGCGGGTCATGGGTATCATTCGCTCTTCAAAACAACCCGAAATTAAAGAAAGTAATTATTATTGGACCTTCTTCTTTAACAATTCATTCTAATGATTATTCATGCGTAGAAGTGTTCCTGATAAATACATCTAATGAAGTTTCTGCACATACAATACTTTCGCATATTCATACAGAGACTATATATGTAAGCATTGATAAAGATGTTTTAGATTCAAAAGTAACTATTACAAATTGGGATCAAGGACATATGAAACTCTCTACACTTTTAAAATGTATTCATTCTCTTATTAGGAATAAAAATGTCTATGGTATTGATATTTGTGGTGAAATACCGGTTTATCCGTCTCAGCTCTTTCTAGCTAAATATACAAATGCTATTAAAAAAAATGAAAAAGCAAACTTACAAATTTTAAAATCAATATATAATACATAAAAAAACAACGAGTGCCTTATAAGGCACTCGTTGTTTTTATGCACGATGTTCTTTTAACCACTTCGTAATAGCATCTAATCTCGAAACATCAAAACGTCTCTCTTCACACACATTTAAACTGTTTAAACTTTTCACAATTTCTAATTCATTCGATTTTACACTTTCCGCGTCAATCATTTTACAGTACCCGTCTGTAACAGTATTTAAATTTTCGTAATAACGTTGAAGCGATTTTGATATATGTAAATGTTTTTCAAAATTTCTTCTTTTTCTCGTCTCGTCAGATTCTTTCCGTTTTCTAAGTTCTTCATCATTCGTATATAAATAAAAATATTGATCGGGAAAACCAATTTCCTTATGTATCAGTTTTTCTTTATAAAAGTTTTCTATTAAAGATAATGGTTGATTAAATATTTCAAAATGGAAACACCAATTATAACTAAGTGGCTGATAAATGTCTCCATCAAGTATTACTAATTCATATTGCTGCGACTTCTGCACCGCTATATTCCAACGCTCTACTTGTTTTTCAAAATACCATGTTCTATGTTCATTTTTCGGTCTTTCAAATAAAAAATTCACTTCAGGTATAATGTATGCATCATAATTTTTTTCTAGTTCACGACATGTGCTACTCTTACCAACAGCACTAGCTCCCTCAAACGCTATAATCCCCATAGTTTCTCCCACTTTCCTTAACTAAAATCTCGTTGTTTCACTCTTCTCCCCCATAACTGTCTCCATAAAACAATTGAAGCGATAGAAAGCATGATTGTTGTAATAATACTACCTTCAATCCCAAATGAGCCTCCATGAAGGACTTCATTGCCATTTGTTACAGGTTTAAAAAGTGGTGTAGAATACATTGACATTCCACTTACTGCAAAACCAAAGACGTTATATTGTGCCCAATTCCAAATGGAATGCCATGCGCAAATCCCCCAAAGACTACTGTCCTTTAATACGTAAAAAGCTGCAAATACACCAACTAATATTATATTCGATATTGAAAGAATTGTAATACCTGGATTAAGTAAATGAAGAAAACCAAATAAAAAAGAAGTCACAACAATCCCAATCCATATTCGGCTTCTAACAGAGAGAACTGGGAATAACCACCCTCGTACAACAATTTCTTCAGTTGCCCCTTGTATTAAAAATGCAACTAAAGACCCTACAATACCAAATATAGCTGTCATCGTAATTTCTTGCATTTGTAGTTTTACATTTCCTGTTAACACGAGTACAATTACTGGTATCGAAATGAAAATAAACCCTATAAATGCACCTCTCAAATACTTTCTCATCCATTTCTCTTTCCAAAAACCAATAGATGAAAATGACCTTTTCTCTACAAATTTAATCCATAAAAACACAAAAAATATAGCCCCACCAAACGTTAATATCATCTCAATATTACTATAAATTGCCTTCATAAAGGTTGTTTCTGTTTTCGGTAAAAACAGCATAAATAACATAAATAATTCACCTAAAGTCAAAAATACAATAGCAAGTATAACAGCGAAAACAGGATGAACTTTTCTTCTCCCTTCTTTTGCTGCTTCAATTATTTTAAATTGTTTATTTAGCAATATTCTATCCTCCTTATTATTGTGATCATCTGTATTCTTAAAATATATATCGTTTCCCTTAAACATACTTTTTAATATAAATGATTTCTGTTTGGAATATATTCAGATTAGGAATAATATATAAATAAAAGAGATGTCTATGTGCTTTTTACCATTATCACCCAATTTATTCACTGGTATTACCAGCACTTGCTATTTCACACCATTTGTTGTAAGATAGTAATTAAGGTCAATTTAACAATATATTTTCTTTGCATATTATCAAGTATCAATCAGGACCATTTCGTACTCCTTATGGGTTTTTGATAATATGTGAACTTTTATTTTCATTCAAATAAGGCCGATCATATTGTAATCTTTTTAAATTTTAGGAGGCATTACCATGACATTAACAGGTAAAGTAAAATGGTTTAACAGCGAAAAAGGTTTCGGTTTCATCGAAGTTGCAGACGGTAACGACGTATTCGTTCACTTCTCAGCTATCACTGGCGACGGCTTCAAATCTCTTGACGAAGGTCAAGAAGTTAGCTTCGAAGTTGAAGACGGTAACCGTGGACCTCAAGCTAAAAACGTTGTAAAGCTATAATTCAAACAATAAAAAGGTTGTTACCAGCTCGGTTAACAACCTTTTTAATATATAACTAAAAATTTTTACATAAAAGGAGTGGTTACATGTATCGCAATCGAAAGAACGATGTAGCAGAAGTACCACCGGAGCAAACACCTGTTTGGGAATGTGAATCAGAGGATTGTTTAGGATGGATGAGAAAGAACTTTTCATTTGAAGAAGAGCCTAAATGCCCTTTATGTAAAAGTAGCATGAAAAGCGGAGAACGTTTATTACCTAAGTTAGGTTAATTTTTACATGCCCCTCTTATTTTATTAAGAGGGGCTTTTTATTAATAATGATTATCCTCTAGATCTGTTCGCACAACAGAATACATTAATGCATCGTGTTGTTTATTTCCTTGATGAATGTATCCGCGTAACAGTCCTTCCTTTTGAAAACCTAATTTAGATAACATATTACACGAAGTTATATTTTCAGGATATGTAATAGCTCCAATTCTAAATAAACCTAAATCTCGAAATCCATAAGCAATAATTTCTCGAGCAGCTTCTGAAGCAAAACCATTCCCCCAATAACGAGGGTGTAAATCATATCCAATCTCAGATCGTTTACTCCAAAGTTGTAAATTATTTAATCCAATTGTTCCTACTAAAGTATTTGTTTCTTTTAATACAATCCCCCAACGTATCGCCTTTTTCTCAAAGTAATTTTTCGAAAAAGATTCAATCATACGTGAAGCTTGTCCAAACTCAGTAAAAGAATTCATACCGTAATAACACGTTACCTCATCTAATGAGAATATTTCATATATTTTTTGACAATAAGATTGTTCTATTTCAACTAAGCGCAAGCGTTCTGTTTCTAACATAGGAAATGCCATAGGATCACTCCTTTCTCTCTACTCATTTATTATAGCAGAAAAAGTATTTATAATTAGGAAAGTCCTCAATGTCCCACAAATCAAATATTTCTAGCGATGTTTATCCTCTTAATAATATATAACTTCGTTGTATTTATTAATTCCCCTCTAAAGACCACCCCTAATTAATACCATCTCATGTTAAAATATAGAAAAACAGTAAATACTTCTGACGGAGGTGCTTAAACTTTATGTATATTTTCATTGGCTTATCCCTCTTGCTCATTTTACTCATTTTTTTATTCGCAAAAAAATTCACACCAAACTCATTCATGATGACTAGTTTTAAAGGAAATAGCTTTAAGACATTTTCAGTTGGTATATTAACGGCTGCCACAATCTCTCTTTCATACGGAATTTATCACGCAGCGACATATCAACCTAGATATTTAAATATTGAATTGCAAAATCAAAATTTTACTGTTTTCGGTAATGTTGGTGAATTGGGTTATTTCTCAGAAGAATTACTAAAAAAAGATGCAGAAGTTAAACTATATTTTGCCTCTTGGGAAACAATACAATTAAGTAATCCAGAAATAGTAGTAGCCTACCCTTCAGGAAAACAGGAAACATGGAAACCTAATATAACAATAATACCTACAAATAAATTACAAGAAGAACATAATATTAAAGAACTTTATCAACTCTCACCGTACTCCTTTAAAGAATCTGGAGAAATAACATTAACTATTAAAAATAATAAAGCCAATCATAAAAAGATTTCAATTAATGTGAAGTAACTACAAATAAAATGTCCCTCCATTATGTTGGAGGGACATTTTTATTTTCATATGTATTCAATATTATTATTTTGACTGCTCATTCAATGTCGCAATTATTTCATTGGCAGTATTCTTTCCGTTTCCAATACAAGCACCAATTCCGACACCGTAATATGAAGCTCCAGCTAAGTATACATTTGGATAAAGAGCCGTCAATTTTTCATTTAATGATTGCACTGCTTGACTATGTTCCAAATGATATTTCGGCATTAAATCTTTCCAATTTGTAACTTCAATTACTTCTGGTTCACCTTGAATTCCAAGGCTCTTTTCAATATCATATAAAGCTACTCGTACCAATTCCTCTTCACTATAACTTTTGATCGTTTCATATACTGGATTAGTGCTCTTATAAAACATTCTTACTAATAGCTTTTGTTTACCCGATGTATGTTTCCACTTCCTGCTTGTCCATGTGCAAGCATCACAATGCAAATCACTGTTTTCCGTTACGATAAAACCTGTTCCGTCAGCCGGTAGTTGTTCATCTAGTATGTCAAAGCCTAAATAAATACTTATAAGCGATGAATTTTTAAATTTATTAAAATTCTCGTTTAGCTCATAAGACTGTAATAAATTTTGTGCGATATCATGCGGAGCCGCTAAAACGACAGAATCAGCTTGTATTGTCTCATGATTTGCAAAAGAAATCTCATATTGATCACCTTTTTTACTTACAGCAGTCGTTACAACACCTTTTTTAATGACAGTCTCAGTCAGCACTTCTTCTAAGCGATTAATAATTGTAGATAGTCCACTTTTAAATGATACAAATTTTTTATTTCCTGCTGATTGAAATTGTTTTTTATTCTCTTCAAAACCTTTAATAATACTTCCGTATTTATTTTTATAATCCACTAAATACGGTAATGTAGATGCCATAGTAAGCTCATTCAATTTACCAGAATATACACCTGAAAGTACAGGCGCAATTTGTCTTTCCACTAACTCTTTCCCTAAAAAGCTTTCTAGAAATACAGCAAGTGATGTATCCTTTGTAAACTCTTTATTTTTCGTAATAAAATCTTTTAAAGCAACGATTTTCCCTTTTTTTGAGACTAGTGTACTGCTAAATAATGATTCAACACTCATAGGAATCCCAAATATAGTGTCAGCAGGAATTGGATGTAATATGTTATCAGAGTATATGTATGAAATACCTGTTTCGTTATATACCATTTCATTTTCTAAATTCAAATCTTTTACAAGCGGCAAAACATGTTCATTACGAGCAACGATAGAATCTGCTCCAGATTCCATAATAAAATTATTTTCTTCCACACTGTGGATTTTACCACCTAAATACTCTTCTTTCTCAATAAGGATTAAATTCATATCTATATTATAATCCTTCTTTAATTTTTCTAAATAAAACATAGTAGAAAGTCCAGTAATACCTCCACCGATGACAACGACTGTTTTCATATTTGCTGCGCTCCTAACCGATACAATTAATAATTCCTTTATTATTATACCCAAAAGTCCCTATATCCGACTAGCAGCTTGCGCATTCTGTAAGAAATTAGACAATATATTCGAATATATTCCCGGTTGATCATTATGCACTAAATGACCGGCAAACGGAATAACGGCAATATGTATATTATTGTTTAATTGTTTAAAAGTTGTAGCGGCTGTAACTTCATCTTCTGAATCTCCCCCAACAATACACAGTGTGGGTATTTGAAGATTAGCTACATCACCCGTTTCATGAAATGGGTACCAATCCTTAACTTGCCACGATTCAAGCAATCCTTTCCAATCACTTTTTACATGAATTTGATTCATATAAGTTACTACTTCTTCATTTTCCATCAACTGTTGATGACACTTTGCTTCATACTCCTGAGACTCTTCCCAATTATCTCGCTTAACTGGAAAAACACCTGAAAAGGTTAATGTCCTCACTTTATCTGGATATTTTTTTGCAAATAATAAAGCGGCTAATCCCCCTAGTGAAACACCCGCTATATGACAACTATTAATTTGCAAATGTTCTAGCGTATCATTTAAATCATCTGCAGAGCAAAGAAAATAATTATCTAATGTACCTCCTGATTCGCCATGTCCTCTTAAATCAGGACGAATTACTTTAAAATGCTTTTCTGTAAAAAATTCTACCTGCTCTTCAAACTCTACTAAACCTGTCATCCCACCAGAATGTAAAAGCACAATTGGTTCCCCTTCGCCTGAAATGTGCGTATGTAAAATCATTTATTCTCCTCCTACTATAATGAATATTCTGTTTATTGATTGTATATCGAGTACCTTTCTATTACTAAATAATAAAGAACTATAACATATTCAAATCACGTCATAGTTCTTTCTATTTTAAAAACATAAACCAGTTAATTAATTTGTCAATTTCTTGGCTGAGCTCTATTACTTTTTCATGTTGAAGTCCATAATTTGAGACTAGATTCAATAATTCTTCTTTTTTCAATTCAATTACTTTTTCTAACTTTACTAATTCCATGTCGTCTATATTCGCTCCAATTTCAAAATATATGTATTTTAGTATAGCCTACTTACATAATAAGTAAAAGCCTCATACTCATGTAAAATCTTACATATTTGAAAAAATAATATACTACTAACAAAAAAGAGACTTATACTAAGTCCCTTCTTGCAAATCACACCAATTATCTACCATACTTACTATGCAATACTTCCTTACAATTATCCCATTTAGGAATCGTATCCTGCTTTTTCCCTTTAGACGCATTCTAGTAACAGAAATAAACATATTCTACATCCTCTCACGTAAAATATAATAAGTTATTACCAAAAACTTTCGTATTTTTATAAATATGTTACTGAAGCTTATGAATATGTACCAATTACTATTAATTTAAAGTTAGACACTTTTACTCATTAATAATAAAACAGAAGTTCTCAATTGTTTTATTTTTATATTCCGGAACCCTTGTTAAGTGATCAAAATAACTATATGAAAATTTAAATATGTGCCCAAAATCCCAATTAAATTCACTATAGTCTTTAAGCCAGAATGCATTATCTAGCGGAAGTGTATCAACTTGTTTTGCATTTGTGAGAGGTAAACGATCTACAGGAGAATTCAATATTATTTGAGCATTCGACATTAAATTGCGACTTTCTCTAAGTACATAAACTAGCTTTAATAGTGGTTTTATTCCTCGTTGAAATAATTCTATATGCCCTAAGTCATATAATATATTAACCGCATGTGAAAAGGTAAGCATATGGCCAATTAAATCGTGATGTGATTCCGCCTTATATATAACATGAAATTTTGATAACTCATTTAAAATAAATTTAGATAATTGCTTTGGGTTTTTAATTTCACTTTGAATCTCATCATAACTTATACTTAATTGTTTTACTTCTTTAGTTGTAAAACCAATCCAAGACCTACCGGGAATTGTTTTTTGAAACGATAAGATAAGGTTTGCTATATTATTAATATCTTGATTACTCCCCCAATGACTCAACTCCTTAATGGCTAATAAACTTAAAGAAGCGTAAATTACATTGTGACCGACCCAATGGAGTTCATCAATCGTTTGTTTCAAAGATTTGATTATCATTTTTTCAGCACTTTGAAAATCGATACCTTGTTTATTATCAATTGTTTCTCCTAACATTTGCTTATGGAGCATCATTTTCGCTTGAGAATAAATGTTACATGTTGTTTCTTCATCAATGCTATTATCTTTAGCAAAAAAATAACTAGCAATTGCAGCTGCTCCAAAATGCGCATGCCAAATATCATTTGTTTCTTTTTTACATTGAGATATAATTGAAAGCCCACCTTTTAATACACTTATATTTTCCATCTCTATTATCCTCTCTAACCCCTAATAAAAATGGATTTTTAGCATCTATAAAGTTGCCAAAAAGTCCGGTAAAAATTCTTGAAACATTTCTTCCTTTACTGTTATAAATTTAAGTTGCCCCTGTCGTTCTACAAGAATTAAATCTGCTTCTAACAATATTTTGAGATGATACGATCGATTTGACTTATTCGTTCCTAATGCACTCTCAATTTTTCCACAAGTATGTTTGTTTTGATTACGAAATAAATAACGAACAATCTCGATTCGTTTCCCCTCTGCCAAAGCCTTAAAAATTTTCACTCTTTCTTCATCTGAATTATTTTGTTTGATAGTCATGGAACTACCATATTTTTGTTTTTTCTTTTGTCAAATCTCTCATCTTATTTAACATAAATAGTGAAAATCAAATGTGTATGTATTTATAGAAAGGCTTTTATTATACGCGCGAATCTTTACGTAATTCATATTTTCTATTATGTTACCACTTAGTATGTATTCTTAAGTTACTCTCTTAGCTTAAGGAAGGTGTTAGCACAAATAAGATATGATTCATCTCATCACTCTTATTCAAAAATCTATGCTTCACATTCGGTGGAATACGCACAACGTCTCCTTCTTCTAAAAAGTATTCACGCCCTTCTAATTCCACATACACTTCCCCCTTCATTACAACCGCAATTTCTTCTTTATTTTCGTGAGAATAATGACTTTCTGTTGTATTTGCGTGTTCATTTAAATCCATCATTAGCATTTCAATGCGAGCTTTCATAAAATCTGGTGTTAGCACATCATAAACAATATGATCATTATTTTCTCGATATACTTTTTTTCGATCTTTCTTCTTAGAAATAAGTGAGTCTGTATCAATATCATTAATAAAAAGAGTAAATAGCGGGACATTTAATGCTTTCGCAATTAATTCCAATACATTTAAAGAAGGATTGGCATTTCCTCTTTCAATTTGACTAATAAGTGAAGTACTAATTCCTGCATAATCAGCAAATTCACGAATTGTCATATTATTTTTCTTACGATAACTTAAAACAGTTTGACCCAGTCGATAATGAATCATTGTTACAACTTCCTTTCGTCCATCATAATACATCTTTTGTTCCTTTTGTGCTGACATACTAAACAGGAGCAATAAATCCTTCCTTATTTCACCTAAGGCTTATATACTAACTCTTGTACATTATATTATATATTTTTCATTATAATAAACAACATAACGGAGGGACAAACTTTGAAATCACCTATTCTTTCATATTTCACCTTATTTTTCGGCGTGTTCGCCTTATCTACTTCAGCTATCTTTGTAAAAATAGCTGATGCCCCTGCAGCAATCACTGCTTTTTATCGATTATTGTTTGCTACGGCAATTCTTTTACCATTTCTAATATTTAATACAAGTAATCGAACCGAACTTCGCTCATTATCAAAAAAACAATGGGGATTTGGACTCTTATCTGGATTATTTCTAGCAGGTCATTATGTCCTCTGGTTTGAATCATTACAGTATACTTCTGTAGCAAGTTCTACAGTTATCGTAACGTTGCAACCTTTATTTTCAATGGTCGGTGGTTATTTTTTATTTAAGGAACGGTTTACAAAAGGTGCGATTATAGGCTGCCTTATTGCAATTTCAGGAAGTGTCGTGATCGGGTGGCAAGATTTTCAGATTAGCGGAGAAGCTTTATACGGCGATATTTTAGCTTTTATTGCTGCTGGCGTTATAACAGCTTACTTTTTGATTAGTCAACATGTTCGTAAAGACCTCTCCCTAATACCGTACTCGGTAATTAGTTATGGCAGTAGTTCTTTATTTCTCGGCATATTTGCTTACACACAGCAATCATCTTTCTTACATTACACTTCACAAACATGGTGGTCCTTTATAGGTCTGGCATTCATTGCAACGATTTTAGGACAAACAATTTTCAATTGGTTATTGAAATGGATGAGCGCTACGGTTATCTCGATGAGTATTTTAGGAGAAACAATTGGAACTTGCATTCTAGCCTACTTCATTTTAGATGAAACAATTTCTTTACAGCAAGGATTAGGAATTCTACTTATTTTCAGTGGATTAGCATTATTTTTATTACAACCGAAACAATTGGATCACAATTTATAAAGTGAAACTTTAATCAGTAGGTTTTTTGTTCACCTCCCGCTGATTATTAGGCCTCACCAATCGGGCGTTTACAGGCAGTAAAACTCCCACAAATAGCGGGATAAACAAGAAAAGCATGACAAACTAATGTCATGCTTTTCTTGTTTATTTATTATTGCGGAGATTGTTCTACCTGCTTTTGCTTTAGCCTTTGCTCCAATACATGAATCATGAAGAGGAAATGCTCTGCCTCTCTTGTAACATGATCAGCAAGCAACGGATTAATAACATTCCGAATTTGGCATGTCGATATTTCCGTTCAATTTACACCTCTATTTATTATGTACAATCAAACCATTTGGTCTAAAACGACTCATTATGATTTCGTTAACAAATTTCCCATGCGCCTTCAAATTCCCAACCTTTACACCCTCTTCGATAAATCCAAATTTTTCATATAATACTTTGGCTCTAGGATTCGTTTCTAATACACCAAGTTCCACTCGTTCTAACATTAGCCAATTATCAGCTAAATCCAGCATTTTTGTAAGAAGTGCTTTTCCAATTCCCTTATTGTGATATTCACTATCTACTCCGATGAATAAATCACCCGAGTGAGATCTTCGTCCTGGGCTTTGGGTTAAACCGACAAATCCAACAACTTCTCCATCATATTCTGCTACAAATTCAAATTGATTCTGCGCTAAATTTCGAATTCTATTCTCCATTGCATCTACACGCATACTAGGTAGAAAAACCATATATGGTAAAACATCATTTTGAATGCATATACGATGAATTGCTCTAGCATCTTGTATTTCTACTGCTCTAACGTTAATCTCCATCTTTCTCTCCTCCATTCAAGTATCATTATTCTAATATCCAACCGGAAAATCCTACCTACCCTTATTTCTTTATGTTATTTTTATATAATTATTCCGATATAATATCCATTTTTGAACATCATCTCTTATTCATTATTCATACTCGTTCAAAATAAAAAATCACTTAGAAGACACTAAGTGATTTTTTATTTAACTTTTTACTTGATTATACAATTCAAGCAGCTCTTCTACTGGAATACCGTTTATTTTCATACCAGTTATATTACAATTTTCTATTTCCGCGTTTTCAAGATTACTATTACTTATTATACATCCTTCCAAATCACATCGTTCAAATGAAATAGGCTCCTTTTCAGTTCCAAGATTTGTATTCTTGAATTGCACTCCACCTAATGTCACCAAGTTAAATTTACTACCTGAAAGATTTAAATCTGTATATGAGGAGTTCCTCAAATTTATATTTTTAAACTTTGATTGACTTAAATTACAATTGCTCAAATTAATATTCATTACATTGCTATAAACAAATGAACTACCTTTTAAATTCACTTGATAATACTCTGTATTTACCAAATTACAGTTTTCGTATTGCCCATTTTTCATATCATTATTATTAACTAAGTTTTCTTCGCTTGAAGCTTTCTTTATTCTTTTCACATAACAATATTCATCTTCCGTTTCAAAAATTGTTTCAAAGCCCATTTTTTTATAAAAATGGTGGTTATTTATTTGTCTACTAGATGTCTCAAGATCCCAAATTCTTACGCTCGGAAACTCTTCTTCTATAAAATCGATAACCTGTGATCCGATCCCTTTTCCTTGATGTTTGGGATTTACAAAAATACGATCAATTCTGCCGTAAGACTTACCAGAAATCGTAACTATAATTCCACCGACAATTTCTTCGTCCATTATCACTTTAAAATAATCTAATTCTTCGATCGAATATATAGTCATCTCAACTGAAGAATACCCTGGTGGTTGAATGTTATAATCAATTACCCCCTCTTGGTCACACAACCATCGTTTTGCTTCTTCATCGAATGTCCTTTTCATTATTTCTGTTAACTTTTCAGCATCTAAAATTGTAGCTTTTTCAATAGATATTATCGTCATTTTGTTTTCCCCTTAAATGTTATAAACCAATAACTTATATGTACAACAAAGTTATTTATTCACTTTTGTCTTTAATACTTTTCCCATTATTACATAAGGAACATCATCTTTACTTGGATGAAATGGTTCCAATACATTTACCCAATCTAATTTTCCATATAAAGAACGCGCTTTTTCATTGTTTATTTGTGTAGTTAAAACACTTGTTCTATTTGGAACCCATTCTAATAATTCATTATGTAATTTCGTTCCAAGACCCTCATTTCGATATTCCGGATGAACTGCTAACTCTACAAATTCAAAACAATCTTCTAACCATTGGTCTACTTGTTCCAAATTCAATGATTTTCTCATTAATTGATTATAGTAGTATCCTTCCAAAGAACGATAACCATAAGTAAAACCAATAACTTCATTTTCATCATTTATTGCTAATACTCCTTTAAAATCTGTATATCCCATATGTCTTGTAATTCGTTCTACCATTTCATCAAAATTTCTTTTATCAAACACTTTACAATATAGTTTTGCCATATTAATAATTATGGCCTCATCTTTTCGTATAGGTAATATTGTCATTTCATCACTCCTATTTTTAGTGATTATATTTACTAACACTTATAAATAATTATAAAATAAAGAATATTAAAACGGAATATATATCTTCTTATTCATTTACTAAGTACAATAAAAAGCTCTGGAGCATTTTTATAAAAAAATTCATGCTTCAGAGCTTTTGTATATTTTTTGTTGTTTCTTTGTTATGCACCTTCCGTACCATAATCTTCAATTGTTAACTTTACATTATATTTAATTGGAGTCTTACTAAATACTTTATCCCAATCTTTTTCAACTTTTTTCCATACTTTTGGATACTCGATTTTCAAACTAGTGTTAAAGCCAGCAACGTCAGTTTTATATTCCTTTTGAATTTTTTGCAATGTATGTTTCACTAATCGCCTCACTTCTTGTTGGGCAGATTGCTCCACTCTTTTGAGAAATGCATTTTTAAAAGCTTCCTCTGACTCAGACCAGTTTTCGGATAACCGGCCCACAGACTGAACATTGACATCGAAAGAGAGCTTATCCCCTTTAACATGAGGCGTAATTTTACTTTTCATAGATTTCACTTCATACATAACTAATTTTCCCGTCTTTTTATCATAACTTTTCACCAAGCCACTTTTCCCTTTTGCAGTTATCCACATTCAGCCCTCTAATTCATTCTCGTTCAAAAAGCCACGGAGTTTTTTTGTACTTCCTTTCATAACAGCAGCACCTACATATTTCACTTCTCCGTCTATAGAAATCACGTTTGGCAAAAGAAAACTCGCTCCAGATTTCACCTTTCCTGGTAGTTTTGCAAGTGGCATCGGCGGTAAAATTCGTGAGGATCTATATTGGTTATCTTCGATTTCAATCAAGCGAAATGCTGGAATCTCCCCTGATTCTTTTGATTTTAACACATCACTAGCTACCCCTTTACTAACCATAATAAAGCAACTAGGTCTCATTTCATTATCACGAACATAAATGTCCAATAACTGCGTTAAATTATATGTTCGTGCAATACTTTCACTAACAACTATTACTTTTGTATGGTGAAAAATGATAGGCCTTTGCCTTCTTAATGCAACTTCACGTATTGATTGATGAACAGAATCTCCTGTTTCTGCAACATTCATATAAGCCTTTTGTTGTGATACTCCACCTTTTCCTCCGTCTGATGATGATTGTGCTTTAACAAACTGATAGGTGGTTGTTATTAAATTCTTCTTTTTATATCCGCCGCCCTTTTCTACAATCTCTTTCTCAATCTTAGTTTCTTTTCCTTTATCTATCGCTAAACCTACGGCGAAACCTAACTCCTCGATTTCATGACTACTCCAGCATCCTGTAAGTAATAAGAGAAAAACTATTGACGTTATTCTTATAATAAATTTTTTACCTTTAACATTTTGATTCATGCCTGTTTTTCCTCCCCTTTGCTATCATAAGGAGAAGAAACGGGAGAATACCAAATAATATAATCGCTGCGTTACTAATCAAATTTCCAAGTTCAAATAATTCATTTATGTTTTTAGGAATTGCCGCAACGATATATATTACCGGAAGTAATCCATATAAAAAGGAATGAATATTTTTATTAAAGAGCTGCGCTAACCCTAAAGCAGCTGCATAATAACAAATTGTATATGTTGCAAAGATTTGCATAATCCATATCACTAGTAACAAAGATTCAAACCGTTCAAAAATTAAGCCTTGAATTTCAAAACTTCTCATAAGGTCAATTGTAGGCCATGTTCTCACCAACACACCATCGATAGAAAACGCTCCTATAACCATTACAACTGTAATGACATAAAAAAGTAAAGGAATCATAGTGCTAATTATTACAACCCTTACACCTTGAGATGGCTTCTTCATAAAGGCTAAAAGTATTAACATAATTTCAGCACCCGAATATGCCATAGTTGTTGTTTTTAAGCCTTTTAATACCGGAACAATCCCTAATCCTAATACAGGACGAAGATTATCCAGTTCAAATATTCCAATACTCATAAAAGATGTCACTAAAAAAATAAAAACTGTAATTGGAAAAATAATTTCAAATAAACGTGCTATCGCATTTATTCCGCCTAGATTTAAATAAAGACTTATCCACATGAATGGTATAAGAATAGCCCAGTCAGGCGTACCTTCTAATAGAAAGAAACTTGTTATACATTCCAACGTTCTAAGTTCAAAGGAAGAAAGTGTTAAAAAGTAACCGATAATCAACAAACTAATTAACACTCCAAGCCATTTCCCTACAAGTTCTTGGCTATATTGATAAAATGTTTTTTCAGGAAATTGTTGACTTAACTTCACGATAATTATACCTGCAACTATCGCAATTAATCCTCCTAAAATAACCGTTATCCAAACATCAGGAGTTTGCACTTTCTCAGCTGCTGTTCTAGGTAAAGTGAGGATTCCGATAGCAAGTATATAATTGATAAGAATCACAGCTGCCTGTGAAGTCGGAATTTTGTCCTTTGAGTTCATAATCATTCCTCTTCACTTCCTTTCCGTACATAGTCTTTTAAATTCAACATTTTCGGACGTCGCTTCATCATCTGAATTGGCATACGAACAATAAAATCCTTCCAATCGGTAACTTGATATAAGACAGCCGGGCTAGCATAAGGTACACCAAAACTTTTAAGCCTTGCAATATGACTGCATATAAATAAGAAAAATAGAATAACTCCATATAATCCGAATATAGAAGCGGAAAACATAGCTACAAAGCGAAGAATACGTAATGGAATTGCTGTACTATAATGAGAAAGTGCAAAAGAAGAAATAGCCGTGGCCGCCACAACAATTACCATGATTGGACTCACAATTCCAGCTGATACAGCTGCTTGCCCAATGATTAATCCTCCTACAATTCCCATCGCTGAACCAATCGGCTTAGGTAGTCGTAGCCCTGCTTCTCGTAAAATTTCAATAGCAATTTCCATAAATAATCCTTCTATAATTGCAGGAAACGGAACGCCTTCTCGCCCTCCTATAATTGAAATGGCTAACTTAGTTGGAATCAGTCCAGGATGGAATGAAATAAATGAAATGTACAGAGCGGGAGCAAATAGAGAAATAATAGCTGTTCCAAAACGCAATAAACGAATCAGTGTACCTGGTATCCAACGCTCATAATAATCTTCAGGCGATTGCATCATCATGCTAAATGTAACTGGAACAATTAATGCAAAAGGTGTTCCATCTAATAAAATTGCAACCCTTCCTTCCATTAATGCAGCGATAACTTTATCAGGACGTTCCGTACTCTGTACTTGGGGGAAAGGACTAAGATAATTATCTTCAATAAGTTGTTCTATATAACCTGACTCTGGCACATTATCAATATTAATTTTCTCAATTCTTTTCTTAACTTCTTCTACTAACTCTGGATCAGCAATCTCTTTCATAAAGGCAACAACCAAGTCTTTCTTAGCCCGTTCTCCTACATGAAATTTCACTAATGATAATCCTTCATTTTCACCGTGTAACCGCAACAAAGCAGTATTGTCCGACAAAACTTCTGTGAAACCTACCCGTGGACCCCTAACCGATCCCTCTGATATTGGCTCTTCAACATTACGTGTTTTTCCTTTTTTTGTATTAAGTATTAATACATCTGATAATCCATCAATTAATAATGCCGTTGAACCCATTAACACTTTTGGCATCATTTTTTGTATGGATTGTACTTCATCGATTCCACTAATAGAAAGAACCTGATTTCTAATATACTCTTTTGAAATACTCTCTTTCGCACTAGATGATTCATCTTTATACTCATCAAAAAAATTACCCATTAATGATTTCAAAATGTGCGTATCAATAAGATCTTTATCTGAAAGCCCTTCTACAAAAACAAGAACTGCCCGGATGCTAGTCCCACCGATATTAAACTCTCGACAATAAACGTCCGAGTTATCAAGAGCTTCTTTTTTTATAACCTCTAGATCTAAGTTGAAATCACCTGTAAAATAATCTTCAGAAACTGTTGTTGCGTTATTCTCATATGTATTTCCTTGTTCTTGGCTTTGGTTAACGATTGAATCCTGCGCTTTCACCTTCATCACTCTTTCTCAAAAAACTTCCTATACTAATCTTCTTAACATATCAATATTTATCCTCACTTAAGTCCTCCGTATGGTTCGTTATATTATTCTTTTTCTAGTGCGCGAATCCAACTAAAAAATCTTGAAATTATAAATGGAATGAAAAGTACGAAAAAGGCGTGTATAAAAACTTTCCACTCAGGTACATAAGAAACAATCGTGCCCCACATTTTCATCATCCTATTACAATACATAATTTTAGAAATTCCTCACTCAATTGGAATTTCTTACGAATTATTATGTCTGATAAGAAAAATTTTGATGCACTTAGAACCTCATGTTACATTTCCTCTATATTTTTCGTTGCATATTCAAAATGGTCATTCTTTATCAAGCAAACAAAAAAGAAGGCTGCCTAAAAATCAGTTTTACTGACTTTATCGGCAACCTTCTTTTATAAAGTATCTTCTTTTTGTAATTGCTTTTCTTCTTTCCAAAGCTTTCCTGGCCAAAAAGCAAATCGTCCTAAAACGACCGTAATCGCAGGCACAAGTAGTGGTCTTACAATAAATGTGTCTAGCAATACACCAATTGCTGTCACAATACCGAATTGAACTAAAACTTGAATTGGTAACGTACCTAATACTGCAAATGTTCCTGCTAAAATTAAACCTGCTGATGTAATGACACTACCTGTTTGTATAACACCATTTTTCACTGCATCTAGATGATTTTGTTTCTTTCTGTTTTTCCATATTTCTGAAACCATAAAAATATTATAATCTTCCCCTAAGGCAACTAAAAATACGAATGCATATAACGGTATCGCACCTTGTATTGCTGGAGCTCCCATACCAAAATGAAGTAATATCCATCCAGCTCCTAATGCAGAGAAGAATGATAAAACGACAGTTACAATTAAGTAAATCATCGCAACGATTGAACGTAAATACACAAGTAAAAGTAATGCGATAATACTAATCATAACCGGAATAATAACCGCTTCATCACGTTCAGTAATTTGCTTGGTATCATATAATGACGCTGTTTCTCCGCCAATCCACAATTGATTTTCAGCATTACTAATCCCAGCATCTTTTAGTACTTTTTCTACACTACTTTTCAATTTAGGGATTTGATCTAATGCTTCAATTGAGTAAGGATTCTCCGCTAAAGAAACTTCATACATTTGTATCTGTTTATTGTCTTTTCCCTCTTTTGGCTCTTTCACTGTATTTACAAAAGAAAATTTCTCAATTTCTTGCTTAATAGGAAGCTCTTTTCCTTTCGTATCAACAACAATTTTTACAGGTGCTAGTTCACCAGCCGAAAAATGATCACTAATCAACGTAAACCCTTCACGTGAAGGCATATCTTTTGGAAATGATTCTAATAGGTCATAAGTGTATTGAATGCGCGGTACGAATGAAGCTAATCCACCTAATACAAATACGGTTAGCATTATAATTGTCCACGGTCTTCGTACTACAATATCTCCAAGCTTTTTACTAAATAGGCCTTTTGATTTTTTGACTTTTACTACTTTCTTTTTCTTTCTTGCAAACTCTTCATTCATCGAAGTCGTTCTCGGTATAAACGGGAAGAATGCAACTCTGCCGAAAATTAATAAAAATGCCGGAAGAATTGTTAAAGCAGCAATCCCCATTATGAATACAGCAACACTAAATGGTACTGCAAATCGATGAAAGGCACCATACTGAGCAAGTAATAATGTTCCTAATCCAAGTACAACAGTTAAGGCACTCATTATAATTGCCCCGCCAGATGCTTTAATCGCAAGTTGCAGCGCTTTATATTTACTTTCTTCTTCTAACAAGTAATCTCTATATCTCGAAATTAAAAATAAACAATAGTCCGTTCCAGCACCAAACAATAATACTGTCATGATTGATATCGCTTGGGCATCTACTTTAATCCATCCGTGATCGGCTAAAAAACCAAGTGTAGGACTAATAATACCGTATGCAAAGCCCACAACAAGTAAAGGTAAAATTGCTAAAATTGGTGAACGATACAATAAAATTAATAAACCTAATACGAGTAATACGGTAGCAACTAATAATTTCACATCTGCTTGACTAAATAAACTAACCGCATCCGTTTGAATACCTACAGGTCCAGATAATCGAACATGTAAACCAGAGCTGGTAATCTTTTGTTTAAAAGGATCTCCGTCCACTTTGCTATTCACTATTTTTCGTAACTCTTCTAAATTACCTTTTAATATATCCGTTCCAGCAGATTTATTAAAGAATACCGGTGTAACAAATGATGTACCATCCTTTGATGCGCTTTTTGATAATACTTGCTCTGGAATTGTATCAAATGGTGGTAATGTTGATTGTTCTTTTAAAGGACTGGCCTTTAATTCTTTATAAACGTCTTGTATGAGTTTATAATCCTTTGACTGTAATCCACCATCTCTATGCCATACTACTAACAACGGATTTCCTGCATTATTAGGAAATTCTTTTTTCATAAGTGTTTCAGCTTGCTGTGACATAGCTGTTTCAGGTAAATTTTTCGGATTCGGTTCTTTCATACTGTTTACTTGTGGCAACGTAAATGAAAGTACCAATGTAATAAGAATCCATACCGATAATGTTATCCATTGCGTATTCTTCCCTGCTACAATCTTCCCTAACATATGTAACGGGTGCTTTTTCATAAAAACCCACCTTCCTTTTCCCTCCAATATTAATTATATATACTGGTCAGTTAATTAATCAAGTATGATTAAAAATTATGTTATAATTATCTCAATCATAAATGTCAGGAGCGAATGTAGTTGGAACAAAAACAACGTCCTCTCGGAAGGCCTCGTCAAAATAAAAATACAAAATCTACAAAAGAAATCATTTTAGAAGTTGCAACTAGGTTATTTCTCACTCAAAATTATCAAGTTGTTTCGATGGATGAGGTCGCGAAAGAATGTGGTGTTACAAAAGCAACCGTCTACTATTACTATTCAACAAAAGCGGATTTATTTACCGCTACTATGATTCAAATGATGGTACGAATAAGAGAAAATATGGAGCAAATCCTCTCTACAAATAAGAATTTGGAAGAAAGATTATTGGACTTTGCTACAGTATACTTACACGCAACGATGGATATTGATATGAAGAACTTTATGAAAGATGCAAAACTATCTTTATCTGCAGAGCAATTAAAGGAACTAAAAAATGCCGAAGATAACATGTATGAAGTATTGGAAAAATCAATTGCTAATGCGATGCATATTGAAGAAATACCTAATGGGAATCCAAAATTAGCTGCCCATGCTTTCGTAGCTTTATTATCAATCGGGAATTTTAAAGATGAGAATAACAATCCTATTCTTGCAAATATAGATGAATTAGCAAAAGAAATCGTTTCTTTTTATTGGAATGGGTTAAGTCATTAAAATTAAATTGATTATATTTAATAAAGAGCATGTTTGAAATTTCTTCAAACATGCTCTTTTATAATTTAAGGGTTTTATTTATATACTAGCAATTAGATTGTACGTTAGCACTGATTAACAATACATTCTTGTCTACAGCTTTTGAATTTGTGCATTTATATCTCCCTTACTTAATCCCCCATGGTAACAAACTACTGATTCAATATCTAGATTTGAATACTTCTTCAAAGACTGCTGTGCTTCCTTAACATTTAAAGTTGTTGGGGCATGAATTCCTCCTAACATTCCATTCACACTGTACATTGAATCCCCGGCAACAAGAGTTTTACTTTGTTTCAAAAATAAACTGATATGACCCGGAGTGTGCCCTGGGGTATGGAGAATACGAATGCCACCGCAATACGGAAGTTCTTGACCGTCAATCAAAGTATCACTCACCTTTCCTTTCGGAGGATTCTGTACTTGTGCATCCTTCAATAAAGGTAACTCCCCCTCGATATATGGCTTATCTAGTTCGTGAGCATAAACTTTTATATTACTTCCAAGGTTTTGTAATATTTCAGGAAGACTACCTATATGATCTATATCCTGATGCGTCAAAATTAGGACTTTTAGCTTATCAAATGATACCCCAACCCTCTCCATCTCTACTTGTATATCTTCAAATTGTCCAGGGAAACCAGTATCTATTAAAACTGCCATTTCATCATCCCATAAAAGAATTGGGTGAATAATAAATTCTTGAAATTCAAGGTGTAGCATTTCTACTCCTTTAGCAATCTCCATACAGCAATTCTCCTTTATAATGAAGTTTGAAAATATGTACGAGTACACAGAAAATATAAAGCCCGGCTATCTTATAATATGTTTTGTCATTCCAATAGAGAATGCCTCAAACCCTATAGATTCATAGTAAGATTGCAGATTTTCTACACACATAAGTTGGGGAATAACTTTGTTTTGTTCACAGTGCTGGATTAATCGTCCCACTATTTCTTTTCCAATGCCAATGGACTGATATTCTTGCAATACACATACACCGCAAATAACCCCCGTTATTACACCATCGGATATAACACGCCCCATACCTATTAATTGGTTCTCTTTAAAAACATATATTACATACCAACTTTGTTTACACATTTGTTCCAATTCATTAACCGTTAATTTTAGAGAATTCCATCCTAAAGATTCATATAAAGCTAATAATTCATTGAATTTTGTTGGATGTTCAATTGTGTAGCTTATTTTAGTTTTCATAAACCCTCCCTATTCTCCTATTTATTTGTATCTTCTTTTACATTACTCTATTAAAAATTTCAGACCGTCATCAACTTAACTTGAACAAACTTCAATAACAAAAATAGAATTCCTTCTTAACATAAAAAAAAGTTACCTCACCTGAGATAACTTCTTTTATATAAAACTATCATTATATTATCAACCAAAAATCATACAGCTACATACGATAAGAATAAATAAAACTAATAAACTATTTGAGAAATAACCCATAGTATACTACCCCTTTATTTAATTATGTAAAAGATTTTACCATAAAATTATTAATAGTATAATGACTGAAAAAGACATTGGCTTCATTAGTTTTTTATGTATAAAGTAATATTTTATAATCTTTCTATTCACCTCTCATAAAAAAACTTTAATTTTTTCTCTACTGTATCTCTCACGATTTAAATAACATTGATATTAGTAAATGAATATTTACTAATATCAATGTTATTATTTGATTTTAAGTGAAAATAGTAATAAAATAATTACTAAACCGATAAAGGACGCCGAAAATAATGACTAATAAAGAATTAATAAACGAATACATGAATTTATTACTAAATATGTCAGGTACTTTCAAATTATTATCAGAGAAATCCACTGAATTTACACATTTAGAGCAACACATAGTTGAGTATATTGCCCAGCAAAAAGTCGCTGTAAATTTAAAAATGATTGCTAGTTATTTAAACATACCTAAACAACAATTAAGTGTAACCGTTCGTAATTTAGAGCAAAACGGATACATTATAAAAAAACAAGATACAGTAGATAAACGAGCTGTTTTAATCTCCCTAACAGATAAAGCTGAAAAAGCACATTATGAAAGATGGAAACAAATTTATAATAATTTCACTAGTAATCTTGAAAAACTCAATGAAGAAGATCAACGTGATTTAACTTACGGACTGTATAAAACAAATAAAATGCTATCAAAAATGCTAAATAACGACTAATCATATATAAAAATATTTTTTATTATTAAACGGAGGACATTTCATGGTTAAAGAAATAGATTTCCAATCAGTTCAAGGTACTATGCTTATCCCCCTATGGGGACGAGCATATGGTAGTGAGAAAAATAAGGATATTTTAAATGATACGGAAGCAATTCGTATTATTAATGAATGCGACTTTGATTTCTCTAAAATAGCAGATACATTTGGCGAATACGGATGTATCACTTACATTACCCGTGCAAGAAAAATAGACGATACTATTAAACAATTTATTATAAAATATCCGAATGCTACTATAGTAAATATCGGTTCTGGACTAGACACTACTTTTTCAAGAGTTGATAACGGTACAATACAGTGGTATAACCTTGATTTGCCTGATGCGATCGCTTTTCGCAAAACATTAATTGAAGATACACCACGAAATATAAGCATTGCCAAATCATTTTTTGATACTTCTTGGTTTGACGATATTAAGTTTAACGAAATGAATGGTATCCTTTTTATATCTGCCGGTGTTTTTTATTACTTTAAAGAAGAAGATCTGAAGGAGATAATTGTCGCTATGGCAAAACGTTTTCCTGGAGGAGAGTTATATTTTGATGCTGAATCAAAGTTCGCGCTGACACTTTCGAATGCTACTGTAAAAAAATCTGGTAATAACGGCGCTATGATGTATTTTCACGTAAATAATCCAAAGGCAATAGAAAAGTGGTCTTCTAACATAAAAATATTAAGCTGCTCCCCTTTCTTTAAACATATACCTACAAATAAAGATTGGGATGGAAGTACACGAATTATGATGCGGATTGTAAATTTAATAAAGATGTTGAAATTCGTTCATTTGCGGTTTGAAAAATGATAAATCTATAGCTTATACGTGAGCGGAAAACATATCAACAAAACCACAGCCTAGATGCATAGTGCTCTCCTTTCAAATTTGATAGGTTCTTCTCTTATCTATTTTACTTTTTACACATTAAAAAAGAGCGAATCTACATTCGCTCTTTTCCACATATTTATGGCGTAAAGCTTATCATCCAACCTAACATAAATCCAAATACAGCAAACAGTATCATAAAAACAAATAAACTACATGCCCACAATGCATATTTTCGACTTTTGCTTTTTGTGAGCATGCCTACGACTGAACACATCAATCCAGCTCCAACTATTTCTCGAAAACCTTCGCCAATAAATATTTCTTGAATAAGCAATGTAATGTTCAAATACAATAACGCTAGAAAGGCAATAATTAATGAAATAATCCCCATCCACGTTTCCTGTTTATAAATATGACTCTTTCTTTTTTTTAAGAATGCCAATTCCATAATCTCGCTTCACCTACTTTCAAGTTTCTAACTTTTTCATGGCTCATCAATTTTTCAACTTCTCCTTTAGGTCCAGTTACAACTGCCCCGTATGTTTTTACCCCATTTTTTTCAAGGAAAGAAATACGCTTTGACAACTCTAATGTTTTCGCTCTAGATAGCTTCGCCGCTAAATCTTCATGCTTCCGTAATGACTTTAACACATCAATAAATTGTTCCTCATGAGGTGAGTCACTTAAAAAAGGACCACTTAGACTTGAAATCAGATCTGCTGGAAAGCCAATTGGGGCAACATACTGACCCTCATCATTCTTTTGCTTCTCCTCTAATCCTGTATTCACGGCATACCAAACAATATCAATAGTAGGAAACATGTTCTTTACCTCTTGTACACTTAATAATTCTCTAAAAGATACAAATGCTTCTACAACAGATTCTTGTGGAAGACCTTTTAATACCTGAGCTTCCTCGCTACTATTATAAGACACATTATAATTATTAGGATGAGATAATACTTCATTATCTATATATAGGACTTCTGGAATTTTTTCATCTATTGTATATTCACGGCTTACTTTCGTTGCTTTACTTAATAAATAATATGTTTTCTCTTCGCCTATTCGAATATCTTTCTTTCCTACCCTTTTATACAAATCAAAATGCAATTGTAAACTAAGCGGTAACAATGTTTGCTCCATGTCCCTTTCTTTCATAAATACATTTGGTTCCGTTACACTTAACGTTTGTTTTACTACATTCCGTATCTCCATTGCGTTTGTAGGTGCAAATGCATAGTATGCGAGTGTAGATACATATAAAATAGGTTGGATAAGTAATAAAAAAGTAACTACAATCAAAACATTCGTGATACGTGCTCTTTTTTTTCCTATTTTCAACACTTGCTCCTGTTTTCCATCAGGAAGAGAAGCAGGCCTTTGATGAAGAGCTTCTTGTAACAATTCTTTATAACCTTCTTCTTCAGAATGAGGTTTATCATTTGTCATTTTAACTCTTTTCCTCCTTTAACAATTGTTTTAATCTCTTTCTCCCACGAAGTATGTGACTTTTATATGTGTTTAACTTTAAATCTAATACAGAAGCACCCTCTTCGTACGTTAATTGATGTACGTCATATAATAAAATAGCTTGTGCCTCTACCTCAGGTAAAGTATGAATAATCTGAATTAATTTTTCGTAACTATTTTTTGCGACTACGTACTCTTCTGTAGATTCACCTGCTTGTATTTTCTCTAATTCCTCCGTTCCTACAAAAGCTACTTTTTTCTCTTTCCTAACAAAATCAATAAACGTATGATATGCCACTTTAAAAAGCCATGATTTTACCTTTTGGTTTTCATAGTCTTCTAGATAAAGATACGCCCGATAAAAAGTCTCCTGCATCAAGTCCTCCGCTACGTGATGGCTACGAGAAAGGGAAAATAAATACCGGTACACATCGTTTATATAAACCTTATATATTTCTTCAATTTCCATCCCCCTCCTCCTTTCATATATAACACGAATAAGCGCGTTATAAAGTTGCATTATTTTTCCTTTTTATATTTTTTATTTATTAAAAAAGAAATAACATTTATACATCTTGATAACTATTTACAATTATAAACAAAATATGAGATGTTATAACTGTAAATTCCTTAAAAAAGAAAAACGACCGCGAAGTTAAAGATATAAAACTACAATTAAGTATTATAAGTAAAAGCCTCTATCGAAAATTACTAAGTAACTTTCGATAGAGGCTCCTATTATTTAAGTCGCTCTATATTCATCAAAAAAATTGAATACTACTTTACAGGGTTCATCCAGTATTTAGGGAAAAATCCACGCTAAGAGCATGCAAGATTTTATACATTTTTACGGCTCATTCAGTAACAAACGAGAACCCTAAAACCGCACCATGATAGGAATGTATAAAAAGATGAATAGGGTTATAGAAAAAGAAAAAGGCGAATTCCTCTTGAAAGTAGGGATTCGCCTTTTTCTTGCTACCGATAATGTTGCGTTATGTTAACCTTATATGAATACTATATTCATGGGTAAGAACAAATGTTTGTCATTCGTTTAGAAAATTTAGTAAACTTGTTTATGAGGCTAAGTGAGAGGAGAAATATAAATGAATACAATTGATTTATTGTTATTAAACTTAACAGAAGTTAGAAGACGGAGTATAAAAATATGGAAAACGATTCCTAGCGATAAATTGGATTGGAAACCAGATGAAAAAGCTATGACTTGTTTAGAGATGATTCGGCATGTACTGGAATCAGAGCATTATTATCATCTGGCTATTGAAAATAGGGGAAGTCTGAAAGAGTATAATTCTCCATTTGAAAACAGACCTTTTTTATCTGTCGAAGATGAACTGGATTTTGCTGAGATATATCACAAACAATTTTTAGATACTGTTCGTTCTTTTTCTAATGAAGATCTAAATACAATTAAAATTGATCGTTCAAATGTAGGGTATATTCGTTCTTTAGGGGATATGTTAATGCGTATAGCATATCATGAGGGTGTTCATACAGGACAAATGTTAGATTATATGAGAACAATGAAAATTGAACGACCAAATATATGGGATTAATAATTTCACTACCAATAACGAGAATTATGTAAATAAGCTGTCCATACGGACAGCTTATTGTATTTTTGTCTTAGCGAAGAGGTTTTCAATCGCCTCTTGTTTCTTAACAAATTGTAGGTCTGGAATATTTGACGCTTACGCTTATACAAATAAGATCTCATATAAAAAAGGGCTTTTTGTTCCTATTTTTTAACTAAGCTGCTTGCTAACTCACGTTTGTATCGAATAGATGTGAAATCTTCGTTTACAGGAAGCCCATATGAAGGTCTTTCATTTCATCTTGATATATAAAACCAACTGCTTCATAAAGTGAAACTTTAATCAGTGGGGGTTTTGTTCATCCCCCACTGATTATTAGTTGAACCAATCGGGCGTTTACGGGCAGTTGATCTCCCACCTAACTTCTTTGTTCCAGCCGAATTTTGAGGTGGGAGTTTTACTGCCCGTTAATGCGGGATAAAACGGGATTCCCATAAAATTATCTTTTGCAACTGAAACCCATTGTTCCTTTGCACCCCGTTCAATTTGATCATTTGTAATAATAGAAAGTAATTCTGTGCCAATACCTTCTCTTTTTCTATTTGGATTTAAATATATTACAAATAACTCTGCTGTTTCTTTACCAGTGAAGCCACCTCCACCAGCACCTAGTATTTCTCCATTATCACTTGCAACAAACCTGGGTATGTATTTCTATAGCCATCTGAACACACTTTAATAATCCCCTGCATATCTTCTAGTCTTGCTTTTCTATATTCAATCATATTGCATCCTCCCCATCTATAAATAATTCACACCTTATATAACTCAATATTCCAATAATTAATCCTCTCTTTGTTTTTATACTATATTTCTAAAAACTCTATAATCGCTTCACATACATTATCTGTTTCTTCGATATCTGGAAAATGTGCACTATTTTCAAATATAATAAGTTTACTATTTTTCATATGACTCGTTATCCTTTTACTCATTTCCACACCAGTATTATAGTCATACGCTCCAACAATGACACGTGTACTGAATCACTTATTTTCTCTCCTTATCGCTCATTTACTACTATCTAAATGTATATGTTCTAATTATTAACACCTATTTCCTTTAAATTCTTTAGGCCCTATCCTCACTTATAGTACTAACTTTCTTATCCGAAAAAAGATTTTTAAAAATTCCAACCCCTACAATTAATAGACCTATACCAATTAATTTATTTATTTGTATAGGTACTCTCTCCATTCCAAACAATCCTAATGTATCAATGCATAACGCAACAACTAATTGAGTAATAAGGCTAATGAGCACCGTATAAGCTGGACCTAAACTCTTTATTGCACCCATTATACAAATAATTAATCCGATACCAAACAATCCACTTATATAAAATAAATAATTTGTAGTATAAAAGTTAACTCTTATACTTTTCTCTGTAATGATATAAAATAAAACAGAACTTATGAGACCTATTCCAAGAACACATGTAGTTGTTAACCACTGTCCTACATTTTCATTCACTTTCGTATTAAAAACAGATTGTAAGCTAATTAATATTCCAGCTAATATAGCTAAACTAAATCCAATCATAATCCTTCTCTCCCCTTCATTACTCATATATATTATCTTTAGCAACTTCCTTCATTCTAGAAAAATCTTTAATTACAATAACTCCATTATTCTTTTCAATTAATTTTTCACTATAAAATTTTTGTAAAACTCGAATTACATGCCTATAACTTACCCCTATAAAATCTGCAATACTTGATACAGAAGTTGAATCTAAATCCTCTTTATACATATTCCCATTACTATCCGTTGAAATCGAAAGTAAATAACTAGCTACACGTACTTCTACCGGATAAAGTAAATTTAGAGCTGTAAAACGAGTCGATATTTTTAACGTGTTCGCAATGTTTTCAAGCAAGAACATCATAAATATAGGATCATGTAATAACTTATTTCTAATAACTGTATTAGTAATGGAGATTGCTACAACATCTGAACAAGCTTCAACAACATTATGTGCTTTGCTATTTTGTATTAATTCAATATCACCAACAATTGCTAATGGATTGATAAAGCGAAGGATTAGTTTCTTTCCTTCTGGTGTAATCGTGTAAACTTTTACTTTGCCTTTAACAACAAAATATAAACGATTAATTTCATCATCTTTATCGCAAATAAGCTTGCCTTTTTCAAAATGATTTACTTGAAAATTGTCAGTACTTATTCCTGAAAAAATTCCAAGCATATTATAAGCTTTCAAATATTGAATTATTAAGTCTAATTTATTATCCACTTACAGTCCCTTCTTTCCTTACATATTAAACACAACAATACCTAAAATCATTACTATTGTTCCCACAATATGGTGTCTCTCCATTTGTATCTTTTTTATATGAAATAATCCTTTCATTTCAATAACAGTAGCTGTTAATAATTGAGCAACCATAAGTGTTCCAGCTGTTAATGTAACTCCCATTGAATATATCGCCATTGTTTCTGCACAAATAATCAAGCCACCTAGTGCACCAGCTGCTAAATATACTTTTTTTACACTCTTTAAATCCGTTACTTTCTCTTCTTTCTTTAGCAAAAATATAGTTGTTGCAATGAGAAATCCAATTAAATGCGTCATAATACTCGTCGACCATATACCTATATCTGAACTAAGTTTCGCATTAAAGGTTCCTTGAAGTGTTATAAATACACCCGCAAAAACAGCAAATATAATACCTTTCAAAAAATCATCTCCTAATCTTTTATTTCTGACTTAATTAAAAGCTATAATCCTATAAAGGCAAAAGGACAAATGTCACATCAGTTTGAAAATAACTAGAATCAACAAGAAAAAACACATCTCAAAATATGTGAGATGTGTTAAAATGTTTTATTTATATATTATATTTTAATAATTAAAACTATGCTACATTAACACCTTTATTCTTCAAAACAAACTTTCCAAATAAGAAACGCACAAGTGGCCCCATAATCATTAATTGTAATGGATACGCTACAATAAAGTTCCTCATAAAGATTGAAAAATAAATGGAAACAAACGAATCTCCGTGTAGTCCACCATGTAAATACATCATAGCCATTCCGTAAAATGACATAAAGAAAACCATCCCAATTACCATTACTGTCGCCATCGCAACGATAGTATTTATTTTCTTTGATTTATCAAACGGTAACGCGAATACAATTTTTTTCGCACAGGGCCCAACAATACATATTTCAATTAATAGCGCAATAATAAATCCAATAATTAGTTCTAATGCGATCTCCTTAAAATGAATTGGCCCTCCTGCTCCATTCATTAATAAATTGTAAAATGTCATTACGATAACCATCCCTAGGCACATCATCATGCCAAATTGGAGGTTTTCCTTTCTTGTTGTTGGCAATTTTCATCATCCCTTCTCTTCGAGTCTTTGTCATTATATCGATATTGGAAACCTCTTCGTAAGTGAACATTTTGTGAACTTTTTTAAAACGCTCCTATGTACTTTTTTCACTCTTCACTCAAATCCCCCTACTTTATAGCTCTTTACTTATAAAGGTTTTATATATTTCAATGTTGAATTAATAAATTTAACATTACAATATTCGATAATTACTACTAGGAGGATACCCATGAATGAATCAGAATTTTACGCATATCACATCGTTACAAGGAAAGAAATGAAAATCGGACAAATCATTCAATTCGATACAAATCAAACTAATACTCTATATCACTTCTTTTTTGAAAGAGAACAATTAAATTCTAACGGTGAAGATGGCATAAAAATTTTAAATAATCATTATAAAAGTGACGGATTACATATAAATAATGAAAATGCTCAAGTAGTTATGAATTATATGGATCAAACAATAAGAGCGGTTAGAGAAACGATTGTAGAAATGGTTAGGCTGCAAGAATATCCTGAATACCCTTCAAGGTTGTCTTGCTTATATGCTTCCAAAAGCTATGAAGATGCTTTGAAATGGAAAGCATTATTTGATTCTTACAATCGAGAAGTTTTACAGATTGTTAAACTACGAGTGATTGGTAGTTCTTTTGAAGGTGACGGAACTCTTTTACCGAAGGAAGATGGTATCTCTTTCTCTCAAAAAATCGAACAAGCTAAAGAGTATTGGAAAGGAAATGTTAAAAATGATCTTCCTGAACTACTCATTAATGGGGAGATTGAAGTGGTGGAAATTATTGATGATTTTTCATCAATTAAAATTTAAAGAATGGAGATTAAAATGATGAAAAAAGTGTACTTCAATCATGATGGTGGTGTAGATGATTTAATTTCATTATTTTTATTACTTCAAATGGAAAACATTGCACTTACTGGTGTATCTGTTATCCCAGCAGATTGCTATTTAGAACCAGCAATGTCTGCAAGTCGTAAAATTATCGATCGCTTCGGCAAAAGTAATATTGAAGTAGCAGCATCAAACTCTCGTGGGAAAAATCCATTTCCAAAAGACTGGCGGATGCATGCATTTTATGTTGATGCTTTACCCATTTTAAATGAGTCTGGAAAAGTTGTAACACCTGCAGCTGCTAAACCTGCACATCATCATATAATAGAAACTCTTCTACAAACTGATGGAAAAACAACTTTATTATTTACAGGGCCCCTAACTGATCTTGCTCGTGCATTGTATGAAGCTCCCATAATCGAAGATAAAATTGAACGTCTCGTTTGGATGGGCGGTACATTTCGTACTGCAGGCAATGTACACGAGCCGGAACATGACGGAACAGCCGAGTGGAATTCATTTTGGGATCCCGAAGCAGTAGCTCGTGTTTGGAATGCTAATATAATCATTGATTTAGTAACTCTAGAAAGTACAAACCAGGTTCCGCTA
Source organism: Bacillus nitratireducens (assembly GCF_001884135.1). GTDB lineage: Bacteria > Bacillota > Bacilli > Bacillales > Bacillaceae_G > Bacillus_A > Bacillus_A nitratireducens. Next base: position 90,049 of record NZ_MAOC01000022.1, on the reverse strand, counting down.
ACTATAGACATACGTGAACAATGGGCAAAAGAGCGTAAGTATATTGGTGTTGATTTCCTTGGTCAATGCTATGCAATGGTTCCTCCTCTTGTTCACTTTTCAACTAATTCTACTTACTATTTGTGGGATGTATTAACTGCTGCATTTGTTGGGAAAGCTGATCTTGCAAAGGTACAAACGATTAATAGTATTGTTCATACATACGGACCTAGCCAAGGGCGTACAGTGGAAACTGATGATGGGCGACCTGTAAATGTCGTTTATGATGTAAACCACAATAGTTTTTTCAACTATATAACTGAATTAGCAAAGAAAGCTTCTACTTGAAATTCTATCTATACGAAAAATAAATAAAGTCGAATAACTTCAGATGATGGGCCTACAAAAAAGCTTCAAATTGGCTGCGGCTTAATATTTACTTATTAAAAAGAGTATTGAAGTAAACTTCAATACTCTTTTTGTGCAGTTTAATGCTATTTGATTAGAGTTGCGTTTTACAGGTTAATCATTTCATAACCGTTTACAAAAAACGTTATTGTTTCTAGTTCCTCCTCATTTAATTCTCTATCTAGCTCTCTTTTATACGCTACCTTTATCTTCTCTTCATCGCCTTTATGAGCTTCTGTATAAGTTCCAATTGTTTTTAGTAAATGAATTTCTTGTAAAAATTCAGCCCGGTCTATAGCTTCTCCATGAGAAAGAATATAAGTTTCAGCATCAAATTTCTCTAATTCTTTTATTAATGTAAACGTTCGTTTTGTCGTATAGTTCCATTTCGAAGAAAAAATATCTGCATATATACAGTCTCCTAAAAATAAAATCTTTTCTTCTTTAACGTACATAACAACGGAATCATGTGCATGATCTCCGCCCACATGCTTTAACACACATGTCACTTCACCAAGGTCTAATTCAAGTTGGTCCTGGAACGTTAAGGTCGGAGGAATAATTTTAATATTTCTTGGTTTTTCACTGAACTCTTTTTTGATACATTCCGCACAAAATTCAATTTCAGTACCTTCTTTTACTCGTGCATCCAATGCGTCATCTGTCCATTCATATGAAACTAGTGTCTGCATCTCTTTTTTCGTTTCAGAATGTGCAATAGTTAATGTATTTTGTAGTACAGGCAATCCAAAAATATGATCCCAGTGCCAATGCGTTAATGCTACAAAATCAGGATTTGATACATTCTGTTCTTTTAGCATTTCTAAAAACAATTGTGCATGTTCTTCTGAATTCCCTGCATCAATCATTAAAGTTTTTTCTTTTCCAACGACCATTCCTAATATTGGTCTATCTGTTTCAGAAACAGGTGTCATATACCAAAATGAGTTTCCTATTTTTTTAATTTGCTGCATAATCAATTCCCCTTTTCATCTTTCCACTTAAATTCAATATATAAATTATAACGAATTGCTAGTTTTTTCTCTATAACCAAACACAATTACTTGGACTAATCTAACTTTCCTTTTCGTAAGCTAAAAATAAGTGGAAGAATCGGAGTGTGATACGATGGAACGATTATGGATTCCAATGATTGTTACGTTTTTTTCATTCGGTGGGTTACTATTAGGAGGCGCTGTTGGAGTTGCAACACGTCAACTAATTGAAGAAAAGATGCATCGCTTATACGCATTATGTGGTGGGATTTTACTTGGCTTATTATCACTTGAAATTATTCCTGAAACATTTTCAAGCTATGAAATAATAGGTCCTATACTTGGGATAGCTATCGGTATTTTAGTTATGAGCTTATTAGATAACTATTGCCATCATCCGAATATACATAAGAAAGATCAACAAGCATGGCAGACTTTCCTTTTTCTCTCTTTCGCTATATTTATTCATAATATACCGAGTGGATTTGCGCTAGGAACAGCTTTTATAAATCATAATGACTCTGCCATTCCCTTTTTAATAGCAATTGTCGTTCACCATATTCCAGAAGGATTAGCTTTAATTATCCCCTTCCTCTTTACAAAGCATAAATATATTTCATTTCTATTAACAACTTTATTACTTTCTCTTATTCTCGGGACCGGTACGGTTTTTGGAATTTTGATGGAAGGAAAAGCTCTTCATTTACAAGGACTCATTATGGGAAGCGCTATCGGTTCACTTGGTTATGTCACAATTCACGAAATGCTTTGGAAAGCTAAGAAACAGCTCTCTTTCCTTACATTTCTAACGTGGGCAATTAGTGGATTTTTACTAATAACAGTATTTACACTATTCGCCGGTCATCATTAAAGATAAAAATTTTATCATTTGTATATTTTTCCTTTTTCTCCAAAACATAATGTTATCTACCTATTATGAGGAGGAACAATTATGTTTGGAAAAACAGCTGGTGAAGCATTAGTTGATTTATTAATTGACTGGGGAGTAGAACACATATATGGTATGCCTGGAGATTCCATCAATTCAATAATTGAGGCTTTAAGAAAAAAACAAGATAAAATTAAATTTATTCAAGTTCGCCATGAAGAAGCTGGTGCGTTAGCAGCGGCAGCCTATGCGAAATTAACAGGAAAACTTGGTGTTTGTATGGCTATTGCAGGACCTGGGGCTATCCATTTATTAAACGGTTTATATGATGCAAAACTCGATCAAGCTCCTGTACTAGCAATTTCAGGACAAGTAGAAACCGATTTACTCGGAACGGATTTTTTCCAAGAAGTAAACTTAGAAAGAATGTTTGATGATGTTGCGGTTTATAACCAACGAATAATGTCAGCTGAACAACTACCTGCTGTAGTGAATCAAGCGATTCGTATGGCATATACGAAAAAAGGTGTATCCGTTCTTACTATTCCAGATGATGTTCCGAAATTCGAAGTAAAAAATGGTGCTCGTGTTACAAACACTTCTTTTACATTGCCTGAGCTATTTCCGCAAAAAGAAGATTTAGATGCAGCGAAACTCGCAATAAATGAAGCGACAAAACCTGTTATTTTAGCTGGAAAAGGAGCTAAACATGCGAGAGAATCTTTACTTGCATTCGCAGAACATATTGGCGCTCCAATCGTACTTACATTACCAGCTAAAGGAATTGTTCCTGATGAACACCCTCTTTGTATCGGTGGATTGGGATTAATCGGGACGAAACCTTCTTATGAAGCGATGAAGCATACAGATACTTTAATTATGGTCGGTACTTCTTATCCGTTTACTGGTTTCTTACCCGAAAAAGCAAAAACACTTCATATTGATACAGACCCCGCACAAATCGGGAAACGTTATACGACAGATATCGGCTTAGCTGGTGATGCTGATAAAACATTAAAATGGTTAATTGAAAATGTAGAAAAACACGAGGACCATTCCTTCTTAAAGCACCATCAAGAAATGATGAAAAAGTGGGAGGGAAAATTACACACCCAAGAAGAAGACTCTTCTACTCCAATTAAACCACAACGAGTTATGCATGCACTGCAGAAAGTAGCAGAAGATGATGCAATTCTTTCAGTAGATGTTGGAAATGTAACAGTATGGACGGCAAGGCACTTCCGTATGACAAACCAGAAATTTATCATTTCTAGCTGGCTTGCAACACTTGGCTGCGGTTTACCTGGTGCACTTGCTGGACAAATTGCTTTCCCGGATAAACAAGTGTTTGCAGTTTGTGGTGACGGCGGATTCGGAATGACAATGAATGATTTCGTAACAGCTGTTAAATATAAACTACCAATCGTTGTTGTTGTATTAAACAATAATAAAATTGCTATGATTAAATTCGAACAAGAAGTTATGGGGAATATTGAATTTGGTACAGACTTAACGAATCCTGATTTCGCAAAATACGCAGAGGCGTGCGGTGGTATTGGATACCGCGTCGAACAGTTAGATGACTTACTTCCTGCCTTTGAAAATGCGGTAAAACAAAGTAAACCATGCATTATTGATGTAGTTGTAGATGTAAATGAAGCACCAATGCCAGCAAAAATCACATTTGGTCAAGCAGCTGGTTATACGAAACATATGATAAAAGAATTATTTGAAGAAGGTAAGATTGATTTACCACCACTTTAAACAAAAAAGATAGCTGAAAACAATTTGTCTTCAGCTATCTTTCTTTATTTTTGTACCTCTTTATAGAAAGAAAAATCATTTATAGCAGGTTGTACTTGCTTCTCTACTTTCACTTCTTTATCCTTCCTCTTCGGCATTCTTACATTTCCTAGCTTAATCGCATCTTGCATACTATTACTAATCAGATTTCCTGACAAAATTGTCATACTATAGAAAGCGATTGGTATAAGTACAATCCATGTATGAGTAGTTAAGTGACGGAAGTTTTGACCAATTAGGCCAGTCCATTCCTTTGTTACACTATCTGCATCTGTACCAAAAATTATTGTTCCGCCAAAAAATAATTCTAACAAACCAAGATGCAAGAGGAGTAATAAAGTACTTACAAATTGCTGGGCTACTAATAAAAGAAATGATGGTAGCATATGCGGCCATACATGGCGTTTCAACCTCTGCCATTTACTCCCGCCGAGCACAGTGGCCGCCAACATAAATTCTTCATTCTTAATACGTTTTACTTCTTGCGCTACATACAACATAACAGTTGGTACAGCAAGACAAGCAAGAACTATAATTTGAAACGCAACCCGCAAATGTAACGGAGCAGCCTCCTCTCCACTTTCAAACATTAAAACTTCATTTAACATAAAATAGGAAATCATAATCATCGGTACAATACTAAACGGATCAAAAAAAGATGAGATAACTGGAAATGAACGTTTACTGTACATACCAAGTAATAAACCAATAGTTCCGCCAATTACTACACGTAAAATTGCGATAACGATACTGGCACCAACTGTCCATTTCGCTCCTTCAATTATTAACTGGAACAGGTCACGGCCTTTCTCATCAGTTCCAAACCAAAATTTACTCGACGGTGAAAACGGAGCAGCCTCTAATTCTCCTTTTTCGTTATACATCATCGTTAGTTCACGAATATTCCCATCGAAAAACAGCGTATTTCCAATACTAACAATCATTAGTACACTCAAAAAAGTAACACCTAGCCAAAATCTCACATCTCTTTTTACAAGTTGCCACATGTTACACACGCTCCTTTATAATATTTTGTAAAAGCGTATGTAATAAACGAAATAGTATAAAAAGCGGTACGTATAATATAACTAAACTAACTGTAAATATTTCTAATTTTGGATTTTCTTTCACGAAAACGAACATACCGTACGTATTAAACAGCCATTCAATAATATATAAGTTTGATAACATAAATAAAATATTCGTTTTTGCATAATAGACTGTTGTTAACAAGACGTTTCTTGAAATATGGTGCGTCAAAACATGTCTTAAACTTAGTCCTTTGCTCTTTGCAAATATACTATAATCTTTCTCTAATTCTTCTCTGAAACGTAATAGTAGTAACTTAATAAATAATAATGTTGTAGGTAAAGTAAGGCATATTATTGGTAACAGGCGAGCCCTTTCCTCTCCAAGTCCTGCAAATTTCACTGGCATAAAACCTGTCTTTTGAAAGATTATTACTACTAGAAGTTGAGATAGTAAGATTAATAAAATGTCCGGAATACTTTCAAGTGCGACGAAAACCCCATTCCACATACGTTGCTTTGATTGAGAGCGCTGTAATACCCACACAACGATAAGATACGCAATGAGTAAAGATAGTATAAATGCCGAAATAAATACAAACATTGTCTCTACATAATGAATCCATATTTGTGGAAATAACTTTCTTGAATTCCGAAATCCATACGTAATTTCACCTGGTTGAAGTAACTTCTCTCCAAGAAACACAACTGTGTTCCAAAAACCAATTAAATCAATTTGTAATCCCTTAAATAAACGCGGTAGTGCCCCTAGGCAGATTATACATAAGATTGCAGCTAGTAGTTGTAAACAAGTAATCCCACACCATTTAGCAACTCGCATCACTATCACTCTATCCCCCCTTACAATCCGAAAGAATATTCAGAAATAAAAACCTACATATGTTACATCTCTTCAGCTATACCCTGCACTTGCTTCTTCCCACTAGGTAAAATAGCTTGATATAAACACGTAACAAATAATAATAAACCAAATAAAATAATATACAATGTATCTGCACCAATCCATTTTGGGAACAACATTGCTATCGCACCGAGAGATAGCAGCTGGAATCCTGTCGTTAATGGACTAAGTAAACTTTGAACACGTCCCATGAATGACTCTTCTACAATTTCATACATCCAGCCCGATATTGCAACATTAATAAACGGTAAAAAGAAAGTCGCAAAAGCGATACATACATAGAAAGACCATACGTGATTTACAAAGTAACACATACCGAAGAAGACCCCAGAGCCCGCCATCCCAAATACAATAATAGATTTTGGTGCATATTTCTTACCTATACTCGTTGCTACTATACTTCCAATTAGTAGTGAGATTCCTCCAACTACTCCACCAACCATTGCTAAGCTTTCATATGTTGCTGGCGCTAATTTGTATTTTAATATGTAAGTAGTGGATACGCTTAAAATACCATTTAGTAGTCCAAATACGATAAATCCTAAAAGTAATTTTTTTAAAGTTTCATTTTGGTATATATATCTAATCCCCACTTTAAACTCTGTTATTAACATCTTCAAATTAACTTCTTTCCATTTTGTTCTACCGTTTGGCAAACGAACTTTTTCTGGAATTGAGATCGTTTGAATCAAAATACCACTCGCAATAAAGGTGAACGTATTTACTAAAATGCTCCCGTAAATTCCAAATGTCCAATATACCATCGTCGCAATCCCTACACCAAATAAAGCATATAAACTATTTACCATTTGATTAATACCTGCCGCTGCACCGTATTGGTCTGATTCTACTACTCCCTGTATCATTGCCTGTTCTGATGGAGAAAAAAATTGGATACATGCATTTTCCAAAAATAAAAATATAAAGACTAGTATGATCATCCCGTAATAAAGCGAAATTAGAATTCCGATATTGCAAATTGAACAACATATATTACTTACCGTACAAATACGTTGTCTATCAAATCGATCCACTACTGTCCCTACTAATAAAAAAAAGATTAGTGCAGGTAATGCAATCATAATTTGCGTCATCGTTGCGTAAACTGGTTGTTTTCCGTATTGATCTAACAAGTAAAACATTAAAGAAATTCCGGCAATCATAGAACCTAGTCTCTCTAAAATATTTGCTAGAAAAAAACGTGCATACACTTTGTTTCGAAATAACTGTAGCATTTCTTTCATACGTAATATCCTTTCTATCGACAAAATAGTATTATTTCAGTAATTTCTCGGAAGTCTTATTATATTTTTTTCGACCATTATCCAATATTTTCCTTCTTTATAAAGAACATCCTATTGAAAAAGCCCTTGTTTTCATACAAGGACTTTTCCATTAAACTATTTTATTTCGCTACTTCTTCTTTCGGCATTACCATACCTTTATAAAGTTGAACAGTAATCCAGTAATAAATGAAATAAATGACTAAGAAAATCCCAATTGGCACCCACACTTTCACAAACGGGTCAACTAATATAAAGCTGAATAAGTTAAGCCCTACTAACACGTGGGAAATACCAATGATCGCTGGGAAGATAAATAAATATGAGATTTCTTTATATATACTTTTTGTTAACATACTACGTCTCACACCGATTTTTCGTAGCATTTCATAACGGCGTACATCACGAGAAGCGCCTGTTAATATTTTGAACATTAGAGAACTCGCCATCATTGCTAAAAACGCAATTCCGAGGAAAAATCCCATAAACATTGTTCCACTCATGAAACTGTTCATAAACTGATAAATTGTCATTTTTGTATATAGTTCTACTTTTGCGCCTGTTGTTTTTTCAATTAATTCTTTTTGTCTCTTATCTATATCGAGCAACAATGGTTTATATTTTTTCATATCATCTACTTTTGCTAATGTTACAGTATGTTCTGTTCCTTGAATTCCTTTATAACGCTCTTCATCTGCAATTCTTACAGGTTTTCCGTTAAATTGATTATGTGTAATTTGTATCTCTCTTACAACCACATCTTCCCAATCTTTTGGCATACGAGGAAGCTTATTCGCTACTTCAGGAGCGTCCAAAGCAGAATAGACAGGTTCAGTTAAAGGTTCAGCCACACGTTTACGAGCAGGTTCTTTCAAAGTCTTTGTATCAAAGTGATCAGAAACAAGTGGCGGTTTCACAGTTAAATCGTTACGTAAATAATAAACTGCTTCACCATCTACTTTATACTTATACTTACTTTCTTCAACAATTTCCATTTCTTTTAATGCTGCTTTATCTTGTTCATTTGGATCATGAATTACGACATCATATACACGTGAGAAGTCTGTCATAATGCCTACGTTCTTTTGAAACGCCATACCTGCTGTCATTGCACCTGCACCTAATGCAATTAACATCGCTACAGTGCCTAGTACTCTCGATAAACTAGTTACTCGAAAACGTAACTGTGCATAAGTAAAACTATTTAATCCCGTTTCATTCCGTTTTTTATTCCCCTTAATTTTCATCACGAAAAATGGGAGCAATGAGCTAAAAATGAAATACGTCCCTAATGTTGTAACGATTGTCGCTATTATAAATCCTAGTTCAGCAAACATTTTTATATTTATCATAAAATAATATCCTGTACTTACAAGTAACACACCTAGTACTGTCATAATAACAATTCGAGTTTTACTTTTCTTCACTTCATCTTGCGTTTCATCTTCACGTATTAACTCTAATTCTGTTTTACGTAATAATCGGAAACTATTCATTAAACCAGTAATGAAAAATAATATTAAGAAGAATATAGATGTAACTAATATAGCTGGTGTGTATACAGATGCATAATTACCTTTTGCTGAAATTTCCATTCCATTCATTAAAAAATTTCCTGCTACACTAGCGAGTACTATTCCTACTAAAATACCGATAATAATACTGACAATCCCCATACCAAAAGTCTCAATAAATAATAATTGTGCTACTTTTTTCTTTTTTGCTCCAAGCATCATGTACATACCTAGTTCTTTTCTTCTTAATGTAAGTAAAAAAGAATTGGCATATATGATGTAAAAAACTGTAATGAAAGAAAGCAATATTGCACCAACCCAGAAGACAAGCCTAATACTACTAATGAGACTATTATCTTTCGTAAATTCACTATTCATCGCCATCGTTTGGAACATGTAGAAAATACTAATACTAATAACGAGACCAATAAGTAAAACCATATAATCTTTTAACATCTTTTTCATACTATGACGTGATAATTTGAATAACATAGTCTCGCCCCCTACTTAGACTCAGCAGCTGAGCCCATATGAGCGAGCACACCTAAAATGTCTTGATAGAAATTTTCTCGCGTTCCTTGACGCTTTAACTCTTTATAAAGAAGACCGTCTTGAATGAATAAAATACGCTCACAGTAACTTGCACTAAACGCATCATGTGTGACCATTAAAATACTTACATTGTGATTTTCATGTAAATCTTGCATCGCTTCTAATAAACTTTTTGCATTTTTACTATCAAGTGCTCCTGTCGGTTCATCTGCTAATACGATTGCCGGATTATGTACTAAAGCTCGTGCTGCCGCTGTTCTTTGTTTTTGTCCACCAGAAACAGCAGTCGGATATTTTGTTAAAATTTCAGTAATCCCTAATTTCTTTGCTACTCCATTTACCTTCCCCGTAATCTCACTTGACGGTACCCCTTGCAAGGAAAGTGGTAAAGCGATATTTTCATAAATTGATAAGTTTTCTAGTAAGTTAAAATCTTGAAAAATGAACCCCAATTTTTGAGAACGAAAATCTGATAATGCATTACCCTTCATAGAAGTAATATTTGTGCCAGCTATTGTTACACTGCCACCTGTCGCTTGATCAAGTGTACTAATTACATTAAGTAATGTCGTTTTTCCAGATCCGGAAGGACCCATAATCCCTACAAACTCTCCTTCTTTAATACTTAATGAAACACCCCTTAATGCTTTTGACTGATTCTCATTTCTTTTCCCATACGTTTTTTCTACACTTTCTACAGTAACTACATTTGTTGACATCTCTTTCACTCCATCCCTTTTGTATAAAATTAATTTCTCACATATTTCTTATCTTTTTCTCATGTAAACCCTTAATATTTTTTTAATTTTTCTAACAAAATTATATATATAAGTAGAATGAACCTATTTCCTCTTTCATATTCTCACTTTTCTAAAACTCGTTCCTTCGATTTCCCTTACATTTACCTTACATTTTTGTAAGGTAAACAAGAAAACACACAACTTCATAAAAGCATTTCTTTGTAATGAGAAATGCTCTTTCTTTTTGTCAAAATTAAAAGCTCATCTTAATAAAAGTGAAAACAATATAATTTTATTGTAAAACGATAAATCTTATGATAAAATCATGTTGTTATTACATAAGCGAGGTGCTTTTTATGAAACAAGTTACAACACTCTTTTTAAAGCTAGCTATTATTTGTATAGGAATCCCAGTTCTTGCATTGTGTATATTTTTGGTGCCTAAGATCGGGAGTTTTGCTGGAGAATTGTATCCAGATATTGCTTATATGAAATCTCTCGTTTTAATCGATATGTACGCGTCAGCGATACCTTTTTACTTTGCTCTGTATCAAGCTTTTAAACTTTTAAGCTATATTGATAAGAACCAAGCGTTCTCGGAATTATCGGTAAAGGCATTAAAGAATATAAAATACTGTGCCATCACGATCAGTACCTTGTACTTGCTAGGTATGCCACTCTACTATCTCATGGCGAAAAAAATTGACCCTCCAAGTTTCATACCAATCGGATTGACCATCATTTTCGCCTCTATGGTGATCGCCGTTTTTGCTGCTGTTCTCCAAAGACTTTTACAAGAAGCTATTAATATAAAATCAGAAAATGATTTAACGGTCTGAGGTGGAGGATATGGCAATTATTATTAATATTGATGTGATGTTAGCAAAACGAAAAATGAGCGTAACGGAGCTTTCGGAGAGGGTCGGGATTACGATGGCGAATCTTTCCATTCTGAAAAATGGGAAAGCAAAAGCGGTTCGTCTTTCAACATTAGAAGCGATATGTAAGGCTTTGGATTGTCAACCGGGTGATATTTTGGAGTACAAAAGTGACGAATACACTCAATAAAACATACAACAACTTTCTTCAACCAATGGGATTAGATAGTGAAATTAAGATGAAGGGATAGCGATTAAGCTATCCCTTCTCTACGTTTATTATTGTTATTTAATATATCTTTAATTACTTTAAATTCAGTATTACATATTAATGTTGTGTTTTATTATCAATCTCTATTTCCTATTTTTCATTTCCTCTTTCATACTTTCCACAAACGCATCTAGTTCAACAATTTTTGACTCCTCTTCACCATATTTTCGTACATTTACAGCTTCGCTTTCCATTTCCTTATCCCCAATAACAAGAACATATGGAACTTTTTGCATTTGTGCTTCTCTAATTTTATACCCCAATTTTTCATCACGTATATCTTCTTCAACACGAATCCCAGCTTGTGCTAATTTATGTGCAACTTCATTTGCATATTGTACATGTACTGCATTTGAAACAGGAATTACTTTCACTTGAACTGGTGCCACCCATACTGGGAACGCGCCTCCAAAGTGCTCAATTAATATTGCTAAAAAGCGGTCTAAAGATCCTAAAACTGCTCGGTGAATGACAACTGGTCTTCTCTTTTCATTCTTCTCATCTATATAGTTTAGGTCAAACTTCTCTGGCATTTGGAAATCAAGCTGGATTGTACCGCACTGGTGACTTCTATTTAAAGCGTCTTTAATGTGGAAATCAATTTTCGGTCCGTAAAATGCACCGTCACCTTCATTTAGTCGATATTTATAATTTAATGATTGTAATACATTCGCTAATGCTGCTTCTGCTTGCTCCCATAACTTATCATCACCCATTGAATCTTCTGGACGAGTAGAAAGTTCTACTTCATACTGGAATCCAAAAGTTTTATATACGTAATCAATTTGCGCCATTACAGATTTAATTTCATCTTCAATTTGTTCTGGTGTTACAAATAAATGAGCATCATCTTGGCAGAAAGTACGAACTCTTAATAATCCGTTTAATGCCCCGCTAAATTCATGTCGGTGTACTTGACCGAATTCACACATGCGAATCGGTAATTCGCGATAGGAATGCAATTTATTTTTAAACATAAGCATATGGCCAGGGCAGTTCATTGGCTTTAATGCAAAACTTTTATTGTCTACTTCTGAGAAATACATGTTGTCCTTGTAATGTCCCCAGTGTCCTGATTTCTCCCATAATTCTTGGTTCATCATAAACGGAGTGCGTACTTCTTGATAATTGTACTCTTTTTGAATTTCTCTTAAAAATGCTTCTAATTCATTGCGAATAATCTGTCCTTTCGGCAAGTAAAACGGCATTCCTGGTGCCTCTTCTGAAAACATAAATAACTCAAGTTCACTACCTAACTTACGATGGTTTCTCTTCGCAGCCTCTTCAACAAAATGCAAATACTCTTCTAATTCTTTTTGAGAAGCAAATGCAACGCCATATATACGCTGAAGCACTTGATTATTACTATCACCTCGCCAATATGCACCTGAAACGTGAGTTAATTGAAATGCTTTTAAATAGCCTGTTGACGGTAAATGTGGCCCCCTACATAAATCTACAAATTCACCTTGTTTATATAGTGTTACACTTTCTCCATTAGGGATTGCTTCTAAAAGTTCTAATTTCAGGTGATCGTTCATTTCTTTAAACAGTTTTTTTGCCTCTTCTCGTGAGACCTCAACTCGTTCTATTCTTACATTTTCATTTATAATCTTTTTCATTTCTTTTTCGATTTTCGGTAAATCTTCTACGTTTACACTACTCGGAAGATCCATATCATAATAAAATCCATTTTCAATAACCGGCCCTACACCGAGGTTTACATTACCATAAATTCTTTTCACAGCTTGTGCTAATATATGTGCAGCAGAATGTCTTGCAATTTTTACCCCTTCATCTGAATCCATAGTAACGATTTCAACTTTCGCACTTTCTTCAATGTTTCGTCGTAAATCAAAAGACTGATCATTAACTTTTCCTGCGACTGCTTTCTTTTTTAAACTACTGCTAATGGATCCTGCAATTTCTTCTAAAGTAATTCCTTTTACAAATTCTTTAACGCTACCATCTGGAAATTTAATTTCAATCATCTGTTCTTTCATTTTTCATCTCTCCATTTCATAATAAAAAGCACACTTATCCCTAAAATAGGGACGAGTGTGCTTTTACCCGTGGTTCCACCCAGATTCCCATCGTAAACATACAATGGCTTCTTTTACGGTAACGTCGTTTACACGGCACTAGATACTTCATTTCCCTAGTGCAGCTCTAAGGTGGTAAGTTATTTTTCTGCGTTAGGAAGTTCTCAGCTTTCCTTCCTTCTCTGTATAACCGGGTAAAATAACTCGTGTCCTTTTCTTCGCTTATTATAAAATTGAATGCAAAAAAGCATATTCATCCCTAGTAAATAGGGACGAATATGCTTATATTCGTGGTTCCACCCAGATTCCCATTACAAAAAACATAATGGCTTCTTTTGCGGTAACGTCGCTTACACGGCACTAGATACTTCATTTCCCTAGTGCAGCTCTAAGGTGGTAAGTTATTTTTCTGCGTTAGGAAGTTCTCAGCTTTCCTTCCTTCTCTGTATAACCGGGTAAAATAACTCGTGTCCTTTTCTTTGCTTTTATAAAACATCCATTTATTGTTATTTAATATATCTTATTCATTTTATTTTTGCAAGTGTTAAATAATATTATTTATTTTATTTAAAAAAGTGAAACCAAAAAAATTTGGTTTCACTTCTCAATTTTACCAATCTTGTGGTTCGTAATTTAAGTCTGAAAATAGACGTCGTTTCTCTTTCTTCGATAAATCTCTCCACTGTCCGACAGGTAAATTATTCAATTCAATATTCATAATTCTCGTACGTTTTAACGTATATACTTGATAACCTAAAGCTTCACACATACGACGAATTTGGCGATTTAGCCCTTGTGTTAAAATAATTTTGAATTCATATTTTGATAACTGTGTGATCTCACAAGGAAGAGTTTTTGTATCTAAAATTTTAACACCCGCTGCCATTTTTTCTAAAAATTCCGGTGTAATCGGCTTATCTACTGAAACGATATATTCTTTCTCATGCTTGTTTTCAGCACGTAAAATCTCATTAACAATATCGCCATCATTCGTTAACAAAATTAAACCGTCTGAGTCTTTATCGAGACGCCCGATGTGATTAATTCGTAAAGGATGATTCACTAAATCGATAATATTACCTTTTACTGCTTTTTCACTTGTACATGTAATACCTACTGGTTTATTTAAAGCGATATATACGTGATCTCGAGCGATACGAAGTTGCTCTCCATTTACGCGCACATCATCACCTGGATTTACTTGGTCACCAATTTTTGCAACCTTACCGTTAATAATTACTCTTCTCTCATTAATTAATTTATCTGCTCCACGTCGAGACGCTTTTCCAGCTTCACTAATAAATTTATTGATACGCAAATTAGGCACATCCTTTTCTAAAAAAAATTTCAAGCTCACACTGCTTCTACCGTACAATACAAAAGGGTAAGCCTCCTATTATAACTTAAATATATTAACATGAAAGGGTATATAACGTCTTCTATTAATTACTCATTTATAAGAAAATATCTTAATTATACATTCATTTATGCACGTTTTGTACACTTAATATACAAGCCACTCTTCCTTACATACAGCTTGTTTTCCTTTTATCTCTTCTATATCTTCATGAACATTAGCTGATTTATTTAACTCAGGAAAAATCTCTTCCACATAATTTTGATGCATCTTTTCATCTTTCCAATAAGTTAACACGATGTAACGATTTTCATTTTTTAAAGACTTCCCAACTACCCCACCTAACATCCCTTTTGCTTTTTCCATTCCTTTATTCCAAATTGTTTCTTGCTTATGTAAGAATTGCTTTTCTTTTTCTTCCTTTACATCACATATGGCAACTCTTGCGAATGATCCTTCTGTAACTACGTTTTTCAAAGGCTTATCATTTATATCATACAACATTTGAAATAGTTCAATTTCACATGAAAGAAACGTACCCTCTTGATTACTATTTAAATAAATTGTATCGTGAGCACCATTCATAAATGATTGATATGCATTTCTATCTGCCCATAAAGTAAATACACATGCTTCCTCTTCACTCCATCCACCAAATTGTCCATTAAATCCATCTAAATGCTGTATATCACGCCATTTTTCTTGAGCATCCGAAAACATCTCCCTTTTCTCTTCTTCCACTTTGCAAAATATTGTTTTTAGTAACATTTCTAGTTCCCCCTTATAATACAATCCATTTCCCGGCCGCAGCCTCTTCTGGTATACCAAAATAATCTGCAGAATCACGAGCATCAAAATTATTCATTTCTATTGCTATAAACTGCATTTCCCCACTCGAAATTTGATGATAAATCATAAATACCGCAAGTTGATTCTCTGTATATTACCTTGTGAAAGGACATCTACAATATAAAAATCCACATTCCTTGCCTATCTTACTTCATTCAAAATATCAGTTTACATAAAAAAATTATAAATAACTAGAATTCCCCTCTGCTCTTTCTATCAACCATTCACCAAACGTATTTAAAAATAATAAAATTTCATTTATATCATTTATCGGTTCAATTACATATTGTAATGCCCTTCTCATATTTTTTTCTTGTTCGGGAAAATACTTACTAAATAACACATATGCAGGATATAAGTCTCTGGAGTAGACCCCTTCTCTATCAATGGTTAATGCAAGACCTGCTCTAATTATTATCTTCATAATCCAACGACAACAATCCGCTATATCTTCTACGCCTTTATTATGTATTAACTCTTTGCGTGCTTGTCCAATTTGTTTCCGCAATTGAATAAGGTGTTCATAAGCTAACTCCTGACTTACTTTATATTTAGGTAAAGACAATTTTACGTCTTCACCAAATATGCATATACCATGCGTCCGTATCATAAAGCCTATAAAAGAAAAACTTTTGGAATTCACTACCTCTTTTTCACTGTGGAAACTTAACTCCACTCCCGATATACAATTAAACTGTTGTAAACTTTGAACTTCTAACTTCTTTCGCCAGCTTAAGTCTATTAAGTTAGGATCCTTGCGCACTAATATAATCACATCTATATCTGCAATCCCTTCAATTCCAATCCCTCTTGGAATTGAACCTCTTATATAAATACTGTGCAAATCATCCTGTAACATTTCACAGCAAGTATTTTTTATTTCTTGTATTACCTCCATAAATATAGGTTGAATTTTATCAATGTGTGCATCATTTATAATATATCCTTCATCATCTATAGGACAAAAACGCCCTATTTTTTTTATTCTTGGCAATTTATCAACTCATTTCTACATAAAATATTATTTTATTCCCACACATCATAATTATAATTCGAATAATTCAGAATCAAAAACCTGAAAGTTCTCTTTCTACGTATATTTTCTTCTACATTTTAATTATAAAATCGTAATTCAAATCAATTTTAGTCAATTTACTCTACTTAAAATAGCACAATTATTATATATTATAATTATAAGTTTTAAATTTTGGAGGCGTTACATATTGAAGAAGTTATTTTTTAATAAATGGACGGTTGTTTTTTCTATTCTTATCATTGCTAGCACAATTTTCTACACAATTAAAGATAGAAATAATAAAGAAAGCGCAACTGTAGAAACAGTGGATACAAAAACTTTCAAAACTAAATTACAACCTAAAATCAATGAATTAACTACTAATTATAATGACATAATTGAGAAAGATTGGTTGCCTGCATGGGAAGAGATTAACACTAACGGAGATTCAGTAGATAGAAATAAATTATTAGTTACAATGAGTGCAGTTTCTAAACAATATGAAACAATTATGAAAGAAATAGACACAATGAAAATTGAAGAAAACATAACAGATATACATATACAAGAACAACTAATCCAATTCACAACTCAGTTTAAAGCTGCATCAAACTTCATGAAAAATGCAGCAGATTTAATTATAGACGGATACAACAATTCTACTCCAACCAATGAAACAATTGAAAATACAAAGCATGCTTTAGGGCTTGCAGATCAACATATTGTAATCGCTTTGTCTACTTTAAATGAAATAGAAGATAAATTAGGAATATCAAAAAAATGAATTTATTTACTATTTCAAAATAAAAAATGATTGCAATTCAATTATTGTATATCTATAATATTTTTATTGATTATGTATTTTTATTTACGATCAATGCGTTTATGTTTTGAATTTTATAATTCGGATGAACCATTCAGGAGAAGGTCTATCGATCTACCGACGGGGCAAAAAGTTGCTGAACCAACTTTGAAACTCTCAGGTCTTGTTTACAAGTAGAACTGCATGGGGACGAATCTCTGGAGAGACTCCCTCTCGCTTTATATAGCGCGGAGGAAAACGAGCACCGAAGGAGCAAATCCGCTAATCTAGCGGATAATCTCTCAGGTAAAAGGACAGAGACAAGCGAAAGAAAATGCCGATTTGTATCGGTTTATTTTTCTATCCCTTGTTTCTCCAGAGACCATTTCATTTCCTTGAAGTGGTTTTTATTTTTTCTAAAAAAGGAGAATACAGATGGAGACAGTAAGTAAAGTATTAGAACAAATTAATCAGTATGTGTGGGGGTTGCCAACTTTATTGCTACTCGTTGGAACTGGTATCATTCTCACAGTGCGCTTAAAAGGTTTACAGTTTAGTAAACTAATATACGCTCACAAACTAGCTTTTAAAAAATCTGAGGATACATCATCTTCTGGAGATATTAGTCACTTCCAAGCACTGATGACGGCTATGGCTGCAACGATTGGTATGGGAAATATAGCAGGTGTCGCAACTGCTGTGACGATCGGTGGACCCGGTGCGATCTTTTGGATGTGGATTACCGCGTTGTTCGGTATGGCAACAAAGTATGCTGAAGCAATTCTTGCGGTGAAATACCGTGTTAGTAATGAAAATGGAGAATACTCTGGTGGACCAATGTATTATTTAGAACGTGGTTTAGGGAAAAAGTGGCTGGCTGTTTTATTCGCTATATTTGGCACAGCTGCTTCTTTCGGTATCGGTAATATGGTTCAATCTAATTCAGTTGCAGAGGCAATGCGAATCAACTTCTCTTTCCCTCCTGCATTAACTGGTATATTCATGTCATTCTTAATCGCTATCGTTATTTTAGGCGGCGTTAAAAAAATCGGGAAAGTGACAGGATATATCGTTCCTATTAAAGCTTTCTTTTATATCATTGCTGGTCTTATTATTATTTTCTATCACTACGATCAAATTCCAGAAGCATTTTCACTTATTTTTTCTGGTGCATTTAATGGTACTGCAGCTGCTGGTGGTTTTATTGGCGCAACAGTTGCATCAGCTATTCAAATCGGAATGGCGCGTGGTGTATTTGCGAACGAAGCTGGTTTAGGTAGTGCGCCTATTGCAGCTGCTGCAGCAAAAACAGATTCACCTGCAAAGCAAGCATTAGTTTCTATGACTGGTACTTTTCTCGATACATTTATTGTATGTACAATTACTGGTCTTGTATTAATTACTACAGGTGCATGGAAATCTGGTAAAACTGGCGTTGAAGCTACAACATTAGCATTCCAATCTGTTTTTGGTACTGCTGGTAGTATGATTCTCGGTATCGCCATTATATTATTCGCCTACTCTACTATTTTAGGCTGGTCGTATTACGGCGAGAAATGCGTGGCTTATTTATTTGGAGAAGGTGCTGTAAAATATTATAAAGCAATCTTTATCGTTATGATTGCTATTGGAGCTAATTTAAAGTTAGGTGTTGTATGGACATTTGCCGATATCGCAAATGGGCTTATGGCGATTCCAAACTTAATTGGCCTAATTGGATTAAGTGGTGTAGTTGTCGCTGAAACAAATCGGTTTTTACAAGCAGAGAAATTAAAAGAAAGTCATAAAAAACAGGCAAGTTAATCACTAAAAAAAGGAATAGCTCATTTATAATAAGCCATTCCTTTTTTCTCTATTTCAATTCCTTTCCCTCCTGAACCATATGTAAATAAAGTACAAAATCCATCATTGTAGATGAATAACCAAGTTGACGGATCATTGCTGTTATATTCCCTCTATGATATGTACCATGATTTACGACGTGTTGCACTAACTCTAAAATGGAAGTGTCTAATGCACCTGCATATGGGTTCTCAATAACAAATACAGTATTTACGTCTTGTATTGTACTTAAAAATTCTTTATATTGATTTGCCATGTTTTCAAACATTTTTTCTAATTCATGTAACGATTTAGTTTCGATTTGTTTTCGTAATTTTTCTCGATCTTGTATTACTTCACTCATACTTTTACCATGCAATATGTGTAACCACACTTGATCTGTAATATAAATATGCGCAAAAGTATCCTTAATTGATGGAAATACACTCTGTATCTGTTCATTAAAAATTGTCTCATAGTTTGGTAACTCTTTTAGTCGATTGAATAATCGTGTATTAGCCCAAGCATGGTAATCAAACTGTTTTAACATATAATCTTTCAATTTAAATCGCCTCCTTATTGTATGAAACGAATGTTTTGTTCCTTCATTTCCGATTCTCTATCAGCTTTTACAATCCCTTTTTCATTCATTTCATGTTTATTTATAGTTTTATATTTTACGTACGTATGAAATTCCGTTTTAAATGGAAACGGTGTAATTTGAATTGTTTCTTCATCCACCCATTCAGCTTGAATAGGCTTCTCCCTCTTACTATTAAACATTTCTGTTCCTTCAAAACCCTCTTTAAATAAATCAATTTCATCTTTCTTTTTTACACCAGGTTTATTCATACATACATATAAAGAAAGTTCATCACAAAACTTTAATAATCTATAATGTTTATCGAACATCGCATATTGTTCTTTTGTTAACGTTTTCAAAATTCTTTTTTGTCGTTCCAATTCATGTTTATAAAAAGACATCATCTCTTCATTTTCCTCATTTAATGGAAATGATAAAAAGTGCTTACTACAAAGTAGCGCCCCGTATGGATTAGAATCTTCAATTTCATTCAAACCAATCGTATAAAAAACAAAGCGTAATGAACTTGGACAATCCATAAATGTATATGGAATATTTTTAGCATCATTCAAAATTGGTACTTTATCAAGTTCTATCCATCCTCTATCATGTTCATATATTGCATCAATTGTCTCTTTTAAGTATCTTTTATCTTCAAAGAACTCCTCTTTTATATAACTTGCAATCTCACCAGCTAAAAAACCATGATCATGTTGACGAATTAATATACTTTGTTTCTCATTCTTTTCACGAAAAATCATCCGTATACTCCCCCTCATCTTCATATTATAGCTTGTCGTATGCATCAATTCTTAATAAATCCCTTTTAATTTGCAGGGATTCAGTTTCTTTCAACGAAATTAACATAACTATATAGCATTCTTTCTAACAATATAAATAGCTTTATCTTTATTATCCATTATACTAAATCATTCATTCCAAAAAATTTTTTTATGAGGTGAAAACATGAACAAAACAGAATTAGTTAAAAACGTGGCACAATCCGCTGATATTTCTCAAAAGGAAGCTTCTGCAGCTGTACAATCTGTATTTGACACAATTGCTACTGCATTACAATCTGGCGATAAAGTTCAATTAATCGGCTTTGGAACTTTTGAAGTGCGCGAAAGATCTGCTCGTACAGGACGTAACCCGCAAACTGGCGAAGAAATTCAAATCGCTGCTGGTAAAATTCCAGCATTTAAAGCAGGTAAAGAGTTAAAAGAAGCTGTTAAATAAACAAAAAACCAGCCATTTTATAGGCTGGTTTCTTGTTTTATTTAAGTAATTCCTTTATATTCTCAGCATGATATACTTCACAAATATAAAATATGCATTTGCAATTACTTACAATTTGATATTTTCTAGTTGGATAAACATTCGCCGTAACAGAGCATCCATCAAACAATTCAATAATATTCCCAGATGGCTGATATCCTTCGTATAATACGTTTCTTCTTACTTCCATCTTTTCTATAAGTTTTTCAACTGGAATATTTCCACTCTCTAATTCACTCTTAATTGTATTTGGTAAAAACGAAGTGTCCGCAAAAATTAGATTTTCAGATAACACTTTTCCTTTATAACTAACATTGGATACACGGTAAAGAAATGTTCCGTTTTTATCAAAGAAATTCTTTGCTTCTTTCGGGATGTACTGTCTATCAATTACCTCTTGTTCGAGAACATCAAACTGAACTGTATCATTCAAAAGCTTCTCTAAAGCATGAATAGATGATGTATCTTCAGAAAATAAAATATTTTTAATTGCTTGTACATTATAAGTAAATTCACTTTTTCTATTTTCCGCTACTAACATTAGGAACACCTCTTCTATAAGATTTTTTATTTAACTTATTTATAATTTAAAAGCGCTACTGCGTCTAACTGTGTAATTTCAGTTACTTCTTTACTAAATATTGCAACGGAAGCCATATAATCTACACTTGGCCTTATATCCTCCATCATTGTATTTTCTACTAACTCTTGCCTATCCTTAAAAACCAACAAATTTGGAGGATCATTTGGAGCTGATACAATAATACCTACTGGTGGAATCATTAGACCTTCACCTGTCGCTTTGAGTACCGCTTCTTTTCGAGTCCAATATGTTAAAAAACCTTCTATTTTCTGTTCATTAGGTAACTTCATAACTTGCGCTATTTCAATGTCTGTTAATACGCCCTCTGCCATTTTCATAACATCTACATTTGGATTCATTTGTTCAACATCAACGCCTACAGGTGCAGACTTTGTAAATGCAACAACAACCCACTCACCCGAATGTGAAACAGATATTTGTGGCATACCTTCTGGTAATTGTGGCCTACCATGTTGTAACTTACATACTGGGCACATTCGATCAATCGGCACTTGAACGGGTGACATAGAAAGTATCTTTCCAAGGACTAATCTACTAATTACGCAACCTATTATAAAACGTGCACGATCTGCCGAATGATGATATGAATTTGCTTTCTCTCGTTCAACATCATTTAGTAAATTGTAATGCCATGATTGTAAATCTGAAATTCTCGCCCACCATATTTGACAACTATTCTCATTAAGAGTTGGTACAGAATCTACAACTTTACTCTCCATCATGTAAACTCTCTCCTTTTAAATGCCAATATCACTTTATTTCAAAAGAGTATTAGCATGCTACAACTTATTCATTTACAACTTCTTTCTCTTTTTGTAATACAGATAACGGCTTTTTATTCTTCTTTGACATTACTTCTTTATCAGAAATACGTAAAGAAAATAGTAATGCTATAAGTAAAAATATTGCTGATCCAATTAATGCAGCTTGATATGGTAAGAAATCTGACTGTGCATTATTCTGTATTTCATTACTTCCAAATCCAGATAATATGCTAGCTAAAACAGCAACTCCTATCGCTGAACCTAAACGGTTTTGCACATTGAATATAGTAGTCGCTCTCCCCATAGAAGGTGGTGCGATATTGTTAAATGCAGAAAATTGAACTGCTCCAACAGACTGGCCTAAGAAAATACCGATACCAAACAATAATGCCCGAATTTGCCATGGGTTCGTATCGTGATTTACAAAACTTAATAAAACAAAGATAATCGCCGTACAAATTAATCCAATAGAAATTACCTTTCGAGCTCCTAATTTCTTATATGACCATGGCACAATCTGTGACGATATCATTAACCCAATCGCCTCCGGGAATGTCGTAAGACCTGATTCCAATGCGGAAACTCCTATTACATTTTGATACATAAGTGGAAAAACAAATAACATTCCTAGTAAACCAGCGGATGAAAACAATGAAATAAGACTCATTTTTCTAAAGACTGGTTCTTTTAATAAGCGTAAATCTAACATCGGTTGCTTTACTCTAAGTTCTACAATGATGAACAAAGTAATGAATACAATCCCAGCTATCCCAGTACTCATAATTTCTGGAGAAACCCAGCCTTTTGATGCTCCTTGGCTAAGTGCATAGATTAGCATCGCAAATCCTGGTGCTGAAAGAACAAAACCTAGAGAATCAAAGCGACCAGCTGATTTTTCAATATGCTCTTTTAAAAATAGAAGACCGAATAGTAACGCTACGATTCCAAACGGTAAATTAATATAAAATGCCCAGCGCCAAGACATTTGATCTACAAAAAAACCGCCAATAATTGGTCCTACTGCCGGTGCTACAGCAATTGGCAACACAATAAACCGTGAAATTTTCGGCCTTTCCTCTGGTGAAAATGTTCGGAATAACATCGCCATCCCAACTGGTGTTAAAAGCCCCCCGCCAGCACCTTGCATAATACGAAAAATATTCAATGAAGTAATATCGTTCGCTATTCCACATAATGCAGACGCAGTTGTAAATACGAAAAGAGCGGTTAGAAATACTCTTTTCGTACCGAAGCGATCTCCTAACCAACCAGAAATCGGAAGGAAAACAGCTAAGCTAACTAAATACCCAACATTAACCGTCCCCATTGCAGATGGAGGCACTTGTAATTCTTTACTTATCGTTTGCAGTGCTACATTCACAATTGTTGCATCCATCGCAGCCATAAACATCGCTGTTATATATACGATACTTACAACTACTTTTGGATTTATTTTTGCCTTCATTATCGTTTTCCTACTAATATTTTTTCGCCAACTTGATTACTTTTTGGATTCAAATCTTTCCAGGTATTTTCAACATATTGTAAACAATCATTCCTACTTGCCTCTTCATGTACGACATTCCAACCAATAGGTACATCAAGAAAGACAGGCCAGAGAGAATACTGGCCCTCCTCATTTTTTAATACCTTATATGTGTAATTATCATTTTCAAATGGATTCGTCATACTGTACTTACCCCTTTCTTATTCTGCAAATATTTCGCTAATACTTGTCCAATTTCTGTAAGTGGTCCTGGTTGACATAAATCTTTATGTCGACAATCAATATCGTGTTGCACAATTTGCCCATCTAAATAATTTAGCCACGTATTTGGAGAAATAGGATCAAACCAGTCTGGTATAACAGTAGATCTAAAGAATAAAATATCTCCGTTATAAACTTTCGGTACATATTTCCCTAACAATCCTACCGAATTTATATATGTTTCTTTCAAGTTCAAAATAGTCTCTTCTTCCAGACTTGCTAATGCACTTCCATCTTTACGAAGTATTTCCATCGCACTTTCCATAGTAAGTGGTTTCCCATCCATGTTATCTGGATCGTATCCCCCTAAAGCAAGTAATGCGATTAACGCTTCTTCTTCAGTAGGTGCTTCCGTATTCGGTAAGAAGTGACCAGGATAAGAATCTAGCATAACGAGTAATTCTACTTCTTCCCCTTCATTTTGCAGTTGCGCCGCCATTGCATGCACAACATTTCCTCCGAGCGACCAACCGAGTAAACGATAAGGTCCGTAAGGCTGTACTTCACGAACGTGTTTTAAATAATCGGCCGCCATCTCCTCTAAACTTTTTGGAAGTTCTTCATTTTTAGCGATACCACGTGCTTGAACACCGTAGATTGGATAATCTGTTCCTAAAGATTTCATAAGTCCTGCATAGCACCAACTTAATCCACCTGCTGGGTGTACACAAAATAGTGGTAATTGGTCTCCGCTTGCTCGTAATGGAAGCAACACATCGAGTGCACTTTGTCCATTTCCCACTTCAAGTCTTTCAGCAAGACCTGCAACAGTAGGTGCTGCAAATAAAGTTCCGATATTTAGTTCCACCCCAAGTGCTTCTTTAATACGGCTCATAAGCTGCACTGCAAGAAGTGAATGGCCACCTAGATCAAAGAATCCGTCATCAATTCCAATTTGAGACACACTTAAAACTTCTGTAAACAAGTCACATAACATTTCTTCTTGCGGTGTTCTTGGTCCACGACTAGAAGATGATGCGATAAATTCTGGAGCTGGCAATGCCTTTCTATCTAATTTACCGTTTGGAGTTAAAGGCAACTCATTTACTACTACAAAAGCGTATGGAACCATGTAATCTGGTAAACTCCCTCCAGCATACTGACGCATTTCATTCGTATCAATCGTTTCATTATTTGAAGCGACGATATAAGAAACTAATCGTTTATCCCCTGGTTGATCTTCCCGGACAATAACGGCTACTTGTTCAACTTTATCGTGTTTCATTATGACCGCTTCTATTTCCCCTAATTCAATTCGGAATCCACGAATTTTAATTTGATGATCTGCACGTCCTATATAATCTAACGTCCCATCTTGACGCCAGCGTGCTAAGTCTCCAGTACGATACATTCTTGTACCTGGCTTACCAAATGGATCTGCGATAAACCGTTCAGCCGTTAATCCTGCTCTTCCTAAATATCCACGAGCTAGTCCGGCACCTGCAACATACATTTCTCCAACTACTCCAGGTGGCACTGGTTGTAAATAGTTATCTAATACGTATACTTTAAGGTCAGGTATACTGCACCCAATTAAACTATTTGCTCGTAAAGAAACGATACTCTCATCTAACTCAATATAACTAACATGTACCGTCGTCTCGGTTATACCGTACATATTAATAAGCTTCGGTGCGTTATGAGGATGACGACCATACCAATCTTCTAATCGACTTAGTTCAAGTGCTTCTCCTCCAAAAACAACATATCGTAAAGATAATTTTTGACCAACCTCTTCATTTTCACGATCTGCTTGCATCAATTGATAGAACGCTGATGGAGTTTGGTTTAATACAGTAACCTTTTCCTTAACAAGAAGCTGTAAAAATTCTTTCGGCGAGCGACTTACAGTATGTGGTACTACGACTAAACGCCCTCCGTATAATAATGGTCCCCAAATTTCCCAAACCGAGAAATCAAAAGCGTATGAATGGAACATCGTCCAAACATCGTCTGCGTCAAATTGGAACCAATGATCAGTTGCTCCTAAAAGTCTTACTACATTTTGATGAGGTATCATAACGCCTTTCGGTCTACCAGTTGAGCCTGACGTATAAATAACGTAAGCAATATGTGAAGGAGATAATGGTTTAATGCGCTCCATTTCATCAATATTGTCTTCACTATATTTCTCAATTTCTTCTATTACTTTCACATCATCAACTAAAATCTTTAGTGCCTCATCACATTCAATTTCCACATCTGAATTTGTTAAAACACATGATGGTTTCGCATCGTGGAGCATAAATGAAATACGATCAGACGGGTAATCTGGATCTAACGGAAGGTATCCCGCACCAGCTTTCAGAACAGCTAGTAAGCTTACAACCATATTTAAAGATCTCGGCATCGCTAAAGCAACGAGTTGATCAGGGCCTACTCCTTTTGCTATTAACGAACGAGCTATTTTATTCGCTTTTCTATTCAACTCTTCATAAGTTAGCTTTTCATCTTCAAAGACGACAGCAATAGAATTTGGATTTACATGAGCCTGCTTTTCAAATAATTGTGGCAATGTCATTTCAGGTACAATTTGAAAACCGCCATTCCACTTTTCTAAAACTGTATTTCGCTCTGCTAAAGTTAATATTTCTAATCTACCAATTGATTGATCCGGATGTTTCGCTGCATCATCTAATAACAGAATAAATCGTTCTATTAGTTTTTGAACTGTTTCATGTTTATATAAATCGGTACTAAACTCTAACAATCCGTGTAAGCCGTTTGGCGTACCATCAACTCCGTTACTCTCGCTAATTTCAAATGTTAAATCAAATTTTGCAGAGCCAACACTTTGAATTTCAAGGCTCGCTTCTATATCCGGTACATTAAACGTTGCTTCTGGCGTATTTTGGAAAGCTAACATAACTTGAAACAGCGGATGACTATTTCGAGTTCGTACTGGATTTAACACTTCAACAAGTCGTTCAAATGGAACATCTTGATTTTCATAAGCTGCAAGGTTTACCTGCTTCACTCTATCCAATAATTCTTTAAAGCTTGGATCTCCTGATGTATTTGTACGTAAGACTAATGTATTTACAAATAAACCGACTATGTCAGAGAGTGCATCATCGTTTCTTCCAGCAATTGGACTTCCGATCGGTATATCAGTACCTGCACCTAATCTTGTAAATAGCGCACTAAGTCCTGCTTGCAACACCATAAACAAACTAACTCCATTTTTCCGTGCGAGCTCTACTAACCTACTATGCATACCTTCATCTATATGAAATTGAATTGTTTCCCCGCGATAACTCGTTTCAATTGGACGCTGGTAATCTGTAGGTAACTCCATTTGATCTGGTAAACCTTTTAGCTCTTCTTTCCAAAAATCTAATTGTGTTGAAATAAGACTCTCTTGTGTAGTTTCATCACCTAGTAGTTGCTGTTGCCAAAGTGAATAATCTGCGTATTGAACTGGAAGAGTTTCTAATTGAACACTATCACCTTGACATCGTGCTTTATAAGCTACTGTAAAGTCTCTCGTTAACGGTTGTAATGACCAGCCATCTCCTACAATATGATGTAAAAGAATTAGTAATACATGCTCATTTTCACTTACTTTAAAAAGTTGTAAACGAACTGCTGGCTCAACATCAAGGTTAAAGCTATATTTTACCGCCTCTGAAAGTACACTTTCTAATTCATCTTTACATGTTTTTGTTATAATCATTTCTAGATTTAAGTCTTCCATATTTAAAATTTTCTGATAGGAACTACCTAATACATTAGGGAAAATTGTTCTAAGTGTTTCATGTTTCTTCACTACATCATAAAAGGCACCTTGCAATGCTTCCTCATTCAATTTTCCAGACATACGAATGACTAACGGAATATTATAAGTAGGACTTGGACCTTCTAAACAATTTAAGAACCATAACCTGCGCTGTGCAAATGAAAGTGGAACTTCATTTGGTCTTCTTACTTTCTTAATTGCTGGTCTTGCAGTTTTTGCTTGATCCAATTGCTTCGCTAGTTCAGCAACAGTTGGCGATTCAAATAGTTTTCCAATTCCTAATTCGACACTTAACGTTTCACGAATTCTTGCCATTAAACGAGATGCAAGAAGTGAATGACCACCCATTTCAAAGAAATTATCATCAATGCTAATGCGAGAAACATCAAGTATTTCTGCAAATAAATCACATAATATTTCTTCTCTCGGATTTCTAGCAACTCTCTCCTTGTTCATTTCATTAAAATCAGGAGCAGGTAATTTCTTTCTATCAACCTTTCCATTTGGTGTTAACGGTAATACTTCTAGCACAACAAATGCTGATGGTACCATATAATTCGCTAAACTTTCTGAAACATAAGAACGAATTTCCGCAAAGTTAATTGTTTCCTTCTCTTCAGCAACGATATACGCAATAATTCGTTTATCATTTGGGCGATCTTCTCGTACCATTACTACCGCTTGTTGAATATTTTCATGTCGTTGTAATACCATTTCAATTTCAGCTAATTCAATTCGGAAACCACGAATTTTAATTTGATAATCTGCGCGACTAACGTACTCTAATACACCATCGTTACGCCATTTCACCAGATCACCTGTGCGGTACATGCGCTTCCCTGGTTTTCCATAAGGATCTGCAACAAACCGTTCAGCCGTTAACTCTGGTTTTCCTAAATATCCGTTCGCAAGCCCTTCCCCTGCAATATATAGTTCACCAATTACTCCAGGTGGTACTGGTTGTAAACCTGCATCTAATACATACACGTCTGTACTCCAAATTGGCTTTCCAATAGGAGGTATACCAATTCCATTTTCATCAATGTTCATGACAGTAGACCAAATAGTCGTTTCAGTTGGTCCATATAAGTTTGTAATAGAGCAACCTAATTCTTTTAATGTATTTGCTAAATGGGCTGGAAGTGCTTCACCACCAACGAGCGCTTTTAGCCCTTGTAGTCTCTCTGGATATTCCGTTACTAACGCCTGCCAAAGCGTCGGTGTAGCTTGCATAATTGTCGCTCTTTCTTCTTGTAAAAGTGCAGTTAACGCAGTTGGTTCTTGAATTACCTCTTTTTGTGCGATTGTTAAACTTGCACCACTAATAAGAGGTAAATAAATTTCTAGTGCAGAAATATCAAATGCAAACGTTGTAACTGCTAATAAATGATCGTTTTCATGTAATGAAAACATATCGTCCATAGCCAATAAAAAGTTACTTAAAGCTTTCATAGGAACAATTACACCTTTTGGATTTCCGGTTGATCCTGAAGTGTAAATTGTATACGCAGGCTTTAGAAGTGATT
The DNA here is from genome assembly GCF_001884135.1 of Bacillus nitratireducens. Classification (GTDB taxonomy): domain Bacteria; phylum Bacillota; class Bacilli; order Bacillales; family Bacillaceae_G; genus Bacillus_A; species Bacillus_A nitratireducens. The sequence goes on along the minus strand of NZ_MAOC01000022.1, from coordinate 60,639 downwards.
CATCATTTCTAAATGGTAGATTCATATGAGAATATGCTTTTAATGCTAGTTCTGTTTCTTCGCGATCTAATTCGATTTTTTTCATATCATTTTCTATAACTAAATTAGATGAAACAGATGAATGTGTGATGAAACAAACTGGTTTTGCATCATTTACTATATAATTTATTCGCTCAGCTGGGTATTCTGGATCTATTGGTAAATACGCTGCACCTGCCTTTAAGACTGCTAGCATACTAATTACCATTTCTATTGATCTTGGAAATACTAAAGCCACAAACTGATTTGGCCCTATTCCTTCTTCTACTAAATAGTGCGCCAGTTCATTCGCTCGCTCATTTAGCTCTTTATACGTAAGGTCTACTCCGTTACAAGTAACCGCTATTTTATTTGGATTTTTTTGTACTTGTTTTTCAAATAATAAAGGTAGATTAATTAGCTCTTCAGCTTCCTTCGTTTCATTCCATTTCAATAAAACTTTATGATTTTCTTCAGGAAGAGTAATGTTTATTTTTCCAATCGACTCGTTTTTCTCATAATTATTTACTACTAACTCGAATAGATTCATAAATCTTTCTTTATGCAATGCTAGTTCCGTATCGCTATATACTTCCGGATTCGCATCAAAATGAATCATTAGCTCATTTTCATCGAAACGTTTATAAACATTTATCGATAAATCATCGACAGGTCCTGCTGATAAATTATGTGTAATACCACGATTCCCAGCAAAGTTAAGCCCATAATCAAAAGGCATAACATTCACTAACGGCCCAAACAACCTTTGATTTTCACCTAGTAACTTTAAGTCTCTTCTTAATTCCTCATGACGATATTTATGATGACGACGTACGTCTCGGATTTCTTTAGAAACTTGCTGTAATAATTCCGCAAGAGTTATATTTGGAGTTACAGTGAGACGAAGTGGTACTAAATTCATTACCATGCTCGGTGTATAAATAGATGCAGAACCGAGACGCCCCATCATTGGTAAACCTAAAACAATATCATTTGCACCTGTTAATTTATGCATGTAAATACTTGTTACGGCTACAATAAATTCGGGCCAACTCGTTAACGAAATGTTTATATCTTCTAGTAAAGTTTTCGTACTAGCATTTGATAAATAAGCAGTTTCTCGTAAAAATCCATTTGATGTTCTCGGCGCTCGTTCTGCCAAACTTACAACTTCCGGTTCATCTGCAAACTTCTCTAACCAAAAAGTACGATCTTCCTGAAATTGTGTAGATTCACGATACTCATTATCTTCTTGTACAATTTTTGCAAGAGAGCCAAATGACTTTCCATTCTTATTTGTTTCTTCTATAAGTGATGTATACTCATTGGCTACCTTTTGGCTAAGAATAGAAAACCCATAGCCATCCATCACAATGTGATGGATGCGCTGATACCAAAAGAAACGATTATTTTCAACTTGAATAAGTACTTCAGTAAATAATTTATCTGTTTTCAAATCGACTGGCATAGATAAATCATTTTTCATCCATACTTTAGCGGCCTCTTCAGGATTTTCTTCTTTACGAACGTCAATAAAATGCATATGAAACTGTAATTCTTCAATAACTTGCCATGGACCAATTTCATCCTCTTCGAAACGAACATGCAGTGCTTCTGCTTCCATTACAACTTTACGTACTGCTAATTCAAAAATATCTTGATTAATATTTCCGTTTATTTCTACATATTCCCCAGTATTATAAATTGGATTCAGCGGATCTAATTGCTGTGCAAACCACATACCAGTCTGCGCAGATGATAACGAATGGCGAACCTTTTGACTATTAGGCATTCTTTACTACCCCTTTATTATGTAGTCTATTTGTTACAGTACCTGTGCTGTCTGTGAAGATAGTAAACTGTACCAATCTGAAACAGTTGGACGTTCTGCTAAATCTGCAAAAGTTATTTCTTTCCCTTCGCGACGCCACTTCTCTACTAAACTCATAATTCTGACCGAATCAAGTCCTCTATTTAGTAAGTCCTCATCAATATCAATACTCTCTACTGGCTCACGAAGTAGTTGTGCAACTAGTTCATGCACTTCCTGTATAGTGATTCCTTCACTCTCATCACCTTTTACACTTTGTAAATTTTTTAATAGTAAGTTTGTTGATGTCGTTACTGCACATCTACTAGATGCATACTCTAATGCTTGTTTATGATGCTCTTGTGAAAAATCAGCAACTGCATCTGCTATAAAGAACGGCTCTATTCCATCCATAAATGCTTCACAAGCTGTTAAAAGGCAGCCAATATGTGCATAAATACCGCAAATAATAAGTTGATCTCTTCCCTGTTCATTTAAAATTTCTAATAGATTTGTCTTTTTAAATGCACTATATCTCCATTTTGTTAAGAATATATCATCCTCATCAGGAGTAAGTTCATCGACAATTTTCTTTTTATCTGGTCCAGCAGGAATACCGTCCCCCCAGAAATCTTGTAATAACCCCCGTTGTTCTAACGTTTGTCCACCTGGTTGTGCTGTATAAACTACTGGTATACCAAGTTCCTTACATCTTTCTCTTATCACCTTAATATTTGAAATGAGTTCTACTTTTGGTGATTCTTTATCGCTATATGCATCAAGAAAATATTCTTGCATGTCATGGATTAGAAGAACCGCACGCTTCGGATCTGGTGTCCAGTTCACTTTATTTTTTGGTAGTTCTGATTCAACTGGCATTTTGTATACTGAAATAGATGGGATAGCCATCTAATCACTTCCTTCCAATTTTTATATTTTTTATCGTTTTGCCGTAATAAGTTTTTCAGTAATGACTTTACGTAACTCTTTTTTGCTTACCTTTCCAACACCTGTTTGCGGGAATGATTCAATAAATTCAATTCGATCTGGAATCTTATAAGCTGCTATACCGCGTTCTCTTAAAAACATTTTTAATTCGCTTACTGTTGGAGCTTGTCCTCGAGCTATAACAAAGGCACAAGTACGTTCTCCTAAATAATCATCAGGCATCGATACAATCGCTACATCATGTACCGCATCATGTGCTAATAGATGATTTTCCACTTCTTCCGCAGCAACTTTCTCACCACCACGGTTAATTTGATCTTTATCCCTACCTTCTACAATGATGTAACCTTGTTCATTTACTTTTACAAGATCACCTGTGCGATAAAATCCATCCTTTGTAAATGATCGTGCATTATGCTCTTCTGCTTTATAATAGCCTCGAATTGTATATGGCCCTCTTGTTAATAAACTACCTACTTCACCAGGTTTTACATCGTTATCATTTTCATCAACAACCCGTACTTCATCGAATGTAGACATCGGTCTACCTTGTGTATGAATGATGATTTCTTCAGGATCATTTAATCTCGTGTAATTTACTAACCCTTCTGCCATACCGAACACTTGCTGTAACGTACATCCAAATGTAGGGCGAATACGCTTTGCAACTTCGGCACTAAATTTCGCACCTCCTACTTGAATCACTTGCAAGCTCGATAAGTCGTTATTACGGGAAGATGCCGCATCCAGCCAAATCATTGCTAATGGCGGAACGAGGGCGGTAATCGTAACTTTTTCTTTTTCTATAAGTGCAAATACCTCGTCTGGGCTCCCTCCAGTTGCCAACACTACTTTTCCACCTGCATAGAAAGTTCCAAATGTCCCTGGAGAACTCATCGGGTAATTATGTGCTACTGGAAGAATTGCCATATAGACGCTCTCTGCATTTAAATTACAAATTTCAGCGCTAACACGTAAACTATAAATATAGTCATCATGCGTTCTAGGAATTAATTTAGAAAGCCCTGTTGTCCCTCCCGATAATTGGAGAAACGCAACATCACTTGGCTTAACTTCTGGTAATGGAACGTAATCTATATATAGATCACTTATGTTCACAAACTCTTCTTCTTCTCCCGCTACAATTACATGTTGTAAAGTGGGCACTTTCTCTTTCACTTCTCTTGCTAGTTTTCGATAATCAAAGCCGAGAGCCTTATCTGAAATAACGTAAGCACTCGCCTCACCAAACTCACAAAAATAACTAATTTCACTGCTTCGATGTGAAGGTAGTGCAAAAACAGGAAGTGCTCCAATGCGAAATAGCGCAAAGCATATTTCGAAAAACTCGATAATGTTAGGTAATTGGATTACAACTCGATCCTCTTGCTTTACTCCTAAATTCAGTAAGCCTGCAGCTAAGCGATCTACTTTTTTATCAAGCTCACTATATGTTATATGCGTATCACCACTTACAACCGCAATTTGATCTCCATATTTTTCAGCACGCTCTCTTAATAACGAACCAAATGTTTCTCCAAGCCAACATCCTTCTTCTCGATAACGATTTGCAAATTCTTCTGGCCATTCCGTATAACCTGTTAACATTCTTTCTTCCCCCTATTTTTCATTCAGCGAATTATCTCTTAGTCCTAAAGCCTTCAGCATTGTTTGGAACTTAGCTGATGTTTCTGCTAACTCATCTTCTGGTTTTGACTCAGCAACAACTCCTGCTCCTGCAAATAATCGAAGTTTATTTTCTTGCACTTCAGCACAGCGAATTGTAACAATCCATTCACCATCTCCATTTAAATCGCTCCATCCTAGCATTCCTGTAAAGAATTCACGGTCAAATGGCTCAATTTTTTGAATAGCCTCTCTCGCTTCTTCCATCGGCGTTCCGCAAACTGCTGGCGTAGGATGAAGAGCAATCGCTAATTCCAAAGAAGTAGTATTTGGATCCTTTAGTTCACCTTTCACTTCAGTAGACAAATGCCACATCGCTTCACTATGAATAACGGATGGTTTTTCTGGAACATGTAATGTATGACAGTATGGACGAAGCGCAGCAGCAACCGCTTCCACTACTACCGCATGTTCATGTAAATCTTTCGGAGAAGAAAGTAACTCCTCTGCTCTTCTCTTATCTTCTACTGGATCATCACTACGTGGTCTTGAACCAGCTAACGGATTAGAAATAACTTGCATACCATTACGTGAAACGAGTAATTCAGGACTTGCTCCAATTAATGTCTTATTACACTCGTTTTCATCTTCCGGTAAATTCACAGCAAATGTATAACCGTGCTTATTATGCTCTGCTAATTCGCGAAGTAGTTTTTGTTTATCAATCTTCTCTGAAGATTTAACATCTAACGATCTGGATAGAACGATTTTCTTTAAATCTCCGTCCTGAATTTTTTCAATCCCTTGCTTCACACCATTCATATAAACTTCAGGAGCTGGAACTGGTGTCATTTCGAATGTCAGTTTCTCATTTCGTTTTATCTCATTTGTTGTCTCTAACTGTAAACGCTCAGTAATTCTACTATGTTCTGGTACGATAAGTTGAACTTCTTTTCTACGATCAAAAGGCAAAGCACCAACAACGATAGGATTCGGATTTCCAGCTTGTTTTGCATTACTTAATACCGCTTGTACAAGTTCTGGAAAACTTTCAATTTCATGATGCTTTACTGTAGTAAACTCTCCTTCTGTCAATATCGTTCGAGTTGGTGAAGCAAAAAAGAACGAAGATTCAGTTTTATAATCTTCTAATAATTTTTCTGACAGTTCCTTTACGGCTATAAGTTCATTCATAGTATTAAAACCTCCTGAATTTTTTATTAAACTCCTAATGTAGCTCCGCCATCGACACATAAATTGTGCATTGTAATATGACTCGCTTTATCAGAGGCTAAAAACAATACTGCTTCAGCAATTTCTGAAGGTTGTGCAATTTTTTGTAACGGAATACCGAGTCTATATGTATTTTGAGAACCAGCAATTATATTTTCAGCTCCATTCTCATCAGCCCATAATAATCTTTGCATTTCAGTTTCAGTAGAACCTGGAGAAACTAAGTTACAGCGAATGTTATACGCTGCAAGTTCTAACCCTAAACATTTCATAAACATCGTCGTTGCAGCTTTTGATGCAGCATACGCAGCCATCTCCATTCTCGGAGTATTTGCCGCATTTGAGCCAACTGTAACAATTGCCCCTGACTTTCTTACCATCATACGTTTACTTACTGCTCGGGACATATAGAAAACTCCTGTAGTATTTACAGAGAATGTTTTATGCCAATCTTCATCACTTAAAGAGTGAATCGCTCCCATGCGTAAAACACCAGCAACATTTACTAATATATCTATTGGTGCTATATCATTTTCAATACCGTTTATCATATCTTCAACAGCGGCACTATCACTCACATCTAAATGAAACGTCTTAATACGGTTTTCATTTAGTGCATAATGATTTAAGAACATATTAAGCCCTTCTGCATTTTGATCAACCGCAATAACTGTAGCTCCTCTTTCTAAAAACATTTTTGCTACAACACTACCTATACCTTGCGCTGCACCTGTTACTAAAACGGTTTTTTCATCAAATTCCCCTAGGCTCATTTCCTCTATCCCTTCATATAAAAATTAATCAAGTTTAACAACACAAATGATAACGATTTTCATTATCACTTATGATGTAAAAAATAATACACTTACTAAACTAATTGGTCAAGTGTACTTTTCATCAAATCAAACCCATTGATAATGATTTTCATTTTCTCTATCTACATCGAAATGATAATGTTTCTCAATATACTTGTCAATCTTTTTTTATTTTTCAGATAAAATATTTTTTACGTTTCTATGCCCGACTGCATCCATAAGCATTAAAATGTACTTTAAATAAAAATTTAATCCATAATTCCTTATCATCTTTTTTGAAATTGAAAAAGAGAACCTGTAGATTTCTTCGCCCACAATACTTTATCAAAAATTTAAGTTTTTCTTTTCTCAATATTTTTCTGAAAATATTTTACTTTACATCTTTCATTTCTCAATGCATATCTTATATATAATCTAAGATTTTCATATATTATGCGTGACTCAATAATATTCCAATATAATCCAATCAGATATTTTAATAACTCTTTTATCAGTAAAATTCCGTAAATAATAAAGACCGGTTAGAGAAAAACTATTAAAATTAGATCATAAATAAAAAAGGAAAGTGGTTCGATATCCACTTCCCTTTCGTAATTTTATTATGTATCGGAAAAAAGCACCCTATTTTATAGGGTACTTTTTAGTTGCCTTAGTGCTATAGAAAATTTAAATACTTACGCTACACTGCGATACTCTTCTTCTTTTTCTTTTTTCTGATTAGGTGCTTGAATTAAAATTGCGATAATAAATGATACGACACATAATACGCCGATCACCATGAATGTTGGTTTAAATCCACCTAGAACTGCACCTATAAAGGAGCCAGCGAGCGCTCCAAATCCAAATCCTTGATACACAATTCCGTAGTTTTTACTATGGTTTTTCATACCGAAGAAATCACCAACAATAGCTGGGAAAATAGTGATATTTCCACCAAAGCAAAACGCTACACTTGCTACACAGACGAAGTAGATACCATAGTTTAAATCTACGAAACTTAAAACTAAGACTGAAGCCGCCATAACAACAAAAGTACCAGTAACGATTTTTAAACGGCCGATTTTATCTGATAACGGTCCTAGAATAATACGACCTAATGTATTGAAAATTGCAACCATAGCCACCGCATTAGCTGCTGTTGCTGCGCTAAGCCCTACAAGTTGAACACCGATGTCTTTTACCATACCAATTAAGTATAAGCCACTCATACATGATGTAAATAACATAATAAATAATAAGTATACTTGTTTTGTGCCTAACATTTCTTTTGTTGTATATTCCTTAGTTTTTGTTTCATGAACTGCACCTTGATCAGCAGCTTGATGGATTAAACATGCGCCAATTACAATCATAGCTGTAACAATTAAACCCCAGTATATAAACGCTTGTGATACACCAACTGATTCAATCAACTGTGCATTAATGTATTTAAAGATTAAGCTACCCGAACCATATGCAGAGACAGAAATACCAGCAATTAAACCTTTACGCTCTGGAAACCACTTTATTAAATTGGATAGTGAAGTGATATATGCTGTACCATCTGCATAACCTACAACAACTCCCGCTAATACATAAAGCAATATTAATGAGGAAGCTTGTGAACTAAGTATTAATCCTAGTCCTAATGCTAGTCCAGCTATCATAATAAGTTTACGAAGTCCCCATTTTTCTTGCAATTTACTCGCAAATAAAGTTGAAAATGCTAAGGAAAGACTAGTAATTGAGAAAGTTATAGCAACAGCGTTTAGACTCCAACCGTATTTACTAACTAATGGCTGATTGAATAAACTCCATGTATATATCGTCCCAAGCCCCATTTGTACTATGACTGTGCCAAGGACAACAAGCCATGGATTAACAGTTGATTTTTTCATATCATTCCGCCTCCTCTTTCTATTTCAATGCTATTCGCTAAATATGCTTTTTTTATTTTCATTTTCGCCACCTCATTCGATTTAACTACTTCATTGTATAAGATGTTTTCACTTATGTAAGCACTTACAAGATAGAGCGTCAAAAATATGGAATCAGTTACAGAAAACGAAGGGTGAAATACAAAAAACTACTTGTTAAATACGTAACAGCTTTTATAATGTTTTACATCAATACGACTTATGTGTGTTTTCATATCCTCTTTTATAAAAAGTTATGCGCCCTGTTACACCATGGCTAGACTCCAAAATTTTGATTATCCTATACAACAAAAAAACACCATATTCTTTTTAACGCTCCAGCTTTGTAACCTGTTGCGCCCGCATTCCTTGATACAAGTCATTTAATAGTCCTATAAACTGGCTTTTCGTTACAAGGCTTGTGCTCAAAAATCCCACTCTTTTTGTATTTCCAATTTCGTACATAAAAATAGAAAATATACAATCTATTTACATAATGTTGCACTTTCAGTTTATTAAACAACAAATATTTTATTGATAAATAAAACTAAACATTCACTAATATATCTATACGTGGTTTAATATATATAATAAACAAACAATTCCGTCTTTTATAAGGAGGTACTATGAAAGCAAACGTAGGGGATACTATACTATTTCAACGAAGTAACTTAAAGATTACAGGATCTGTACTAAAACTATACACTGAATCGGTCTTAGTTGAAGTTACAGATGTGAGCGGTGGTACTTTTGAATTTGACCGAACAATTGTAAATCATAAAAATTATAAAATTTTAAATGCAAATAAATAAAACAATACAAAATAGCCCCTGCTTAACAGCGGAGGCTATTTTGTATAATAACACTTCATTAATTTATATATCCTAAAACACTAACAATCTTGCTTGCTTTTAAATTATTAATGTAATAATAAATTTCTAACCCTCTTCTCTCAGCTCTTAACACTTTACCTTTCATTTTTGATAAATGCTGCGAAACAGTCGATTGAGGAATATTTAATATTTCTGTTAATTGTGTTACATTACAAGTTTTGCGTGCACTTAATTCATTTACGATTTGTAATCGTATTGGATGCGCCATTATTTTTAAAATATCCACATCTTCTTCAGTTACTACACTTTTTTTTATCTCGCTCGTATGTGTTGTCATAAGACATTCCCCTTTTATTTGAATTCCTTTTTATTTATAACTGCTTCTAAATAAAATGATATCTCTAACATACAATTAAGACCCTTATATAGGAATAATTGGATTTTCATCATTTAAAAACACAAATGTTATAAAATTTTATTTATTTGGTACATATACATAATATAATTTCAATTTGTGCTGTATGTGAAGTTCGCATAAATTTAGGGTGAAGATTTTTCAAATAATTAAAACGTTTTTTGATACTATAGGATTCATTTAACTTTCTATATTTTTTTACAGAACTAATAATTCTACCTATAATTAACTATCTAGCGTTTTTAACACATGTTAGGCATTTGTATATACTATTACAAAACACATTATTATTGAGGGGGAATTATAATGCCAACACCATCACAAGAACAAGTTGAAGAAGCTCGTGAAACATATGTCAGTCGTATTATTTTAGTTGGTGGTTCAGCTTTATTTTTAACAGGTGGTGTTATATCTGCGATTTCAGCTTTTAAAAGTTATAACCGTTTGGCAAATACGCCACCTTCTTCAGACAACTCATAGATATATAGTAAAAGGCAGTCTCAATGTGAAACTGCCTTTTGTTTGTCATAATGTCCACATTTAATCCACTTGCAGAAATTATCTACTTCTCTTTTGCAAGATTTCTAGTAAAGTTAGAGATCGAGCAGAACTCGTTTCACAAACTTTGAAGAAAAACGCAAAAAATGAGGAAGGGAACATATAATCTCTCCCCTTCCCAAAGTAATTAACATTAAAGAACAATTTCAGAAAAGCTCGACGAGGTATTCGAAAAGCGTGACCAAAACTGTGACTAGTAATAAAAACCGAAAAAATCGACCTATTTCACTACAAACCTCGTCTGACTACACCCATCCTTCTGCTTCGTTACTTCTAATACAGCTGGCATTGCGTTTTTCAGCTCTTGAACGTGTGAAATGACACCGATAAAGCGGCCTGATTTTTGTAAGTCGATTAGGGCGTCAACTGCCTTCGTTAATGACTCTTCATCTAATGAACCGAACCCTTCATCGATAAACATCGTTTCGATGGAAATACCACCTTCATACGCTTGAATTACGTCTGCCATTCCAAGTGCTAGGCAAAGTGATGCGTTAAATTTCTCACCGCCAGATAATGTTTTTACATCTCGGGTTTGACCTGTGTATGCGTCATATACATCTAAGCCTAATCCACTTTGTCGATTTCTCTTTTCAACTCGTTCACTTCGTTTTAAATAAAATTGTCCATTTGATAATTTACGTAATCGTTCGTTTGCGATTTGAACGATTTGTTCTAGATACTCAATTAAGATGTAACGTTCAAAGGATATACGACTTTCATTATCGCCTTTCATTACTTCATATAAATCAACAAGTTCTTGGAATGCTTTTTCTTCCTCATGAATTTGTTCATCAATTCGTTTAATGTTTTCATGTAAATCAGAAATATATGTTACCGCATTTTGCGCACGTTGACGTTTTTCTTTTATTATATCAAGATTAATTTGTAATTCTGTTATGTGTTCACCTAACGCCGTAATATCCATGTACTCTTTATCTTTTAATTCAGCATGTAACTCTTCAATTTGTTTTGCAAGCACTTCAAGAGATGAATAATAACTTTGAATTTCTTTTTGTAACATCTCCATCTCGATATCATTTAATTTAGCTTCTTTATACATGATTTGATCTGTAAATCCGCTCTGTTCAAGCTCTTTCATAAAGCGCGCGAAAGTCTCTTCTTTCTTCACTTTTGTACTTTCAAATTGATTAGAAGCACTTTCCTGTTCTGCTTGAATACGTATATTTTCATTTTGCCAATGTTGATACGCTTCCTGCACTTTCTTCCATTCGTCTTCCATTAATCTGAGTTCATGCATAGCTTGGTCAAACTGAACTTTCCAAGCTTGTACTGTTTGTAAGCTTTCAGGAATACTTTTCTTATCATGTTCATATGACGTACGAAGCTGCATACACTCAATTTCTATACGGTGCTGCTCTATTTCTACCTCACGCTTTTGTTTCTGAAGTACATCTACTTTTTCTTCTACGCTTTTTATATTCACAGCAGTTTGCTTACGCGTTTCTTCGCTTGCTTTTAACGTATTCACTTCAGTTGCTAATTGTTTTCCCTTTTGAACAAGCGCACTGTATGTTTCAACTAATTCTTCCGAGCGATAGCCTCGCTTCTTAACCTCTTCTATTACCTGTTCATATTGAAGATGATAGAAATTCCATTTCTCCTCTAATTGAACATGTAATTTTTCAGCAACATTCTTCTTGTCTCTTAAATCATTTAACTCTTTCTCATCAATCGCATCACTTTGCTCTGTAGCTTTTTTCGGATGGTTCGTACTACCACATACTGGACAAGATTCACCATCATGTAAATGAAGAGCTAATATACCAGCTTGTTCACTTAACCAGCGACGTTCCATATTTTCATATGCTTTAACTGCCAATTGCATCTTATTATATGCCGCTTCTTTTTCTTGCTCGAATTTTTGTTTTTCTTGCCAAACATCATATGCTTGCTTTAAAATTTTTGCATCTTCTCGCATATTCGTTAGCTCTTCTACTTTAGCTACATATTGTTCAAGCGCTACTTCTAATTGCTGTAATTCATCAGACATTAGCTGTTTTTGATTTGTATGCTCCTCTAATTGTCGATCTAAGTTTTGCATACTTTCTTTTAATTTCTCTACTTGAATTTCTGTATTTTGTAAATTCAACTGTTTCTCAGCTAATGATGCAATGATCGGTTGTAACTCTTCTAATCTTTGAACGAGTTTTTTTGCATTTTCTCTCTCAGGTTCTTTATTCTTTACTGCTTCATATTTTTCCTGAGCAAGTTCAAAGTTATTCGTTATATTTTCTTTTTTGGCGATTATCTGTTTTAACAAACTTTCAGCCTTCTGCTCATTTTGCATTGCTTCTTCGTACCATTGTTCAAATGGTAATAAGCGCTTTGCTTGTTCCGCACGTTTAAAAGATTTTTCTTTCATTTCAATAACTGTACGGTTTTCTTGTAAAGTATTATATTTCTCATTCTTTTGTTGTAAATCTATAAATTTCTCATTTACAGATTTCGCTGCATGAAAACGTGTTTCAGCATCCTTTAATTGCTTCGTTTGAACATCTTGTTCTACTTGTAATTTCTCAACCTCTGCCTTATACGCAGCTGTTTCTTGTTCTAATGCCTCTACTACTTGATGTGTATTTACATGCTCTTGTTCCACTAATGTCTCTAACAATGCTCCATCACGTATTGGCAATTTAAAAACATTACGGAAATATAGCTCTCGTTCTTTTTGTTTTTCTTGTAAGACGTCCTTCCATTGTTTGCGTTTTTGGTCAAGTAATTCACGCATTAACTTATAACGATCTGTTTTAAAAATACGACGTAAAATCTCTTCTTTATTTTCTGTTTCAGACGTTAATAGCTTTCGGAACTCTCCTTGCGGTAACATTACTATTTGGCTAAATTGATGTTTACTTAATCCAATTAAATCTTCAACTTTATTATTTACATCCGTTACATGAAAACGATCGACACAAGGAACCTTTTCTTCATTAATTACTTCATATAATTCAACTGCATGTCCTGTAATTGTTTTATTCCCTTGTTTTTTATGCCCCAGTTGTCGCTTTATTTCATATCTTTTCCCTTTTAATTGAAAGGTTAATTCCACACTTGTATAAACATTATCATCAGCAAATTGACTACGGAGCATGCTTGTATCACTACGCTCTTCCCCACTAGCTTCTCCATATAACACATAACAAATCGCATCAAAAATCGTTGTCTTTCCAGCTCCTGTATTCCCAGAAATGGCGAAGATACGATGATCTCCAAGATCGTTAAAATCGATTACTTCTTTCTGTTTATAGGGCCCAAATGCTGTCATAATTAGCTGAATCGGTCTCATCCTCGCTCACCTTCCCGTTCTTGCACTGTTTGTAATACCTCTATAAATAGACGTTCTTTCTCTTCTGATAACTCTAACCCTTTCATTTCTTTATAAAAAGCTTTTAAAAGTGATAAATCATCCGTTTTATGTCTTGAAATAGTTACTTCATTTTCATCTGTGAACTCTCGTCTTTGAATAGATCTTTCAACATGCATTGCATTTGGGTATACAGAACGTATTTTTTCCATTGGCTGCAAGACTGGATTTTCGTCTAATAATTTCACAAATACATAATCCTCATCTACTGGATGATGCAATAAGTCATCTATTTTTGCTTCTACTGTGCGCATTTTACGACGTGGTGTAAGTAACCGTTTTTCAATTGTTGTTTCACCTTTTTCATCCAGTTCCACAATATAATATCCTTTTTTATGTTTTTCTTCAGAGATAGAATAGGCAAGTGGCGAACCTGAATAACGAATTGTCTCATTACGTACAAAATGCGCTTGATGTAAATGACCAAGCGCCGTGTAATGAAACTTATCAAAATAATGGCTATTTACATATTCAGCACCACCAATTGAAAGTGGTCGTTCCGCATCACTTGTATTTTCCTCAGCCTCTCCTGAAGAAGTTACAAATGCATGTCCTACAAATACATGTCTCGCTTCTTTATCCATCGTTTCAGAAAGTTCATTCATAAAAATACGCATCGCATCATCATGAGAACGAACATCTTCATTTTTCAATATATGTCTAACAATACTTGGATCCGCATACGGAATGAGATGGAAATGAACCTCTCCGTATTCATCATTTAAAACAACAGGATTATATGGAAACTGGAATTGTCCAACAATATGTAATCCTTGTTTTTTCATTAAATTACTACCAAAATGTATACGGTCCGGACTATCGTGGTTTCCTGCAACTGCGATTACTGGTGTTTGTAAATCAATAACTATTTTTTGTAATACATCATTTAATAAGTCTACTGCTTCTGTAGGTGGAATTGCTCGGTCATATAAATCTCCTGCAATAATTACAGCATCCGGTTTTTCTTCTTCAACAGCTTGTACAAACTGATCTAACACAATTTTTTGATCTTCAGTCATATATACACCATGAACAAGCTTACCTAAATGCCAATCCGCTGTATGAAAAAACTTCATATTATCCTTCTCCTTTTAGTTTACTGATTGTAGTGAAACGAGCTGATAGTTTAGTGTAGTTTTTCCGTTCTCCCATTCTAACTTTTGGACAATTGCACTACCGATTCTTTCTTCGTTTGATTTATATAAAGGCAATATTTCTTGAACAGTAAATAGATGATAACCATCTAAATTTAATTGAAATAAATTATCTTCTATATGTAATCTTACTTCTTTTTCATTTGAAATAATTTTTGTGTGCATCTCAAATTTCATGCTAGATACAACCCCTTTTTTCTAATCTCTACATTTTAATAGTATAGTGGTCATGCAAGATTGACAAGTAAATACACTACGATGTACACACTTTTTTAATTATAAGTATTTTATGTTTTTTTACATAAAGTACGGTATGTGAAATTTTAAATCTACAAAAATAAAAATGCCATTCAGGCATCCTTATTTTTGTAAGTACTCTTTCATAACGTAGTACAATACAGTTATTAAGACAATCGCTACAAAAAACGCGAATACGGCCACTACATACCCATCTTTATTTAGTAAAAAACATATGGAAATAGATATTATAAAAATCGGAAACACGAGACGCACCTTATCCTTCACTTCTTCTGTCGTATCTGTATGATGAAAATACTGTGTAATTCCTACCATAAGAGATGACAAAATAATTACCGACAATAGTAAAGGTCCTGGCATTCCGATCTCTCCTTTCTCTATTTCTAATTATATACAAACCCCACGTTCTTTAAAAGTTAGACAATTCAGCTTTTTAATTTTTTCTACATCCACTCTTTAATAAATTGTTACGCCACACATAATAACTCAATATAAATTATACATATAATAGCGCCTTCAACACTATAATTCCAAATAATTGCGCTTACAGTAATGTTGTAATATTCCTCTTCATTCTTCAAAATCCTGCAAATATAACTCGTCAAAATATGCGGAGTACATATTAATCCTTATAGCGCCAATATTAGACAAATTTATAAAGGACATTTCATCATGTATCAAGAAATAAGAATAGGAAGATATGTAAGGGAGGATTTATAATGACTGAACACGTTTTATTTTCTGTTAGCGAAAACGGCGTTGCATCTATTACTTTAAACCGTCCAAAGGCACTTAATTCTTTATCCTATGACATGTTAAAACCAATTGGGCAAAAACTTAAAGAATGGGAACAAGATGATCAGATTACAGTTATCGTTTTAAAAGGAGCTGGAACGAAAGGTTTTTGTGCAGGTGGCGACATTAAAACGCTATACGAAGCACGTTCAAATGAGATTGCATTACAGCATGCAGAACAATTTTTTGAAGAAGAATATGAAATTGATACATTTATTTATCAATATAAAAAACCAATTATCGCCTGTTTAGATGGAATCGTAATGGGCGGTGGTGTTGGTCTGACAAATGGAGCTAAATATCGAATTGTAACAGAACGTACGAAGTGGGCAATGCCTGAAATGAACATCGGTTTCTTCCCAGATGTCGGTGCTGCTTATTTCTTAAATAAAGCTCCAGGATCTACTGGCCGATATGTTGCTTTAACAGCATCCATTTTAAAAGCTCCTGATGTATTATATATAAACGCTGCTGATTATTTTATGACATCAGATTCATTACCAAATTTCCTTACCGCACTTGAAAATGTAAATTGGAATAAAGAAGATGTACATACTCATTTAAAAGAAGTTATTCGTACATTTGCAACTGCTCCAAACTTAGATGGCAATCTTTCTTCTTCATTAGAAGAAATTAATTCGCATTTTGCATTCGATACAATTGAGGGAATCATTCAATCGTTAGAGAAAGATCCAAGTTCCTTTGCCCAAGCAACGAAAGAAAAGCTATTATCAAAATCCCCTGTTTCATTAAAAGTAACATTAAAACAATTTATCGATGGCCAAGAAAAGTCAGTTGAAGAATGTTTCGCGACAGACCTTATACTCGCTAAAAACTTCATGCGACATGAAGACTTCTTTGAAGGAGTACGCTCAGTTGTAGTTGATAAAGATCAAAATCCAAATTATAAATATAAACAATTAAGTGATGTTTCAGAAGAAGATGTAAATCGTTTCTTTAACTTACTTAACGCCTAAACAACGAGGCCATATATTGTAGCTTACTCTCAGCTACTCTATATGACCTCTTCTTTTTAGTTAAATAATTTTAAATATAATTTAATTTTATTTAACTAAAATATATGTTAAACTAACGTTAATCGAATTTTCTAAAAACAACAAAGGAAGGCGGATAACATTATGGAAAATTATTTTTTGTTTATTATCATGTCTATATGTCTTATTATTCTACCCGGTCCTGATACAGCAATGGCTACGAAAAATACATTGGTTGCTGGAAAAATCGGCGGCGTAAAAACTGTTTTTGGTACTTGTGTTGCACTTTTAATTCACACTTTAGCTGCTGTAATTGGTCTTTCGGCACTTATTGTAAAGTCTGCTCTTTTATTTTCTATTTTTAAATATGTTGGTGCTGTATATTTAGTCTATATTGGTATTAAAGCCCTTTTAGCAGTAAGAAGCACAGAAGACTTAACTACAAATGAAGTTCCAATAAATAATGAAAATAAACATACTTCTTGCTTTCGCCAAGGGTTTCTTACAAATTTACTAAACCCTAAGGTTGCAGTTTTCTTTTTAACTTTTTTACCACAGTTTTTAAACCCAAATCATAATACATTTATACAACTTCTCGTTATGGGACTTACTTATCTCATTTTAACAGTCATTTGGTTTGCTTTTTATATATTTTTAATTGATAAAATTAGTGCTTTTATGAAAAAACCGAAGACACAGCGTTATATTCAAGGAGTTACAGGACTCGTCTTAATTGGATTTGGTATTAAATTAGCCTTTGAAAGAAATAATTAATACACAATAAAAAACCACTCTTTAGAGTGGTTTTTTATTGTAACAACTTACATACTATTTCTTAAAACCAACGCTCAGTTACGACTTTTTTGCGTGTATAAAATTGAACGCCATCCGTACCATTTGTACCAAGATCTCCAAAGAATGAAGCTTTGTTTCCTGCAAATGCGAAGAATGCCATTGGTGCTGGAACATTAACATTTACACCAATCATACCAGCATCAATATTGTCTCGGAATGTTTGTGCATGTTTTCCATTTGATGTATAAATAACAGCACCATTCGCAAATTTCGATTGATTTGTCAGCTTAATACCTTCTTCTAAATCTTTTACTCTTACAATACTTAATACTGGAGCGAAAATTTCATCTTGCCAAATTTTCATTTCTTGATTTACACCATCAAAGATCGTTGCACCAACAAAGTAACCTTCCCCAACTTCTTCATTGATTTTACGACCATCGACCAGTAAAGTTGCTCCATCTGTTACACCGCTATTAATATAGCCTAAAACACGTTCTTTATGAGATTCACGGATTAATGGTCCAACATAATTATCTTCGTTGAAACCGTCACCTACTTTTAGCTTTTTCGTCTCTGCTACTAGTACATCGATGAACTCATCAGCGATTTCATCTACTACTGCTACAACAGAACATGCCATGCAGCGCTCGCCACTACTTGCAAACGCAGATCCAATTACACCTTGTACTGTTTTTTCAAGATTGCAATCTGACATTACAATCGCATGATTTTTCGCACCTGCTAACGCTTGTACACGTTTTCCATGTTTCGTACCTGTTTCATATACGTAACGAGCTACCGGTTCAGACCCAACGAATGAAACAGCTTGAATATCTTTATTTTCTAAAATGCTATTTACAACATCTTTTCCGCCTTGTACTAAATTTAATACTCCTTTTGGGAAACCAGCTTCATAGAATAACTCTACAAGTCGCTCTGCTAAAAGTGGCGTTCTTTCAGATGTTTTTAATACGAATGTATTACCGCAAGCAATTGCAAGTGGGAACATCCATAATGGAATCATCATTGGGAAGTTAAACGGTGTAATACCAGCAACAACACCGATTGGATAGCGCCAAATCGACCCATCAATTCCGCTAGCAATATTCGGAAGAGCTTGTCCCATCATTAAATTTGGTGCTGATGTTGCAAGTTCTACTGCTTCAATACCACGCTGCACTTCACCAGTTGCATCCGTTAGTGTTTTACCGTTTTCTAGCGTAATGATTTTTGCAAGCTCTTCTTTGTTTCCTTGTAAAAGCTGTAAATATTTATACAATTGTCTTGAACGATTCGGAACTGGTACTTTAGACCATGTTTCATATGCTGCTTTTGCCGCTTCAACAGCTTTTTCAACATCTTCTTTCGGAGATAGCGGAACGTAAGCGATAATTTTTCCAGTCGCTGGATTTGGAACTGCTTCTACTTCTGTACCAGTAGACTCTACCCACTCACCATTAATATGATTTTTTACTCGTTTAATTTCAGTTGTAATCATTATATTCTCTCCTTTTTTATCATGGTTTTTATAAGTGCACTATTTTTGATTAGAAATTAATTGTTCGCTAACTTTCTTATATAAAGCAGCCATATCGTTTTCACCATATCCTGCCTCACTTGCTTCTTCATATACGCTTAATAGCATTTCGCTTACTGGTAAGTGAAGTTCGCTTTCTTTAGCTAAATCTACTGCAAACCCTAGATCTTTCTTTAATAAATTTACAGTAAAGCCAGGCTCATAATTTTCTGATGCAATGAAACTTTTATAATTACGCTCATAAATTCTACTTTGACCATAACTTACATTTAAAATATCAAACATTTTATCTAAATCCATATTGTTCTTTTTCGCTAATGTTAAAGCTTCACTCACACCAGCTGTATAAAAACCAATTAATAGATTGTTAATTAATTTAACAGTTGTACCGCTATCAATCTGCTCACTAACATGGAAAACATTCGCTCCAAGTACTTCCATGACAGATTCAGTTTTCTCATATACTTCTTTCGATCCACCAACCATAAACGTTAATGTACGGTTTTCTGCACCAATTACCCCGCCACTAACAGGTGCTGCTAAAAAGTCTACTTTCTTTTCCTTCGCCGCTTCCTCTAATTGTTTGTTTAATTGTGGAGATACTGTACTTGTATCAATTAAAGCAACATTCGAGTGGCTATTTTCAAATAATCCTTCTGCCCCAAAATATACCGCTTCCACAGCACGAGGTGAAGGCAAACTTGTAAAAATCACATCGCACGTCTCTGCTAGTTTTGAGATTGATAGGCCGATAATTCCTCCTTCTTTTTCAAAGGAAGCTTCCGCCTCTTTATTCAAGTCCACTCCATATACTGTGTAGCCTGATTTAACTAAATTTTTAGACATCGGAAGACCCATGTTACCTAAGCCGATAAAACCAATCTTTTTCATATCGCTTTCCTCCTATTTACACAATATATTTCCCGCGATTTATAAAAACTTTCGCAATGTCTCTCTTTTTCGTAAATAAGTTCGAGTATAAAGGCACTAATAATTGACGGATTTCAGCTAATATTTCTTGTCTATTTTGTTCTTCTGTGACAGCTGCTGAAAGAATGGAAATCGCAGCTTCTTCTACTTTACGATATCCTTCTTCACAAATAACATCTGTTATCATTTGCTTCGTACGCTCTTTTTCTTCACCATTTTTATTAATTGCTTTACTCGTACGTAAAAATGCTGATTCCATGACGTACACGTCCGTCAACATATTTGATAATACACGTGAATATTCTTGCTCCTGATCAATTTTTAAGCCCGGAGTTTTAGAGAGCGTTTTCAAAGATTGTTTCAACAATTTTTTCGCTAATAAAATGTAACGATGGTTTCTTTCTACATTTGATATATCACTTTCTACTACATGATCTTCAATTTGCTCGAATTGTTTCATTAACATTTTAGCAACCGTTAATCTATTAATTTCGTTCGTTCCTTCAAAAATACGACTAATTCTAGCATCACGATATAAACGTTCTACTTCGTATTCTTGCATATAACCGTATCCACCATGAATTTGTACAGCCTCATCTACGATATAAGCAAGTGTTTCAGAAGCGTTCACTTTATTCAGTGCACATTCAATTGCAAATTGGGACATTTTTTTCATAAGGTCCTCATCACTCTCATGAATTGCTTCATCAATTACACCTGCTGTACGGTAAGCTGCACTTTCTGCTCCATATGTAGCAATGATCATATTTGCAATTTTCTCTTGAATCATCGTAAAATCTACTAATTCCGTTTGGAACTGTTTTCGCTCTTTTCCATATTGAACTGACAAACCGATTGCTTGTTTTGCTGTTCCAATATTTCCAAAAGCAAGTTTTAGTCTAGCGAAGTTAAGAATATTAAGAGCTACGTGATGCCCTTTCCCAACTTCCCCTAAAATATTTTCAGCAGGAATAACAACATCTTCTAAAATAAGAGTCGCTGTTGAAGAACCTTTTATCCCCATCTTCTTTTCTTCTAATCCAATAGATACACCTTCACATGTTCTTTCGACAATAAACGCTGTCATTCCTTTATTTGTCTTCGCAAAAACAACGTAAACTTCTGCCATATGAGCATTTGTAATCCACTGCTTCTCACCATTCAGCTTCCAAGCAGTACCATCTTCATTCAATACTGCACTCGTTTTTGCACTTAATGCATCCGAACCAGCATTTGGCTCAGTTAAAGCATAAGCACCAATCCATTCTCCTGATGCGATTTTCGGCAAATACTTTTCTTTTTGTTCTTTCGTTCCGTAATATATGTAAGGCAACGTACCAACACCTGCGTGTATATTAAAAGAGACGCTAAATGCACCAGCGTAACCCATTTTTTCTGCTACAAGACCTGAGACAGCCTTTCCTAACTCGAACCCACCATAATCTTCTGGTACCTCAATGCCTAATAATCCAAGTTCCCCAGCTTTCTCAAATAATTGACGAGAAACTTTATAGTTATGTTGTTCAATGTTCTCAATTTGTGGAACAATTTCTTGTTTAACGAATTGTTCTGTCGTTTTTGCAATTAAATCTTCATCCCCTGAAAAATCTTCAGGTGTAAAGTAAGTATTGTTCACATCTTTATTGAGTGAAAAAAATTCATCCCAAGGTAACTTCGTTTTCTCCATCTGAATCCCCCTATCATTTCGGCCTTCATTGCTCTTTGCATATGCTCGTCTACGATGAGTGGAATATCTTTTTATTGAAAACAGAAGGCGATGAATTTTCACATCAAGCAGTTCGTTTTGCCAAAGATGTATTCTCATCGCCTTCGTTGTTTTATCTATTGATCCTCTGATAATACTGTTTTTGCAATTCCAGTATCTAGTTCTTCAAAGTCATGATATGAAATTGTTTCATATAACTCACTTCTCGTTTGCATATTAGAAAGTGCATCTTTTTGAGAACCTGTTTCCTTAATTAAAGTAAACACATTCTCATACGCTTTCGCTGCAACACGAAGTGAAGTTACAGGATAAATAACCATTTGGAAGCCCATATTCGCAAATTCCTCTGCACTATAATACGGCGTTTTCCCGAACTCAGTCATATTCGCTAATAAAGGTGCATTTACTTTACTATTAAATAGACGGAATTCCTCTTCTGATTGAAGTGCTTCAGGGAATATTGCATCTGCCCCTGCTTTTACATATGCGTTCGCTCTGTCAATCGCGGCATCTAATCCTTCTACACCGCGAGCATCTGTGCGTGCTACAATATATAAGCTTGGTGCAACTTCTTTAATCGCTTTTATTTTTTGAACTAATTCTTCTGTAGTAACAAGTTTCTTACCATTTAAATGTCCACATTTCTTTGGTAATTGTTGATCTTCAATTTGAACTGCTGCTACTTTCGCTTCTACCATTTCTACAGCTGTTCTCGCTACGTTTAATACACCGCCAAATCCTGTATCAATATCAACAAGGACTGGTAAATCTGTAGCTCTTACTAAATCTCTTGCTCTCTCTGCTACTTCAGTAGACGTCACGATGCCTAAATCTGGTAGCCCTTTACTTGCAGTGTAAGCAGCTCCCGATAAATAAAGAGCTGAGAAACCTGTATTTTTCGCAACAAGAGCCGCCATTGCATCATGAGCACCTGGAATTTGCAAAATTTCATTTGCTTCTACTAAAGCTCGGAAGCGATTCGCAAGCTCCTCTTGTGTTGACTGTTTATTCACAACCCAAGCCATTCTAAATTCCCCCTATTATTAAATTAAGAATAGATCTACAAATTCGTTTACATTCATATTTTCTAGTTTTTCTTCATTTAAACAAACTTCATGAATTTGTTCTTGTTGCTTACTAGAATAATGACCTGCCATATTTGCAGTGAATTTTTGAACAACTTTTGGAATCGCTTCGTCTCTACGGAAACGGTGACCAAGTGGGTATTCACATTCCACGTTTTCTGTTACAGTACCATCTTTAAAATGAACTTGAACAGCGTTGGCGATTGAGCGCTTGTTCGGGTCAAGGTAATCTAAACTGTACTGTTTGTTTTCAACAACAACCATCTTATTACGTAATTCATCTACACGTGGATCATTTCCTACTACATCTTCATAATCGTCCGCAACGATATCTCCTTTTAATAAACCAATTGCCGTAATATATTGTAAACAATGATCACGATCAGCTGGGTTATTTAATGGACCTTCTTTATCGATAATACGAATTGCTGACTCATGAGTTGTAATTGTAATACGATCAATTTCATCTAATCTTTCTTTAATTTCCGGATGTAATTTCACTGCACATTCTGCAGCTGTTTGTGCATGGAATTCTGCTGGATATGATACTTTAAATAATACATTTTCCATTACATAAGACTCTAGTGGTCTAGCTAATTTTAATTCTTGTTTGTTAAATAATACATCTTGGAATCCCCATCCTGGCGCAGATAATGCTGTTGGATAACCCATTTCACCTTTTAGAGCAGTCATTGCAAGATGAACACCACGGCTCGTTGCATCACCTGCTGCCCATGATTTACGTGAGCCAGTATTTGGAGCATGACGATATGTACGAAGACTAGAATTATCAATCCATGCATGTGATAATGCATTAAAGATTTCTTCACGTGTTCCGCCAAGCATTTTCGCAACTACAGCAGTTGTTGCTACTTTTACATATAATACATGGTCAAGACCAACACGGTTTAAGCTGTTTTCTAAAGCAAGTACACCTTGAATTTCATGTGCTTTAATCATCATTTCTAGTACTTCACGTACTTTTAATGGTTCTTTTCCTTCTGAAATACGAACGCGACTAATATAATCTGCTACTGCTAAAATTCCGCCTAAGTTATCAGATGGATGTCCCCATTCTGCTGCAAGCCAAGTATCGTTATAGTCTAACCAACGGATCATACATCCGATATTAAATGCACCTTTTACTGGATCTAGCACATAAGATGTTCCTGGTACACGTGTACCATTTGGTACGATTGTTCCTGGTACAACTGGTCCTAGTAATTTCGTACACTCTGGATATTGTAGTGCTAAAATTCCACATCCAAGTGTATCAAGTAATACGTAGCGAGCCGTACTGAATGCTTCGGCACTTGTAACCTCTTTATTTAATACATAGTCCGTAATTTCTTCTAATAATGCATCTTTTTGTTTGATTTCATTTGTTTTAATCATGCTAATCTTCCCTTTCTGTCGAAAATTCGTTATTATTAATGATGGGTGTCGGTCAAACACCCATCTGGCGGGCGGCGCTAACAACTCCCCAGTTGTTTTTATTTACTAAATGCATGTCGCTCGCCTATATAATTTACACGTGGACGGAACAAACGATTGTTCGCATGTTGCTCAATAACGTGCGCACATAGTCCTACTGTTCTAGAGCTAAAGAAGATTGGTGTGTAAAGTTGAATTGGAATACCAAGCATCCAATATACTGGAGCTGCGTAATAATCAAGATTCGGATAAATTCCTTTTTCCTTCTCCATGATTTTCTCTCCGGCTTCACACATTTCATATAGTGTATAATCACCTTTTACATCACAAAGCTGTTTTAAAGCTTCCTTCATCATCAGTGCTCTTGGATCCATCTTCTTCATATACACACGGTGTCCAAAGCCCATTATTTTTTCCTTGTTATAAAGTTTCTTCTGTAACAACTCTTCAAACTTCTCAACATTTCCAGCTTCTAAAAGCATGTACATAACCGCTTCATTTGCACCGCCATGTAAGCTTCCTTTTAAAGATGCAACTGCACCTGTTAAAGCACCGTATAAATCCGATTGTGTTGATGCAATTACGCGAGCTGTAAATGTAGAGTTTGGCATTTCATGTTCACTATATAAAACAAGGGAACGATCAAAGATCTTTTCCTCAAGTTCAGTTGGTTTTTTACCAGTTAACATATAGAAGAAATTCGCACTATATGACAATTCCTGAAGAGGCTCAATTGGCTCCTCATTATTTAAAATATGATAGCTATTCGCTACAATATTTGGCACTTTACTTAAAAGCTTGTACCCTCGACTTTTATTCACTTCTAACGAGCGGTTTTCGATATCACTATCGTAACCAGCTAATGCAGACACACCTGTACGTAACCCATCCATAGGATGCGTTTCCTTAGGCAATGCCTTTAGCACGTTGAATACACCTTCTGGCACTGCATATTCTTCTTTTAATTTCTTTTCAATTGTTGCTTTTTCATCTTCATTCGGTAGATGTTCTTCTAATAAAAGGTGCACAATGTCTAAATACTCTTTTGTTTTTGAGAGTTCGATTAAATCATACCCTTGAATTACAATTTCACCTTTTACTGTGTCAAGAAACGAAATTTTCGTCTCCGCTGCTACTACACCATCTAATCCCGGGGAAAATTTTTCTTCAGCTTTCATCATTATTTCCTCCAATCCTAATAGATCTTCGTGCACATAACTGTAAGCCTTTACAATACTGTGAAACTACATTTCTATTTCAATGTATCAGAGTTTTTAGAAGATTTCAATTTATTTTATAATGATAAGTTTCCTATACTTTTACCGATGTAACAATACAATTTTTCAAACATAACTTTTATTTTTTACAAAAAATTACAGACGACTTTTTACGATTTTTTAAAACGAAATATAACAATCATCCATATAATCCCACTAAATATACCTTTAACCTCTTTTCCTTTAACAAATATAAAAAAACGAGCTGTATTCATACACAGCTCGTTTTTTATAATATTCATTTCATATTCCCACAAATATAATTCTTATATAAAATTTATTTATTTTTAATAAAATTATTATTTTACATAATTAAATTAAATTTCTTCCGTTTCTTTACGATAGCTTGCAACTAATTCATAGTTTTGAAAGTACGAAAGATCATCAAAATCTATAAAAATAAACTATCATCTTTCTCAACTGACACTATTTCCCGAACTGGTTTCTCAGAAACAATTCCTAAAGAATATCCTAGATAAATTGTACTATTTCCTCCGCACATTACAATAAAGTGAAACTTTAATCAGTGGTTTTTTTGTTCATCCCCTACTGATTATTAGCCTTCATCAATCGGACGTTTACGGGCAGCAGGGCTTCCACCGAATTTTGAGGTGAGAGTCTTACTGCCCGCAAGTAGCGGGATAAATCAAATTGATTCATCATACTTTATACGCAATTCTTCCTTAAAGCATCGTCGAGCATCGTGTTCAATTGAAAATTTCACCTTCGCTCTTCCTATTTACGCAAAATCTTTTTTGCCTAATTGTTGTTTTACAGAAATGACAAATATAATTAAAGCTATTAATCCTGAAATTGCACTACCTGCGAATAAAATACGGTAACCAAACATTTGTGAAACAACTCCAAGTAAAATCGCACCTAATCCAATCCCTAAATCAAAAGCGGTAAAGAATGAAGCGTTAGCAACTCCTCTTTTACTAGGATCAACAATTGTCAGCATCGCTGCTTGCAAAGCAGGCTGTGCTGAACCGAATCCAACACCATATAATGCCGCCGCAATCATTACACCTGTCAAACCATTTGAAATCGTTAGTACAACTATCGCTAAAATAGTAATACATAGTGCCGGAAGTATGATAAAAACTTCTCCATATTTATCTAATAGTTTTCCTGAAATAGGTCTTACAATTGTTAAAGCAATTGCATATACAAGAAAGAATGTCCCAGGATTCACATCAATTGATGACGCGAATAACGGTAAAAATGTTGTTATTCCTCCATATGCAAATGATAAAAAGAATACAACAATCGTTATTGATAAAACGGATTTTTCAAACAGCTGAATTTTCCCTTTTTCTTTTTGTGGCGTGAATGGCATCTTCGTTATTAACGATAATACGACTGCCATAAAGGATAAAAGAGTTGCTAACAAGAATAGACCATGAAATGAATAATTTTGAACAACCCATAATCCAATCATCGGGCCAATTGCCATCGCGATTGTCATCGCCATGCCATACCAGCCCATTCCTTCACCACGACGTGAATCTGGAATAATATCAGTTATCGCTGTTCCAACTGCTGTTGTAGAAACAGCCCACGTCACTCCGTGAATAACACGTAAAACAGCTAAAAGGACAATAGTCGATGCTAAATTATACGAATACATCGTTATCCCAAAAAATATGAGTCCGAAAATAATAAAAGATCTTCTACCATATTGATCTAACATACCTCCAATAATCGGCCGTATTACAACTGCTGCTATTGTAAACATTCCCATCATCAGTCCAACTTGCGATTCATTTCCACCAATCTCTTTAATAAAGAGCGGGAGCGTTGGAACAAGTAAATAAAACCCCGTAAATAAAAATAACATCGCGATAGTCATTTGTATAAATGATTTCGTCCATAATCGTTCCATTAAAATCCCTCCATAAACACGTAAAATATTGCAATCAACACATCAATTGTATATTTTTCATGTTCCCTTGCCCTCCGCTAATAGACGTATCTTTTCATAATAAATGGTCTACCGTCAATTTAAGTTGGTCTTACGACTTTATACCTATGTTTTAAGCAAAAAACCTATATATGTACCTTTATATGTTCTAAAAGAATATACTATTTTATTATTAAACTTAGGAGTGATCGTTTTCATGTGGGTATCACCAAGAATAACCGCCGTTGTACCATCAGCTCCCTCAATACATGTTCCTGTCGTTCATACAGCTAGTTCCGATGTTGGTATCGAGCTTCCTGCCGCTTGGCAACAATATCAATCGACTGACCAAGTCACCCCTTCATTTTGGCATCATGGTACACACCCTAGTAGTACTACTTTTTATAGCCCTAGTTATCCAATACCTCCGACTCAAATTTTTTATCATTTCCCATCAATTTACTTTCAAAATTTCTATGGTACTTTTAACATTTAAAAATAATATTACTCTTTATAATACAAAAAGCACCAAAGAAACCGTTTTTCCCGGTACCTTTGGTGCTTTTAAAATGAATTATTTATTGTCCATTATTGGAAGGAGCCTCTCCTGTGTTCCCACCAGTAGTTGGTGGGGTTGGAGTTTCCTGCCCACCCCCAGTGGTTGGTGGATTTGGAGTTCCTTGGCCACCTCCAGTGGTTGGTGGATTTGGAGTTTCTTGCCCACCCCCAGTGGTTGGTGGATTTGGAGTTCCTTGGCCTCCACCAGTGGTTGGTGGATTTGGAGTTCCTTGGCCTCCACCATTGTTCGGTGGAGTTGTATTTCCTTGACCATTTCCATTGTTTTGTTCATTTTGCTTATTCTGTTCATCTTGTTTCTTTTGCTCTTCTTGTTTCTTTTGCTCTTCTTGCTTCTTAAGTTCATCTTGTTTCTTTTGCTCTTCTTGTTTCTTAAGTTCTTCCTGTTTCTTTAATTCTTCTTGCTTCTTCTCTTCTTCAGTTTTTTGCTGTTGGTCTTGCTTTGGTTGCTCAGTTGTATCCGGTACGCTCGTATTTGGAGATGAATCACGTTTTTCACCTTTTATACGTAACTCACTACCTTCTTGAATAACACTACTTGGCATTTTAAAGCGTGATTTATCTGTAGCCATCTCGCTCATCATTTCTTTAAAGATCAACTGTGCAATTTTCGTATTTTTACTACTAATATACTCGTCTTTACCATCTTTCATATATCCAGTCCATACTGCCATTGTATATTGCGGCGTATATCCTGCAAACCAACTATCACGAGTTGCACTTTCTGGAATTTTATATTTCGCTATTTGTTTTGAATCATAGTTTGTTGTACCTGTTTTACCAGCTACATCTAAAGAGCCCACATTTGCTGCTGTACCAGTACCAGATGTCACTACTGAACGAAGCATATCAGTAATCATATATGCTGTAGAATCAGCCATAACTTGTTTTGGTTTTTGTCCAAAACTTTGCGACTTGCCGTCTGGATAAACTACTTTCTTAACAAAGTGCGGCTTCGTATACTTACCATCATTACCAAATGCCGCATAAGCACCCGCCATTTCAGTTGGTGATACTTCGTTTGTACCAATAGCTGTAGATTCTGCTGGCGCTTTATTAAATGTAATACCTAATTTCTCAGAGAATTCCTTTGATTTATTAAGTCCTACTTCTTTTGCAGTTTTAACCGCTGGAACGTTACGTGACATTTTTAATGCTTCACGCATAGTAATTGGGCCTAAATGACTTCTGTCCGCATTTCGAAGTTCTTGTCCAGTTGAATATTTAAATGGAGAATCATCAATTTGATGATACGTAGCCCATTTTAAGTATTCAATAGCAGGGCCGTAATCAAAGATTGGCTTCATTGTCGAACCAGCTGCACGATCTAATTCAATCGCCATATTATGCCCTTTAAATACTGCTTTATTTTCACCACGCCCACTACCTATAGCGCGAACTTCTCCTGTCTTTGTATCCATAAATGTGAAAGCACCTTGGAATTTATCATTTGGGTAATCAATAATATTTGTATTTAAAATATTATCAGCTAATTTCTGTGCTTTTGGATCCAATGTTGTATAAATCTCTAAACCGTCAGAACCAATATTAGCATCTGGTAGTTCTTTTTCTACTTCTTTCACAACCGCATCCATAAATGCTGGATATGGCATTGCTTGTAGTTCAGTTGCAGTCTTAAGTCCCTTTTCTACGTCAACTTTCGATGCTTCTTCCATTTCTTGTTTTGTTATATACCCATGTCGATTCATTAATCCTAGTACAGTATTTCTTCTTTCTGTTGCCCTTTGAACATTTTCTTTTTTCGTTGGGTCATAGTTATTCGGTGCTTTTGGTAAGCCAGCTAGCATCGCAACTTCTGGTAATGTTAAATCTTTTAATTCTTTACCGTAGTAGTTTTGTGCCGCTGTTGCGATTCCATATGAACGGTTACCTAAATTAATTTTATTTAAATACATCTCTAAAATTTCATGTTTTGAATACTGTTGTTCTAGCTTATACGCTAAATATATTTCCTGAACTTTACGTTTTGACGTCTTTTCCATCGATAAGAAGTAGTTTTTAATAACTTGCTGCGTTATCGTACTTCCACCTTGAGAGCCATAATCTCCTTTAAGACTGACTAAAACCGCACGTGCAGTACCTTTAAAGTCTACTCCACTATGCTCATAAAAACGTGCATCTTCTGTCGCTAAAAATGCATTTTCTACTAATTTAGGAATTTGATCATACGTTACATTCGTCCGCTTTTCTTTCCCATATTCATATACCAAATTCCCGTCTTTATCATAAATTTTTGAGGATAACGGATTAACAAGTTTTGCTTTCTCAAGTTTTGGCGCATCCTTTATCATAACGAAAAAGGTAGCAACCCCCGCCACTAAACCAACAATACCAAGTAATAAACAACTAATTAAAAACTTACGAAAGAATGATGTTTTACCTTTTGGTTTTTGTGTTTTAGAAGCTGGCTGTTTTTTCTTTTGAACTTGTCGTCGCTCCTCTCGAGAACGATAATTTTCTGACATGTTACTTTCTCCTGCCTTTCAATTCTCCCGTTGATTTACTTAAAAATATTGAGGTCACTTTCTAAACTGAATTTAATTAAGAAAGTATATTGACCTGGAGCATTCAATATTTTCCCAATTCACAGATTATAAATTTTAGAATACTTCTTATACAAACTATTTTCACTTCTATTTTTTCTAATAATGCTGCCCCTTAAAGCATAGAATGTAAGAAGTGAATTTTTAATACCTCGTATAAATAATATACCTTTTTTTCAAATGGTCAATATTTTCTTATTTATAAATCAAAGGTGAAATAAAAATAGCACAACGATATGTACTTCGTGTGAACTTCCTTATAATTACGTATAAAGAACATTTGATATATTGCATATAAATATAATACCTCTTTAATTATTAGGATTTCAACACGACAATCCCCTTATCAAGAAGAAACCACCTAAAATGAAAAGTAAGGAGTTGCGTATTGATGAAGCTCTCTCCCGTTATCTCAAAAAATATAGTTGCTGTTGGCTATAATCCTTTTTCGATGATTTTACGTATTCAACTGAAGAATGGTATGTATGATTTCTTTAACGTACCAGAAAGTATTTACACCGGTTTATTAAACGCACACTCTAAAAGTTATTATCATAATACCTATATTAAAAATTCTTACCGCTATACTAAAATTTAAACTTGATTGGCATACAAAAAAGAAAGGCGAATCAAATTCCCTTTCTTTTTTGTATGTTTTCACTTGCAATTCACCTTCTATCTTCTTTTATTAATTTCATCGTACGCTTGAATTTGTCTTTTAAGTCGCCTGTCGGCTTTTTTATCATGTACGACAAGAACTGCGTGTATCGCTCCTGGAACCCAAAAAATTAAAGTTAAAATGAAATTAATAATCGCTTGAAACGGCTTTCCGCAAAATAAAACAGCTACCGGCGGAAGTAAAATTGCTAATAAGTACATCATGTCTAAAAAACTCCTTAATGTTTATTTTTCAATTCTCACCCATCCATCTCCTATACTAACAAACCTATGAAATTATGTTATTTCTAAAAGCATATATAAGAACTCATCATTACAAAAATCACATATAATAGTACAACTAAATGAGGAGCGTCTCACTAACGTTATCAAGTTATTTTCACTTGTTCATTTATATGTATATTCTACACCTATATGAAAAAGCCTACAAAACAATTAACACATCCATCTTGTCCTACTTCTAAAATTGAAATACTCCAAACTTCATTGAAATGAGTATTTCATCACCTTTTCTTAGATTCCAATCGTTGTTCCTCTACTATTTCGGTTAATCCAATTGCTGAAATTACAGTACCTATTGCCTGTATCCAAATACCTATTAGCCCTATTATACGTTGATCTTCTTTATCTATATTACTGTCTTCGTTTCCCTTTTCTTCTTTTGATACATTTTGAATACCTTGATATGCTTGTAATCCCGCACCTAGACTTTGCATTGAATTCCCTAATACGATAATCCACTGTATTCCATTTATCTCATTCAATGCTACTTCTACTCCTAAAAAAGCGCCAATTGATTGCAAACTATTTCCAGTAATTATAAGGAAATCATTTTCTTTCATTTGTTCATTGAGATTAAAATACGTTCCTATTACATTAGAAATATTACCTAAAGCTAATAACTCAATCCCCGTTTTTGCTAGCGCCTTATTTTTGTTATCTATAGTTACCTCTTGCTTCTCATCTTCATCTTTCGCATCATTAGTTGCTATAATTTGTAATATATATCCGAGAGCTTGTAATGAACTCCCTACAATAACAAGATCCGACTCAATCTTTTCTTCCCCTGCAAACCCTCTAGTTGTTCCAATTGCTGCTATAAGATTTCCTCCTACTTGAAACCAAGCCCCTGTCAATTCTAAATCGCGTAGGTTCATTTCCCATCACCTATATTTAAATTTTCTAGTACATTCGAAACAAACAAATATCACCTTTAATTCATTATTTTATTTTTCATATGTAATTTTGTGCATCACATAATGTACTAATAATACAAAAGAGCACCTTTCAGGTGCTCTTTTTTGACAAGGGCTTTCTCGATAAATGTCTAATTTGCAAATGCTTTCTACATACTTCAATATATGCTTGTCCTTCAAAAATGTGCATATCACATTTAATACCTATCTAAACATTAAATGCATACCGGACATGTCAATGAGTCACCGTTTTTATCTATTGATATATTTAATATATAATGAATTGCTTTATGTGACCACATTTCAGGTGTAGGAGATTCTTTTACATATTGAGGTGCACATAAGTGAAGCATTGGAGTGCTAATACTGCCACCTGGATCTAAGGCAACTACAGCCATGCCATTTGGTAGTTCCATTGCCATGGACTGCGTGATACCTTCAATAGCAAACTTCGAAGCACAATATGGCGCAAGTTCAGCCTCACCTTCTCTTCCCCAACTAGAGCTCATATTAATAATAATCCCTTTTTTTCTAGCTATCATCGCCGGGACGAACGCCCTAATGACATTTACTACCCCGTTCACATTTACACTCATTACACTTTCAAATTCTTGAGCGGGAACTTTCCATAACGGTGCGTTTTGATTAACAATCGATGCATTATTTATTAACATATCAGGAGCCCTATACTTATTAAGAATACTACTTGCCCATTTACTAACTTGTTGATGATTTGAAACATCAATTATTTGAAAATCATGTGAAGCACCATAATATTTATTAAGCTCTTCAATTTTATTTTTTGAGCGTCCACAGCCTACTATGTTCCATCCCAATTCATGAAACCTATCAACCAATGCACGTCCTAGCCCTTGCGTTACTCCAGTAATAATTACAAGTTTTCCAATGTCGTTTCGCTCCAACTTCATCTCCTCCTTTCAATTAATGTTACTCTTTTTATTCTTATTCAAATTCTTACTTAAGTATCAATTCATCTCATACTTTAGAAGTATTTTTGATAATACATATTACAAACAAAAAGAGTAACCATCATAGTTACTCTTTTTGTTTGTATCTTTATTATTTTTAAATTATATCTGCACTTTCCTACATTTCTCATATCAATAAATCTAGGTTACACAATGATGAAAGTATATTTATGTTTACGGTTCGATTTATCCAAATACTTTTCAATCCACATTTTCAACATAACATGGTCCACCTTTATCCAAGTATTTTCACGTAGACTTAAACACGCTTTTATTTAAAGTCTCAATCTCATTTTGCAACTTTTTAAATTGTTCAAAATGCATTGTTATAGATTGAGTACTATTCCTTTCAACATTTTGCTTCACTAATAAAACGCCTGTATCGTGAAAAATCGCTTCAAGTTCTTTCCTTATAGATACTTTCGTAATATATGCTGTTTTAATCGCCGATAAAATCGCTATTTCATTAAACTTTAATTTTATTTCATTAGGACAAAATGCTTTTTCGATCAATGTAACATCATTACTACAAATAAAAGCAACAAGTTTACTTGATTCTGCATCTGTTAAATCTACTGTTTTTATAACATTATCCATTACATTTTGCCTCCTTTAATTGCGTATATATTGATTATTCAAATTTATACTTTTTAAAATTCAACTCTTCGTTACTTCTAACATACTTTTTGCCCAATTAATTAAATAAAGCTTCAAACGTTTTCATATCCCACAATATTTGTCAAACGAACCAATTAGACTATACCTTCATATAGTAGTGCAAACAATTACTTATAAAGTAGGTGAAAATTATGCCCTCAGTTGTCGGGAATTTAGTTGTACAAAATAGTAACGGGTCTTTCAACTTAGGTGATTTCTATAACGTTTCTCCAAAAGAGAATACAAAAGCTTATAACGGTTCTGGCGCATCTAACGTTGGTTTCGTTGTGAACACTTTTAGTGGGGTTAGCGCGACTAATACATTTGATTCTGATTTAGCAGATCAAAACCAAGTTGGTACGGCCTAACCAGATCTGTATAATATTTTTAAATTTGTCTATACTATACTCAGGCTGATAAACAGCTATCGTTGATTTTTTGAGTACCCAATCTTTTTCTCCCTTTCCCTGGGGCTAAGCAGCTAGTTTGCATCTAGCTGCTTTTTCATTTCATTCTTCACCGCTTCAAAATAGTAAGGGGTTTGTCCATTATCCATTGACTATTAACCCATAACAATTGGGCTTTTGCAGGCAGCCTGACGTACAGTAAAATTTTGGGGTATGAATCTAACTGCCCGCCAATAGCGAGACAAATTAAAAAAGCTAAATTTCAAAATTCAGCTTCTTTTAGGTTACATCAATTATGTCCATTGTAGAAAATATATATGTTTTATAAAATGCATCTGTACATTTTACAATTTGTTGAATAGGATTTATATGAACCACTGTCATATAACTTGTAAGTATGTATCCTTCTTCAAAATATGTCACTAACAGCTCTTCTTCAGACAATAATGAAGTTAATAACTTGTCTGAAATACTTTCTTTCGCTTCATTCGTTATTAGCGGTCTTTGGACTTTTAATTTCTCTCCAATAATTTTTTTCATACTCAATAATTGTTCCGACATTACTGTAAACGGAACCCACTCTCTTCCTTTTTCTTGAATATTTACATAATTCATTTTCTTTACTCCTCAATTTTCTATATCTATCCATTCACAAAATAGAAATTTCACTTCTAAATACACTTTGTCCATCTCTTATTTAATATATAGCGTAGCTTTCCAATTCAAAACTATTTATGAATTTGTAGAAATCGCCACTACCTAAAGAACGTTTGTTCTTATTATACACGAACGAACGTTCTTTAGGTAGTGCAACATGTAAATTTTTCAAACAAAATGTAACTTTAATCTATGAAGTTTATCCATACTCATTTATTACTTCCTATTATTAATCAATTTTCTTTGCACTTCCTATCGCATCATTGAATACGTGTAGCAACAATAAAAGCGACTCCACCCAATGTGGAGTCGCTTTTATTTTTCTACTTTTCTATCCTAACTAACGTTCTTTCTGGAATACAAATTTCAGCTACATCAAAATGATTTATTTTCAAGTTTAATTCCCAAACTTTTTTCTGATCTTCATCACCAACCCAACAACTAAATAATTCAAAGTATTCCCCTTCTTTTAAATACTCTTTCATAATTGAGCATAAAATTAAAAGTTTATTTTGAGCTTCTTCCTTCTCTTTTAAGCTTTGCCACTCAACTAGTTCAATTACCCATCCTGATGATACTTCGTAAATATAATTTATTTGAAATTGATGCTCTTTTACAACTTCAAGTAAACCTTCATCTGAAAAGCACGGTCCAATTATGATTAAATCATTGGAATCTTCAGAGGTTAACGGCACTTCTACATTACAGCCTATAACTAGCTAAACTTATTTTTAACTCCTCCAATATTGTTAAACAAAGCACTTTATAAATACATTTATACATTCATCTCCTGCATAGATAAAAGAAGTTTTAGTTTTACTATTCATTAACCATCCAACGACATAAGCATATACTTTTATTATGAATCAGTAAGGACGAACAAAATCAAAACTAATCATTTCATTACTTTATTTTCTCTATTGATTAAGTTTAGGTTTCATAATAATATGTAATTCTCTCTCTGTTTCTGTTTTTTTCGGATTCCGATAATATTCCAGTTTAAATTCTAATACTTCATACTCAATCATCCCAATCTTTATCCCTTTTGTTTCTTTTAATACATCTAGTAGAATACTTATATTTTCATTAGCTGATTCGAAAATTTTCCCTCCGCCTTCTCTTTTAAAAATAACTTTCATATATTCTCCTCCAAGTTAATTTAATAATTTAGTAAATCTAAAATTATTCATATCATAATGTAGAACACTTTTTGCAATAAAAAGAGTTCTACATTTCATTTCGTATAAAGTCAATTTACTCTCCGATAATAGGGTATGTATCATTCTTTAAATTATGTCTTCTATTCATTTTCTAAGAAAATACAAAAAATATATTTAGTTTATATTTAACAAGATTAATTAACAAAACATTATCATTTCAACATTTTGCGAATTAAATTGCTTATTCCTTTTATCTACATCCAAAATTTCCCATTGTAATTCTTAATATTTAAATGTAATATTGTGTTGTCTTACTATTTATTTATAACTCACACACTAACGCGAAAAGGGAACTCTATATGAGTTCCCTTTTCTATTGAAAATAAAAAAACAGAAATATAGCATTATGCTAAATCTCTGTTTTTCTTCTAAACCTTATTTCTCATCTAAGAATTTAAATGTATCTTTAAATTCTTTATCTGTTACTTTAATATCCGCTTCTTTCAATAGATCATTGATTACTTGTTGTTTCCATTTACCTGTCGCATCTTGCAGTCTTTGTTGTTCTAAATCTTTTCGAATCGTATCTTTTACTTCATCAAATGGTTTCAATTCTTTTTTATCCGTCACTTTTATTATATGATAACCATAAGATGTTTTTATCGGTTCACTTACTTGTCCTGCATCTAATTTATACGCAGCTTCCTCAAACTCTTTCACAGTTTGACCAGGAGCAAAACCAGCAATTTCTCCGCCCTGTTCCTTTGAACCAGTATCTTCCGAATATTGTTTCGCTAAAGTAGTAAAATCTTCACCATTATTTATTTTCTCTTTTACTTCTTTCGCAGTTTTTTCATCTTTCACTAAAATGTGACTTACCTTCATTTCAGGTTTATGGTTATCTTTCACATCTTTATCTGTGACAGTCGCTTTAATCGCTTTCTCAAGTGCAATTTCTGGCTTCATTTTCTCTTTTAGTTCATCCTCATTTTTTAACCCTACTTGCTCTAAAGCCACTTCAAACTTGTCACCCATTTGTTCCTTTGCTGCGTCTACTTGTTTTTTAGCTTCTTCATCTGAAACTTCATATTTATCTAGCAATGCCTTATTTAACATCATTTGAGATAAAGTACTTTTTCCATATGTTTGCCTTAATTCTTTACTTAACTCTTTCTCTGTCACGTTTCCTACTTTTGATGTTGCAACATTTTCTGAGGAACCACACGCAGACAATGCTAGCGCCACACATGTAATAATAGTTCCCATAAATAACTTATTCTTTTTCAATTCAAATACCTCACTTTGATAATTGTATATTAGGAACTATACAGCGCTATTGTGAAATTAATGTGTTTTCCGCAAGTATTTCTCTTCATGTCAGCGGCAAGCTTTATTAAACACTATAAGCTGGCATGAATCCGATTTTTTCACATCATTTAATCTGAACATGTTCTTCTTTGATCCATTTGTTTCCACCTAGATCTACATATCCATCCTGACGATTCCAAATACGATAAGGAATTTTCCCATCGACCGCACCTGTATCATTCCCGTTTGGTCCATCGTACGTTCTAATTTCATATCCAGGTGTGTATTTTGAGTACGCATAGTACCATTGCACATTAAAATGCTCTAACTTAGCCCACTGTTGTTCTCCACCTAAACAAATCATATCTTTTTCGCCACCTCCCCAATAACCTTTATAGATTATATATGGGATTTTTTTCGTAAGTCTTCCTGTAAACTGTGGATTCGCAGGGTTCTCATATAAATTAATACCGTATCCATCATCATATTTTGAAACTGCAATACCAATTCCATTTGGTTGCTTACTATCTCCAATACTAGATTGATTTGTTTGATTTGAACCTATAAACCAAGAAAGATTTTTATTCCCAATTAATTGATTCAAATCACATTTTCCGATACCAGGAACATTTCCTGAATCAGTATATTGCCAAATATCACAAGGATATGCTGGTTTATTCCCTCCATAACGAGGAATCCATATAAAATCAGCATCAATATTGCGTGCTCCAAATGATACATACGTGTGATGTCCTACATATAAACCAATTTTTTTTGCACCTAATCGGCGTAATTCATCAATAAATGCTTGAGTCCCGCCTTGCATATCTACCATTGTTTGAACTTCTACGTCTGCTACCCAAAATTTAGCATTTTTATCGCCACGATTCCAAAAATCTTGCGCTTCTTTTTTTGCATCTGAAATAGATATAAAACGACAAAATGCATAATTCCCAAATGGGATACTACGTTTCTTCATTTCTTTCACATAACCTTGATACATAAAATCGACCGTATTCGAACCATCTTGAACTCTAGCAATAACTAAATCTAGCTGAGACGCTGCAATATCCCAATTGATATTTCCATTCCATTTCGAAATATCTACAATATAACCCATTACTAATCAACTCCTTTTTTATTAGCTTATTCAAGGCTTGTTTTATTGTTAGACCCATATGCCTAATAACAAGCTTCTATAAAACAAATAAATATATTTTCATTATTTTTTATACTATATAATTTCTTTTTATCCATAATAAACAAATTCTTCTCTTTTGCATTTATTAACGAGAGGTTTGCGTTTTCTTCATACTAAATAATGGGATAAAACTATAAATAATGTGCATACTATATATAAGCAATTTTTGCTTATACTCATGAATGACCTCCAAGATTTTTCAATCTCCCTGTAAAAAGGTAGCTAAAAAAGCTGCCTTTTTACAATTAATATTTAATTATTGCTTACTCCCTCGTATTCATATTTTTTAAGCTTTGTATTAGCATGGTATATATTTTTTCACAGCGCTATTTTGATACGTATTAGAAATAACTTTTCCTATTTATTGAAAATGTCCTTTCCTTTACATAGTTATTAAACAATTTAGAAACAGCATTTTAAATTTCCACATCTTACTTTCAAATAGCATAGTGAAATAACACCCCATCTACTAATACCGTATATATAATAATCAAATACAATAAAATTACATATTATATTAATATGTCTTCCTAATTAAAAAGTAATAAAAATATAACCCCTATTATAGAAGGAGTTGATTCAATGAAAAAAATCCCTATCGTATTCAAAGTTCCCCCGAATTCAAAGCTAAAAGTTACATTCTACGGTCCTTGTAACGAAGTAATTACAAACGTATCTTTAATTAATCAACTACTCATCCCTAACTGCCAGACTGTATCTCAATATCCAGACTTCAAGAAATATATAACTGAAGTCCGATCATTATCAAATGGTTAATCATATAATTTGTGATTTTTCCTTTCGAACCGTTCGATAATAAAAAAATAGAAAGAGCCGAATCTTTCTAAAGAAACGGCTCTTTTTTCATTTCACAAAAACATAACTTCAATAAAAAACTAAAATAACTCATTAATTGATATTCTATTGATATTTCGTTGATATTTTACACATATTAATAAAATGTGCATATATTATCTTATGGAGCTACTCCACTCATAAAACCTATCTTTCTTTTGAGTATACTTTATTTGTATACTCTTTTTTTATTCTTTACTTACCATTACCCTGTTCATATTTCCGAAGATCCCCCATACAAACATTAAGTATTTCAAAAAATCATCTTCTTATTAATCGCTATGAATATAAGTTTAACAATTTATGTATAGCTGCATTTTTAGAATCACTTAAATCGACGAAATATTGAAGTTGCCATTGTTGACTCTTCTTAGCCTGATTACTAACAGGTTTATCCCAAATAGGGTAAACCCTCATAGCCATTTTCCCTTTTTGGTTTTGAGTTTTTAATATTTTTTCTTTTAGAAGAATCTCTTTTGGAAAAATAAATTGTCCTAGTTTATTATCCGCTATACAAGTAATAACTAAAAGATTAGGAACCGAATCATAAGAAAATGCCT
Source organism: Bacillus nitratireducens (assembly GCF_001884135.1). GTDB lineage: Bacteria > Bacillota > Bacilli > Bacillales > Bacillaceae_G > Bacillus_A > Bacillus_A nitratireducens. The sequence continues at coordinate 20,400 of NZ_MAOC01000022.1, read as the reverse complement.
GATTTCTCATGGAAACATCCTTCTCCCAAAAAGAAACAAATTGTCCAATCTTATTAGGCGTAATTTTTGATACCCTAAATCGTATACTTCTATTATTTAGCTGGAATATCCCTCCTGCATATTCTGAGTTTTGCTTTTCTTCTTTTTGGTTAGTAATGAATAGATTATTAGGTTTATAAATCATTTTATCTAGTTTTTCAACTATATTACTAAAATCAGCCATGTAAACGCACCTTTTTTATTTTTCAGTATATCAAGAACACTCGTTCTTGTATATTGAACTTAAAATTTAATCAAAAACACTGTAAAGATACTTAAACAAATGATGACTTTGAATAGTCTTTTCAAAGATTATTTTATCCACTCCATCCATAACTTCATGTTTACTTTTATAGTATTTATTACATAACTCTTCCATTTTTTCTCATTATTCATTATTATATTAATATATCAACAAAAAAACGAGGTACATATTTACATGACTCAATCAAAAATTGACTTTGGCTCCATAGAGCACCCTTTCTTCCTATTAGTTTTATATCTTATCGCAATTCTTTTAACACTCGGCATTACATTTAGTATATGTCATTCCCTTTTACTAAATTTAAATGCACCGAGTTGGGTAGCAAAACTATTAGCTATCGTATTAACTCTAGGTGTCGCTTATCAAGTATTAATGAACTTATTTTAATATATTACCAATTTAACACCTTTAACTAAAAGGCCCTACCATAAGGTAGAGCCTTTTAGTTAAAAATAGTCCATAAATCACAAACATGCCTTTTATTTTATTGGAGATGGGAATCTTGCAGCTTCAAAATGCGTACTAATAAATCCTGGATCATTTTGTATAATCATTCCATCTACATCACTCTCAGCAAAAATTTCAACTACATCTCCTGCATGTAATTGAAGTATTGTTGAAACAGCTACGACATTTACAAAATTGGGTGGAGCAAAAAAGTCATTATCTATCGCTATAGCTGGATTATCATTTACCCGTATTTCTACACGCGCTCTATAATTCGTATTACTATCATTAGGTGCAAAGCTGATTGTACCAATAATAGAATAAACCCCTCTAGTCTTCGGAATAAAATCTGATGTTACTGGATTATATTCATTCGCTAAATCAAACTGTTCATTTTGGAATAATACTTTAACAAAAGTATTTGCAGTGACATTTTGATCTACTGTACTAACAGCTCTAAAAGCAGATGCCCTTACAAGTTTATCTTTCTCATTATCACAACACTTATCGTAATAATCTGTACTCTTCTTACAACAAGTATGCTGTGTCTTTTTATAGCCATTGCAATGCTTACAGTAATAATAAGACATATTTATATCCCCTTTCTAAATCTATTATTGTATACTATGCAAAATAAATTTAAAAAGTTTGGACGAGCTATTGCTATTATGAAAATAAAAAAACTCCACCGAAAAGCAGAGTTAATAATTTTTTTCCTCTTTAATATTTATACAATTGGAGATGGAAATCTAGCAGTCTCAAAATGAGAACCATCTTCTGAACTACTAATAACCCCATCTATACTACTTTGCGCAAAAATCTCAACAATATCATCTGCATGTAATTGAAGTATTGTTGAAACACTTACGACATTCCCAAAATTTATCGGACCAAAAAAGTCGTTATCTATAGCAATTGCCGCATTTCCATTCACTCGAACTTCTACACGCGCTCTATAGTTTACATTTGTATCGTTTGGAAAGAAACCAATCGTTCCAATTACGGAATAAACGCCTCTAGTCTTCGGAGTAAACTCTGATGTTGCCGGGTTATATTCATTCGCTAAATCAAATTGTTCATTTTGAAATAATACTTTGACAAAAGTATTGGCTGGAAGGTTTTGATTAACTGTATTTACCGCTCTAAAATCGGATGCTCTTACAAGGTTTTTCTCCCTATGTTTGCAAGAACAATCATCATATTTTTTACTGCACTTATTATTATAGTCACTTCTTTTTTTACAACAATCATGATTTTTCTTTTTGTAACTCTCACAATTCTTACAGTAATAATAACAAGACATATATATTGCTCCTTTCTACTCTATTACTACATATTATGCAAGCTAGATTTGAAAGGTTTAGACTAGTTTGTTGCTATTACAAAAATAAGAACGTGCTGCCATAAGACAGCTTGAAGAGAAAGTATAAGTATAAAACAAAGCTTTCATGTAAAAATTTTGATTATATCACTAATATCAATTATCCCGTTTCATCAACTCGGATTTCCAGCCTTCTCCTCCGTACAATTTTATTATTATTAAATAGATTACAATATTCAGTACGATATGCAATATTTCATATTTTGTTATTTCAATATCCCTTTATTGTCAATAAGATGATAATATCCTCTTAAATTTCCTATAAAATCAACAATCTCCCTATAATAAATTATATTCCATCTTTCGGAATTCCCCTTAAACATTATATTCAAATATTATTATTGTAAATTATCGACCTGTACAAACGTAAGGTTTTTGTGTATTCTATGGACAAGGAGTAAGGTAAGAGTTACTCTTTGCCTTTTTTCAAAAACTAAATCGGTAAAAGTTCCTTACTAATTGGCTTTCTTTACCTGAACATCATACAGTTTGTTATATACAACGCTGCTCTTCTTCGACTGTTTTTCATTTACAATCATAAGGCAATATTTAATAGTACATCGTTAAAACACTTCATGCACTACAAATAAATTACCCGTTCTTAGACAGAACCAATATAAATTTTGGAATATGCTAATATTAACTTACTTACAAGTTTTTATACCACTTATACTTTTGGAGACCGGAATCTTGCTGCTTCAAAATGCGCACCATCTTCTGAAGCGCTAATAACGCCCGCTATACTACTTTGCGCGAATACCTCGACTAAATCTCCTGCATTTAATTGAATTATTGATGAAACAGCTACAGCATTAGTAAAGTTTATTGGACCAAAAAAATCATTATCTATTGCAATTGCTGGATTTCCATTAACACGAATTTCCACTCGTGCCCTATAATTTAAGTTTGTGTTATTAGGAGCAAAAGCAATCTTTCCAATTACAGAATAAAACCACGTTCATATAAGCTCTAAAACAGTAGCAACGGATAACTACTGCCTTATTCTCATAAAAGTTATCACGTCTCATCATCAACTCGTTATAAACATAGGAGTCTTTCACTTTCTCATTCCCTAAATACTTTAACTTAATAATCTGCCGCTGATTTTTATAAAGCGCATTCTGTAACGTTCGTTCAATTTATTTACAACGCATCTCATAATTCTTTTCGTCACCTTTCATTTAGGAAAAAGGATAACGCCACCTGTTTTGGCCTGCTCTTCTTGATTTTTCATCCGGACGCACAATGCTTTGTGGTTTTTCAGCTCCTTCACCACAAGTCTTCGCATCTCCTTTTCATCGATGTCCTCAAAAAAATGGCAATTGATTCATACGATACAGTTCCCCTCTGTTCGATCTACTTACTTCTAAAAGGATTATTTTGTTCAGATTCTGAAAAAGTGTTAATATTCTTCATAAAGGAGGTCTACTGATGAAAAATTTATGGAAGAAAGTTTCTTTAATTGCTTTCATTGTAATTGTCCTTTTAATAATTTTATATTTTTGCGGTATGTCATTTTTCTGGAACCAACCCTAAATTACATAAAAAAAATTAAGCCCTCACTGAATAAAACTAAATTTCCCGTCAATACTGTAGACAACATTATATTTTCTCCGGTTCCCCCTTGGAGACGAGCAGTTAGCTTTTGCTGGCTGCTCTTTTGATTTGCCCCCCAACCAACGAATGCAGTAGTTATATAACTTTCCATCAATATGTTCTGTAAACCCATCGTATTTAGCTTTCGTCCCACAAACTTCATCCATTTCTAGGTCACTGCTTCTTGCTGTAAAAATATTATCTAAGCTTGTCAGATAAATATAGTAGTGTCCCAATCCTGAATTACGAACCACAGCTTTTCCTTTGCAATCTTACTTCAATTTATTTCTTAGTGTTTCAATATACAGTTATCACACCTTTTTCTATAAAATGCAATTTTTATATTAATCTCAATTACACATTTAATTGAATATTACTTCATCAGACACGAATCATTTCTTATAAGGGCGCTCTGTACTTGCGCCCTTATATACACACTCAAATTTATTCCCCTGCATATTTTTATAAATTGTATACAGTTCCGTATGGAATTGTTGAAACAGAAATTCCGTATGGTGTAATATGATGCATTGGGTAATAATACTCCATAGATGAATAATACGGTTGTATGCCTTGCTGCATTTGTTGCATTTGCTGCTGTGCTTGTAACGCTTGTTGAACAGCTTGAATTGTAGTTTGTGCTCCGCTATACGTAATACCCGCCGTACCATACGGACGCATTCTAGCTCGGGTATTAAAATATGAATAAAACATTATTATTCAACTCACTTCCATATAAGTTATTACAACGTATATTATGAGTATTAATTTCAGTGAGTGTTAAAAACTAGTCCACTAGCTTTTATTCAAATAGCGTTTTTGTTCACCTTCCTTCTTTTGACTCCGAACTTTCCCGGAATATTCAGACACCACTTTACATTCACGGCCAACCTTTTCACTGACAATCAATCGGTCTACATTTGCAAGCATCCACGGGTATTCAGGATGCTGTAGGATTGCATTTCTGCGTTGTACCTTTAAATCCGTACGCTTGGAATCGACTTATGGCATCTTGTAACTTTTCGGCATCGATAGACGTTGTCATGATACCTTCTTGCTCCTGTGGATCAGCTTTACCATAGCCATTGTGCATGGACATCGGTTTTTCTAGCATCTAGTTCACCTCCTTAAAAATGCAGGATTTCCCTTTCCAATATTGAATTAGTAACATTTGGAAAGGAGGTGTAACATGGCGAAAATTAAAGTGGGACTTACACAATTTTTAGACTTCACACTGAAAAGTAGTGCAGCTAAAACAAATTTTGTAAAGAATTTAAAATCTCAACCTGAATATCACCCGGTTTTTGATTACTGGAAACAATTACGAGAAACTGTTATTAAATTTCATAAAAACGAACTACCTTTTGACTGTTTTGAAACATTAGTACAAACTGTTGATCAGAAGAAAAAGCAAAACTACATTGATGTTATAAAGCAGTACAAAAAATTTATTAAAAACAAAGAAGTCTCTTGGTTTGATCCAGGTAAATCACATTGGTTATCAGATAATTTAATCGTCCGCTCATCACCTGAACTCGGTTTGCTCATTAATGATGAGCCGCATCTTATTAAACTGTTTTTCAAAGGAAAAAAAGAGCGAATTGATAAATATAACATCAACTCAACACTAACATTATTAAATGAATCAACATTTTCAAATGAATATAACGATGCGAATTATACTGTCCTTAACATCCAAAAGAACAGAATGTATACGAATAACTCTATTAATAATGATCATTTAATAGCTCTTGAATCAGAAGCCCACCAGCTTTCTTATTTATGGAATAAGGTGTAAAAGGCTATAGGTATCTATTTCAATACCTTGTTCATGCGTAATTTGGGCACAATTTTCAAAAATCCAATTCGTTTCTTTTAAGTGAAGCTCACCTTCTTGTTTCTCACAAACAATGCAAGGTGGGCGTTTTTTCGGAAATAGTTTCTTTAACCATTTCCGTATCCTAACTCACCTCCTCCGAAAGAGTGATATAATGAGCTCTTTCCACTAAATCAGCGTTACCCCCCTGATTTTTAATTGATGAAGAAGTTCTTCGTTTTTTAGAACATGCAAAAAAAAACGTTATTATATCGCTTATCTTCTTGCTATTACATGTGGAATGCGTAAAGGTGAAATCTTAGGTCTACAATGGAAAGATATTGATTTTGAGAGACGAACGTTATCTGTTAATCGATCCCTCTCTCATATTACAAAGGAATTCGATGAACCAAAAACATCTTCTGGAAAGAGATTGCTTGTTTTACCTGACATTACATTAATGGCACTTCAGGAACATCTTCAAAAAATCTCAGAGGAAAAAGAGAGATATGGTGAAGGTTATAATGACTACGATTTGGTGTGCCCAACGTATAACGGTAACCCATGTGATTTCAGAAGTTTGACACAGCTCTGGAAAAAGCTTATAAAGCAAAGTGAGATTCCTGATATTCGGTTCCATGATCTTAGACATACTCGTGTAACAATTATGTTAAAACAAAGTATACATCCAAAGATTGTAAGTGAACGATTAGGACATAAAAGAGTAGGTATCACACTGAAGACCTATTCACATGCTGTACCAGGACTTCAGGAAACTGCGGTGGATCAATTTGCAAACGAATTATTCGGAAAGAAAAACTTTTGTTAGAAGTTTTCGTTTCTAGGTAAAAATATTATTGATATTGACTTACCTGCTTTAAGAAAGGGTATTAGAGAAGGAGAAGTAACAGACGTTGCTATTTTGAGCCCTAAGCAAATAGATCGTTTAATAAAGCAAGATTCCGCAACTACAGATCATTGGAAAAATCTCGCTTTAAATTGGACTAAAAGGGATACTGAATACCTTATAAGAGGGGAAATTCCTAGTAAGTACTTTAACATTAAGAAATGAGAGGGATATTCGCTATGAAACTATACTTTAAAGACATAAGGTGATATTTCAAATGCACATGGTGATGGTTTTTGGATGTATGGGGATATTAACTTCACTAATAATATTTCTGATTTCAAAGATTTCCTTAACAAAATGGTAGATGAAAATAATCCATCTTTAGATGATGTAAGTCCAATTCTATTGGATGAAAACAATTGGTTTGTATCTAAAAATGATCAATTAGAGGGAATTGGAATACCCGCTGTCTATTTTGATTCAAATGAAATAGAATGGCGTTGGAGATAAATAAAAAGTTTCTCGGTTGAGAGAACTTTTTTTACCTCAATTCACATGGACATAAGCTTCATTTGCATTTACATATTATGTTTAGCACTTTGGATTGTACGGATGCATTTGGTTTGAATACCGAATTTAAGTTTGATGAGTTAGTGGATATCCAACAGGTCAAATTAATGCACCATTACCAGGTGGATTTACCAAATAGAGGAGGAACATAAATGTATGAAAAAGTAGATGCAGTATTATCTGAAAATAGCTCAGATAACTACTTCTATGATGATGAGTTTATGTATGTACAAGAGTTGATAAGTGAATTTACTGAAAATGATTGGGATAAATTGCTTCAAAATCTAAAGGACAGAGATGATAAATATAAAATTAGATTAGTATATTGTATAGATGAAGATACTGGGATGAATGGATTCAATTTATTACTAGATTTACTCAATGCGAATGATGAATTAGCTGAATATGTAATAGACTCTTTGCGTTCTTTTAACAATGAAGAATATAAAAAAATAATCGCTTCCAACAAGCAAATAATGGATAAAGCAGAGAGTCTACTGAAAAAATCGAGTCTGCCAGTTAAGAGAATTTTAGAAGCATTTTTACAACAAAATACACAGTCTTAGTATTTATATCTTTAGAAACAGAATTGTTTAAACTAAATAAAAACGAACTCTATTATTCGATTGGCGTCAAATAATAGAGGATTGACTAGTAAGTGTATCACCTGAGATTCCCAGAAGAGTATGGCGTGAAGCTGAAGCGTCTGAAATACAGCCTTCACATGAATTGGTTTACTTCTTATGTAATAATGCTTTAGAAGTATTTAATTCTCGTTCTATAGAAAGTGTGAATGTGGTGAATGTATGGATGTATATAAAATGGTTGATACAATGCCGTTTGATAAGTTTGAAGAGTTAGTTGAGGACAGTATTGTTGTTATTGAATTATATTTATGTCCTTCTTGTAAAAAGTGGAAGGTTAATTTTGTTGGTAGAAAAATTCTATATGGGTGAAATCATGTTAAAAAAGCTGAATTAGGAAATTACCTAGTTCAGTTTTTTATTTTAAAGAAAAGTATTATCTATATCTTTCAGCAAACTGTTCTGAATACATCTTTATATCATATTTCACATACACATAGGCTTTACTGTTACATAGTATGTTTTACCTTTACTATTGTGTACTTTGTATTGCAGTGAGCCGTTTACACTTACTTTCGCATCAATCGTAAATCCTAATCCCGCATCTACAGAACCAGCTCCATCTTTATCCTGCCAAGATGGAGCGTCATAGAAACGTAAATTGTTAATTTTAGAAACAACACGCTTACCTACAATAAATGGAAATTTCATTTTAACAGGTTATCCAGTTGACTAATAGGAGGAAATAAATATATGCAATTAAAAAAAAATCCAGAAGATCCGGTTTATCAGTTCTTAGCAGCTACATTTCACCAAGATACATTTTACGAAGAAGCATTCCAAGAGTTACTTGAAGAAGAAAGTACGGAATATTTACAAGACGCTGTTATTTTTCTAACTGAATTTATTCAAAGCGATTATAGTAATACAGAAAAAAATGAATCCATACGGGTTTCTGCAGATGGAATATATTTTGATGGGTTAGAAATAACACCATTCGAATGGCTTGAACAAACAGTTGATTTATTAAAAAAAGCATTGAAAAATAAAATATAAACAAAAAGCCGTCCTTAATTGCAGCGCACTTCAATTAAGGACGGCTTTTAATGTTTATTTTTTAATATACTCATACCACCAGTCCCACTGATCCATCCAAGCTGTTATTTTATCAAGCTCACCATTTGGCAATACTTCTGTTTCTAAGTATGCCAATCCAGTTGACGGGTCAGAAACCACCTTCCCTTTAGTTCCACGCTCATTCATAGCATTTATTACTTCTTGAACCAGTGAAATGCCAAAACCACCAGATTTAACGTATTGATACCCAACATTGGTAACAGATTGTTCAAACTGCTTCTCTTCTGTAAACCAGGATAAAGGTTTGCTTCCTACAAGATAGTTTAAATCACATTTTCCGATACCAGGTACATTTCCCGTTTCCGTGTACTGCCAAATATCACAAGGATATGCTGGCTTATTACCGCCATAACGTGGAATCCATACAAAGTCACATTTCACGTTTGCCATTCTACATAATCAATTGCTTTATGATCAATCCCTAAATTAACAAGTGCCTTTCTTGGCGCTCCGATTCCTCCGAATAATTCAAGTATTTTAATCAAAGCCACCCCTCCCTTCTTGCTGTTAAAATAGCGTTTTTATTAAATTTCCTAAATACAACCGCTTGTCGATTACACTTTGCCCTATCATTGCATTTACTATTAGTAATACGAACTTTTAGAGGTGAATTATATTGGACGAGTTTTTATCTTCTACTGCATTAAATCCGGGTTCGATTGGGCCGACACTTCCACCTATGCAACCCTTTCAATTCCCTACAGGTCCCACTGGTTCAACAGGTGCTACTGGACCGACCGGATCAATCGGGCCAACTGGGAATACGGGATTGACAGGGAACACTGGACCGACCGGCGACACCGGTTGATTTCCCGCATTATTGTTGGTCCTCTCCATATACCAGCTTGCTTCCATTCCTTTTTCACTTTCCCGACATAAGAAGGACTACGATCATACATAATGCTAATATCTTTATCTGGAATGCCTTGTTGATTCAATTCGCGCACACGCTCCGGAGTAAGTCCGATGGGTTTGTCTTTTCGTTTTCCACCGTGCTCTTTCGGTTGTGTATCAAAATATCTACCCAACTGACGTAATTCTTGACCAGTCGGGCAGTTTTTACAAACACTAATACTAAAACAAGCATTATCTGAACGATTGTAATAACAACATCTGCATTTCTGTTCGATGATATCGCCAATTTCGTATGTGATTTGAATGCGTTCTGCTTTCGTTTCACTCATTAACCAATTGGTTTCACATACACTATTCACTATCGATTCCATTCCTCTCTTCACCCCTTGAATATTTTTTCAAAACCAATACATACTATTTTCAAGCCGCCGTATCCACGGCTAATACTTCTTTCTTTTGTTACAGCAGAAGCAGGTAGGTTCTTCACTTATCTGCTTTCTCTGTATATTTTTTAAGATATCGAAAAGACTACCTACAAGCTGTTTGAACTAGCAGCTTCACTCTTCTTGTAATGGGAAAGCAATTTATCACAATTGACTAGCTCATTCGACTCGCTGGCAGACAACCAAAATTGTTGTCTGCTTTTTGTATGAGATTTTTCACTATACATATACTACTCTTGAGCCTGTTTACCAATGCAAGCCATTTTGGTATTTTGAATTCCGACTAAGCTTTTTTATTGCATAGATTATTACATCTTTGACAACACTGGTTAAAAGCGCGTTTTCTGGTTATTCGTAGTTTTAATCCAGAATAATTTTTCTCCTATAAAGGACAGCAGGTACGACTGCTTGTCCTTTTTTACTTATACTGCGTACCTTCCTTTTGGGTAGCCTCGAACAACATTGCTCACGCTGCTCCCCTTTTCCCATTCTGCAAACCTTTGTAACCAAGCTCCCCAACGTTCTTGTATGGAAGGATATTGATTTTGACAGACGTACCTTATCTGTTAATCATTCCCTCTCGCATATTACCAAAGAGTTTCATGAGCCTAAAACATCTTCAGGAAAGAGATTAATTGTTTTACCTGAAATTACTCTGCTGGCTCTTCAAGGACATCTTCAAAAAATCAATGAAGAAAAAGAACGGTATGGCGATGGAAATAATAATTATGATTTAGTTTGCCCAACCTATAATGGTAACCCGTGCAATTTCAGAAGTTTGACACAGCTCCTGAAAAAGCTTATAAAGAAAAGTGAGGTTCCTAATATTCGTTTGCAGGATATAAGGCGTAAATCCGAAAATCGTAAGTAAACGATTAGGACATAAAAGAGTAGGGATCAAATTAGACACCTACTCATATGTATACCAGACCTACAAGAAAAAGCAGTCGAAGATTTTGCAGTTACGGATTTTGCATAAAAAATACTAGCTTATCCGTGTGACATTGAGAGGAGTCAAAAACATGAAAGAAATCAAATCTGAACAAGAATTCAAAGACATCATCGCGAGCGAGGAGCCAGTAGTTGTTAAGTTCTTTACTACATGGTGCCCGGATTGCGTGCGAATGGACAACTTTATCGGAGATGTAATGGAGGAGTTCAATAAGTTTGAATGGTATTCTATTAATAAAGATGAGTTCCCAAGTATCGCGGAAGAGTATCAAGTAATGGGTATTCCAAGCCTGCTTGTTTATCAAAATGGCGAGAAGCTAGGCCACTTACATAGTGCTAACGCAAAAACTGAAGAGCAAGTTACTGAGTTTTTAGAAGCATACTAAGATTAAAACCCTCTGAAAAATATTTTCTAGAGGGTTTTAATCTTTTTTCACAATTATCTTTCGTAGTTGTTTCGTCATTTCTTCAGAAGTGTAGTATACAGTTTCTTCATGACCAATGTACATAATTACACTCCTTTCTCCTTCATCTCCGAGGTATAAGTGTATACCCTTCGTATCACTATTTTCATATGTAATTAGTAGATCGTATTGTGGTGTTTCGCCTCTTCTCTTTTGTTTTTTCATGCCATTAAACATATTATTAATTTCATTGATTATTTGTTTGTCTTCTATGTTTAGAAAATAATTTTCATTTAATCCACCGTAGCCATTAAAAGTAGATATGGATACTTTAGAAATATTATGTTCCTTCACATTTTCAATATTTGATGAATTACACCCAGTCATTATAAGAACAATACATAGTAAGAAAAATATTAGTTTTTTCATTCTCTTCCCCTCCCACACCTTTAATTGTAAAAGAATTCTAATTAATTTCACACCCTAACTTTGCACTTTACAACATATTTTTCCTTAACGAAACTTTGTTATCCCCTTCTTAAAAAGCTATAAAACGTCAACAATGTTTGTATAGACCCACACGAGTTTCGTTTGATACTCTATGTATAGAAAGAAATTCCTTATAGGAAGGTGAGTGATTAAATTGGATTCTCTTTCTCATAAAGAAGCTGATAAAGGTGCTATTGTCAGCATTATGGCCTACATATTTTTATCCTCTTTGAAAATTATCATCAGTTATATTACCCTCTCTAGCGCATTACGTGCTGATGGATTGAATAACTTAACGGATATTGGTGCTTCTTTAGCAATATTAATTGGCCTGAAAATTTCTCGTAAGCCTCGCGACCCAGATCATCCATATGGGCATTCGCGTGCAGAACAAATTGCATCACTTGTTGCTTCTTTTATTATGGCAACGGTCGGATTAGAAGTTGTGATTAGTGCAATTCAATCGTTTTTAAATCCGAAACAAGCAGCGCCTAATGTACTCGCTGCGTGGGTTGCTTTATTTTCTGCCGTCGTAATGTATTTCGTATATAAATATACGAAAAAGATTGCGATTCAAACAAAGAGTAAGTCGTTAGAAGCCGCTGCAAAAGATAATTTATCAGATGCACTCGTAAGTATTGGTACAGTAATAGGTATAGTCGGATCACAGTTCAAAATGCCTATTTTAGACCCTATTGCCGCTTTAATTGTCGGTCTTATTATTTGTAAAACCGCATGGGAAATTTTTGTAGAAGCTTCTCATATGCTAACAGATGGAATTGACCCTGAAAAAATGGATGAATATGCTGATGCTATCGGGCATATTTCAGGTGTAGAACATATTGTAGATATTCGCGCTCGTATGTACGGAAATCAAACGTATGTAGATATTACAATTGAGGTTGATGCTCGAATGGATGTACGCGAAAGCCATTGTATCACTGACAATATTGAGGAAATGCTTCGAAAGAAATTCGGAATATACCATGCTCATATTCATGTGGAGCCCATGCAAAAAGAACCTATTATGACATAGGTTCTTTTTTGATGAACGCCTTATGAAATATAACACATAAAACGAGCCAGCTACCGCCCGCTGCCCATCCGGCCAATATATCAGATGGATAGTGCACGCCAAGATAAATTCGGCTAACTGAAATAGATAATACAACGAAGCTCGCTATAAAAATAATCAGCAACTTTTTATGCAATGAAATACGATCTTCTGTAATTGTGACGTATGCAATAAATCCTAAAAAAGCAGTAGCATTCATCGTATGCCCGCTCGGAAAGCTATATCCAGTTGCCGTAACAAGCTGTGTCACATCTGGTCTTGCCCGTTCATACCATAGTTTGAGCATACTGTTCAAATAACGAGATCCGTAATAATTTATTGTTAGAAGTAATGCACTTAGCAGTTTTTTTCTAACGAGAAAATACATTACAAGTATAATGAGTAACGGGAAATATATTCTTTTTGAACCGATAAAGGACATCCAAGTAAAATAGGTTGTCAAATAATCGTTTCGGAAACTTTGAATAAAGTGTGCGACTACATTATCAATTTTTTCAATACAAGCGGTATGATACGAAAGTGATAGTGCGACAAAACAAATGAGTAATGTACAACTTAACAAGTATAAATGTCGATATCGTTTCACATACATAACCTCACTATGCAAAAAAATGGAGCGGTTGTTTTAGTTTTCCTCTCCATTTCTTTTTTATGCATAGTTTATTAAAAAATATAATTGTTAATTTTTTGCTGCATCGTTGGAATATCTTCGCTTGTTACTGTAAAGCGAATAACCTTCTCATCAAGATCAAGCGCTTCTGCGAATAAACCAGCCAATCCACGTGATTTTCTATCTACTTCCATAATAATTTCTAAACGGTCGTAAGCACTTGGCAAGATTAATAATTCTAGTTCATCTAATTTCCCATAATACTCTCCGGAAACAGGCACAAACTCAAATTCTTGCGCAAATGGGACTTGCTTACGTAATCGATACGGTAATTCTTCGCATTCTATATGACGCGCTTTAAAACCTAATTGATTTACACTGTTTAATACACTATTCAATAGTGCATTCGGCAACACTTGGATATAGTCGCGGTCACTTGGATCAATACTACGTTTAATATCAAGGCCTGTATGAACCCAAACCGTTTTCATTCCAAGTGTTAGTGGCGCTTCAATTGGCATTGAAAACGAAAATGGAATTTCCACTTTTTCATTTGGCTCTACAGAAAATGGATCTGTTAAACGAACTCGCTCCAAATCATACGTTGCCGTTACTTTTTTATCATCCACTTCTCTTACATAAGACGTCGATAACGTTAAGTAAATACTTTCAATTTGTTGGCTAACTGAGCCTCCAGTTATATGAACCTTTCCTACTATCTCTTCTCCAACTATATACTCATCTTTTTCAAGAACAGTATCTACTTTTGCACTACCAATACCAACACTTGCTAAAAACTTTTGAAACATGGGGCCTCCATCCTTTCTAAAGCGTAAGCTACATCTTTTTTCAAGTCTTGTACATTCTCATAGTATGGCGCTTTCATTTGTAACATTCGCATTAGCATTTCGCGGTTATACTCTTCCAATATTAACTCTTCATACCAAGGTTTTTCTTTTTTTTCAGTGGATTCATAACCAGCATACAGTAAAAATAATACGAAATGACCGAGCGCATAAAAATCGCTACGAAAGTGAACTTCTCGCATCAAAGCTTGTTCTCCTTCATAAGTTGTAGCTCGCTCATCACCCTCACCTTTCAATTTAGCCAATCCAAAATCAATAATACTAATTTGATTTTCTTTCATTAATATATTCGGAATACGTAAATCTCGGTGAATGATACCTTTACTATGAAAAACCGAAACAATTCCTAATATTTCATATAAAATTTCAAAAACTTCTCGTTCTTCATATACATGCCCATCCAAGAAAATATAATCTTCGAGATTTTCTCCCGGCATATACTCCATCACAAAAAAGCTCTTTTTCTCCCATACGAAATGATCATATAGACTAGGAATTGCATGATGATTTAATGTTTGTAAAATCATTTTCTCTTGTTCAAATGATTTTCTACCAGACTCATATCTTTGTTTACTTTGTCTTAATTGTTTTAAGACTTTATATTTATTTATTTGTAAATCATTAACGACATATGTAACCCCATAACTGCCCATTCCAATTACTGATTCAATGCTATAACGTTCTGCAACAATTGTATTTTTTCGCAGTGGTCTATCAAATAAAGCTAGTATACGACGCCATTTCATCAGCTACTTGAAAAGAAGCTACGGCTTTTACGTTTTCTTTTATAATGATGATGCCCATAATCAGATGAACGTCGTTTATAATCGCTACTTGAATAAGAGCGCCCTCTACGGCGATAATCACTACTTGAATACGAACGATATTTTTTCTTTCCTAATAAAGAATCAATAATTTTTTTGAACATCCCTTCACCTCTTGTATAAAATTTCTTTTAATTATACCAATAATTGTAGTCTCTGTTTGTGACAAGTTTGTAAAGAGTAAAAAACGACGAGTTAAGCCCGTCGTTACTTTCAATCTTCCTCTTCATCAAAAACTTCATCAATCATGCATTTCTCTAATAAATACTCAAATGTAATATCTGCTAGGTCCTCAACTTCTTCTCTTTTTGGAACGTATCCTCTTTCAATTAGTTGCTCATAAAAAAACTCCGCAATCTCTTCCGTATCAATTACGACTTCAATTTCCTTCATGAGCATCACTCCTTTATTTCTGTTTTATGAAAAAATCTCAAAATTATGTATATGAGATTAGAAAAATAGTTTTTCTTTTTTTATAGGTCATATCTTTTGGACGAGGTGCATACGATGGTAGTACAAGCTATCAAAAAGGGGGAAATAATTATGGAATACCAATATAAAGTAGATCAAGAAGTAGGGCAAACAAAAGAAGAGTTCATGCATGAAGATCAATGGGCAGACTCTCTTATTAAATGGCTTTTTATTTTTTTAATAATTGTAGGCATACCTTATACTGCATATGTTGTTGTTCAATTTATTCTCTCTTTCTAGTTAGCTATTTTTTCTCTGTCAATTTAACTAAATAATTATGAACAACATCCATAACAATTTTGTATTCTTCATCTTTAAATGTATCGAATAACAAATGATAATCATTATAAATATCTAATAATCCATCAATAATTTCTTGGCGATTCGTCTTTACACTTACTTTTTTCGAATTGTTAATTGACTTCAATTTTCCTAAATCCAATTTATTCATACCAGCTTTATCTTGTTTCATTTTCTTCAAAATTGCATTTGCCGTTTGTGCATTAGCAAGTAATGTTAAATCAGATTCATCAGCTTCTAACCATTCACCATCCGTAATTCGTGACAATTCATATATAGTATCTTCCCATGCATCATTTTTATATCTCCATACTTCTGTACGAAAACCAACAATACGAAAAACGTCTTTATCATACCCAGTTACTTGCACGAGATCACCAAACGTAAAGTTATAATTTAATTCAATCCACTCTGTGTCGCCCTTTTTCATTTCTTGCTCTGTTACGTGCTGCAAAGTTTGCTCAACGTAAAACCCATCGTGATTATTTACTTCGTATACGTAAACTCCATCTAAAACTTTCATATTTGTAACTTTCCCAACGGTTCCATATAGCGTAATCACGACAATGTCCCCTACGTTGTATTTAGGTTGTTTTTTCCTTGCCATCTATATCTCTCCTTTTTTTAACGTCGTGATTTTGATAACAGTATATGCAACCTACATAAAAACGCTTATCACAGAAGCTTATATTCATAAATTTTTTCAATAAAAAAAGTAGAATGTGTGTATAACTCAAAAAAGCTAGTAAATATACTAGCTTTTACTTAACATTTATGTTCTAACAGCAAGACGAACTTTAATAAAAAAACATAAGAAATACTTCACTTATTTTGAGTAATGTATTCCTTATGTTTTCATTTACGTAGCACTTCAATATCGTTATCTCTCTTGTATATATAAATCCCATGCTTCATCAAATATAGACATACTTTCTATCATTCCACTTAACTCTAAATATGAACTAATTTCATCATAGTCTTCAGATTGCTTCGGAAAGCTTAAATCATCATACATAGCCTCTGCTAAATCTGATATTTCATTTTTAAATAAAGCTGCACGGTGCTTCATCATATAATGGTAAAATGTCTTATTCAAAAATATTCCCTACCTTTCTAACTTGGGTACATTATACAAGGCGAAATAGAAAAAAACCAGCATAAAAGCTGGTTAAAAGTCGAAATAATTTCTTTTTAATAAACGTGGTCTTCCCATCAACTCTTCGTATGTTAGTTGTTTTGGCAAATCTTTCGTATAAATTAAAAACAACTGGTCTTCAATTTCTTTTACAGTATGGTCTGATTGATAGTCCATTCCACATGAGGAACAAGTAATACATGGTGTCTTTTGGATTTCAATGGCTTTCGTACCATCTGGTAACTCCCAATATACAGTATTCAAGCTTTCTTTCGCTTCTGTACTGTCACACCACATACAATTCATACTGCGTCACCCTCATTTTTTTTGTCATCATCTAACTTTGCCATTTGCGCTTGATATTTTTTATCTTTTAATTGATCACGCTTATCACGTTTATCTTTTAAAGAAGCATGCGTTTCATTGACTTCATAATCTTTACGGCGATTCATACGTTGTAAATCATCTGGAACAAGATTAAATTTCTTATCACTCATCAATCCTGCAACACCGATATCAGAACGTTTCTCTTCATAAGTCGGATAAATTTCTTTAAAGTAGCCTTCTGCTCTTCCTGGGATATAGTTTTCTGGTTCTGGATACGTTGTAATAACCCCTTCAAAGTTACGAAGAACAACTTTATCCGCACTTTGTGAAATTAAATAGTTTGGCTGAAGCGCAATTTTTCCGCCTCCACCCGGTGCATCGACAACGAAAGTTGGTACTGCATAACCAGACGTATGTCCACGTAAGCCTTCAATAATTTCTAATCCTTTAGAAACTGGTGCACGGAAATGACCGATACCTTCTGATAAATCACATTGGTAAATATAATATGGACGAACACGAATTTTCACTAAATCATGCATAAGTTTTTTCATAATTGGAACGCTGTCATTAATTCCAGCTAAAATTACAGCTTGGTTTCCAATTGGAACACCTGCATTTGCAAGCATTTCACATGCTAGTTTCGATTCTTCTGTAATCTCAATTGAAGTATTAAAATGCGTATTTAACCATACTGGATGGTATTTTTTAATTATGTTACACAGGTTTTCTGTAATACGCTGTGGGAATACAACTGGCGCTCTCGTTCCGATACGAATAATCTCAACATGCGGGATTGCTCGTAAATTCTTTAATACATATTCTAAAATTTTATCATTAATTAGAAGTCCATCACCGCCAGAAATTAAAACGTCACGTACTTGTGGTGTTTCACTAATATAAGCAATCGCATCATCTAATTGCTTTTTCGGTACGCCCATCCCAATTTGTCCACTAAAACGACGACGTGTACAGTAACGACAATACATAGAACATTGATTCGTTACTAAAAATAGTACACGGTCTGGATAACGATGCGTTAATCCTGGAACTGGTGAATCTTCATCTTCATGAAGAGGATCTTCTAAATCATATTTTGTTTTATATAACTCTTCCGAAATCGGTACTGATTGCATCCGAATCGGACAGCGTGGGTCATCAGGATTCATTAGCCAAGCATAGTACGGTGTAATGTTTAACGGGATCGTTTTCGTTGAAATTTTAACGCCTTCTTCTTCGTCAGGTGTTAAGTTAATTACTTTCTTTAAGTCATCTAAAGTTTTGATCGTATTCGTTAATTGCCAAACCCAATCATTCCATTGTTCTTCTGTAACATCTTTCCATAATTCAATATCCTTCCAGTGACGATTTGGTTTGTATACATCATGTAACATTGCTATTCCCCCTTTTTATACGCTCATCCTTTATATAAGCAATAATTATGCCAACTTCATATTCTTGATAAGTAAATGTGAGAAATACCCTATTATATATGAGGAAAAATATTTTCAAGTGCAGTACTAACACAATATTTACTATCATATTCATTACTTTTTATATATGTAAACGCTCTTTTATTGGTGCAAACACACAAAAACCGCCGATTATTCGGCGGTTTTGTCGTACTTGCTCAGTTTATATTGAAGCGTTTGACGCGGAATACCTAACATTTTTGCTGCTTGCAAAATATTCCCTTCCGTTTCAATTAACGCTTGATCTATTAATTCCTTTTCCGTTTGATGAAGAGCTTCCCTAAGCGGTAATATACTTTTATTTTTCGGAAGTTTCTCTTTCCTAAATGTACGTGGTAAACACTTTGCGGTTAATGAACTCCCTTCCGCAATAATGACAGCATGTTCAATCGTATGTTTTAACTCACGAACGTTTCCAGGCCATTGATAAGCTTGTAATCTTTCTTTCGCTTCCTTATCCATTTGAAGTACACCTTTTTTATAACTTTTATTATATTCTTTCAAAAAGTAAGACGCTAATAACAGTACATCCTCAGTTCTTTCGCGAAGTGGCGGGATATATAATGAAAACACATTTAATCGATAGTATAAATCAGTGCGGATTTTATTTTCTCTTAAACATACTTCTGGAGGCTGATTCATTGCAGTAATAACGCGAACATCTACTTTTCTCGTCTTATTATCACCAATGCGACGAATAACTCCATCCTCTAATACACGTAGCATTTTCGCTTGTAAATCGAGCGGCATTGAATTCAGTTCATCTAAAAACAATGTTCCACCATCCACAAGTTCAAATAATCCAGCTCGTTCAATTGCCCCTGTATAGCTTCCTTTTGTCGTTCCAAACAATAAACTTTCTAATAGCGACTCTGGCAAAGCTGCGCAGTTTTGTGCAATAAAGGGCTTACTTTTCCGTTTTGAAGCTTCATGAATCGCTTGCACAAATAGCTCTTTACCTGTTCCGGTTTCACCATATATTAAAACATTTGCATCAGTTGGCGCTACTTTTTGCGCTAATTCTTTCGTCTGTTTAAACCGAGCATCATTAGTTACTATCGTCTCAAATGCAACATGCTTTTTTAGCGCTTTTTTGCCAGATGATCGCTTTATTTTTGACTGTAAATCAACTATTGTATCAGTAAGTTTTTGAATTGTAGAATAGTCCTTTGCAATTTCAACAGCACCAGCAATATTCCCATCTATTAAAATAGGTAACGTCGTATTTACGGTACAAACATCTTCTCCATTTAAATTTTGATAATGCTGCACTTGATGTACAATTGGTTTTTTTGTATCTAACACCTTCATCAATGTACTCGTGTCCCTAGATAAAGAAGGGAACGCTTCTAACAAATGCTTTCCTAACACTTTTTCAATTTTCGATCCATCATGTTTTGCCGCAACGGTATTGTAAAAAATCGTAATACCATTTTCATCTACTGCGTGTATAGCCTCATCAATACTGCCCAAAATCGCTTCAATGACTTCTT
>NZ_MAOC01000021.1 GCF_001884135.1 Bacillus nitratireducens | reverse complement strand
TCATCCCCCCTTTTGCCGAAAATCCGGCAAATGCATGCCGGATTTTCGGCATCCCTCTGTGCGATTATAAGCATGACGATTCCGTTCTATTATTTTGATGAAATTTGTATATATTTCTATTGCTTATTTATAGTTAAGTGAAACTTTAATCAGTGGGGTTTTATTCATCCCCACTGATTATTATCCCGACTCCCACCTAACTGCTTTGCTTTACAGCCGAATTTTGAGGCGGGAGTCTTACTGCTTTCGAATAGCTAGATAAATCTTTCACCCATATATTCATATCTTCCAACTTATCAAAAATGTAGCAATTATTCGCGAGCCTTCCCGTATATGCATAGCCTAATTGATGAAAGGCTGCATTCATACCGAAAGATAGCGAACGAGCAATTGTATAGGAACAAAAAATAGATCTTTCTTGAAGTTCTTCCTCTAACTTAATTAGCAAACTTTTCATAAAACCATGTTTTCGATATTCAGGTAATGTAGCACAATTCGTTAATTCTGCATTACCTTCTTTTACATTCATTTCAGCAGATGCTGTGCTAATAATTTCCCCTTTGAATTCATAAACATAGTAAATTGTATCGTCTTCCTTCATCGTCTGCTTTACATAACTCGCTTCATTTAAAGGTGTCGGATAAACTTCAAATACTTTCCCAAAGACAATTGCTAATTCTTCCGCGTCCTCTTCTGTCGCTTTTCTTAACACAAACTCCTCAGGGACTATTTTTTCTTTCACTTCTTTTGCTTTTACACCACTTAAAATGCTATCTTCCTCATTCCAATGAATACTATTTCGTCTTTCATTGGAATGATATTTCACGAAGAAGTACGCATCGTGTCCTTGAAAATAATGAGGTATCGTCGCTTCCAATAAGAAACCGAAAGAGAGCCATGTTGAAACATGCTCTCCCTTTCCTTTAATAATACATTTAGTGAAAGAATGTTTCTCTGCTAATTTATCGATTGTTTGTATAATGTGCTCAACATTTCCTGTATAGTGATCAACTCTAACACGTTTATTAAAATAGTCTAATACCCCTTCTACTGTGTAATACTTTGTTTGTTCACTAAAAGATTCATAGTATTTCATTTCTTCACCTCACACCAATCTAGTAATGTACATGCAATTATTTTCGCGGCAGCAATCATTTTATCAACTTCTATATATTCGTTTGGATAATGTGCTACTTTCGTCTCTCCTGGACCAAATACTATCGTTGGTACGTTAGCGATTTGTGTGAACAAACCTCCATCTGTTCCCCATGGTGATGCTTCTATAATCGGTTCGTTCCCTTCAATTTCAACAAAATTTTGTTGAAGCGTTGTAATAAGCGGATGATTTTCTTCTAGTTCACCAGGAACCCATCTCGCTCCAAACCATTCTACTTCTACAGGATTTTTTACAAACCAACTATCCACTTCTTTTAATTCACCAATCCAGCCTTCAAATTCTTCTTTTGCTGCCTCTATAGTCTCATTCGGCGCAATACCACATCTTCCTTCTAAAATTAATGAATCGGGAACAGAACTTGGCCAGCTTCCCCCTTCAATTTTCCCAACGTTAATTGGAATTGGAATCGGAATCCCCTTAAATAATGGATCTGTAATTCGACCATTTCTCTTCTCTTCTAATTTTCTCAAATGATCTACAACAAACATACTTTTTTCTATTGCACTTACTCCTTCATACCGTGTACCACCGTGTGCTGCTTTGCCTTTTATATGTAGACGAAACCACATTGACCCTTGTTGTTTCGGAAAAAATTTCATATTCGTCGGCTCAGGAATAATAACGCCATCTGCCTTATACCCTCGTAAAATAGTTGCTAATGTTCCTGCCCCACCGCTCTCTTCTTCTATTACACTTTGAAAATGTATATCACCTTTTAGTTCAATACCACATTCAATAATTGCTTCCATCGCAAGCATAAGTGAGACATTGCCGCCTTTCATATCTGTTGTTCCACGTCCATATATGCGGTTTCCTATTTTCTCTCCACTATACGGATGATGGTCCCACTGATTTACATCCCCTTCTGGCACGACATCAATATGGCCATTTAAAATCATAGATTTCCCTTCGCCACTTCCTTTTAAAGTCGCTACAATGTTCGGGCTATCTGTAAAGCTCGTACGAGGTGATACGAAATAAGGGTGATCTTTTATTTCATTAAAAGCAGGCTCCCAAATATCGAGGTCTAGACCTAACTCACGCAACTTTTCAATAACAATTGCCTGCGCACCACTTTCATCACCAGATACGCTCTTTTCTTGAATTAATCGTGTTAAAAATTTTACGCTCTCTTCTTCATGACTCTCAATATAATCACAAACTTGATTTTTTAATTGCTCCATATATTACAACTCCCCTCATTCAATTACTAGTAAATTTGAGCTTATTTGAAAATCAGCCGTCGTATGTCGTTTTACATCTTCTACAGTGTACGGACTCATTAATTCTTGTAAGACTAGTCCACTTGGAGTCACTTCCATTACAGCCATGTCTGTAATAATTAAATCTACACATTTTTTCGAAGTTAATGGCAATGTACATTCCGAAACAATCTTTGCATTTCCGTATTTATCAACATGATTCATCACAACAACGACCCGCTTCGCTTTTTGCGCTAAATCCATCGCTCCTCCAATACCTGGAACGCGTTTTCCTGGTACAATCCAGTTTGCTAAATCACCATGTTCACTTACTTGTAACGAACCAAGTATCGTAACATCAAGTAATCCTTTTCGAATCATGCCAAACGCCATGCAGCTATCGAAATAACTTGCTCCTGTAATAAGAGATGTTGGTAAACCCGCTGCATTACATAAATTCTCATCTTCATTCCCTTTACTTGGCGTTGGTCCCATACCGACAATACCGTTTTCTGCATGAAACATAACTTTCATATCTTCTGGCAAATGATTCGGTACAAGCGATGGAATTCCAATACCTAAATT
Organism: Bacillus nitratireducens; assembly: GCF_001884135.1. GTDB lineage: Bacteria > Bacillota > Bacilli > Bacillales > Bacillaceae_G > Bacillus_A > Bacillus_A nitratireducens. The sequence goes on along the minus strand of NZ_MAOC01000021.1, from coordinate 85,235 downwards.
TACAATCATGCCATTTTGAATTTCTCTCGCTGCACGTCTTGCAATCTTATCTCTCACTTCTACGCCCATACCCATTTCCAATTCACTCCTTCCGATGGCACGATATAATTTACAAATACACCTGGGACGACAATTTCTTCTGGATCTAAACTTCCAAGTGGAACAATTTCTTCTGCTTCTACAATCGTTATGTCCCCAGCCATAGCTACGTGCGGATTCATATTACGAGCGCTTTTATCAAATACCAGATTGCCAAACGGATCCGCTTTTTTCGCATATACAATTGCGACTTCAGCCGTTAAAGCTGTTTCAACTAAATATGTCTTTCCATTCATTTCAACTGTTCGCTTTCCTTCTTCTACAATCGTATCAACACCAACATCAACTAAAATACCACCTAGGCCTACACCACCAGCGCGAATACGCTCTGCTAATGTTCCTTGCGGAGAAAATTCAATTTGCAATCTTCCTTCATTTAATTGTCTTCCCGCATTTGGGTTTGATCCAATATGAGAAGTAACTAAAGATTTAACCCTTTCATTCGTAACAAGACGACCGATTCCTACATCAGGAAATCCAGTATCATTTCCTATTAAATTTAAATTTGTAATGCCTTTATCTAAAACAGCTTGAATTAAAGATGGAGGAGATCCAATCCCTCCAAATCCCCCAAACATTAATGTCATATCATCATGGAACAAAGAAATTACTTCCTCTACTTCTTTTAATTTACCGAATGTATTTGTAATAGTTGTCATGCGATACTATGCCCTCCTTTTTGCATCATCTCTTCCACGCTCTTTACAAAAATTGAAAGTAATTCATCTAACTCGGAATATGTAGTTGTCATTGGTGGTGCAACAAGCAGTGCACTATCCTCTTTTCCTGCTTGCCCTGAAACAGCTTGGTATAAGAGTAATCCATTTTTAGCCGCAACCGAAATAAGTTCCGACGCTTTTGTAAACGGTTGCAATTCTATTCCAATTAGCAATCCTTTTCCACGTACATCGGCAATGATTGTCGATTGCTGCTGAACTTTCTGTAAACCTTTTAATAAATACTCTCCCTTTTCTGCTGTTTTTTCAGGTAGATTATGTTTCTCCATATATTCAATAACAGCTAAAGCCGTTGCTGCAGACAATGGATTGGCACTAAGCGTATGTCCGCTCATTACAGAACGTGATCCACGTAAAATCGGCTCCATAACACGGTCACTTACAACTGTCGCTGCCATTGGTGTATAACCCGCTCCTAGCCCCTTACCAAGCGTCATAATATCCGGTTCTACACCCCAGTGCTCCATCGCAAACCATGCACCAGTACGACCAAGTCCAGTCATTACTTCATCCGCAATAAATAATATATCGTAATGACTACAAATATCTTTAATTACTTTATAATATTCTTTCGGCGGGACAATCGCGCCTCCAGCAGCCCCAATAATCGGTTCAGCGATAAAAGCTGCAATATGTTCTGCACCAATTCGCTCAATCGCTCTTTCTAGTTCAGTCGCACAAGCAAGCTGACAAGTTGGATATACCTTCTGTACAGGGCATCTGAAACAATAAGGAGCTGGAATAGTTGGATAATCTTCCAAAATAGATACGAAACGTTGTCTGCGCAGTGGATGCCCAGACATTGATAAGGCACCCATAGTAATACCATGATAGCTCATCCATCGTGACAAAATTTTATGTTTCCCTTGAATACCGCGCTCCTGAAAATGCTGAATTGCGATTTTCATAGCTGTTTCATTTGCTTCCGTACCACTATTTACAAAAAAGCTCCAGTTCAAATCTCCTACACTTAAATCACTTAACTTCTTCGCTAATTTTTCAGCTGGTTCACTCGTGAACTGTGACCTATATACGAAAGCAATCTCCTCTGCTTGTTTTTTAATAACGTCTGCAATCTCCTTTACGCCATGCCCAATACCTGCCGTAATTGCTCCTGACGAACCATCAAAATATTTATTTCCGTTTTGATCATACAAATATACACCTTTTCCATGTGAAATCATTGGATACGGCTGACCAACAAGTGGTTTAATTAAGTAATCGCGCATAGCGCTCCCCCATTTCTCCAATTTGTATATATATATGAAGAAAATTGACGTTTCTTTCATAAAAAAGAACCCTCTGCGAAAGCAGTGAATTTATCAAAAAACTATTATAAAATATACAAATGAGTGCAAAATATTAATTTAAAAACAGAAAATTCAGAACTCAAATCGAAGACCAACCCTTATCTGTACGCTTAAACACCCCTCCTTGATTTAAGATAACAACTAATTAAATGCTTTTTTAACATAATATCAGCTTCTCTCAATTGCCGACATTGTGTAAACTTCGACGGAACTCCCGTTATTCTCCTTCCTATTATCCTACTTTATATTGCATATTTTCAAACAAAATTCGACATTTTACTTCACTATATAGATAACAAACCACAATTGTCATAACTATTACTAAACAAGTAGCACCATCTATTTATAACAATAAAAAAAGAACCGATTAACGACAGTAATCAGTTCGGCACGACGCTCTTTTATCCGATATTACCTTTTCCAGCCAGTTCACTTATTGGAAATAGAAATACTTATAGTGCAAATCCAACATTTGTTCCACAGCCTAAAGCACGAAATCCTCCATAACTAAATTCACACTACATACCCGGGATATCCAGATCCCCATTGTGCTCCTTCCTTCAAAGTCAAACTACCTTTCCTTTATAAATTATGTAGGACAATTACCAATTTGTATGTGTGTTTGCCTATAAATAAAAAAATCCCTATTTAAACTTTTCCTTTTAGAAAAACAGTTTTTTTCGCATATCTTCTTTCCAGCTTCGCATATAGTTGTAATGATGAAGGAGGAATGTTTTATGACTCAATCCGAAATTGAAAAATACGGACAAGAAGCTGCACGTTACGAACAACTTGCTCGTTACTACCAATATAGCAATCCTAAAAAGTATGTGGAACTCTATATGAAATACCATGATGCAATTACAAAACTTGTACAAGCATACGAAAAGAGAGATTCACAAGAAGCGACTTTGCCGTCACATATGAGAATTTTCCACACAGCTCCCCACACACCGGCAGTTGATATTATTGTAAATGGACAAAAAGTGATTAAAAATATTTCCTTTAAACAATTCAGTCCTTACTTATCATTAGTACAAGGTAAATACCGTATTGATATTGTCCCTGTTGGAAACGAAACTCCAATATTCTCAGCATTAGTACCCATAATGGGGAATCACACTTATACCCTTGCAGCGGTCAATAGCGATAATCATCTCCAATTACAACCTATTCTTGATAATACTCATTTACCATCTGGTCAAGCAAAAATACGGTTCGCACATTTTTCACCAGACACTCCCGTTGTAAATGTTAATTTGAAAGATGGGGATCATTTATTTGAAAATGTACTTTTTAAACAAGTAACAGATTTTTTACAAGTTAGCCCTGGTACAGCAGATATTGAAGTTTCACTTGCTGATTCAAAAAAAGTACTATTAACCATTCCTAAGTTCAACGTTGAACCAAATTCAATTTACACAATTTCAATAATAGGTTATTCAACTGAGGACCCAAAGTTAGAGGCTGTTATACTTACAAATTAAAACAGTCTACACCATTCGTATGGTGTAGACTGTTTACTTTTGAAACTCAATTTGAAATTCTGTCCAGTCGTTATTCGAACGACACAATATGGATCCTTTATGCTTTTCTACAATTTGTTTACATACAAATAGTCCAATACCAGTTCCTAGCTTTTTAGTAGTTACAAATGGCTCAAAAATGGTTTCTACACTTTCCGCTGGAATCATAGGTCCATTATTTTTTATAACAATACGAATTGTGGTATCCTCTTCAAATACATCAATGATAATTTTCCGCTCTTCTTTCACCGATTCAAGAGCATCAATTGAATTCATTAAAATATTTAAAAATACTTGTCTCACTTCACTTCGGTAGCCAATGAGTGGAATAGGATACGGCAAATTTTTTTCAATCAAAACATTTGCATTAACTAAACTTGGATACAAGAATTGTATAATATCTTGAAACAAGTCATTTAGCCAAAAACGTTCCGATTCATTCCACATTTCTTTTTTCGACACAAGTAAAAATTGTGAAATCCTAAAATTCAATTGATCTAATTCATGTGAAATAATATCTAAATACGATAGATTAGGATGGTCTGTCTTCAATAACTTTACAAATCCCATAATTGAAGTTAGCGGATTACGAAATTCATGGACAAAACTAGCCGACATTTGCCCTAGAATCGTAAGCCTTTCTTTATGTGTTTCGTTTATATATTGCTGTTTTTCTTCTAAATTTCTCGTTATAATTTCTGAGTATTTTAAAACGGTATAATAAATTAATTTGTCAAAACAAGTATGTATTTTGGCCATAATCGGTTTCAGTTCACGAGCGCTTACATCCAATTCGCACATTGCTTCAAAAAGTTCATTTCTTCCCACATTTGCATTGTAGACAAAATCTCCAATATTCGCATCTGCCCCTGCACGCTCAATGGCAATTTTCTCACATAATGGTTGAAGATAATTAATATCTTTATCTTCCATAACAAGTTCGATAATTAACTCTAATAAATTTTCTCCATTTTGAACTACTTCTTGTTTAAATGGATCTTTTTCGGAAATTATCATTTTGTTTTTCCAGTTCTCTACGAATTGGTGCTTGTTGTTTTTCAAGTGCGAACAAAATACTTCTTTAATATCCTTATCGATTGGAAAAACCTCCATTCCCTCCATTTCCATACGACGAATACCCTTTATATTTTGAATATTAACACAAAAAATACATTTCGTTAATAGATTATTGTCACATTTTGTTAATTTCTGTTGATAAAATTTATTTTTCCTTTCTTATTAAATAAGTTTTATTCATATATCTCTTTTTCTTTCTCATTTTTTAATTATTTTTCTGTTCAAAACTACTTTTTTTTGCATCCTTTTTAATTCTTGCGTACAATAAGAATTGAAAGGTGTGAAAAATATGGTAAATAAAAATGTGGAAGATTATCTCCAAGAAGGCATATATGGCCAAAAGCAAAACAAACCAGAAGAACGTAATATGTATTTAACTACATTACGTGAGCGTGTAGAAATCGCTTTAACAATCGGTCAAGTAATGCAAAGTAATGTATATTCTGAAGTAGCTAGTAGCATGCGCTCTTCTCAATCATTACAAATATTCCTAAATGGTAGCATTGCTTACCCACATTTATCAAAATACATTAAATTAGCAAATGAAAAAAATGTTCCTTTTACAATTGTTCAAAATAAAGGTATTGAAACACCAATCGGTTTAGTACTATCTCATAGCACTGCTGTAGATAAAGAACAAATTTATGTAGAAGATGCTATTTTCAAACAAGAAATGAAGTAAAAGGTACACTTACTTAAATGAAATCGTTCCGTGAAACGTAAAACAAACAATAAAAAACGAGTATGGAATCGTAAACATTTCCTGCTCGTTTTTTATTGCGATGTTTAAGCTCGATCCACTTTATTTTTTAATACACACTAATTTCATTTCTGTCATTTCTTCTATTGCATATTTAATTCCTTCACGTCCAGTTCCGCTTTCTTTCACACCACCATAAGGCATATGATCTACTCTGAACGTTGGAATATCATTAATCATGACACCACCGACTTCTAATTCATCAATGGCACGCATTGCTTTACATAGATTGTTTGTAAATACACCTGCTTGTAATCCATAACGTGAATTATTTACTTGTTCTAAAGCCTCATCAAATTCTTTAAATGTATTTACTGTCATAAGTGGACCAAATACTTCTTGGCACTGAACAGATACATACTCTGGAACATTTGTTAATACAGTTGGTTCAAAGATCCTTGCATCACGTTTGTTACCACCGTATACAACATTTGCTCCTGCCTTAACTGCCTCTTCTACCCATGAACTTACACGTTCTACATCGTTTTTTGAAATAAGTGCTGATACATCTGTTTCTTCATGAAGCGGGTCTCCTACTACAACGTTTTCCATTACTTTTGTTAATTTTGTAATAAACTCATCTATTTTGCATTCATGTACAAAAACACGTTGTACAGAAATACAAACTTGTCCATTATTCACAAACGCGCCCCATGTTACACGTTCAATTATTTCGTCTGTCAATTCAACGTCTTCATCAATGATAACAGCAGCATTTGATCCTAATTCTAACGTCACTCGTTTCAATCCAGCTTTTTGCTTAATTCCAATACCTACTTTTGGACTTCCTGTAAAAGTAATACAAGCAACGTTCTCATCTTTTACTAATGCCTCACCTACAACAGGTCCAGGTCCAGAAATTATATTGAAAGCTCCCTTTGGTAAACCAGCTTCTTCAAATAATTCCACCAATGCATATGACGAAAGTGGCGTTTGGTCGGCTGGCTTTAGCACTATAGTATTTCCAGCCGCAATTGCCGGACCTACTTTATGTGCTACTAAATTAAGTGGAAAATTAAACGGTGTAATAGCACCAATAACTCCGATTGGTTGTCGAATTGTATACGCTATACGGCCCTCTGCTCCTGGTGCCGCATCTAATGGTAACGTCTCACCATATATTCGCTTCGCTTCTTCAGCTGCAAACTTATATGTTTGAACAGTGCGATCTACTTCTCCCCGTGCAGCACGAATTGGTTTTGCAGCTTCTTTTGCAATAATCACTGCAAACTCTTCTCTTTTCTCATCCATTTTTTGTGCAACCTTTTCTAAAATAGTTGCGCGATCGTATGAAGATAATTTTTTCATTTCTTTCATTGCATTTTTAGCCGAAACTATTGCTTCCTTTACGTCATCTTCTGTACCTTGCGCAATCTCCGCTAATATTTCTTCAGAATATGGTGCATACAATGGTTTATACGTCCCTACTGATTTCCATACCCCATTTATATATAAATGCTTTTTCATAGTGGTTCTCCTTCCGAATATATATATACAATAATACATTGCATTTACTTCACCTAGTGAAAGGTCTAACTTATGTAATTGTATCATAGCCCTAACACCCCCAAAAACATTTTGCTCAAAAAAAACTCTGCTACAAAGCAGAGTTTATGAACTAATTTGTTCTTGGAGCGAAATCTTTTTTTCATCCCCCACAATAACAATCGATTCTGAAGGTTTCGTTACTTCCAACCTCTTAATATAGTGCCCATCTAATTCCTTCACACAAAACTTGTAGTTTTCAATTTCAATGGTATCTCCTTCGGCGATCTCAATATTTTTGGTTAGTATCCAGCCGCCGATCGTATCGACATCATCGTCGTCAATAGTCAAACCTAATAATGCATTCACTTCACTAACAAGTACTTTTCCTTCTAAAATTGTTTTCGTCTCACTAACTTGTTGGATTTCTGGTTGTTCATCAGTATCGAACTCATCTTGAATATCCCCTACAATCTCTTCTAAAATATCTTCAACGGTTACAAGACCTGATGTACCACCATATTCATCAATCAATATAGCAATATGCGTCCTTTCCCTTTGCATTTTTAAAAATAGATCATGAATGGGGATAGATTCAATTACTAGAATAATTGGCCTAATATATTGCTCGACTGTCTTTTCACTAACAACTCGATGCTTCACAAAATCTGTAAATATATCTTTAAAATTCACAAAGCCTATTACATGGTCCTTATCACCATCAACCACCGGATACCTCGTGTATTTTTCATGAGACATTTTTTGTAAAGCCTCTTCGGCAGGCATTTCTTTATTTAAAATATTCATTTCTGTTCGTGGTACCATTATTTCTTTCGCAATACGATCGTCAAATTCAAATATTTTATTTACATACTTATATTCAGATTGATTAATCTCACCGTTTTTATAACTTTCTGAAACCAACAACCGCAATTCTTCTTCTGAATGCACTTCGTCATGCTTTTTTGGTGGTTTCAACCCAAAAAATTTCGTAATTAGCCGCGCTGATCCATTTAAAATCCAAATGAATGGGAATGCAATACGATAAAACAAAATGAGTGGCTTAGCAACAAAGAAACTCACTTGTTCTGCTTTTTGAATCGCGAATGTTTTTGGAGCTAGCTCCCCTACTACCACATGAAAAAATGTGATAAACAAAAACACTAAAACTATAGCCAAAATATCTGCGAGTTGAGTGGGGACATTCCAATTAGCAAACAACACATCAAACATGTGCTTTAGCGCCGGTTTACCAGACCACCCAATCCCAAGAGCTGTAACAGTTATTCCTAACTGACAAGCTGATAAATATTCGTCTAAGTTTGTAATGACTGTTTTGACAGATATCGCACGATTATTTCCTTCTGCAATTAAATAGTCAATTCGTGAACTCCTCACTTTAACAATTGCAAATTCTGCTGCAACGAAAAATGCCGTCAAGGCAATTAAAACAATCACTATACTTATACTATATATGTCCAAATACTTTTCCTTACTTACAGTGTAAGCAAGGAAGCCACCTCCTACTTAAATTTATTCAAGTGAAGTAAGCATTCTTATACTCTAATAAAATTCTACATTAGCAACCACCTTTTTATATATTATATGCATACATAAAAAAGATATTTATAATTATGATAATCTAATTAACTTATTATCGTCAAACTATAATAATCTCAATTTTTCGATAAATAAAAATAATTTATATAAATCGTATATGCTAAACAGCTCAATTTCGTGAAAAAACACTTTCTTTGCCGATTCCACACTTCTTTTGTCACACCTGAAGGGAACTTACTACATAACTAGAAATCATTCAACAGGATATATATAGGAGGGATTATTTTGGAATATAAAACACCATTTATCGCGAAGAAATTAGGTGTTAGCCCAAAGGCTGTTGTCCGGATTGCACAACAATTAAATCTTACGATAGAAAAAAATAAATATGGTCATTTTATTTTCACACAAGGTGATTTAGATCAAATGTTAGAATACCATCGTTCTCAAGCAGACCAACCTCACAACGTTCAACCTACTCAAACAACATCATCAAATGATTTTGAGCAATTAGCAGCTCAATTAAATTCAATTACGAGAAGACTAGATCGAATGGAAGAACAAATGCTAGATAAAGCAAATGATGTCGTTACATACCAACTTTTACAACATCGCCGTGAAATGGAGGAAATGTTAGAGCGGATTCAAAAACTAGAAGCTGCCTTAAAAAAAGAAGAACCAATATATATTACTCCTGATTCAAAACCAACATATGAAAGAGAAAAGAAACCTAAGCGCCGCAAAATGATTTTTAGTATATTTGGACTATAAAATTGTAGACCCTTATTACAAGAATAAGGGTCTACTTTTTGTATGAAGAAAGAAGGCTGTAACATGACACCCTTCTTCATATATACATATTCATATATTTTTATTTTGTTAACATAATATTTTTACTGTATTCTGCAATAAGTGCCTGCGCATGAGCATTCCCTTGAATAATATCACGGAATTCTTTCAAAGAATACAAATGTGTAGCCCCTTTTCGAGCATGGATCCGTACTGGTACACCTTGTAAAGTATCATGAAACTGGAATGGATTATCTATCGGCTCAATTGGAAAACCGAGTGTAAGTAAATACATATACATTCTTTTTGTAACTGCTGCAATATACCATTCAGCTTTCGTCTCTAGCGCATGCATAAATAAAATAGCTGCCAGCCTTTTGAAATGTCCTCTCCCCCGAGACGTTTTCGCAATGCTTAACTTTCCTATTTCATATACATTTTTCAAATCTTTCACTAAATCATTTTTAGAAAACGGATAGAAAAACTCCGAATTTGATTGTTCAGGTACTGTATACTTAATACATTCTACTGTACCAATATGATGTTCATCTTCTATTAATAAAAATCGTGATGGATTTAAATTACGTTCTACAAACATTAAATTTCTTTCTTCACAAAAATCTCCCCACAGTTGCTCGAACCAAAAATGTTCTTCCTTTGTTTGAACACGCTGGAACATATTTACCCGCCTTTCCCATCGCCGCTCTGTTTTTTGATAACGCTTTCACTTACTATCATATAAGAACAAATCTTCGTATGCAACTAAAAATATTTACGTCTTATTATATTCTGCAAATTGAATTAAATTCCTATTTCACACTCTGTTCCCCCGTATGTACCATTTCTTACTTTCTTATACAATCGTACATACAAAGAAAGTTAATTTCTCTAATGAAAGATGATTATCATTTCAAATTCGACCCATGTTATGCCTCTTTCCTTATGGCATATAATTCTTCTTAACATAAAGAAATCCTTTATAAAAAGGATTTCTTTTACATTTTATTGCTTTTTAACCATTTTTCAAAAATTTGAATCATCCCGTGCTTTCCCGCCAACTTCTCTTCTCCTTGTTTCGTCTTATACGGATATAATTGTAAAAACACACCACAACCAGATTCTATTTTTTTACTATGCATATGACTCCCTGGATATACACAAATCACTTCATAAATTGCCCTACGATGAAAAACTCGTTTTCCACTTTGTTCTTCTACATACTTAATAGACCAGTATTTATACATTTGCTCCGTCGCTTTCGTATTACCAATAGGTTGAAAAATATTATACATAGGGCTATATTTCACTTCAATAATTATAGATGATTTATATACGTACTCCTCTTCTTCCTTTACATAACAATCTAGACGTATATCTGGCTTCTTTGTGTCTTCTCCATTATAAAAATTACTTCCTTTGCTAAGTGCAATAAGGGGATGTGTTTCAATTAGATCATTAAATGCGACGTGTACTTTTATATTATCTCTATGCAAGATAACTGTCGTTCCATCTTGTAATCCGTCTAAATAAAAATGTTCTTGTATTTGTTCACGGATAGGATTCTTATCTTCAAATCCGATTTGTTCTAATATAGAAATAACGATAAAAAAAGCGTAATACTCATACACTAAAAACGTTGGTTTATATACGAATAATAAAGATGGGGATTGCTCCGTTTGCTGCGGTAACAATTCTAAATGATGGAGTAATTGTTGATGTGGTATAGATAAAGTGTGCGAATTAATGTTAGCTGTTTCAGAAACTTCCCTCCAAAATGGAGAATACAATAAATTTCGAAAGTATTGCACGCTTTCATGTACGATATGAGCTAATATTTTATATTCTTGTATTTTCACAGAACTTTTACGTAAATCTGCTTCTTTCAGTAAATGTAGATTTCTATATTTTTGTTTTTCTCTGTCCGTGACGGATCCATTTCGTTCAATCGTTTTCATAATTGTTTTAACAGCTTGAAATTCGTCTGACTTTTTCTTCTTTTCTCCTTCTAGTATTTCAATCGTTTTACGTACAAAACTTTCTGCTTCAAGTAAATAATAATAGAATTGCATTGTTTTAAATTTAAGGAATGCATTTTCAATACTATTTTTTTTCTCCTTAAATTTACGGTTGTAATATTTCGCATAAAGCTTTCTTTCTGTCATAATGGCAGCTTTTCTCGTTGTCTTCCGCTCTTTCGTTTCCCAATTAAATTCGTGTACAAATTCCGCATTCGATTCTACTTTCTTAAAAATTTGTTTTATTCTTTTCATTTTTTGTGGCAATTTTCTTAACAATACCAAATAAGAAGAATCTTCAATATCGCTCAGTGCTGAGAAAGTTTTCTTGTAATAACCTCTATCTAAAATTAACTCGTTTAAAATTGACTTCACATAATCTTGAATCATTTCAAATTGGTCATCAAAAAAGTTTTTAGGAACAACTTGAAACGCCCCATAATAAGTTTTATCTTCTATACGCACTTCAAAATGATATAAGCCACAGCGCCACGGATAAAAAAATTCAGTTTTTCCATGTTCATACACTAATACTCTTTGTTTTTTTTCATTTAATTCATATTGTGATTCTTTTATATTCTTTTGTCCCTCATATACTTTATTCCATATGAATGTAATATCCATTGGATTTTGATAATGGAAATGCAATTTCAGTGGTTTTAATTCCTGTACCTTATAAATACATTGAACTAATGCTGTAGTAGACGTACAAAGGCGATTTAAAAGGATAAAATCGCCTTTCCCCTCAGTACCGATGATTAGCTTCAATACAAACGGGAGCGTTTCTTTCGTATCGACGATTGCTGTTTCATAACGCTCCTCATTTTGCATATCCATACAGCTCCAGTTCTCTACGCTTTTGTCTTATATAAGCTAAAGAATGTTCAAATGTAGATACACGATTTGCAAGCGGAGACTGTAAAAGTGGTATCAATATCGCTCCCCTTTTTGCTTCTTCAGAAAGTAGAGAGCCCACTGTCATTTCTGTCCCCCTTAATTTCGTTAATACGCGTTGCTTTATTTGCAAGTCAAAGCCTTCTTCCCTGCTAATCATATAGGACTGATTATTTTGGAACGGTATATTTTGCAAATACGTAGCGATTGCGTTTGCACATCGGAAAGAAATTCCTTTTGATGTATCGTGTGATGATAATACATCATGTAACTTATCCAATAACTCTAATTCCTCTTCAGTAAACACTTCAATCATCTCTTTATTCCTAAACCAATTAATTCGAAATTCTCCCGTTGTTACTTTCAGCGGAGGTTGCTGAACTACTTTCTCTTGTTCTATACTCATCTCGCAAAACGGAATTTTTTGTAGCGTAATCAAATTTGTTCGATCTAATAATCGATCGGAAAGTTCTTTCGTCGTTTCATCAAAATTTACAGTGCCTACGAAAATAACATTCTCACCAATTTCCACTGAAGGCGGAATTTGATTTTCTATTTCTTGTACTTTCTCATACAAATTCAAAATACGATTTTGCTTTTCAAGTTGAAGAACGGATAGAAATGGAGTAAACCAATGCTCAATATGTGACATGTTCATTTCATCAAACACAATTATATACAATTGATTTGGGTTTTCTTTAGCCTGCAGCAATGTCCGAACTAACTTCGTTTCACTTTCAATAAAATTACCATTCGGATGAAGGTAGCCGAGAATATCATGTGGTTCTTGATACGATGGTGAAATTGGAATCCAAATTAATTCTTCACCATAACGTAACCCAAGTGCTTCTGCATATGCTTGCACAAAGCGTGATTTACCAACACCTGGTATACCACCAACAATCGTTAACATATTGGTTTTAACACTAATGTGAAAATTATATATATCTGTATCATCCAAATATAGTCCTTTTTTACGAACCATACTTTGTACATACTGCAAAAAAGAGGATTCACGCTCATCCCATTCCCAGTCCTCCTTTTGCATTTTAATATCCTCTGCTTCAACTAACTTACCTTCTTCAACAATTCGTTTATTTAGTTGCTCATACACATTCTCACTTACAAAATATAAATGATCATCTACCGCTATTTCTATATGTTTCATCCAATCGTTTATTTCAATATATTTGCATTCTTTTCTTTGCTCAAAATATGAAATTGAACTTATTGATGATTTTAACGATAAATTCCCATATAGTCTTCCTTCATACCATAATAATTCTGGAGGCTCAAAGTCTTTTGGTAATTTAGGCATAAGAAATGATAAATAACCGTTGCTTAACTTCCGTTCCAAAGACGCTCTCTTTTTATAATTCGAGACCTTTGGTGAAGGAATCAATTTATATGAAGATGCTATCTCCCTAGGCTCTTCTGTACATATTAATTCCAAAAATAAATTTCCTCGATCATAATAAAGACGAAACATAACTAATTGCTTTTCTAATTTACGCTTCTTTAAATCAGTAAAGATTTTTTCATTTTTTTTATTACTGCATAATCCTTCAAATAAATATTTTCCAGCCGGAAATAACTCTTGTAAAGTTAAGGGTAATGGAGAAAGGCATTGTACAAAGAAATTTTCTCCATTCTTCTCTCCCTCCGCTTTAGCAAACGTTCCAATAAACCTCATATAATACATTCGTTTTATAAAACTTGGATGAAGAGCTTTATGTAATTTCAACGTAGTCACCTTCTTTTTTCATACTATTCTTAGTGTATGAACTACAATCTAAAACTAGAAATAAAAAACCTGACGTCATCCGTCAGGTTCAAAAATAAAACGTATATTAATGAGAAGGAAATGCTTTTTTCTCTTGCAAAATGGCATTATGAGCGATTTTCATTTTAGCAAGCACGTACCGCAATCTATCTTCGGCATTTTCATCTTTATTTTGCTGCAACTCCGCCAAATTCTCTACAGAACTCGCTAAATTTTCAATCACTCCTCGTAGTTCAGGATGATGATTAAAAAAAGATTCTTGCACCAGTACTTTCCTTAAATCACTAGCTAACTCCATTATTCTAGACAACTGTTCTTTTTCTCCCATTTTCATCCCTCCTGAATATCTTATGTATTAAATATTCTCTAACCAAAGAAAAAAGCCCTTTAAATGAAAAGGACTTTTACATTTTTATATTTCCTGTCACAAGCATATAAAGTGATGTAATAGCGGCAATAACAATCGCCCACATCACATATCGCTCTTTACCTGCAAAACAACGATTCCCTTTTTCTTTTCTTGCAAACATATACACGAGAATCCCAATACCATATACGATTGAAACAAGCAGTAAATTCTTTAAACCAGCTGCGTAAATGAGCCATACAGAATATACAGAAGCAATTAATGCTAACAAACCATTCTTCACTCTCGCAACTTCCAGCTCTTTCGTAATGACTAATTTCAATTGATATAACGCTGATAATAAGTACGGCAGTAATATAGATGTTGACGCAATAAAATACATAATTTGATATGTCGATTGTGAAAACAGAACGATTATAAATATAGTTTGGGCAACGATATTTGAAATCCACAATGCCATATGCGGCGTTTGTTTCTTATTTGTTTTCGTAAAGACTTTCGGAAACACGCCGTCTTTTCCTGCTACGTGAGAAATTTCAGAAACAAGTAAAAACCAGCCAATTAATGTACCTACAAGTGACGCAACTAATCCAATATTAATTGCCATTGCACCCCATGGCCCAACAACATGTTCTAATACATGTCCCATTGAAGGAGTTTCTAAAACGGAAAGTTCTCCTCGTGTCATTGCTCCCATTGACAGAACAGAAATTAAAATATAAATAGACATTACTAAAATAAGTCCAAGTACTGTCGCTTTTCCAACGTCCCTGCTATTTTTAGCTCTTCCTGATAATACAACTGCTCCTTCAACCCCAATGAACACCCAAAGGGTTACAAGCATTGTATTTTTCACTTGACCTAGTACAGAGGAAACTGAGATAGTTCCTTCGCCCCAAAAGTCATGTGTAAATGTATCCCAGCGAAACGCTGTTACCATCACGACAATAAATAGTAAGATCGGAACTAATTTCCCAATCGTTGCGATAACATTCATAATGGAAGCTTCACGGATTCCAAATAAGATAAGAAAATGAAGTGTCCATAATAAAAGTGATGCACCTACGATTGACGCAACATTATTTCCACCTTTAAAAATTGGGAAGAAGTAACCTAATGTACTAAACAGTAACATAATTGTTGCAACATTTCCTAAAATACCTGCTAGCCAGTATCCCCAAGCACTGTTAAAACCAATATATTCACCGAATCCAGCTCGTGCATAACTATAAATTCCGCCCTCAAGCTCCGGTTTTTGTCTTGCTAACGTTTGATATACGAGCGCGAGTGGAATCATTCCCATTGCTGTAATACACCAACCAATTATCGTTGCACCACTATTTGCTCCTACTGCTAAATCATGCGGTAAACTAAAAACACCGCCACCAACCATCGTTCCAACTACTAATGCGATTAACGGAAAAAATCCTAACTTCTTTTCTATTTGTACCACCCCATCTGTCATTCTAGGTGTTATGTTCGTTCAACTATTAAAGTCACCTTTTTCTCTAATAGACGTTTCTCTTATATTTTTTCAGGAAAACATTACTTATTCTAAAAGAAAATGAAGAAAAATGGAATACTTTTTTAAAAAAATGTATAAGTATGCACGAAAAAACCGTTCATTTTGTAATAAACGGTCATTTCATACATATAAAATTGTATATTTATTGTAAAATTAACGAAGTAACTTCTTTTTTTGTAAAAATTGTTTTGCGACTTCTTCGCTACTTTTACCTTTTACGTTTACTTCATAATTCATTTTTCTCATTTCTTCATCTGTAATCTTTCCAGATAATTTATTTAATACTTTTTCGAGTTCAGGATATTTCTGTAACGTCTCTTTTCTTAATAATGGTGCTCCTTGATAAGGCGGGAATAGTCCTTTATCATCTTTTAGCACTTTAAGCCCATATTGCTCCAATTCACTATCTGTTGAATATGCATCGATTACGTTAACATCCCCCGATTGTATTGCACTATAGCGCAGTTTCGGTTCCATCGTTTTAACATTTGAAAACTTATAGTTATATAATTTTTGCATTCCTTTATAACCATCTTCACGATCAGCAAATTCTAATGTAAATCCTACTTTAGCTTCCTGTGCAATTTTTCCTAAATCAGAAATTGTATTTATGTTATTTTGATCTGCTATTTTTTTCGGCATGGCTAGTGAATATGTATTGTTATACTCCATTGGCTTTAACATAACCATATTATATTTGTTTTCCATTCCAATACGAGCTTGTTCATATACTTCATCACGATTTGTACTTTTCGGTTCTTCTTTCACGAAAGTAGATAAAGCTGTACCTGAAAATTCTGGGTATATATCTACTTCACCTGATTTTAACGCTTCAAATACAAATGCTGTTTTTCCAAGTCCCGGTTTTAATTCCACTTGTAAATCTGTATCCTGTTCAATAAGTTGCTTGTACATTTGAATTAATATTTCAGGTTCTGATCCTAGTTTACCGGCAATAACAATATCTTTCTTTTGGGTATTCCAAAGAAATGGAGCAGCTATCATTACTACAACTATACATATCGTCAATATAACGCGCTTAGAAGAGCGTTTCGGGCTCTCAAGTATGCGAAGTACTATATCAAAGAATAAAGCGAGTAACGCGGCTGGTACGGCCCCTAAAATGATAAGCGCATGGTCATTTCGATCTATGCCTAATAATATGAGCTTACCGAGCCCACCAGCGCCTATTAAAGCAGCTAATGTAGCTGTTCCAACAATTAATACCATTGCTGTACGAATACCAGCCATAATAATTGGCAATGCGAGCGGAAGCTCTACCTTCCATAATCTTTTCCAGCTATTCATCCCCATAGCTCTCGCCGCTTCTATAAGTGATTCATCTAATTCCCGTATTCCTGTATATGTATTTCGTAAAATAGGTAATAGTGCATACACAACTAATGCGATTATAGCTGGCAGTTTTCCAATTCCTACTAACGGAATTAATAGTCCAAGTAAAGCAAGTGAGGGCACTGTCTGCATAACAGCAGAAGTCCCTATTATAAATTCAGCCATCCGTTCTTTTCTTGTTAATATAATGCCAAGAGGCACCGCAATAATTACTGCAAAAAATAGTGAAATAAGCGATATTTGTAAATGCTCACTTAATGCACTTAGCAATTCTACTTTTCGTTCTTGGAACGTTTGAATAAAATCAGTCACTGTTTAGCCTCTTTCCTTCATTTGTTCAACAATGTAATTGACAATATGATGACTTGTTAATGCTCCAACATATTGACCATGCTCTTCAACCGGCACTGACTCTTCAGTTTGTAAGCGGACTAGTGCTTCTTGTAATGACGAATGTAAAGATAAAGCATTCCCTTCAACTCGTATACCCTCGTCTAGCGGCAATACCTCTTCTATACTCTTCCCCTCATACCAAGGTCGTCCACGATTTCCAATGAACTCCTCTACAAACTCATTTTTCGGGTTATGTATAATTCCTTCTGGTGTATCTAATTGAACAACTTTTCCTTCTTTCATTACACAAATACGATCACCAAGTGATAAAGCCTCTTGCATATCATGCGTTACGAACACGATTGTTTTTTGAATCTTTTTTTGCAGTTGTACGATATCCTTCTGGAGCTGCTCCCTACTTAACGGATCTAACGCACTAAATGGTTCGTCCATAAGTACAATTTTCGGGTTTGCGGCTAATGCCCGTACGACACCAACACGTTGTTTCTGCCCTCCCGACAATTCATCTGGCATACGATCACGATATACATCTGGATCGAGCCCAACCATCTGTAGCAAGTCATCGACACGTGCTTTTATTTCCTTTTTGGTCCATTTTCTCATTTCAGGGACAACTGCAATATTTTCAGCAATTGTCATATGTGGAAACAGCGCAATCTGCTGCAACACGTATCCTATATTCCAACGTAATTCATTTATATTATATTGTTGAATATCTTTTCCATCGATTAAAATTGAACCTTCTGTCGTTTCAATTAAACGATTGATCATCTTCATTGTCGTTGTTTTCCCGCAACCACTCGGACCAATGAGAACAAAAAATTCTCCTTTTTTAATTTCTAAATGCAATGAATCCACTGCTTTTGTGCCATCTTCATACGATTTGGACACATGATTAAATTGAATCACAAATACAACTCCTTTATTGTTGTTTCCTTTATTTTGATGGAATATGGAATTCATTTCAAATGATACGCATTATTTCTATATAAAAAAGAGCTCACATTTGAGCTCTAACGGTCGAACAATATTGTTTTCATAATAGCAGCATATTCACGCACATACATTTTTCTCTTAGAACGCATTGGTGTTTCTGCAGCTAATGCCTCCATCTTCATTCCTAAACGCCTTGCAATTATTTTCGTTCGATATAAATGATACGTATTACTGACAACTACCGCATGTTTTACATCAAATAAATCCATACTAAACTTTAAATTTTCATACGTATTTGTCGAACGGTCTTCCATTAAAATACGACTCTCATCTATACCATGTACCATTAAATAGTTTCTCATACTGTGAGCTTCCGGTATATCTTCATCTTCCCCTTGACCACCTGAAACAATTACTTTTACTTCAGGGTGAGAATATAAATATTCCAACGCTACATCCAAACGGTTTTGAAGTGATAAAGACGGTCTATCTCCAAATAACTTTGCACCTAATATAAGAACGTATGGAGAGTGATTACTCAATGTTTCACGAGCAACTTTATTCATTCGAAACGTCATATAAATAATGTATAGTGGCGGTAGTAATAAGATTATAAGTAATATCCATTTGTTCATAAATAAGTTAGCACTCCCTTTCTTTTTATTATATAGAAAAAGAAAGGGAGTAAGAAGTGTTTTTTAAACGATGGATTTATTAGACACATTCGCTTCCATTTTACGTTTTGAAATTACATAATAAAAAGCAATCCCTAATGATAGGATCAATATAAAGCTTAGTGCGTAAAACGGGATCATCACCCCTGCCTTAGATACGCCTGCCGTAAACAACATTAATAATACAATTCGAATTCCTGTACCAATTAATCGAAATAAGCTGTCCACACGTCCCATTACTTCATTTGGGATTTCTTCCATCATCAATACATTTCTCGCCACTCTCGTTCCAGCATTTCCAATCGCATGAAAAATCGCAAGTCCATATAATAACATAATGGAAGGCTCAATAATCATTGCGGTAATTGAAATTACATAAATGAACATCGTCATAACGATTGAAACTTCTGTTTTGACATATTTCATCATGATTGGAATACTTATTCCTGCAAGAACCGCTCCGACACCGTACATCATACCTTCAATTGCGTATACAGAGGCACTAGCTTTGAGTATATCTGAAATATATACTGGGATTAAATAATTTGCCATCATGACACCGATAAACGGCATATAAGTCGCTAGTAAAAACCAAAATAACTTAGGGCGCTTTTTCATAAAGTGAATTCCTTCGAACAATTGCTTCTTAAAGGTTACTTTCCCTTTTACTTCTTTTTTCTTTACATATGGTATACATAAGAACAGGAAAAATGCTCCTGCAAAAGTTAACATATCCACTAACAAGATCCATTTCAGAGAAATAATCTCAATTAAAAAACTAGCAGCTGCACCTGAAATAACTTGCGTTAATTGTCCTTGTATTTCCATCGTGCCACTTAAACTTTTATAATGCTCTGATTGAAATATTTCTTGGTTAAATGCAAATATTGTGGGATAGAATAATAGATAATAGAAAGAACCTGCTATATAAATAATAATGTAATGAATAGAATTGTATGATTGCCCAGCAAATCCCCAAATAGCCATCATTCCTATAATGGCTATCCCGATACCTTCGTTACATAACAA
Source organism: Bacillus nitratireducens (assembly GCF_001884135.1). Classification (GTDB taxonomy): domain Bacteria; phylum Bacillota; class Bacilli; order Bacillales; family Bacillaceae_G; genus Bacillus_A; species Bacillus_A nitratireducens. Next base: position 64,962 of record NZ_MAOC01000021.1, on the reverse strand, counting down.
TAAAGATTTTCTTGAAAAACGATCTATGCTTTGCCCAATGAATGGTGTTAGTAAAAACATGATGAGAGTTGCAACGATAGAAATATACCCAAACGTTGTCTCTCCCCCACTTTCCTTAATCAATAGCCACGGAATCGTAATCATAACAATCCCAGAGCCAATAGCAGATAAACTATTGGCTCCTAGAATGTAGTACAAGCGAGAATCATGATAAAGAGAGGACATATCACTCAACTCCTAGTTGTTTTTTCACCTCTTTATATACGCTCATATATGCTTTTAATTCTTTAACTAAATCATGAATCAATGGTTTTGCATCTTCTCCCAGTTCACCATCTTGCACATGTAATCCATCAAGTACTATTTGTTTTGGGATTGCATTTGCGTAAACGCCTCTAGCGACAATGCGCATACTATTTAATGCGTTTATTCCCCCTTTACCTCCTCCAGCAACTGCTAGCAATGCGACAGGTTTATGGATGAATTCACTGCTACTTAAGTAGTCTAACGAATTTTTCAGCGCTCCGCTCATCGCGTTATGATATTCTGGTGTACATAGTACTACTCCATCCGCAGCTTTCACTAAAGCTTTTAATTTTTTTACTGCCTCTAATTCACGTTGTGATTCTTCTCCATTATATAAAGGCAATTCCGCTACTGCTAAATCGTATAACTCCCCTTCAAATTGCTCTGCAATATATTTTGCCACAACGCGAGTTCTACCGAATTTTCTTGGTGTACCGTTAATTACGACTAGTTTCATAATTATTTCTCCCCTTTGTTTTCAAGTTATATTTATATATTATCAGAAATTTCTATACAAAACACAGTAAAAAGAGGGAAAAACTTTCATTAAATAGTATGAGAAATAAAAAAAACTCATACTTTCGTATGAGTTTCACAAAACTAATATTTCCTATTTTTTCACAACCTCATGTCCACCGAATTGATTACGAAGTGCAGAAACCACTTTTCCGTGGAATGTATCATCTTCTTGTGAACGGTAGCGCATAAATAATGACATAGCGATAACTGGTGCCGCTGCTTGTAATTCAAGCGCAGTTTCAACAGTCCATTTCCCTTCTCCTGAAGAGTTCATTACACCTTTAATGCCATCAAGTTTTGGATCATCTGCAAATGCTTTTTCAGTTAAGTCCATTAACCAACCACGGATAACTGATCCGTTCGCCCATACTTTTGCAACATCTTCATAATTGAAATCAAAATCACTTTTATCAAGTACTTCAAATCCTTCAGCGATTGCTTGCATCATTCCGTATTCAATACCGTTATGAACCATTTTTAAGAAATGCCCACTACCGACGCGGCCTGCATATGAATAACCATTTTCTACTGCTAAATCTTTAAATAAAGGTTCTAATTGATCATAAATTTCTTTTTCTCCACCAACCATTAAGCAAGCGCCGTATCTAGCTCCTTCTACACCGCCTGATGTACCGATATCTACATAATGTAAGCCAAAGCTTTTCGCTTCTTCAGCACGGCGTAACGTATCCTTATAGAATGAATTTCCACCTTCAATAACGATATCGCCTTCCTCTAATAATGGATATACATCTTTTAGTACTGACTCAACAACTTCTCCTGCAGGTACCATTACCCAAATTGTACGAGGCGCTTCTAATTCAGAGATCATTTCTTTTAATGTATGACGAGCAGTAATCCCTAATTTTCCTGCCTTTTCAACAAGCTCTTTATTTACATCGTATACAACTACTTCATGCTTATCTTCATGTAAGTGTTCCGCTAATGGGAATCCCATTTTTCCTAATCCAATTAAACCTAGTTTCATATTAATCAATCTCCCATTCTATACAAATATATTTAATAACGAAATTAATCCAAGTGCTACAACAGATAATATTGTCTCCATTGCGGTCCATGTTAATAATGTTTCTTTCACAGTCATTCCGAAATACTCTTTAATCATCCAAAATCCAGAATCATTTACATGCGATAATATTAATGACCCTGCTCCTGTTGCAAGTGCCAGTAACTCTACATTTACTCCTGGTGTACTTGCTGCAATCGGTGCTACAATTCCAGCTGCTGTCATCATAGAAACAGTAGCCGATCCCGTTGCAACTCGGATAAGTGCAGCAATTCCCCAACCTAATAATATCGGTGAAATATGCGATTCTTTCGCCATCTCCGCAATTGTAGTTCCGATCCCAGAATCTAATAACACTTTATTAAATGCGCCGCCTGCACCGATAACTAACAGTATGTTTGCAATCGGCCCTAAGCAATCGTTTGTAAATTGTAAGACTTTGTCTTTAGAAAATCCTTTTGCATAGCCAAGACTAAAGAAAGAATATATCGTTGCAATTAATAATGCGACTATTGGATCTCCAATAAAGTGCAATACTTGTGCAAGTTGACTCGTTTTGCTTAACGCTACTTCCGCAATGGATGCACCAAGCATAAGGAATACTGGAAGTAAAATAGTAAACAATGTATTTCCGAAACTAGGAAGTTCCTTCTTCTTATCTCTTTCAATAAATTGCTCCGCTATTTCTAATGGTACTTCTTTATGTATACGAGCACCGATCCATTTCCCATAAAGCGGACCTGAAATTATTGCAGTTGGAAGTCCGACAATTAATGCATATAAAATTGTCTTCCCTACATCTGCTTTAAATATACCTACCGCTGCCATTGCTGCTGGATGCGGTGGAACAAGTCCGTGTACAACCGACAGACCTGCTACTAGCGGAATTCCGATTGTAATAAGTGATACCCCTGTTTCTAACGCAATTGTAAATACTAACGGAATTAATAGTACAAATCCAACTTGGAAAAACACCGGAATCCCTACTAAAAATGCAACGAACATCATTGCCCAGTGAACACGCTTTTTCCCAAAACGTCCAATTAATGTGTTTGCAATTCGTTCAGCACCGCCAGACTCAGCCATCATTTTTCCAAGCATTGTTCCTAAAGCTAAAACAATCGCCAAAAACCCTAACGTATTACCAAGACCTAATTTAATAGAATCGATAATCCCCGGATGTTGTGGTGAAGTTCCAATTAAGGGCATCCCCATCGCTAGCCCTACACCAATTGCTGTTAAAATTAACGCGACAAATGGATGCCATTTTACTACCGTAATTAGTAAAAGTAATATGACAACAGCCGCTAGTACAATCCCAACTACCATTTCTCCCAATCCCCCTATTGTTTACGTTGGAAAGCAGCTATACAATCAAATTCTTCTTTCAAACGATTGTAAAGTCGTTCATACATATAAAACATCTCTAAATATAAAGCCGTATTTTCTTTATTCGGTACATGGTGATGGACAATATCAATCCAATCCTTCACCTCTTCAAGAGAATCAATTTTCCCAATTGCATACAAAGCAAGTGCCGCTGCCCCAAGCGCAGATGCTTCATGACTTTCTGGAACAAGCAATTCTTTCCCCATCATGTCAGATAACATTTGTCTCCAAAATGCAGACTTTGCAAAGCCTCCTGAAACACGTATTTCAGTAAGTGGCCCCGTACAATCACGAATGGCAAGTGCAACTGAATACACACTCATACAAACTCCTTCCATGACAGCACGTATGAAATGTTCACGTTTATGCTGAAGGTTAATTCCGAAGAATGTACCACGAGCATTTGCATTCCAGTAGGGTGCACGTTCTCCAGATAGAAACGGTAAAAATAGCAATCCATCTGCTCCAGCTGGTACACTTTCTGCATACTTAATTAATAAATCATAAGGATCAATCCCAAGCTTCTTTGCAACTTCTTGCTCTGGGCTACCAAATTCATCACGTAACCATCTCAGTAATATTCCGCCGTTATTCGTTGGCCCACCGATAACCCAGTGCTCATCTGTTAATGCGTAACAAAACGTTCTTCCCTTTTCATCTGTATTGACATTTGATGAAATTGTTCGAACTGCACCACTTGTTCCAATCGTAATTGCAGCTGAACCAGGCGATATTGCACCAACACCTACATTTGCAAGAACACCATCACTCGCACCAATAACAACTGGAGTATCTTCATGAATGCCCATCTTTTGTGCTAATTCCGGTTTCATTCCCGATAAAATATATGTAGTTGGTACAGGTGTTGATAATTGTTCTGGTGACATATTTAACATAGTTAAAACATCTTCATCCCAGTTTAATGTTTCTAAATTAAATAACCCAGTAGCTGATGCAATTGAATGATCAACTACATAGCGTGAGAATAATTGATAAATGACATACTCTTTAATGGAAATAAATTTATAAGCAGTTCTGAATAACTCCGTTTCTTCTTCTTTCATCCACAGTAATTTAGAAAGTGGTGACATCGGATGAATCGGTGTACCAGTTCTTCTATAAATGTCATGACCATTCATTTGTTGTAATAGTTTTTCTGATTGCTTTGTGCTTCTATTATCTGCCCAAATAATAGAGCGCGTTAACGGCGCTCCGTTTTCATCTACTGCAATTAAGGCGTGCATTGCTGTACTAATACCGATTGAAGAAATATCCTCTGGTGACACATTACTCTTTTCGATGGCAACGCTTACAGTTTTATATACAGCAGCACATATTACATCAGGATCTTGCTCAGCCCATCCGACGTTCGGTTGAATAATTGGATAATCAACTGCATGTGAAGCAACGACTTTTCCTTTTTCTGTGAACACAACCGTTTTTGTACTTGTGGTACCGATATCAATCCCGATTACTCTCCCCCTTGTTTCCATGCGAATCTTCCCTTCGTTTCTAGCAAAATACGATCTAGTAAACCGTTTACATGAATTAGTATATAAAATATTTTTTCATAAATCAAGTTATGAAAAGAAAATTTTTTTCATAACGAAAAATAAATCCCCTCATTCCATTTCACCTACATACTAAATTTAGCTTTTTCTTGCGGTAAAGTTACCTTATATTCCTTACGCAACACACTCTTTTTCTCTCATTAACAACGCATATTTGGTCCTTCCATACTTGCTACTCATTTGCATGAAAAGGGAGTTAAAAAACAATATTCATTATTAGGGGTCACGTCACATAGCCCACCAAGCTAAGAAAAGCAACTACCTCCAAAATGGGAATTCTGTGCATTTTGCTCTTTTTTTATTGTTTTAGTTTCACTCGTTCTTTTATCTTGATGGACATAGGGCGTGGCTCCCTACTATCACTTTTTTACCTTGTAAATATATGTTCCATACTATAAAATCTAACAGTATTTATATTTTTCTGAAAAATCAAAACAAAATATGAACTTTATTGTATAATGTTGTAAAAAGATGTCGGAGGGATTTAATGTTCTATAAAATATCTCAATTCACAATAAAACTTTCATCAATTCTTTTATCACTCTTACTATTATTAAATTTACCTTATTTATTTATCACTCAACAGGGATTCACTTTTCAACCAATTCATTTTTTTAATCAGATCGTTACTATGTTAAAACAGGTTTTCTCCCCTGAATCATTAGTAGTTATAGGATCAGACCCGAAATTTGGTCATTTCAAAAAGACACCATTATTTCCAACTGTTTTAGAACCTTACCTCTATTCATTTACTGTATTATTTGTAGCCTTTTTGCTTGCACTCTTTCTATCATCTAGTATGGCATTTTTTTATTTTTTAGCAAAAGATTATATAAAAAAATGGATAAACCGAATTGTATTCATATTAGAAGCTGTCCCTGATATGATGATGATGATTTGTTTGCAAATATTTTTCATATGGGTACTTCAGAAATTCGGGGAATCTCCTGTCACCATTATTTCTTTTAATGAAAATCGAGCTTATTTACTCCCTATTTTATCTTTAGCAGTCTTACCTACATTACAAATGTTTCGGATGATGGTGTTATACATAAAAGAAGAACATGAAAAACATTACGTAGAGGTTGCATATGGAAAAGGACTTTCATCAAGTTATATACTATGCATTCATTTATTCAAAAATATATCTATCCACTTCTTTCACCATTTAAAAACGATTTTTGTTTTCTTACTTTCTAACTTATTCATTTTAGAATTTGTTTTTAATATGGAAGGCATTATCCAATTTTTATTTAAGAAGGCGTTTATTTCACCTCCAGCTGCATTTATCATACTTGTTATGATTATTTTACCGTTTTATGCCATTTTTCAAATAATCTCATTCATGATGAATAGATGGCAAAAGCAATTGAAAGGAGCAGTATTATGAAATCTATTTGGAAATCAAAACGATTTTTAATCGGCTTTACTTATTTATTCATACTTGTTTCAGCTAGTTTTATTTATAGTTGGTTCTTTAAAGATAACATCCCAAAACCTCCTCAGTTACTTTACAATGACAATAACGAATTACTTGGAAAGGCCCCCTTTTCGCCATCGTTAATGCCGCCTTTTGGATCTGATCGTTTTGGAGAGTCTGTTTTCTTACAAATTGTAGAAGGAGCAAAATTCACCATTTTATTAGCCGTGGCAATTAGCTTCTTTCGAATTTTATTCGGAACATGTATAGGAATCCTCTTAAGTTTATACGCTCCAAAATTCAAGAGATTTTTCCAGTCATGCTCAGAAGTTTTTTATTATATTCCAACTCTATTTATCGCATTTATACTCATCACGCCCGTTAATATTGTAATCACATCAAACGCTGATAGATTAGACCCAAATATTTCATTTATGTTTTATCAAGTACTCGTACTTATTTTCGTCGCTCTACCTACACTTTCTTTATATATATCCTCAGAGGTTGATGAATTTATGAAACAAGATTACATTTTAAGTTCTCAATTGCTGGGTGCTAGCCGTTTTCATATTATCAAAAAACACTTACGAGTCTTATTACTTGATCGCTTATTTGTGTTATTCATGGAACATATCGTCCAAACACTCATACTCGTTATCCATTTAGCGTTGCTTAACATTGTAATTGGCGGGATACAAATGCGGGAACTCTATGACGGAGTGCCCAAACCTGTTTCTATATCTAATGATTGGGCAGGTCTTATTGGATTAAATCGTTATGAAATGAATCTTTCATGGTGGATTATTTTTTATACTCTCGTTTCATTCTTTATTACGATTATTTTTATTAAGCTTATGACAATCGGGATTCAAGATGCACTGAAAGCAAGAGATTCGCAAGTTGTAGCAATTAAAACCGTTCCAGATCATAAAAAATTTGTTGGAAATAAAGATTCTTTTTCGTTTGCAAATAAATTGAACCTTTAATCATTTCTCATTAATCGGCATTGCTATTAATGGAATATAAAGAAGATGATCCCCATTGAATACAGGGACCATCTTCTGCATGCCGTCTAACTTTTTTACATGTCCTTTGCTAGACTCATGCTTTTTATATTTAAAGTGAATTATTTACAATCACAATTATGCTGTTTAAAATCGATTACCATACGTCCTTGAATTCTACCTTGTTCCATTTCTTCGAATACATTTTGTACTTTATCTAGAGAACACGTTTGAACAACCGGCACTACTTTTCCTTCTGCTCCGAACATAAATGCCTCCTCTAGATCCTTACGAGTACCAACTAGAGAACCAACTACTTCAATTCCATCTAGTACAAGTCGCGGAATGTTTAAATCCATAGTTTCTACTGGTAAACCGACTGCAACGACTTTACCACAAGCACGTACTGCATCAACTGCTGAGTTGAATGCTACTTTAGAAACGGCTGTTACTACAGCAGCATAAGCACCACCAAACTCATCTTGAACAATCTTATCAGCAGGACCTTGAGAAATTGGATTGATAGTCATATCCGCACCAACCTCTTTTGCTAAAGCTAATTTATCGTCATTAATATCTACTGCAATTACCTTTGCACCAAATACGTTTTTAGCATATTGGATAGCTAGGTTACCTAATCCACCACAGCCATAGATGACAATAGGTTGACCAGGTTTAATGTCTGATACTTTTATAGCTTTATATGTAGTTACGCCCGCACATGTGATTGATGATGCTTGAGCAGGATCTAATCCTTCTGGTACTTTCACCGCATAATCAGCTGTAACAATACATTGTTCAGCCATACCACCATCTACTGAATAACCAGCATTTTTCACTTCACGGCAGAATGTTTCTCTACCCGTTACACAATATTCACAACGTCCACAAGATTGGAACATCCATGCAATACTTACACGGTCACCTATCTTTAGTGAAGTAACATCATCAGCTATTTTAGTAACAATACCTACACCCTCATGACCAAGAATACGGCCATCTGTATTTCCGAAATCATGATTTGCAACGTGTAAATCAGTATGACAAACTCCACAATACTCTACATCTACAAGCGCTTCACCCGAGTGTAACGGACGTAATTCCTTTTCAATAACTTCAATGTTTGCTTTGCTGTTTTTATTAACTACTACTGCTTTCATATGTGATCTCCCCTTTAGTGTTTTAGAGTTTTAATGAGTTTATCTCACAACTACTGTCCTCACTATTTTGGCTAATTATTGTACCAAATTTAAGTGTTCAATCATCATTACAGGTTCATCATAACATGGAATTTCATAAGCTTATTGTGAAATATTGAACAATATTTGAATTATTACCAAATACGTATTTTGATGTATCAAGCTATTTCTTAAATTTCATATGCAAAATATCGAGATTTAACAAATGAATGGTCTAAAAGATGAGAGCTTATTACTATAGGTAATATAGACACTTAGAACAAGTAGATCTAGAGGGTATATCAACAGACTACTCGCCAATATAAAAAGCTCTTCATTTGAAGAGCTTTTTATATTCGCTTCATTGAAATTGTTTCACGTATACTTTGTAAATTTTGTAGTGTTTCCTCTTGTCGCTGCAATGACAATCCCACATACAAAGTATCTAATAAACTAAGCTGCGCTAATCGTGACGAACTTGCTTCTGTACGAAATTCCGTCTCACGCGTCGAAGTATATAGCGTTATATGAGCAAGTTGGCTTAATGCCGATTTTTGATAGCTTGTAATCGCAATAATGCGAGCCCCTCTTGCTTTCGCTACTTCTAATGCTTCAAGTAATCCTTTATTACTGCCCGAATGAGAAATTGCAATGACCACTGCTTCTTTTGTCAGCAAGCCAGCTCCCATAATTTGAAAATGTGAATCCGTATGAGCAATACAAGAAATACCCGTTCTCATAAACTTATGATAAGCATCCATCGCAATAATACCTGAACCACCATTTCCATAAAACTCAATTCGTTTCGCTTCATTCAGCGCACTTACTGCCTGTTCCAACGCGTTATCATTTAACAAATGTAATGTATCTTGCAGTCCTGTAATATGTGAATGAAAAACCTTTTTAGCGACAGTGACCATATTATCTTCTACCGATACTTCCTCATGAATATTTTGCATCGGGGTATGTACAATCTCACGAGCTAATGTAATTTTCAGGTCTTGAAACCCTTGAAAACCTAGGTGTTTGCATAAGCGGAATATCGTTGCTTCAGAACTATTCGTAACTTCAGCTAACTCCGTAATCGATTTATGTACAACATCTTGTGGATGTTTCAAAATATGTTCGGCAATACTTCGTAATTTCGGTGATAGACCATTTAACGAAGCCTGAATCTTTCCAATCCCACTTTTTGTACCAGGCATATCGTATCTTCCCCTTCCATAGTAGCTATATTGTACCTAATAATCGAAAGAAGAAACACCTTTATTTAGCGATTTTATTTGCTCCTATGTATTCTACCGTAACATATGACACAATTATTCATACTTATTTCTAGTGTTCCCCATGCTTTACTGCGTATAATGCAGCTTGTGTACGATCATCTACTTCTAATTTAGCCAATACGTTTGAAACGTGTGTTTTCACAGTTTGTTCTGTAATATGAAGCTCTGCTGCAATCTCCTTATTGCTTCTTCCTTTCGCAATTTCACGAAGTACTTCTTGCTCCCTTTTTGTTAACATAGAAAAAGGATTCTCTTTTTTTTTCTTGGCTGCTGATCGTCCTAATAGTGCAGGTGTTACTTTCGGGTGAAAATTTGCATTCCCTTGATATACTGCAACGATTGACGCAACAAGCTGATCTGGCTGCACTTCTTTTAATTGGTAACCATCTGCTCCCGCTTCTATTGCTGGTAAAACATAATCTTGTTCTGAAAAACTACTGAGCATAAGTATCTTTATCGTCTCATCGTATTGTTTTATACGTTTTGTCGCTTCAATACCATCCATTTTCGGCATTGATAAATCCATTAATACTACATCTGGCCTTTCTGTTTGGACGAATGTTAATGCTTCTTCACCATTTTCTGCTTCCCCAATAATTTCAAATTCTTCTCTCGTCTTCAAAAAAAATACAAGTCCCCTTCGAACGATATGATGATCTTCTACAAGTAATAATTTAATTTTCACAGACGTTCTCCCTCTCAAACCGGTAATTGAATTTCTATCTTCGTTCCCTTTTCTGGTTCTGCTTTTATTCGAAAAATTCCCCTCATTAATTCAATTCGTTCTTTCATACTTTTCAAACCCAGTGCGGACTCTCTTACTTGATCCTGTATAAATCCTATTCCGTTATCTTCTATGTAAAAGTGCAGCTTATTCTCTTCAATCCTTAAATGAACACATACTTTTTCACACGAAGCATGCTTTTTACAATTATGTAATGCCTCTTGGCTTATACGCCATAAAACTTCTTCTATTTCATCTTCAATTAAAACCATTCCATCAATTCGAACTTCCACTTGAATCCCTAACAGTTTTCCGTAATTTTGTATCGCTTCTGCTAAACCTTTCTCTAATCCTTCAGGCCTTAATTGCCAAATTAAAAGTGTCATCTCTTGTAATGCTTCCTGTGATAACTCTCCAATATAACTTAACAACTCTTGCAAGTCTCTATCCTTCGTCATATTTAGAGTCCCTTTCGCTGTTAGCATAATTGAAAATAACAATTGTTTAACGGAATCATGTAGGTCACGTGCAAGTCGATTTCTTTCAGCTACAACTACATATTTCCGTTCTTTCTCAACTAATTGAATACGTTGTATTGTCGTTCCAATTTGAAATGCAATCGCTTCTAATAACGCTAACTCTTCCTCAGAAAAATGTGTTTTATGGGGCGAGGCAACATTTAATAGACCAAATTTCTCTGATCCAGATCTTAGTGGGATTGTCGCATGATGTGTAACATCTTCAGTCTCTCCCCAATTACATTCAATCGCATCCTCTATTCGTTTACATTCAATAATATTTGTCGCTTTTTCCAATCTTCCATTCACAAAACGTTCTACACACCAACAATCTCCTTCACACATCGGCTTCTTTTCTTGCCACGTAAGAGCTGGTGGTAAGTTTTGGTCTACAAGCATACGATGCTTTCCACTTTCATCAATAAAGAATATCCACCCTGTTTGTAAATTCATAACTTGTAATAATGTATGTAACACTTTTTCTAACATTTCCTGTAAGTTTGTCGCTTCATTCAGTAACTCAGCAATTTTTTTTAATGCTTCTAAACGATGCATCTCTTTTTCATCTATGTTCATTCTCATCACCAACTATCATTATAACATTAAGAAATTTCTAAATACTATAAACAAAAAAAGAACTGAATTCCTTCAGCTCTTTTTCAGGAGATATCCCATACAGTTCATTCAAATCCAAATTCTAAATAAAAACAGAAATCAGCTAATTTTCTTTAACTGTCTGATAAAGATTGTCCTCTATGAATATGCTGTAAACTTTCAGTGTTAACGAACATATTCGCTGCTGGCATTTGCACTTGATTTTTATGGAACATAGACATTAATTCAAATCTTACTTGTCTAGAAGTTTCAAAATAATCTTCCGGTTTAATCAAACCTGTAATACAAAATTCATATCCAACATATTTAAGGTTAGGATTTAAGTCTGTAACTCCAACATATTTAAATGGTTCAACAGCTTCATCATCTACTCTATAAAGATTTTGGTCCAATTTTTCATTACAAATAACACATACTTCTTCTAACAATTCCTTAACTCTTGTAGGATCTTCCTGATAACTTACCGTGATGCGTTCAATAACTCGCATCCACCCTTTATTAAAATTCTGTATCGTTCTAATCTCTCCATGTGGTATGGTAAGGAGTTTCCCTGACCATTCACGAATTTGCATAAAACGAATACTAATTTCCTCAATAGTTCCTGAATTTGTTCCGTTAAAAGTTACAAAATCGCCAACACGAAACTCTTTGTCCGCTAATCTTGCGAAGCCTAATATGACATCTTTTAGCATCTGTTGTGCAGCAAAACCGATGACGACTCCCGCTATCCCTGCACCTGCAATAATACTTTTTATATCTACAAATTGACTAATTAAATATATGATCAGACTGATGATAATGATATATCTAAAAATAGATCGAATAACACTTTGAATCGTCTGCTCTACCTCTTCATCAAAAAAGCTTGATTTTTTAAAAAACCAATCAATAATGCGGTTTATGACAAAAGAAATAATGATAAGAACTAAAGCAAATAGTAAAAATCTTAAAAGTAAAAATTCCCTTACATAATTAAAAAATTCCTCAGTATACGTTAATAAACTCATCCATCCACTTCCTTACTAATGAAAATTTCATGCAAAACTGATTTATTGTATTACTTTTTGGTTCCCTTCAAACTTGTTATACATTCTTCTATAAATATAACCTTTTTCATTATCTAAAGGGAGCTGACAATTGAAAATTTTTTAAATGACTTTATTTTAAGACTGCACTACTCATCTTAATAACAGGAAAACATTCACATGACACCGAATAGTTCATTTGAAAATATTTTGACTCGCGAAGGTTACTAACAATGGGCTATATCGAAGAACTAAGAGAAGTTATTGGATCAAGACCACTCAATTTAGCTGGAGTAGCTGTTTTCAATGAACAAGGATAAATATTACAGAATTTACATGTGGCTTGTTAAAAGCAGACGGAGTTGAATCATTGCATGTACAATTTTTCGATTTAAACCGACTACCAGAAAAGATTAGTCCGTTCATTAAAAAGTTAATTCAAAAACAAGTCGTTTCTATATAAATGTAAAAAAGAGGCCTTTTCGAAGGCCTCTTTTTTTACTTCACTTCTGCATTTAAACAAGATTTAAAATGTCCAAGTGCATATTCATGTCCTTGCGCATTAAAAGATGCAACCGCCTTTTCATAAACGACAATTTTAAATCCTTTATTATAAGCATCTACTGCTGTATGAAGAACACAGATGTCGGTAGCAACACCTACAAGATGAACTTCTTCTATTCCTCGTTCTCTTAACTTCATCTCTAAATCTGTTCCGGCAAATGCACTGTATCGTGTTTTGTCCATGTAATATACATTCTCAGCATTTTTATATTTTTCGTATACATCTTGTAATTCACCGAATAAGTCTCTTCCATTTGTATCTGCTATATTATGAGGTGGAAACAATTTGGCTTCAGGATGATATACATCATTGTCTTCATGTTTATCGATCGCAAACACTACATAATCTCCCTCTTCAATATACTGCTTCGTTACATGCACAAGTTCTTTCTCAATTTCTTGACCTGGCTTCCCGCAAGTTAAAGCACCTTTTTCAGCTACAAAATCATATGTATAGTCGATATTAATAAGAGCTCGTTTCATTACTACTATCTCTCCTTCTTCTGTTTCACAGTAAACAATAGAAAATTTGTTATTACGACATCGTATGTACTATTCGACATTTCAAATGAAATCCCTACATTTCCAACTTAATACTTACCTTAATCCGAGTTTATCATGAAATCGGTACACAATGACAAAACATACAGATCCTATTAGCATGTCATGGATTTGATAATTGAGCGTCATTTGAATAACCTCTTGTATAGTAAGCCAAACTACTGACATTATCATACTAATCAAAAAGATACGAACAAACCGATTCACATCATCAACCACTTTCTCTGTCGTAGTAGTAAAGAGTAATTTCTTACTATTCATTCGTACTAGAAAGTGAAACATATTATTCTCAACAACCTAATTCTATCCAAATTAAAAAGTACACTACCACTTTAAGCAATGTACTTTTTATCCCTATTTAAGACGCAGGCTTCGTTTCAAATGTCGCTTGATTAAAGCTGATGACTTTTCCTTTCGGGTCATTGTTTTCAAACTGGGCTGCGGTAATCGTATGACTACCTGTCTCAAGCATTTTTTCTTTTAATTGTACTGTTGTCTGTGTTGTACTAGTTACTTGATGTTTATCTGCAAATATTTGATCTACAAATACGAATGTTTCTTTATCGTTTTGAAAATTAGAAAGTTCTAACTCGACTTGCTGAATTAAAGTATCTTTTTTGATAAATACAGTCGGTATATTTCCATTTTCAGAAGTACCATCTGGTGTAATGACTTTTACTTTCCCTTCTCCAACTGGTATTGCCCCTTCAGGAAATACAACCATATTCTCATCACTTGCATTTACAACTTGTTCTTCCTGATTTGACTGTGCATCCTCTTTTTCCTTTGGAGCACCACAGCCTGCTAATAACAATACAGACAATCCAGCGATTATGAATTTCTTCAAAATTCATCCCCCCTGTAATTTCATTATAATTTATTATACAAAAATAATTTATTAATTTTAAAACTATTTTTAACACTTTCATGAACAAATACTAGTAGCTTGCTCACGACTACTGTACCATACTTTCCTTAATAGAACATTAATTTTTTTTAATGAAATAAATAGTAATTTCATCTTATTTATCATTTTAGCCCAACAGATTAATAAAATACCTGTCCAAAATAAAAAGACATTGTTATTTCAATGTCTTTTCTATATAGCGATTAAAAAATAAATGTTGTAATCTCATCTACTTCTTTTCTTGGAAGTTTCTTCGGTTTATCTTTCGGATAACCGAGTGAAATTACCATATTAATTTGTTTTTCGGTCTCAATTTGTAAATATTGTCGTAGTTCTTTTTGAGCTAACAATACAGGTCCTGTCATTGGACACGTACCAAGACCCTTCGCATGTGCAGCCAGCATTAAGTTTTGTGCCGCTAAACAGCTACTCTTAATTCCTTCTTCTTCCCATACTGAATCAGGAACGAAGGCAATTGGATCAAATATCTTTTCACGGAACTTTGATTCATATGGTGTTGCCAAACATACGATTAATACTGGCGCCTCAGAGAAAGCTGTCGCATACGGTCCGAAAGAACGTGTAAGTAATTTCCCTGCTTTCTCTTCTCCATTTTCTGCTGCTTTTGCCGCAAGTTTATGTAATGCATCCCATGTCATTTGTTCAATTTCTTTAATTTTCTCTCTGTTCATAATGACCAAGAACTCCCACGTTTGTGAGTTCGTATCACTCGGTGCATAACGAGCACAATCAATAATTTCTTTTATATCACTAGTGGATACTTCTTGTTCTGTAAACTTTCTAACACTTCGTCTACCGTGAATTACTTCTTTAAAATCTTCATAATTCATATATTAAATCCCCTTTTTACAGCGTTTTCAAAACTTGTCCTATGGTTGAATTATATCATGAAAAAAAGCTGGAGGAATACCAGCTTTTTTCCTCATTATTAATTTGTCACTTTAAACAAACTAATACTTTCTTCATATGCAGCTTGTAGTTTTTTCGTAATTGGTCCTCTTTCACCACTTCCAAACTTCTCATCACCAATTTGAACAACTGGGAATATTTCAAGTGGTGTCGCTGTGAAAAAACACTCATCGGATTCGTACACTTCCTGTAATGAAAATTCACGCTCTTCTACCTCTATATGTAACGCTTTCGCTAATGTAATAACGTAGTGACGAGTAATGCCGTGTAGAATGAAATTATCAGCTGGATGTGTAATTAATTTATTATTTTTCACCATAAAGAAATTCGAATGACACCCTTCTGTTACAACTCCATCTCGTACTAATATCGCTTCTTGATACCCTTGCTCGTTTATTTTATTTTTAATCATGATATTAGGTAGAAGGTTCAAAGATTTTATATGGCAAAACTTCCAGCGTATATCCTCTTCTACTGTAATCTTTATTCCTTGTTCCATAGTAGCGATAGGTCTTGGAAACGAAACAATATTCGCAAAATATGTTGGCTGTAAATCTTTTTCATACACATGATTTCGAGCTTGAGCTCCACGTGATATTTGAAGATACACATTCCCATCTTCTTGAAATTGATTTCTTTCAATCATTTGATGAAGTTCTTCAACTAACTCTTCCTTTGTAAACGGAGGAACAATATTTATTTCCTTCATAGATTTAAAAAAGCGTTCCAAATGTAAGTCTAATAAATGAGGCTTCCCATCGTATAGCCTAAATACCTCATATATGCCTTCACCAAATTGGAGTCCTCGCTCTTCTAACGCAACCATCGGCTGTTCTTCTTTCGTATTTACAATTCTTCCGTTAAACAAAATCCAATCTTTATGAGTAGCTTTCATTCCTTCCCACTCCTTTATTCCATGATTGATTTTATTGTACAACTTATCCACACTCTAAAGAAGGAATTTTCTGTATTTAAATAAATTAAAAAGTACATCACCTATTTAAAGTGATGTACTCAACCATTCATTTATTTCAGAAAATATTTTTCAATATCATCTAACATTAAATTTGCAGCTTTAATACCGCCTGCTGTATTCCAAATTACTTCATCCACTTGGAATACTTTATTGTCTTTAGAAGCTTGTAGCTGCTTAAAGAGTGGATCTTCTGTCCATTCTTTTGCTAACGTATTTCCTTCGTTATTCTTATCTGCATCTTTATCAGATGTAAAGTAGAATATGTAGTCCCCATCCATATTCGGAATTTGCTCTTTTGTAATTCCTTTTATCGCAAATTCATCTTTATCTTGAAGTGGTGGTCGCTTAAATCCAACATCATTTAAAACAGCACCTGAGAATGAGTTTTTCTGATAAATACGAACATCACCTGGTACGAAGCGAATAATAGAAACTTTAGAATTCAATTTATCTCCTAACTTCTCTTTCATTCCTTCAATACGTTTTTTATAATCTTCAAGAGCCTTTTGCCCTTCTTTTTCTTTATTTACAGCTTTTGTATAGAGTGTAAAGTTTTCTTTCCAATCCCCGCGCAATGTTTCAGCGTATACAGTTGGCGCTATTTCGTTCAATTGCTCATATATTTTTTCATGACGCATTTTATTCCCGATAATTAAATCCGGCTTAAGTTTCATAACTGCCTCTAAATTAATATCACGCTCAGTTCCTACAACTTTCGTATCTTTTAAATCTTTCGCTAAATGAGGATACCATTCATCACCAGCACGTGGTTTTGTAGTTCCAACTGGTGTTACTCCAACAGCTAAAAGTGCCTCCGCACCCTCATTTGTTAAAACAACTACTTTTTTAGGTGTACCATTTACTGTTGTTTCACCCATTGCATGCTTTACAGTATACGAATCTTTTGCTTTAGCTGATGTATCATTTTCTTTTTTCTCTTCTTTGCTACACCCTGCGATTATTACCATAAGTATCATAATGCAGAACATAAATATTTTTTTACTATGTACCATATGTCCTCCCTAGATGAAATCGATTATCATTAACAATTAAAGGTTAATGTATATTACATACATTGTCAATGTATATCAGAAAACTTTTTTAATATATACAATTTAGATTCTATCCGCTATTCAAATGTTTATTTTTAAAATAAAGTGTATACGTATGAAAATAATAAACGTTCTTAAAATGCGTATCTACGTTATACATAAATACGCATTCGTATTACATTATAAATTCATTTCCTAATATTGTTTATATTTAATATATGATGGATCATTGTACACCCATTGATTACCACCAAGGTTCAACCAACCGTTTTGATTCATATATACTAAATAAGATTCTGGATTATTTAATTTACGAATAACTGAAGAAGATGTTGATGGACCACTTCTTAAATTCACATTCATTCCTTGTATATATGCGACACCAATTGCACTTCCATCACTATTGCTCGTCTTTACAAAATTAATGTACGAAGGGTCATTATACACCCATTGTCCATTTCCTAAGTCCAACCATCCATTACTTTCCTGATATACGATATACGACACTGGGGAGTTTAGTTGACGAATAACTGAAGAAGACGTTGATGGACCACTTCTTAAATTCACATTTTTCCCAAGTATATAGGCGATCCCCTTCGTTTGTGGTGTTGGCTGGGGGTTTGGAGGTTGTGGATTTGGAGCAACTCCAAAAATAGCTGCTATCCCATTTGCATACGCTTGACTTAAGTCTTCAATAAATTGTGGATTTTTCAATAAATTAGCATCAAACGTTGTATCAATAAAAGCAGTCTCAGTTAAAATTGCATCCATTGCAGTCTCTCTTAGTACCGCATAATTTGCTTTTTTGGCTCCTCGGTCACGAAGACCATATTTAGTTAATACAGGATTGACTGCTGCATGCATTTTTTGTTGCTTTTCATATGCGGAACTACTATTAGATAGCGCATTGTAAATATAACTTTCAAATCCAGTGCCACCGCCGCTATTAATGTGAAATGAGATAAAATAATCTGCACCAAATGAATTAGCAATATTAGCACGTTCTGATAAAGAGATGAATACATCGCTGTCACGTGTCATTTTAATATTGATTGGATAATTTGCAGATAAAATATCTCGTACACGTCTAGCAATTTGAAGTGTTAACTCTTTTTCCACTAACCCATTACCAACAGCACCAGAATCATATCCACCATGCCCTGCGTCTATAACAAGTTTCATATATCTTTTTCGTTCCTTTCGTTAAGGTAATAAGCTTACATTTCTACTCGTCCTATTTTATGTTAGTTGTACAAGTTCCGTTACAAATACAAAGAAAAAACCCCCTTATGTAAGGCGGCTTCTATCACTTTTCTTTAACCAATTTAAAATGAATATGTACGATTGATAGTGGATGTAACGTATACAAAACAAAATACATATGAGAGCTATTCCAACACCGCTGTATAACAACCCAAACTTTAAAAAGATGTTCAAAAGAGGTGAAAAATGAATTGCGTTTTGTAATGCAAATAACATGCAAAACAAAATTACAAACACGGGTACATATTGTAATTCATATGGTCTTCTCTTCTTATACATTCTTTTTCGAATAAAAATCTGGCATAGTTCTGCTACAATAAAACAACTTCCAACTAATACAAGACCAGCAGTCATTGTCATACATTCACCTGCCCCATATTCATTTCATCAAGTGACCAATATTCACTATATTTTCTTTACATATATTCCATTTTCCTCAATAAAACCAGATCCCACTATGAAAGATTTAGCTTGTTCCGTAAACACCTCTTGCAATACTTTTATTTCATTCACATTTCTCTGTTTCATTATTTCTTCAAATGTAAAATACGTATTCGTCCCGTATCCATAACCTTGATAATCAAAATGAATAATTAACTGTGACAAAATAGCACTCTCTTCTTGGACACTATAATCTATTACACCAATATATGTATCATCAACTTTTACACAATACTGAACCTTTTTCATATCTAAGCTGTGTGAGTGAAACATTTCTTTTACAACGCTTTCATTTTCTGTATTTACTTTCTCAAACGTAATCATATGTTGTCCATCCTTTTACTATTATTGTATCAATTATAATTACAATTTATGAAAAAAACCTTAAAGCCGAATACGACCTTAAGGTTTTTTTATTAAACTAAGCTATACGCACGCTTTGTTTCTTCGTGGAACTTATTCGTATCGTATTTATGCTCAACATAAATTTGATGCCATACCATAAACGCAAGTACAGTCCAAATTTTACGGCTATAATCGCCTTTATCTGCACAATGTGCTTCCAGTAAGTTTAATACATACTGTTTGTCGATTAAATGATCCGTTTTGCTTTCTTTAATAATATTTATAGCCCAATCGTGCATTTCATCTTTTAACCAGTGACGAATTGGTACTGGGAATCCAAGCTTTTTACGATCTAATACGTGATCTGGAACAATGCCACGTGCTGCTTCACGTAAAATAGCTTTCGTAGTTCCGTTAGCAATTTTAAATTCAGTCGGAATTTTAGATGCAACGTCAAATACTTCTTTATCTAAGAACGGTACACGAAGTTCTAATGAATTTGCCATCGTCATTTTATCAGCTTTTAATAAAATATCGCCGCGTAACCATGTGAACATGTCAATGTACTGCATTTTACTTACATCATCATAATCTTTAATTTCGTTATACAATGGTTTCGTGATATCCATATAGTTAACACTTTCATCGTAATACTTCATTAATTCAGCTTTCTCTTCTTCACGGAAGATTTTCGCATTTCCATAGTAACGCTCTTCAATTGGCGTACATCCACGCTCTAAGAAGCTTTTCCCTTTAAATCCTTCTTTAAGAGCACCACTTAATGCCTTTAGAACGCTCTTTCCTGGGCTAGGAATGTAAGAGAACATTTTTAAAGAGTTTGGCTCACGATAAATGTTATATCCACCAAATAGCTCGTCTGCACCTTCACCAGAAAGAACAACCGTTACATGTTTACGTGCTTCTTTCGCAACGAAATACAATGGTACAGCTGCTGGATCTGCTAAAGGATCATCCATATGCCAAATGATTTTTGGGAACTCATCCATAAACTCTTGCGCTGAAATGAATACGTTATGGTTTTTAACTCCTAATTTCTCAGCAGTTTCTTTCGCAACGTCAACTTCACTGAAACCGCGTTGCTCAAAACCAATAGAAAATGTTAAAAGATTTGGGTTCATTTCTCTTGCGATAGAAGCAATAATAGATGAATCGATACCACCAGAAAGGAATGAACCTACTGGTACATCACTACGCATATGCACTTTTACAGAATCGTATAATACATCACGAATTGCTTGGATATGTTCCTCTTTCGTTGCGCTTGAAGCGTTGAAATAAGGATTCCAGTAACGATGGATTTCCATCTCTTTACCGATTTCTTTTACGAAGTAATGACCAGGCTCAATTTTATTAACATCAATTGTTAATGTTTCTGGCTCTGGACCATATTGGTACGTAAAGTAATGTTGTAGTGACGTTGGGTTTACCCCTTTGTCTTCCATTACATGCATAATACTTTTCTTCTCAGATGCGAAGAATGTAGTATCACCTTGTTGTGCGATGTATAAAGGCTTAATGCCAAAGTGGTCACGTGCACCGAAAAGTGTCTTTTCTTCACGATCCCAAATCATAAATGCGAACATACCACGAAGGTAGTCTACACATTTTTCTTTCATATGTGCATACAATGCAATGATAACTTCTGTATCAGATTGCGTTGCAAACGTTGCGCCTTTTTCAAGTAACATTTCACGTAATTCTACATAATTGTAAATTTCACCATTAAAAATAATTACATATCGATCATTTTCATAAGTTAGCGGCTGATGTCCTGCCTCTAAGTCAATGATGCTTAAACGGCGGAAGCCAAATTGTACATGTTCATCACGAAAATATCCTTCGTCATCTGGACCGCGGTGGAAAATCATCGTGTTCATATTTTCAAATTGATGTTTTTCTGTTTCTGAAAACTCTCTAGGGTTTTCACATAAACATCCTACAAAACCACACATACTTCTTACCCTCTTTCAGTTTTCATTCTGTCTCTATACTACTATATCAACCCTATTTATACTAGCATAATCAACTGAATATGGCGACCAAAAACTATAAAAAAATCACTCCATTTCACATTTTTAACAATTTTTTATGAAAACATGAAAACTAGGCAATCACCTTTCTCCGCTTTTGTCATATGATATTGCATATTGATTTCTAGGAGGGAATACCATGAGTGAAGAAAAAAAAGATTCTTCTCGCCCACCGGTTCGCAATTATTTAAAGCAAATTGATGATTTCTTCGAGCAAACACCACTTCGCAATGTAATCGCTGATTTAAATCATTTTTTCCAAAAAGGAAACCGTTTATTAACATTCCCTGTAGATTTATATGAAGTTGGTGAAGAACTCGTTGTTACAGCTGAACTACCAGGTATACAAAAAGAACAAATTCGAATTGAAATACAAAGTGAATACTTAAAAGTCTCTGTAAAAGAAGAGATACTTGATGAGGAAGAAGAACAAACATCTCATAACTATTATCGCCGAGAACGTTCCATTTCAGAAGCATCAAGATTGATTAAGTTACCATACTCAATTAATAAAAAAGCAGCGAAAGCTTCTTATCAAAACGGCGTATTAGAAATTCGTGCACCAAAACTTCCACAGCAGCATGACATTTTATCCATAGACTAATGTAAAAAAAGAAGGGTGCTATGCACCCTTCTTTTTAATCCGCTAATCGCTTCATATCACGTATAATATCTTCGTATGGCGTATTACTAATGCCACTATACTTTTTCATTACTTTTCCATTTTGATCGATTAAATAAAAAGATGTACCGTGTATTACTTGCCCATCTTCTGGTTTATCTACAAGCGATTGGAAGTTATCTTTTGAAAACTTTGTAATTTCCTCCAGTGAATACCCTGTTAACAAGTTCCAGTTACTTGTATCTTCTGTAAACTTTTGAATGAAAGCTTTCAAATTTTCTGGTTTATCAAGTTCAGGATCTACACTAAACGAAACAAACTCAACATCCAGTTTCTCTTCCTTAGCCATTTTCTGTAATTTAGCCATATTAGCAGTCATTGGCGGACAAACTGTTTGACAGTTTGTAAACATGAAATCCGCTACCCAAACTTTCCCTTTTAAATCTTTTGTACCAAATGGCTTTCCTTCTTGATTTGTAAATTGGAAAGTTTCTAAATCCCAGTTTAACGGTTTACGTAATTTTGAACCTGAACTGCTACAACCTGCAAGTACAAAGAGACAAAATACAACCATAAGACCAATTAACTTTTGATAACGCTTCATTATTAAACCTCTTTTCTCTTTCCTTAATTTATGTAAGTAATGTATATCATAACAAAAGTAAACACTATGAGAAAATTGTTTACGTCATTTGTTCACGAAATCGTACGATTTTACGTATGTTACTTCTTTATTTAAAGCTAATTACTAGACAAAATATATTTTACTACTATTATTTCTCTTAACATTATGTACGAAACAAAGTTCATTGTTAAATTTGTAAATACCTATCCCCTGTTTTTTTACAATTACTTAAACATTAATCCATGTTAAACACTGTATTCCTTAACAACATTTCGGTACAATACAACTACAACGATTTTAAATGAGGTGATGTTCATGGCTAAGCGCTATGAAAATATGGATAATGTAAGTACAAAAAAATCGATTCGCTCCTTCCTACGCTGGCGTAAAGAGAGAAAGCAAAACAAAAAAGACTTTTCTTTTCTAGTAGAACAATCACCTGTTAAACAAAGTAAATTTTTGCTTAATAACTTTGAAAAAACAACTGTCACATGGATTGGTCATTCCACTTTTCTCATTCAAACGAACGGCTTAAATATTTTAACAGATCCAGTATGGGCAAATAAATTAAAGTTGGTTCCACGACTTACTGAGCCAGGGCTCTCTATAAAAGGACTACCGAAAATTGATATCGTTCTTATTTCACACGGTCATTACGATCATTTAGACTTTTCATCTCTTCGCCAGCTAAATAATGATGTTCTATACCTTGTACCTATTGGGCTGAAAAAATTATTTACTCGCAAAAAATTCACTAACGTAGAAGAGTATAATTGGTGGGAAAACACAACAATTAATGATGTTTCCTTTCACTTCGTACCCGCCCAGCACTGGACGAGAAGATCCTTATTTGATATGAATACATCTCACTGGGGAGGATGGATCATTGATAATATGACTTCTTCAGAAACCATTTATTTTTGTGGTGATAGTGGTTATTTCCAAGGTTTTAAAGAAATCGGAAACCGTTTTTCAATTGATATTGCACTTATGCCAATTGGTGCCTATGAACCAGAATGGTTTATGAAAGTGTCCCACGTTTCACCTGAAGAAGCTGTGCAAGCCTATTTAGATATAAAAGCTACACATTTCATTCCAATGCACTACGGTACTTTTGCTTTAGCAGATGAAACACCAAGAGAAGCAATAACAAGACTACGAAATAACTGGAATTTACGAATACTACCATGGGAACAACTACATGTTCTCTTTTTAGGTCAAACTTTCACTTATAGCCCTATTATTTCAGAGGAAAGAACAGAAAAAATCACAGAAACCACTCATGTATAACTACGCTACTTTTTTTAAATGATTTATCATATACTTTAGAAAATCGAAAAGGGTGATTTCTATGAAAAATTATTTACAGACTCGCTATATTATTAGCGGTAGCGCCTGTATAGCCCTTCTCATTTCCTATGTTATTTTCACATAAAAAAGCTACTTGAAAATTCATTTCAAGTAGCTTTTTTATTACTCTGCTAAATACATAAATCCGATTGCTCCCGGACCTGTATGAGTACTAATAATAGGCGTTGTATAGAAAATTTCTGATTGAGCAAATCCACTCACTTTTTCTACAGCCGCTTTTACATTTTCAGCTAAAGGAATTGCTTTCGCATGTGGAATTGCAACAGTTTTTACAACTTTTCCAGCTGTATCTTCCTCAAATAACTTAGCTAACGTTTTTACAATTTGACCTTGGCTACGCACTTTCGTTACAGGGTTATAAACACCATCTTCAAGGCTAGCAATTGGTTTTATATTAAGTAGCGAACCGATAAACGCTTTTCCTTTACCGATACGCCCACCCTTCACTAAGTTTTCTAATGTATCTACTACTACATATAAACGAGTATTCTTTCTCACTTCATCTACACGTTTTAAAATTTCTTCTAGTGAGCGTCCTTCATTTGCCATTTTCGCAGCTTCAACTACTTGATATGCTAAAGCATGTGTAATAAATTGAGAATCAACAACTGTTACTTTTGTATCGGTCATTGATGCAGCACTATTGGCAGTTGCCACAGTACCACTCATTCCACTTGTCATATGAATGGAAAGTACTTCACTTCCATCTTCACCTAACTTGTCATACATTTCTACAAATGTACCCATTGCCGGTTGTGATGTTTTTGGTAATTCCTCTGATTTGATCATTTCTTCAATAAATTCATCAGGTTGTAAATCAACACGATCTAAATATGTTTGTCCATTTACAGAGATTGATAATGGTAGCACATGAATGCCATACTTTTCGATTACATCCTGCGCTAAATCTGCAGTTGAATCTGTTACAATTTTAATTTTTTGCATATTATATTCTTCCCTTTCCAATACGCTCTCCCTGTTATTATACTAGCATTCCCAGTGCTTTCAACAATTTAGAACAAATTTCACCAAATTAATTATATTTTTATACCTAAAATGAAAAAGACAGAGCCTATTTAACTCTGTCCCTGCTGTATATTATGCATTCTTTTCCAGAGTATTTGTTTTATATACATTTGAATAATCATTCCACTTCAAACAACTTTGTAAATATTCACGGAAAGAGTACGAGAATCTTGGATTTTTATGTTTTTGAATTTTTGCAATAAACAATTGAAGACGAGACTGAATTAGAAACGCTAATGGATGCTGTGTTTGTAGGACAGGGATTTCAAATATTTTAATACAACTCCCTGTTGCATGAGTGAAATAAAAACTTTTCGTAATCACAATATCAATCCTCTTTTTCGTTGGATTTTTGAACTTCCTCCACTTTATTCTTTAACACGTTTTTCAAGTGTAGGTTTCCTATGAAAACTAAAATATTCTTAAGCGGCCCCCGTTTAGAAGTTAATACTTCATTTATATCCACCTAATTCGGCCCCTGTCCTATATATCCCTTGAGACGGGAGTCTTATTACCCATATATATCTAGATAACTTCAGTATAAACTTATAAAAGTGAAAAGTTTGTCTAAATTTTGGAGATTCTATAATTTTTTTCTTCTATATATTGTATACGATTATATCTAGAGTATAACAAATAAATTAAAAAGTGCCTTTATAAAGAGGCACTTTTCGACTGTATTTCTTCTCTTTTCTTTTTGCGTTTACTAACAATCTTTGATAGAGCGATACTAATTTCATAAATACAAATAAGCGGTACCGCTACTAAACTATGTGATAAAAAATCAGGCGGCGATATACACGATGCAATGATAATCAAGGCTACGTATGCATACCTTCTTATTTTTATTAGAAATTCCGCCGTCAACAGTCCAATACTCGTTAAAAACATTACTACTACAGGCAATTCAAAAATTACAGCAAATGGAACTGTTAAATTGAGAACAAAATGAAAATACTTTTCTGTCGTAAACATCGTATTAAACATTTCATTACCTATCGTAGTTAAAAAATGAAATAAAAACGGCATTACAATGAAATATCCAAAGCATAAACCTGCAATAAATAATATAGACAATACCGGTATATACATCACTGTCATCTTTTGTTCATTTGGATGTAAACCCGGTTTTACAAATAACCAAATTTGTATAGCAGCAAAAGGAATTGTACAAACGATAGCAAATACTGTAGCAATCGAGAAAAAAATCCACAATACATCACTTGGACCGAGAACAGTTAATTTCATTGGTAAATCTTTTACAAGCCAAAAATAAATATCCTTCGTAAAAGTAAATCCAATAATTAAAAATATCACAAAGGATAGCACTGTATATATTACTCGTTTGCGAAGCTCAACTATATGTTCTACTACGCTCATTTCCCGATCTTCCATCTCGTTCACCACACTTTATTTATCCATTACAAGGAAAATTCATTACATTTTTTCTTTCTTTTCCTTCTCTTGAAATGCATCATCAGTCAATTCTTTCGTTGATTTTTTGAATTCTTTTAACGTTTCCCCTAAAGCCTTCCCGATTTCCGGCAATTTTTTAGGTCCAAATAAAATGAGTACAGCTACTAAAATTAAAATTAACCCTGGAAAGCCAATATTTGAAAACATTTCCCCATCCCCTTTTTTAGTAGATTTCTTGTCCTACTATTACATAATTTTATTTTGTCAAAAAAGTTTGAAAACGTCAACAAGTCCGTTGTCTTTTGTCAAAAAAATTCAAAAATATAATCAATTATACAAATTTCATTTTCTATTGTCTTTGTGTATGATATGGTAAGGGAAACGACATATTATTTTATGATAGTAGAAAGGATTTGCATTATGACTGAAAAAATGACACGAATGACACATTTTGTGAAAGAAGAAATTGCAAATGCAATTACACATGGTATCGGTGCCATTTTAAGCATCCCTGCCTTAATTATATTAATTATTCATGCTTCTAAACATGGTACTGCATCTGCTGTTGTTGCATTTACTGTTTATGGTGTAAGCATGTTCTTACTGTACTTATTTTCAACGTTGCTACATAGCATTCACCATCCAAAGGTAGAAAAATTATTTACTATTTTAGATCATTCAGCCATCTATTTATTAATCGCTGGCACATATACTCCGTTTCTACTTATTACACTTCGTGGACCTTTAGGCTGGACGTTACTCGCTATTATATGGACACTTGCAATTGGCGGTATTGTCTTCAAAATTTTCTTTGTACGTCGCTTTATAAAAGCATCAACTTTATGTTATATCATTATGGGATGGCTCATAATCGTTGCTATTAAACCACTTTATGAAAATCTAACTGGACATGGTTTTTCACTACTTTTAGCAGGTGGCATTTTATATTCAGTCGGGGCAATCTTCTTCCTTTGGGAAAAACTACCTTTCAACCATGCCATTTGGCACCTCTTCGTTTTAGGCGGTAGTGCAATGATGTTCTTCTGTGTACTCTTTTACGTCTTACCTGCAGCGTAATAAAAAAAGTTTCAGCTTATATTAAGCTGAAACCTTTTTTATTACTTATGTAATTGTGATGCGATAACATCCTGTGTATGCTTCGTTAACTCTTTAATATCCATATTCGCATACTCTTCAGGTGTAATCGGCTTAGAAATTGTTACTGTTGCATGAGCTGATTTCATACGATTTCCATTCGCTTCAAACATTTTATATGTACCATCTAACGTTACAGGTAAGATTGCTACACCAGATTTTACTGCTAGGTGAAAACTACCAGCTTTAAACTCTCCAATTTCTCCACCCTTACTTCTCGTTCCTTCAGGGAAAATTACGATAGAATGTCCATTCTTTAATAGTTCAATTCCATCTTTAATCGCTTGAAGAGATTGACGACGATCATTACGAACCATAAATACACAATTCATAAGTTCCATCCAAGTTGGTACAACTGGAAATTTCTTAATCTCTGCCTTTGAAACGAATCCAATTGGTTTATTTAAGTAACCTAGTAAAACAGGGATATCCATATTACTTTGATGATTACTTACAACTAGTACCGGCTTGTCTTTCGGAACATTTTCAAGCCCTTTTACTTCTACTGCCCCACCAGCTACACGTACCATTTTTTTACCAAACCAATTTGTCGTTTTATACACAGCATTATCTTTTTCTTGCGGTGACATCGTATTTACTTGTTTTTTAAGACGCCACATTCTCGGTGTAATCGCAATTACGATTAAAATTAAATAAAAGATTTTAAAAAACGTTTGAATCATACAGAACCCCCACCTATTATCATTCCGACCTTCATTATACTAGACAAACGAAGGAAAAAGAAGAAAAAATGTCCAAACAACAAGTGTTTGGACATCTTTAAGTAGTCTATATTAGAAACGTTTTGCTAATTCACGTGCGTTAGCAATTGCTGCTTCTTTAATTTCTGGTGCTTTTTCAGGATTTGCATTCATACCTTCAACTGCAATATATTCAGTTTCATTTACACCGATGAATCCTAATACTGTTTTCAAGTGATTACGACCGAAGTCTACAGCTGCGTATGCTCCTTCAGAATAAACGCCACCTGTCGCTTGAATGTGAAGTGCTTTTTTGCCTTCTAATAAGCCAACTGGACCATTTTCAGTATATTTGAATGTTTTACCTGCGATCGCTAAGTTATCTAAGTATGCTTTTACTACTGGTGGATAGCTAAAGTTCCACATTGGAGTTACGAATACATAACGATCTGCATGCATAAATGTTTCTAAGTTTGTGTTCATTGCTGCAACTTTTTGTTGTTGAACTTCTGTTAAAGTTTCAAAGCCTTCACCTGCTGCAAATTTACCCCAAGCAGCAAATACATCTGCATCAATTGCTGGTACAGTAGTATTGAATAAATCAACTGTTACAACTTCGTCTTGTGGATGCTCGTTTTTATAAGCTTCGATGAAAGCTTCTCCTACTGCCATACCGAAAGAACCTTCTGCTGAATTTGGATTTGCTGTGATAAATAGTACTTTTGTCATTGTATTCTCTCCCTTTTTCTAATTTATCTTTAATTCAAGATTTATAATTTGAAAGTAAATAACTTACCTTATGTAAGTATAATACGAAAAGTTTTAATTGTTGTCAATAAAAATAGCTACTTTTTTTTCGTAAGTTAATAAATAATACTAATATATTAAGTTTCTGACGAAATAAAAAACTACCTCCATATTCCATGGAGGTAGCTCTCATCATTTTCTATTTTTGAAAAACATGTTTAACTTTTTCAGCTGGAATATTACTTCCACCTCTACCTTTTACGTCTTCAATCATCATTGTAATGACCATATCAGGTGAATTTAAATCAAACGCAGCGAACCAACCTAGTTCTTTTCCTTCTGCCTCTTTTGATACTTTCAATTCTGCTGTTCCTGTTTTACCAGCAAGAGTCATACCATCAATTTTAGCAATTTTTCCAGTACCATCTGGATCGTTAATTACTTTCGTTAATGCTGTTTTCAATATATCTTGAGTTCCTTTAGAAATCACATTTTCTTTCCAAGCTTTTGGTTGTTTATCTGTTTTAATGATATACGGTGACGGAATCGTTCCATCATTTACAATTGGCGCATACGTTAAAGCTAAATGAAGAGGAGTCATTAATACTTGTCCTTGTCCATAACCTGTATCTGCCATTTGAATATCATTTTTAATACCATCATTTGCGATTTTAGAAGCTGGGAATCCATATTCAATTGGTAATTTCTCATCGAATCCGAATTTTTTTGCTTCACTCATAAATTTGTCTTTTCCGATTTTCATAGCTTCTTGCGCGAAATAAATATTATCCGAGTATTTCATCGCCTTATCAAAATCAATCGGATTCGCATCTTTCACACGCGTTACATAATAATTGCCCCATGAAGAATCTTTTGTCCATTTCAATCCTTCAATTTTCAACTCTTCTTTTGGATCAATTGTTTTCGTTTCAAGACCGATTGCACCTGTAATTGGCTTAAATACAGAACCCGGTACCGATAATTGTGTAAATCGATTCGTCATCGGTTTTTTCGGATCATTATTCCAAGCTTCACGTTGTGCTTTCGATGTGCCTCGTGCTATTAAATTAGGATCATATGCTGGACTACTTACAAGTGCAATTGTTTCTCCACTTTTCGGATTAATTGCTGCACTTGAACCAGCTTCGCCCTTCATTTCATTATACGTTTTTTCTTGAACAGCACTATCGATAGTTAATGTTACATTTTCTCCATCAACAGCATCTGTTTTCACTAAATTTTTAATTTCTTTTCCTTGCGCATCTTCTACAAAGACACGGCCACCTTTTTTACCGCGCAGCTTTTCTTCTAATACTTGCTCTAATCCAGCTTTACCAACTGGCTCATCGGCTTGATAGCCTTTCTTTTGTAGCGTTTTTAAGTCTTCAGCATTCACTTTTCCAATATAGCCAGTAAGATGCGCCGCTGCTTCTCCTAACGGATATGTACGAACATTTACAGGTTTTGTTACAACACCAGGTAAATCAAGATACGTATTTTGAGTTGCCCCTTCAGGTAAAATTCCAATTGGTACGAGATACCCTGGTTTTACCCATTTAGCAGCTAGTTTTTGATCAATTTCTTCTACAGACATATTTAACAACTTCGCTACCGTTTCTTTCGATTGCGGAGCAGCATCCCCTAACTTTTCAGGAATCATTCCGATTTCAGAAGCTTTACCATTTACCGCAAGATATTTACCGTTACGGTCATATATTTCTCCACGTTTTGGTTGCGTCGTTTGCATACGCACTTTACTATCTTTTGTCATACCTGGGAATATAAAATCAGGAGTCCAATCTATTTTCCAAGATTCTTTATCTCCATCTTTTTCTTTCACCATTTTTGCTTCATGGCCAAAAGTGATTTTACCACCAACAGTATCCATGCTTACCTTAAAAGGAACAGGGCCTTCATCTTTTTTATCTTCTTTTACTTCCCCTGTTTCTACCTTTAAGTCTTTCACTTCGATACCAGAATAAATCTTTTCATATTTCTCAGTAAACTCTTTCTTTGAAATATCTTTTTTTGCATTTTCTGATAATTGATCATACATATCTGCAAATTTTTGTTTATTCCATGCTTTTGCATATGTATCAAACGCTTCTTGTGGTTTTTCTTCTTTACCGCATCCGACTAACATGAATGTTAAGCAAAGAAATAGAATCCCCCATATCTTTCTCAATCGATTCTCCTCCTCTTTCTATATGAATACTTTTGAAAATTTTAGCATTTTCACATGCTAGATTTCATTATAGCACTATTGAATATCATCTATAAACTTATATTAATGAATACAAATAAAAAGATTGATGTGAATGTTCACATCAATCTTTATTATTATTGTTGCTTCTCATATACATGGTAATAGTACGTATACGGATTTTTTTCATCCGTTAAACCTTTTTCTACAAAAATCTCTTTCCAATTTGTCATATCCATTTCTGGGAAGAATGTATCCCCTTCAAATGCATGGTGGATTTTTGTTATATATAATTTGTCTACGTAAGGTAAAAAGAGATCATAAATTTGCGCTCCACCAAAAATAAAAATCTCTTCTTCATTTTTACATAGTTCAAACACTTCTTCTACGGTATGAGCAACTTCACAACCTTCTACATGGTAATCACCGTTACGTGTTACGATAATATTACGTCTTCCTGGAAGCGGTCTACCAATCGCTTCATAGTTTTTTCTTCCCATAATAAGCGGGTGGCCCATCGTCGTTTTCTTCACGTATTGTAATTCACTCGGTAAACGCCAAGGTAAGTTATTATCTTTCCCAATTACTCTATTCTCGTCCATTGCGACCATAAATGAAACAATCATTTTGTCATCTCCTCTACAATTATACTGCAACCGGTGCTTTAATTGCTGGATGCGGATCATATCCTTCAATAGTTAAATCTTCCATTTCAAAATCAAACACTGATTTTACATCTGGATTTAATGTAAGTTTCGGGAATGGACGTGGTTCACGTGCCAATTGCTTTTCTACTTGTTCAAAATGATTCGTATAAATATGTGCATCTCCAATTGTATGAACAAATTCTCCTACTTCAAGACCACATTCATGTGCAATTAAATGTGTTAGCAATGAGTAACTTGCAATGTTAAATGGAATTCCAAGGAATATATCTCCACTTCTTTGATATAGCTGACAAGAAAGTTTTCCGTCCGCTACATAAAATTGAAATAGCGTATGACAAGGCGGTAAAGCCATACTTGGTACATCCTCAGGATTCCAAGCAGAAACAATTAAGCGACGTGAATCTGGCGTTTTCTTAATCATTTCAATTACATCTTTTAGCTGATCAAGTGTTTCACCAGCTGTCGTTTTCCAAGCACGCCATTGTTTTCCGTATACGTCTCCTAAATATCCAAACTTCGTTGAGAATTCATCGTCTTCTAAAACGCTCTTTTTAAACAATTCCATTTGCTCATCGTATTGCACTTTAAATTCCTCATCTTGTTGTGAGCGAAGACCGAAATCTGTCATATCAGGGCCAGTATACTCATCGCTTTCTACCCAGCTCTTAAACGCCCATTCATTCCAAATATTATTATTATGTTGCAATAAATAGCGAATATTTGTATCACCTTTCATAAACCAAAGCAGTTCACTTGCTACAAGGCGAAACGGTACTCTCTTTGTCGTTAATAAAGGAAAACCTTTACTTAGATCAAAACGCATTTGATATCCAAATACAGATACAGTGCCTGTCCCTGTACGATCTTCTTTCTTCGTACCATGCTCCATTACATGACGGCATAAATTTAAATATTCATATTCAGCATGTTTCATATGTAGTAAAACCTTCTTTCAGTCGTATATGAAATTTATCATAACATGAAAAACAGTGAATTTAATAATCTTGATTAATAAAATTTCATTTCAATAATTCTTACAAAATTATTAACTTTCCATAATTAAAAAGGTTTTCATTTTCTATTACCGAAAGTATAGTGCGGTAGAACAAAATTTATATTTGGAGGTTAGAAGTATGTCTAAAATTGAAACTCCTGTTATAACTTCTTTACAAACAACGGTTGAAAAAATGATGAAGGATCTAAATGTTCCTGGTGCTGCTGTAGCTGTGATAAAAGATGGTGAAGTTATTATTTCAGAAGGTTTCGGCTATCGTAATATAGAGACAAAAGAGGCTGTTACACCGAGTACTCGGTTCGCAATTGGTTCCTCAACGAAAGCTTTTGGCACACTTTCCTTAAGTTTATTAGCACAGCAAACAAAGTTTAATTGGGATACTCCTGTCCAGACTTATATACCTAAATTCTCTTTATCTGAACTACTTGCTAGCTCACAAGTTACTGGACGAGACTTAGCTTCTCACCGTACTGGGGTAAGTCGTCATGATGCTCTTTGGTACAGCTCTTCTTTAACTCGAAAAGATATAGTAGAAAAAATAAAACATTTATCACTTGATGCTCCGTTCCGTACAGCATTTCTTTATAACAACTTAATGTATGCGACAATTAGTTATATTGTAGAAAACATTACGAATCAAACATGGGAACAATATGTTACAGAACATATTTTAGAGCCTTTAAATATGGATCAAACAAACTTCTCTGTTACAGACTCACAAAATACAGATGATTACGCTTTACCTTACGTTGAAAACGAGGGTGAAATAAAAGAAGTTCCATTCCGTAATATTGATACAGTTGGCGCTGCTGGATGTATTAATTCTACAATTGAAGATATGGCAAATTGGGTACTTCTTCACTTAAACAAAGGGAAATTTGGAGACCATGAACTAATCTCTCCTGAATTATTACAACAACTGTGTACACCACATAATTCAATTCCAGATCAACCAGCTTTATCACTTCCCGAATCTCCATTAAATAGTTATGGGCTTGGTTGGTTTATTAGCGCTTATCGTGGTTATAAAATGATTCATCACGGTGGTAATATCGATGGATTTTCAGCGTTTGTTTCATTTATGCCAAATGAAAATGTAGGTCTTGTTATATTAACGAATGCTGGAGGTACATTACTTCCTATTTATCTAGCAAACCAAATTTACGACGAGATAATCGGATTAGGGTCCATCGACTGGCATAAACGTGCTGTAGAAGATAGTGAAAAAATGAAGGAAATGATGAAAGAAGCAACCGAATCCATCCCTGATCAAATGAAAGGGACTACACCTTCTCACAAGTTAGAGGACTACACTGGTACGTTTGAACATCCTGCTTACGGGACATTACAAGTATACAAACGAGATGATTCGTTATATGTACAATTTATGGAGATGGATATTCAATTAGGGCATCATCATTACGACATATTCTCTGCAGAAGTTGATTTATTCCAAATGAAAATGAGTTTATTATTCTCTTATGAAATGAATGTAAGTGGTGAATTCCCATCGCTGCAGTTACATGTACCTGTAATGCTAAGTACCCAACCTCTTACATTTACTAAAATTGAATAGTTAATTTTATAGAGGGAAGCTTTCGCTTCCCTCTATTTTTTCACAAGTAGAAATCCCATCTACAACTATTAATTTGATTATCTAATTAAATTAATGATATTTTAGTACTACTCAAACCATTCATCATTATATAATCTCAAAATAATCCTTCATGAAGCATTGTTTTCTTATTATCATTTTACTGAATATGGAATAACATCCTTGTTATCGGCGAATTTAGTGTTCTTATCTCTCCAAACAACTTTTTTCAAACACATAAATACAGTTACCGAGATAGCGACTCCAACTGTAACATCCGAGGCAAAATGAGCCCCTACCATAATACGACTAATTGGCACCACTATCATCCACAACAGAATGAGAATCCACACACCTATTTTCTTTCTCTTTAATGAAGCGAAATATTCCGGTAACAAGCTAAACCAAATGATTAACGCAGCATTGGCACTATGACCTGATGGAAACGACATAAACTCATCACTTTTAGCGATTCCCTGAGGTACAAACCATTTTGAAAACCCTTCAAACGATCCAATAGAAACCATATGACGATAGCGTTCTCTACCCCATCCTAATTTTATTAAATTAAATGTAATTAATACAATAACTACACTTAACAATCCCATTAATGCAATGTCTCTCAATCTTGCATCATCATATTTACTCCATGATTTAGAAATCATATAACAAGCCACAATAAAGCAAAGCATAAAAATTGGAATTAAAAATTTTGAAATGGTTAAATAATGCACTAGCATAAATGAAGCAATAAAAGCAAATAAGAGACTGGTTATACCATAGCCAATTCCAGATAGATAATATCCCCTTGAACCTGTATTCTTTCTAGTTTCAAATAAATATATACTAGAAAATAAAGCAATAAGCATAGCAGGAATTTCTCCTATAGCTTGTAAAAAAAGAGCGATCTTATTAGTTGGTTCGTATAAACTATTGGATATTTGTAAATCTGTAAACGCAAAGATACATAGTAAAATAGCAAAGCTAACAATTAATATCACTTTTCTATTTTTCATCATTCTCCCTACTTTCTACTATGCTTTAATATAAAATTCCCCATTTCAATTGCTAAATCTTCACTTTGAGGATAAACACCTACGTTATCTCCATAAGCATGCCCTAAACCTCGATAAAGGACTGTTTCAGTATCAACGCCTTTGTTAGTTAATTTAGCTGCATACGCTAAACATTCTATCATTAGAAAATCATGCTCTCCTACCGTAATAAATGTACTTGGATAATCTGGGGATACATCAACATATGGGCTTAAATACTTAGAATTAATTTCTTTCGTACCCAGTACTTCTGACATACCTCCAACCATTGAATGCATAATATTAAGCATTTTTTCTAATCCTTTTTTATACTTTGGAGCAATTTCATATTTATCTATACTCCAAGAATAAAATTCATCTTCATAATCACACATATTAATTGTAGGATACAGTAGCAACTGTCCCTTCACATACTTCCTACCATCTTCCAAATCTTTAGTTGTACAATACTGTGTTAAGTTCCCTCCTGCACTATCACCTGCCACAAAGATATTATTCTTATCACCGCCTAATGTGCCAGCATTCTCATAAATCCACTTTAAGGTAGTGTAACAATCTGTATGCCCAGTTGGAAAAGGATTTTCTGGAGCTAATCGATAATCCACAGAAACAGCTAATATATCTGTTTTTTCCACTATCAATTTCACAAGTTCTTCTACTACATCTGGTGAACCTGCCATAAATCCACCACCATGAATAAAGTATAGAATTGGTGCATTCTCTTGTTTAGAACTACTATTATAAATTCTTACCGGAATATCATATCCATCTTCCGCTTTCACTGTTTTATGCGTAATATTTATGTCTTTAGTGACAATGAGAACACTTTTAATGCCATTAAATTGTTTTCGCATATTCTTTACTGATTTTTCAGAAGCATCCATTTTCATCATATTTTTAGGCATAAACCTCATTACATTCATTTGAACCTTCATATCCTTATAAAGACGTGGATCCATAGCACCTTTTTCATCACAATCTGGTATGTTTTTTACTAAGATTTTTGCCCCCTGCACATTAATGATTTCTTGTTTTTCTTGCATTTTTTCTAATAAGTCTAAGTCATATTTTCTAGTCATCTAATATTTCTCCCTTCTAAATTCAAGCGCTTTCATTATTCGGGATTATATAACTTCCCGTTTACTAAATAAAAATACGTTCCATGTACAAAATGTACCATGGAACGTATTTTTATTGTTGTTCATATCTGATTCGATTATTGTCATTTTTTGATGTGCTATTTTTCCTATACTGTAATGGTGTATATCCATATTTGTCTTTAAACTGTGAAATAAATGATTTCACATTTGGAAATCCGTGTTTCAGCGCTATATCTTGTATAGAATTTGTACCTCTAATAATATCTTCATACGCTTTATAGAGCCTGTATCTCGTTAAAAAAGTGGTGAAATTTGATCCGAACGATTTTTTAAACATACGTGAAAAATGTTCTTCACTTACAAAAAAATGTTTGGCCACATCTTTCAGTTTTAGTTCCTCATCATAATGTTTGTAAATATACGTAATCATTTCTTTCTGTCTATTTCCAAGTTGAAAATCATTGTCTATATTCTCCCCATCTTTGCAATATCGCAATAGAATATAAACAATTTCATAAATTAAACTATTAATTTTTATGTAAGTTAAATCATCAGAATTTGTGACTAACCCCTTTAATTCATAAAACATTTGCTGGAGGTTAGTTTTCTGAACAACTGATTCCTTTATATTGAATCTATATTTATCAAAATCTTCATTTAGCTCTTTAAGAAATTCATAAGAAATAATTAACATCATTACTGCACAACTTGTATTTTCAACTTTTTCAAATTCATGAACATCTCCACTATTTACAAAAATAAATTCGCCAGCAGATACTTTCTTTTTTTGCCCATTCACATACAAGAAAACTTCTCCATATACGACTAGGCTAATTTCAATACTTCTATGCCAGTGCGGAGGAATATAATAGTGAAAACCAGTAGGTAACATTGTGTCTTCTATATATTCAACCATTCCTGGAATTTTAGCACGTAATTTTATTTCTTCATATTTACCTTGCCTGAATTTCAATAATCCACCCCCTTTTTTATTATAATGGAGTCGTCAAGTTTCTCATTATAGATAAAGGTAAAGGAATGTCCGGAATTGGTATACAAGAAGATGTCGATTTAAAGTTAGCATTACAACTGCTTCAAAACGAAGAATGGTAAAAAAATAAAGGTAGATGTGAATCACACCTACCTTTTCTATTTCATATCAATCTTTTCTGGTTGAAACCAGATTGGCTTTAATAGCTCAAAGTTTTTATGATCCTCTAAAACGATAGTAAGACGTTCTAACGTATCATCTAACATATGCGGTGCTGCTCGTAAACTCCAGACAACTGATGAGAAAACTGTCATACCAACGTACACCGCATATAATTTCCAGAACTCCTCTGGTATTCTCCCATTAAAGTATCCTTCTATTTGTCCGATTGAATACGGAATACTAATATCCCTTGCAAATAGTGCAATTTTTACGAAATCATGAAGTGGATCGCCCCAGTCGTAGCCATTAAAATCAACAACACCTACATATTTCGCATCACGTACAATTATATTCTCTAAATGAAAATCGTCATGTTGAAATCGATTTGGGCGGTTCTTTACATATATTTCATTTTCATCTATAAACTTTATGATTTTATCATCATTTTTTATTTTTATTCCACATGTTTTATATGCCTCTACATATTTTCGATGTTTTTTCATTGCTCTTTCATACCATGGAAGTATGTCCTTAGGAGCTTCATATGTATGCATTTTTGCTAAATCTTTTCCTGCCTCTATACCAATTTCATATTGTTCTTTTGGTGTATATGTAGGCAACAATTTTTTCGCATCTTCCCCCTCTAAATATGAGAAAATACTATATACACCTTCTTCTTCCAATATACCTATTTCAATCGGCCTTTGTGCCTGTACGTTACGTTTTACCATTTCATTTAAAATTTGAAATTCTATTTTCCTTCTTTCATACTCTCGTATATCGCCAATCCGTAACAAATATTTTTCATCATCAATTGTCGTAACTATATATTTCTTATCAGGAGAGAAACCTTTAGAAATTTCTTCAATATTTGCTGCATCTTTTAGTATTTGTATATTGTTTTGCCATGCTGTAATTATTTTCATATTTATTCCCCTTACATTTCTACATTTGGTGTAAACGCCACTTCTATAATAAACCCATTCGGATCGTAAAAAGAAATGGATTCCTCTAGATTTGCTACCCAAAATTCTATATGATGAATACCTGCTCGAAGTGTATTCATATTAAGAATACGCCCCTTGTACTACTTGCACAATTTCCATTGGTGTATTGACCATATAATCTGGTGCATCTTTTTTCACTGTTTCAATGACATCATACCCCCAAGATACCCAAATTACGTTCACCCCTGCCTTTTTACAAGCGGCTACATCTCGCTGTTCATCACCGACATATAACATATCTTTCTCTGTTATCTTTTTCGATTTT
Source organism: Bacillus nitratireducens (assembly GCF_001884135.1). Lineage (GTDB taxonomy): Bacteria > Bacillota > Bacilli > Bacillales > Bacillaceae_G > Bacillus_A > Bacillus_A nitratireducens. The sequence continues at coordinate 25,567 of NZ_MAOC01000021.1, read as the reverse complement.
AAAAATCTTTTTATCATTTTATCTTTCCCGAACAAATTTTTAGAGCAATACACTTCTTGTATATTTTCTATATCATTATTGTGTAAAAATGCCCGAATATGCTCTTCTGAGTTCGATGATATGACTGCAATTCCGTAGCCTTTTTTATGTAGTTCATCTAATACATCCTTCATCCCATGGAACAAAATGAGATCTTTTATAGCAGGTTGATACAATTTATAAAACTCCAGCGCTAATATCGGTAGTTTATACAGTGGTACATCGAGTTGTTTACATCTCTCTGGCATCGTTAATTTACGTAAATACTCAATTTCTTCTTCCCTTACCGTTTTATATCCGTGCTTTTCAGCAAGTTGATTATAAATCGGTACAAATATATTTTGTGAATCTACTAATGTGCCATCAAAGTCAAAAACGATATATTTTTGCATTCCCTTACTCCCTTTGCTTTTTTTCCTAAACATATGTTATTCAACAACATAAATGTCTTACCCTTTCATAAATATAAAAAAAGAACAAGATTTTCTCTTGTTCTTTTTTAAGACAGCCATTTCGGCGGTACATTTGTATTCCAATAAATATTTCCTAACTCATGGTGTCCTGAGTATCCATCATCAAAACGATGATAGTGGAAATTAAAATAATATCCATCTTGCGGCGGATGATCTCTCCTCACATGAAATCTCAGTAAGTCATTTCCTGATTTCGTATCATAAACATGAAAAATCTTTTCATTATTTCCGCCAGCTGGTCTTTGAGAAATCGCTAATGATTGTAACGATTCTTCTGGCACATCATTGGCAAGTTCCGCAATTGCCTCTTCAATTTTAGGTAATACAACATCTTTAAATTCATCTTCAATTACAGGTCCAATTTTAGAGCCGAATTTTTGCATAGATTGCTTCTCTGCTTCTTGCATCGCATAATTAATAAATGTATCGGTGGTTAACCTATCATTCGTTTCTTCATATGTATAGGACGTACTCTCCAAATTTTGTTGCCCAGCTGTGCTCGTAGGCTTGTCCGCAGCTTTGGCATTATCAAGTAATATGGAAGGAGGCGTCACTAAACCAAATGTAAATACGGTAATTAATGCGACTAAGGTTTTTCTAAACCAATTTGGCATTTATGTTCCCTCCCCTTTCGCTCATTATATTTTATATAACGATTGTTTCTTCTATTATACAAAATGATTGTAATTTTTGCACTTTACAATTTTGTTAACGTTCACATATTTTTCACTTGAATATGAAATTGTAAGATTTCATACACTATAAATACAACAACAACGAGGAGGCAATCAGATGACTTTAGATGCCCTGTACTCCGCCGCAAGCATACTCCTTTTAGTATATTTTATTTATCAGTGTGTTACAGACTAGAAAAAGAGCCGTTTCCGGCTCTTTTTCTATGGTGAAAATACAATCCAACCAATGAATACTATAAAAATAAACCCAATAATAACTGCTGGCAATAAATAAAACTGAGAAAGGATAACTGTCCCGTATATGAATACGGCTGGAAAGAGCAAATAACGATCTGCCTTCCATCTTAACAATAGTAATTTTCCTTTATCACAATATAAATGAAGAAACATTTTTTTCGTAAATTCATTCCAATAATCGCGCGCATAACGAGAAATTCCAACTAAAGCAAATGCAAGAATAATAGCTGCAATCCACCTCGGACTCATGATAATACTGACAGTGCTTATACATACAATTTGAATATAAAATATTCGTGCACTACTTGTACGGAAAAATTCTTTTAAAAAGGATTCCACAATACGAGAATCCTTTTTCTTCCCTAAAAACTTTTTAGAACGAGGAAACATCCACGGTTTTTTATTCGAACTACTCGGTTTAGCTGTATGACCACCAACTTGCATAATCCCACTCGTCCAGCGCATACTTTCTGCTTTCTCTTTCTCAACTTCTTTAAAAAAGTAATTTTTATAATCCATCTTTTCTTTTACTAAGACTACAGTAAGTACAGCTACTAGGCCGGTAAATAATATGAAATACAATGGATTATTAAAAATAAAAAATACACTGATTCCAAAATAGATTAAACTTAAAGAAAATATAACATCTTTTATAATCAATAAAACCCATCGTTTCCCTACACGTACATTAATAAATCTCGTCAACAACGATAACATAAATCGAAAAACAGTAAAGAAAATCCAATACTGTACGATTTGTATAATTGTCGCTCCCATACTTTTCATCAATATAGGCAACATAATGAATACAACAATTACATTCGTTATTGCAATCCGAATTAACGTATATATCATGCCAAGCTTCATTAATCTTCGCATATGATTTGGATACGAAATTAAAAATAAACTATCTGCTTGTTCAAAGAATGAGCGAACCCCTCTTGAAAATGTAACAAAATAAAATATAAGTAGACCTAATCCAAAATAAACGGTCTCTTCCATTGATAGTTCTTTTACCCATAATGAACGATAATATATTCCCATAAATATAAGTGCGGGTATAATGATATATAATTCTACTGTCCAATCTGTTACAGAACGAATCGACTTCCATTTTCTTTGCAATTCATGACGTAACCTTTTATTAAACTGTTGTTTAATCATGCTGCTCTCGCCTTACAACTGCATCGAAGCAATCTAACAGTGTGCTTCCCGGCATTTCTGCTAACGATTGTATCGCCTCTAAATGCCCATCTGCTACTAATGTACCTTGCGAAATGAGTAAAAATCTTTCACAAATTCTTTCAGCTGTATCTAGTACGTGCGTACAAAGTAAAATTCCAGCTCCTCGCTCTTTTTCTTTATATAAGTAATTCAAAAATTCTTTCGTAGCTACTGGATCTAAACCGATAAAAGGCTCATCAATAATATAAAAATCTGGCTCTGTTAAAAATGCTAATATAAGCATCGACTTTTGTTTCATACCTTTTGAAAACTTTGATATGTATTCGTGTATATGTTTTTCCATTCGAAACGTATGTAATAATTCCCTTGCTTTCTCCTCCCAATTTCCCACTTCATTTCCGCGGGCAGCCATTAGCAATTCAATATGCTCCCATAAAGTTAAGTAATCATAATAAGTGGGGTGCTCCGGTACATATGCATATGGATTTTTCTTTTCTCCAAACGAGATTTCACCATCCATATTGACAAGCAAACCGAGCATCGATTTAATTGTCGTACTCTTTCCTGCGCCATTTGCACCAATAAGAGCCACTAACTCGCCTTTTTCAATTGCAAATGCAATATCATGAACTGTCTTTTCACCAATTTCATATCCAGCTGAGCGGATATTCACCTCTAGCATACATTTCCCTTCTTTCCATTTACATTACAACCAAGAAAAATAGTAAAATATTCCTCTTAACATATTATTATACCATTTGCCGACTTATTTATTTCAATAGCAGGAAAAACCATATTTCAAGAGAATACTTAATGTTTGTAGATTTTAATTTAAATTGAAAGGACTGTAACTATGAAAAACATTGAAGCTATTTTCATTGATCGTGACGGAACAATTGGCGGTGATACTACAATACATTATCCTGGTTCTTTCACATTGTTTCCTTTTACAAAGAAATCTTTACAAAAGTTAAAAGCCCAAAATATTAAACTATTCTCTTTTACGAATCAACCAGGTATCGCGGATGGAAAAGCAACTACGAATGATTTTGCGAAAGAATTAAAAGAGTTTGGTTTTGATGATATTTATCTTTGCCCTCATAAACATGGTGATGGATGTGAATGTCGCAAACCGAGCACAGGTATGCTCCTAAAAGCAGCGGAAAAACATGGGCTTGATTTAACAAAATGCGCGGTAATCGGTGATCGCTGGACGGATATTGTTGCTGGGGAAAAAGTAAATGCAACGACTATATTAGTTCAAACTGGCGCTGGATATGATGCTTTACATACGTTCCGAGATAAATGGGCACATATTGAACCAAACTACATTGCAAAAAACTTTGAAGATGCTACAAATTGGATTTTAAACCATCAATAAAAAATTAAATGAGACGTCTTCACTTTGTTTTATTTAGATTCAAGAAATTTGAATTAATCTTTGTTTTAACAAGAATAGACATATAATGTTACACATTATATAAGAATAAAAGAAGAGGATAGTGACAGGCAGAATAATTCTGTATGTTCTATCCTTTTTTGTACCACAAATGACCTCATTTACCACAACATTTGTATTGGCTGTCGACTTGTTATCAACTTAATGCTCTCATTGATGTGTAATGATAATAAAGTTGTTTAATTTCTACGCTATAAACACGCTTAACACCGTCTGAACAATCAAACGATGTTTAAAATAATTGTTTAATTTTATTTATCCTTCTCTAATTTTGAAAAAATCAGCAATAATAAAGTCGTTTAAAACTCAATTCGTATGGAACAAAGGTATCTATTAGTTGACGAGTGTAACAAACATTACTTTTCGAAAAGCGATCTCCAGTTTGGATCACGTTCATTTCTATTGGTTAGGTTTCGATTAACATGCCTCATTAAAAAGGCTTTTTGATATTGTCTCAAAGACTCCTCATTCGCTCCGCCTTCATAATCAGGATCATCAAATTGAACGTTATCATCTTCCCAGAAACAGATACTGCAAATGTCAAATGTACCTGGTGGTTCCTCTTCTAAGGTTTTATAACCACAACATGGACATGTATATTTCATATACCCCCCCTAAAAACCCTGCTTTTATTTAAACATATCACATCTTATTAAACTATCCTTCTCTAAAAAGCATTAAAATTAAACATCTTTATTAACTTTTAAACGAATTTATTATAAATGAAACAACTTTATTTTCACTGTACAATTGACTCTTATAAATGTAGCTGTGAAATAAAGTTTAATCAAAATACCTCGTAAACCCGTATTTCATGATAAGTAAAAAGAATCCATTTTGAAAAAAGATTGATCAAAATGGATTCTTCTCCAGCAGATTTAAGTTTGATTTTTATAAAAAGTTTGATTAAAAGATTCAATATAAATCTTCTGCTAATTCCTTAACCTTAACTCTTTTAATTTTTTTCTCTATATACTCTATTTTCTCTTGTAACCATTTTTTATGTTCCAGAAATTGAATTCCTTGTACCTTATCACTAAGTTGTTGATAAAGTGACTGATGCTCTCGTAAAATTGGTATCTCGCTTCCGCTCCACGAATAACTACGTGGTAAAAGTGGTATCCTTTTAAAGAATACAAAATCCATTCTTATTTGTATTAATTTCACAATCCATTCTATTTGCTTTTCATTCTCAAACTTAGTTAAACATTCATATAAACTTATAATCAACTCTTCATTTTTTGCCCATTCTATAATTTTTGATTCAATCCATTTATAAAGTTTTTTACTATTTTCACCATCTAAAGTTAATAATTTTTCCAACAAGTCCTTAGCAGCATAATATTTTCCTTTTTCATATACATACTTTTCAACAATCTCACTTACTAAATCCGCTAATTCACCCCAGTTTTCTTCATTCCAAATAAATGCAAAATTAATTTCTTCATTAAATTTATAAGTAGTTTTTTCATCTACAAGGATACTTTCTAATATTTCTTTTAAAATTGCTGAATTTCTTCTTACTATAACTTTTAAAAAGGATGAATCATAATCAAAATGCTTTCTAATACTTAACAATTTTAAGTATAAAGTTTTCAATAGACTTAAATCGTTTTTTAAATAGATAGTTATATACTCTTCATTTTCTGCACAAGACAATAAAAAAGATTCTACACTTCTTAAAAACACTATATCTTCCTGTTCTAAAAGTAAGTTAATAACATTAACAAAAATATTTTCATCTATATCGATAAATGCTTTTAAAAAAGTAATATCTCTACTATATCCTGCTACCTCACCCTCAGGTTTATTAAAATATTCATATATCTTTTTTAACAACTCAGTATTTGGATTCAAAATACTCATTTCTCTATAGATACAATATAACCAATAATTTTTATTATAAAATTCTACATTTAAAATGCTTTGTTCTAGATGAGTTAAATCCTTTACATTCTTGATTATATTTAAAGGATGTAAACTTATCTTTATATTTTCCTCAAAAAACATATTTAGAATAGTTATTCTCTCATTAATAGGAGTATTTAAAAGTAAAATTTCTATTTTTTCACTTGTGCTATAACTATTAGAATTCAAGTAATCTATAGCGGTCACTTGATTACAAATTCTAAATATTTCATAAAAATCCTCATCCGTAAGGTTTTGACTCCAATCTATTAGTTCTTTTTCTTCAATAAGTCTATCTTCATCATTGCATTTTGGTTCACTAAAAATTCTCTTATATATAAGATATTCTTTTGTTTCTATCTTTTTTTCTACTTCTCCATCAAAATAGATTTCATATCTTTCAAATAAATCTTTTAATCTGTTATATACTATGCTTTGTTCTAAAGTTAATTCCTGAATGTCATAAATTATCGATTCTATAAATCCCTTATCAAAATTCAGAACTTTTTCATCAATCGATTCAAAATTGTTTCTACCGTAGTTATATAAAATTTTATGAAGATCATATACATTAATATTTTGATTATATAAGTCTCTTAGTTTAGCCCATATTTCTTTTCTGATTTGTGGTAAATTCCCCTCTAAATAAACTGGAATTTTATAAAAAACCATACCCCTATTACTTTTCATCCTTGTATACTCATACTTAAATTCTAAAAAGTATTCAATAATTTTAATTAAAAGATTCTTATAAAGAATATCTTTTTTCAAATCATAACTTTGGTTGATTTTTTTTAATAATTCAAGTTGTTGAACATATCCGTAAACATCTGATTTTTCATCAAATCCATAATTATCAATTAAAACTTTATATACTGAAGAGAATTCTGTAGGCTGTTTTTCTAAATATAATAAAATTAAATCTATAGCTTCCAAATAATATTCAGAGTTTTTATACCCCCCTAACAACTTAAGAATATTAGTACATTCATTATTATTTTTTATTTCAAAGCTAATCTCATCTATAGAATCGTTAACTTCAAAAGCATCAATTTTCTTTTTCGCATATAATAGTCCTTCAATTTCAAGTCCAAACAAAAAGGTTATTAAGAAAACCTCTGTTTCATTTTCTTCAAAGTTTTGTTTACTTTCTTCAAAAATTTCTTTTATTGCATCCTTTACAATGTTTAAATTTTCTTCTTTATAAAAATATGAAAATACGCTATTTAAGTTTTCAACTATCCTACCTTTTAATGATGGATAAAAATTTTCTATCAATGTTTTATATAAAAGATCTTTTCTTTTGAAAACAGATAAGTAAAAAATGTAAATACTTAATATTTGATCAGAGATTTTTACGAGTTCATTTTCATATATGTCGACTATTTCCATTGAATGTAGTTTATATACATTCTCTACGAAAGTCTCTTTATCTTGATTTACGACACTACATACCATCTCTATGTTTTCATCATCTTTTAAATTCACATGATTTAGAAAGCTAAGCAATGCACCAACTTTTAATAATTCTTCATTCTGCAACTCTGTTTCAAAATAGGACTTAATCTCTCGATAATAAGATTCCACTATATCAACCACATTCGATAAACTGCTTAGACTATCTTCTTTTTTTGCTGTTGTACATCCCATAATTGCTAACCTTGGATTTCCTTTTGCTATCTCGTTAATACGTTCTATATATATTATATTTAAAACACCTAAATATTCACATAATAACTTAATAGTTTCTTCGGTCAAAGCCTTTATTTTAAAAGTTTTAAAAGAGTAATTAGAGATTTTTTCTATCGTTTTTTCTTCTGCATAGTCTCTAACAGTTAATATTAATTTAATTTTTATCCCTTTTGATGCCCAACTAAATAAATCTAATATTAGTTGAATATTAGTTAATAAATTAGCATCGTCAATCATAAGTAAATATGAACCTGATTCACTGAAATATAAATTCAAATCATCATATATATTTTGTCCATTGTTCCTTAAACATTTCAACTTATACTCATTATGTTGTTCTTTAAAACGCTTCATAACTTCTAACGCGAGTCTAGTCTTTCCTACCCCAGGCAACCCTGATATTAATATTATCTGCTCTTCATCCATTGCTTTTAATATATTTTCAATTTTTTCTTCCCTTCCAAAAATATCCACTTTTAATGGCGTAGCTAATTTTGCACTATCATTAATACTAACAAAATCCTCTATTTCTAATATTTGTTGCGTATCAATAGCGATTCCCAAAAAATCTTTAATAAGAAAAGGAAATTCCATTAATTTATAAGCTATTGAATCTAAAGAAATAACTTCAACAACAATGTCATTATCTCTTCCTATAGAAACTAATTCTTCAATTTCACTTGTTCCTAATCTAGTGTTACAACAGCAAATTATTTTTCCAATTAAATTTTTTGGTATGCCTGTTTTCTCTTCATCAAAACATTTAGAGATATCATCTTTAAATTTAGAAACAATATTATTTTTCTGCACAGTATACTCAATATATACATATTTTTCACCAATAGGCTTTATCAATGTATCTGGGGTACCTGTTTTAGTATTATTATTTTCTAATACAGAACCTATAGGATACAAATTACTACCTTTATATTCTCTTGAAAAATATGTATCCATTAATTTTTGAAATTCTCCGCCATTTAATTCTCCTAATTTCATTTGTATCTCATTAATTTTTCTCATTTTATCCCCTCACTACAAATTGTCATTATATTTTAAATATCTTTTCCATTACTTAAATTGCTCAAATTGGTTTTCTATCCAAGTTCGATTGCTTTTTATAATATATTGTTCCGCTAAGATTAGTCGGTGTACAAGCTCTTTTTTTGAGAGTTCCATATACTTTTTCCTGACATTTTCTATATTGCGTTCTGTATTTATGCGTCGATAGTCAACAGGGAGAAATTCAATACCATGTTTTCGTGTGGATTTGTTAGAATTTATTTTTTGTTTATATGTTTTGCTGTGCTGCTTATAATACGCATTCAATTCTTGATTTGTACCAATCGTGTTACGATGAATCCCTTTCCCTTCGGGATCAATCTCTTTTGACTTCTCTGATACAGTCTTGAGTGTAACAGGGAGATTTTGTTTGACCAGAAGGTCAATTGCCTCTTTCCCTAACAAGAGAGAACGCTGGCTTCGAGATTCATGAATCTCTTTGAGCCACGTTCGGTTATCTTTTGAAGGAAACGTCTGGTTCATATGTCTGTTCCTCCCGATAGTTCTCAATCAATTCAATTTCCTTTAATTCGTTTCTCGCAAGTTTCCGCATCTGTTTCGCCTTATTTACTTCAATTGTCAAACCCAGGGAAGCATACCGCTTTTCCATATCCTTAGATAAGTCAACCACTTCAAGGAGTTCATGTTTCTTCTCAGGTTGCGGAATTTTTGCTACACATCCCAAACATGCCATTTTTACAGGACATACTTTATCTGTGACGCAAGTACCGCCCAGTACATTGTTATATACACCTACTTTGGTTTTGTATTCCTCCCATTCCCGCTGAATTTCTTCAGGACTGCGAAGAATCGCTTCATCTAAGTCAACATAGTTTGAAATTACGCCGTGCAATTCTCCAATCTTTTCAGCTACTTGACTTGGAGTGGGTTCAGAGTAATACCTTGTTACATTCAAATCACGCTGATGGAGGATTTTTGCTACAATATCAACGGGAATTTCCTGACGTTGAACAGCTTCTGTTGCGAACGCATGACGTAGTAAGTGCGTTTTAAGGACCACAGGTTTTCCTTCTTGTGTCTCAAAATGCAATCCATGCAAGAGAAAACGGAGACATGAATGAATGGTTCTTTCCATAAGTCCTTTCTTGTCGTATTGAAAAAAATAAGGCTTTGGCTCTGGAAATAGGTGATTCCTGTCACCTCGATACTTTACACTTGGCATTGCTCCATTATAATGTTCTTTCAGCATCCTATTAACTCTCTTCATTAGTTCAAAGGTTTGCTTGCTAATTGTGTAAGACTCAACCGTATCTCGTCCTTCTGGGACAGCGTAGAAGGAATATTTTAAATCGCCACCTACTCTCATAGCTCGTAGACCATCTTCTGAAGAATTAATTTGTAGTAGTTCATTTCTTCTCGCTCCTGTTGTCGTCAGAATGTCTACCGCCAATAGACCGAAGGTTGAAGCAACATAGAATGGCTCCATATCGAATAAAATACCTTCGGCTTTGTCTCTTTGTTGAGAAACAAAAGTAGTTTGAGATAAAACGCCTTTGTGAAAAGACTCGAAAGGTTTAGGATTGTTGGTTAATCCTTCTTCGCCATATCCCCATGAGACTAGGAGTTCACGTTTCCGTTCTAACTCTTCGTCCGTCGCATTTTGACACCACTTTCCTAATACACCTTCTTGTAAGATTTCTGCAAACCATAGACCTTCCGCTACATCATCATCTTCCGATCGTTCGGCTTTTACAAATTCTACAAAATAATAATTGTTGGCCTCCAAATATGCGTGTGTACGCTTTTCAGCTGATGTTACAACGACTTCTGTAAATTTCTCTTTGTGGTACAGAACAAAGGAAGGTTTGTCCCATAAGCGGAAGTAAAACCGCTCTCCGATACGTTCAGGTTCATCATAATGGAATTCTATGGGTAATGCTATCTCTCTCTTTTCCGCTTGCTTACAAGCTGCTAGAAAGGCTTCTCGCAATCGTTTCATCTGATTCCATCGGAAGTTTGCTTCTGCCCGAATCTGAGGAAGATTAGGGACAATGGCATCCGTTTCACTCTTTCGAGTGTTTTGAGCTTGTTCTCTTGCTTGTTTAGAAAACAAGAAATCTCGGCTATCAAACATAGGTGTAGGGAGTAAGAATTGTTGAAAATACTCCTGTTGTTCTTGGTTTAATTTTGACGTGAACCATTTTTTAGTCGAGTAAGAAACGGATTTGTACCGTCTTAAAAATGCGGATCTTTGATTATTTGAATGTTCAGGGTAAATAAGACGTTTCAAATAATCATACATGTGTTTTTCTGTATCAAAATCAGCAAAGGTTTGTAAATCATAAGCATGGAATATATCCTTGATTCTTGGACATAATGAACGAAGTAGGTTTGCTATGGTATTAGCATCTAAGTTTCTGTCTCCGTTAATAAGCATCGCAAATAAAAATTGATTCTGCCAAGGTGTATTTAGACACTGATTGAGAAAATATTTTATAGGTTTTTCGTCCAATTTATCTAACAAAAACACACCTCTGTTATCCTGCAAATGAAGAAGGTGTTCATCCACTTTTCCTATTAATTCATTATAAAATAAGGAGATAGGTAAATCCGTTATTGTTGTCATAATGCATCCTCCAAATCATCCAGTAGAGCTTGTATATCCATTTCTAACTCTATGTCTTTTGCTGTGTCTACAACAGTCATAGCTGGCTTTTTTGTTTGTTTTGGCTGCTTTATGTATTCCTTTTCTTTCTCTGCTATATGTTCCAACATCTTGTCATGAAAACCCCGATGCCTTTCCTCGTCAAAGTGGTGTTCATACACTTCAATCGTGTCTTTTTGTCTCCATTTCATATATGTAATAAGTTCATCTTTACGTTGGGCAATTTCTGCATCAGTTTTGGAGACATTATAAATTTCACGCATGCTTGTCGTAACAAACCAATGTCTTGTTTTGTGCGGATTTAACCTTATGTCCATCAACGTCATGACCTTATTCCAGTGCGGATACCAGGTCTGATATGACAACGGTGTTCCTCGTTCCGTCAGGAACATGGGTGCATCGTTAGGTAGGGAATCAAAATCCTGCCCTAAAGGGTCAAATATTTTCCGTTCCTTGTTGATATATTGAAACAGGAGTTTCGTGGTGTCTTTGCTAAAGCGAAGAAATTTCACTCTGCGACCGTGACTCCCTTTATTAAACGTGCTGACTTCTTGAAAGGACTTACGGGAACGATAGTCCCCAATCATAAGTTTAATTACTTCAGATGCCCTTGCTCCTGTCTCAAATAACATACGGACGATGACCTTCTCCCGCAATGACCAATTTGCCTGATTGCCAGCCTGTTTGACTTTATGGTAGAGAAGAGGATCATCAATGATTTCAGGCTGCCATTCCTCGTTAATGAGCTTGAAGTAGGAATCTGTCAAACGTCTATGCACAAGCGGGTCTTCCGTTCCTGCTTCGGCAGACATTCGCGGTTTGTTTTCTCTTACACCTTCGGTATTTGTTTTATAATCATCTAATATCGCATGAGAGTCGATAAGAGGATTGGGATAGCTATACTGTCTCAGCGTAATCAAGGACTTATAAAACGACTTGAGAGCGGAAAGAAAGCGATGGACCGTATTCGGACTTTTATTGGAACGATTGATAAAACGAAAAGAATCCTTTTCTCGAACTTTACAAGCCATTTCATCCATCAAATAATCTTCCACAGCAATTCGTATGGATTCTGGAGAATCACTCCACTGCACACGTTTCCCTTGATAATTGCTGTATTTATCCAACCAACCAAAAAATGGTAGAAGGCATTGTAGATACGACAAAGCCGAACTTTCTGAGATTTTCCTGCTGACATCATCATAAAAGTCAGTTAGCGGTAAAAACGGTTCGTTACTAGCGTTAAATACGAGCAATTTGTATCGGCTTTGAACATCTTTTGGACAATATAAGTGGTAATAACTATTTTGCATTTTCACAATCTCCTGTCAGACGAACTAAGCAAATCATTCTTCCAACCAATTGAAAAGAGGTACTTTGGATTGAAATTCATGCTTTTTCTGATTCCACATTGCCTCGTAATCCTGTTGGGTAAGGTCGTAGATACGTTTACTTTGCTTCTTTGATAATTTGACAGGAACAGTCGTTGGACTCCAATTCTCTCGAATGGCTTTCTTAATAAACCCGTCAGGGTTTTTTACTTTTGTAGCGGATTGTTGCATAATCAGTAGAATTTCTAAGGTTCGTTTAATCCCAACATCAGACAGAATAGTAAAAATTTCCTCCGTAGGAGATATCAAGGTGACTGCCTCATATGCTAATTTTACTAAATTCCATTCATCAACTTCTTGTTGTGCAACTGAGGGACTTTTTCGAGAATCTTCTTTTACAAATCCTATTCCGTGCTTAATATATACAAGGTCACTTTCAGGAATCTTCCATCCTTGCTTGTCGCTATTGCGAAATGCGTTCGGAAACTTGCCAGAGCGTAGCCAGCGCTTAATGGTTTCTTCGTGTTTCCCTAAAGCGGTCGCCATCTCTTTCACTGTATATACTTTCATCTAACCACCTCAAATTAGATTGAAAATTCAAAAATAAAACATGTTCTTATTATACCTAAAAGTAATTGGTGCTGTAAATGTGCTTTTCATGAGGATGTGTTGTTGTTGTAAATGAGGCCATGTAGAGGTCTGTAAAATTAAAAAAGTACATCACTTTCATTAAGTAATGTACCAATACTTATATAATGTGTAACATTATATAAGTTCTTTACTCTTAGTAAGGAAAGAGAACCATTAATCATTCTTTATTTTACAGAGTAAAAACGTCTCATTTAACTATGTATATTTCAAAAAGTTAATTCATAATGGAAATAACGATTATCTCTCAAATAACCATTTTCAGCGTATAATCGCTGTGCTGATAAATTATCAATCTCCGTTTGTAATTTTACACCTTTCGCACCATTTTCTAATGCAAATTCTTTAGCGGCTTCTAATAATTTTTTACCTGTTCCTGCTCCGCGCTTCGCCTTTTGTACAAACAGATCATTTAAAATCCATAGCTCTTTCATCGAAATAGAAGAAAATGATGGATATAGTTGCGTGAACCCGATATATTCTCCATCTTCAACTGCCACGAAAATAATGGATTCTTTTCTCTCGATTCGATTTCGTAAAAATCCTTTTGCTCCTTCAATATCGGAATCTTGTCGATAAAATACGCGATAATTATTAAAAACCGATGCTAGTCCATCTAAATCTGCAATTGTTGCCTCATATATTCTCATTTTACTTTATTCCCCTTCCAATATTGTTTCATAATATCCGTTGCCCATTCAGGCTGCTTTATTTCTTCTCTCGGTATAAATTCTTTCATAACAGGCTTAATATCCAATATAGGTGTACCGTCAATTGCATCTAATCCTTCAACAACGATTGTTTTTCCATCTCTTCTTATCACTTTAACAATTGTCGCTCCTATTCGGTTCGGACGATTTTTTCCACGCTGTGCCAAAATCCCTACTTTTGGGTAATTACTATTATTTCTAGGGTGTCTAGCAGAATATTGAATTTGTTCATCTGTTACTTTATGAAAATAGAAAATAACTTCAATATGGGAAAAGTCTTCAATCCCTTGTATACTTTCCTCTGTATACATATCAGTTAAAGTAATACAGGATCTTACATCTCCCCACTCATCATCTTTTATTTCCTTTCTTTCATTATGTACAAATGCGATTGGTTGAACTGAAAACATCCGCATCCCCCCTTGAATGTAACCACTTACATTATAAAATATTTTCTGAATGTTTTCCACTCACATGGTCATTGTTTACATAATAAAATTATCTTTACTTTCTAAAGACATATTCACAGCTTCAATTGCGTGTATGCGTGCTGTATCAAATAAAGGAACTAATGAATCTTCCTGTTTTACTAATAGTCCTATTTCTGTACACCCTAATATTATGCCTTTTGCTCCTCTTTGTACTAAATCTTCCATTACACTTTTAAAATATTCTCTTGATTGTTGGTTTATTTTTCCTAAGCATAATTCGTTATATATTATTTTATTTACTGTCTCTCTATCTTCTTCTGTTGGTACGATTACTTTTATATCATTTTCCTCTATACGTAATTTATAGAAATCCTGCTCCATCGTGTATTTTGTCCCAAGTAGACCAACTGATTGAATTCCCTGCTGTTTTATTTCCTTCGCTGTTGCATCAGCAATATGTAATATTGGGATACTGATTCTATTTTTTATATGCTTAATAACTTTATGCATTGTATTTGTACAAAATATTATAAAATCAGCACCACCCTTCTCCAAAGAAGAAGCTGCATTTCCCAATACTTCTCCCGCTTTATCCCAATCCCCTTCAGATTGATATCGCTCAATTTCTTCAAAGTCAACACTGTAAAGTAGACATCTCGCTGAATGTAATCCACCTAATCTCATTTTAACTTCTTCATTTATTATTTTGTAATACTCAGTAGATGACTCCCAGCTCATTCCGCCAATAAGACCTATTAATTTCATCATATTCTCCTTTAAATTAATATTTTCAAACAGACAATTCATACTGTAATTTATACATAATAAATAATGTTTCACTACTATAATAAATCAAATCCCCATCCTTAATATTGCGATCGAATGTATAGAAATATTATTCATTTCCACGGAAATAATTATAGAATATTCAGAAAACATCTCTTGAAGTAGACTCATATTGATAATCAAAACACTTGCGATACAATTCTTTTATTTCTTCATATGATGGAACTCTAGGGTTATTGCTTGGGCTACCACTTGCAATTGCATCTTTCGCCATTTTAGAAATAGCATTTTCAAATTCAACTTCTCCAATTCCATATTCTCTTAAATTAGGAATACGAAGATCAAAGCAAAGTTTCTTAATTTCAGCAATCGTATAGTTGGCTACTTCTTCATCAGAATGAGAATACAAATCTTTGTTTAAGTTATGTCCTATGTCAGCTAACCTTCTTACCGCTTTCGCTTTTGTATATTCTAAAACTGTAGGTAATAGTATTGCATTCGATATTCCATGTGGTACATGGAATAATGCTCCCACTGGACGAGACATACCATGCACTAATGTAACTGATGCATTTGAAAAAGCGATGCCAGCTTGCAATGAAGCAATCATCATTGCTTCTCTTGCTTCCATATTATCTCCATCTTCATATGCGATTCGTAAATATTTCATAATGCTTTCAATAGCCGACAGAGCAAGAACATCTGTAAGAGGTTGTGAAACTTTAGAAAAATAAGCTTCAATTGCATGACATAATGCATCTACCCCTGTTGCTGCAGTAATATAAGGTGGTAACGAACGTGTTAAAATCGGGTCAATAATCGCTACTTGTGGGGTGAAATTCGGATGCTTTATCATCATTTTTACATCCGTTTTTTTATTCGTAATTACTACTACACTTGTTACTTCCGATCCAGTACCAGAAGTTGTTGGAATTGCGATAAGCGGTAGCGGATCTTTTTCTATTTCAACATCCTTTTGTACGTAATCTTCAATTTCCGCACCATTTGTATATAACACTGCAATTGCTTTCGCAACATCAATACAACTTCCTCCGCCGATACCGATAATAAAATCACATTTTCCTTCTTTACAAATAGATAAAGCTTCTAATACGTGTATATTTGTAGGCTCAGCGTTCACTTTATTATATGTACTAACAGTAATCCCTTTCGCATTTAATTGCTTAATACAACTTTCAACATACCCCAATTTCTCCATAATTGTATCACTCACAATAAAAGCCCTTTTCCCTAACTTCTTTGATTGCTCCCCTAGTTTTTCAAGCGAATTTCTTCCATATAATACAGACTTCGGCATACGAAATTCAGCAACTTCTTGCAAGTACTCCACCCCTTCTTATCCTAATTAATATTTTATTATATAAAATATTAATTAGGATAAATCTTTTCTTTTCGTATGTTAACTCTTATTAATAGATTCCTGTTAAAGTATAGAATGCGATAACTACAAATACAGCAAATGTTTTCAAAACTGTAATAGCAAAAATATCTTTATATGATTGCTTATGTGTTAATCCCGTTACCGTCAATATTGTAATAATTGCACCATTATGCGGCAATGTATCCATTCCACCTGACGCCATTGATACAATGCGGTGCATAACTTCTAATGGAATGTTATATTGCGTTGCTGCAGCAATAAATTTATCCCCCATCGCACTTAACACAATTCCCATTCCGCCTGATGCTGAACCTGTAATTCCAGCTAAAATATTCGTCGTTACTGCCCCATTCACTAATGGGTTAGTAAACGTTGCAGAGATGCCATCTCTCATTATCGCAAAGCCAGGAAGTGCGGCAATAACACCACCAAACCCAAACTCAGCTCCTGTGTTCATTGTTGCAAGTAGCGCTCCACCAATACTTGTATTCAATCCAGCTTGGAATCCTGTTACTACTCGTTTCCAATATAATAATAACGTTGTTAAAATACCTATAATAAGTGCCAATTCTACTGACCAGATTCCAACTACTGCACTTAATTCTACTTTTCCAAATGCTTTCATACCAATTGCAGAAAAATCAAAACCATTCGGATACCACTTCGGTATCATAATAGTAAACACTTTATTCATTACACCTACTAAAATAAGTGGTATAAAAGCAATCACTTGTTGTACTCTTGTGATTTCAATACTTTTAAGTAATGGCATATCTTTTTGCTCTACTTGCAAAGAAGCTGCCATTTCAGTATTCCCATCGCTAAACCCAAAATATCCTTCACCTGCTTCTTTTGCCTTCTTACGTCTACTCTCTAAATATAGTAAACCTAATGTAAGAACAAAAATTGCCCCTACAATACCAAGTATCGGCGCAGCATAAATGTCCGTTTTAAAAAAGGTTGTAGGTATTACGTTTTGAATTTGTGGTGATCCAGGTAGCGCATCCATTGTATACGTTACTGCTCCAAGAACAATCGTTCCAGGGATTAGACGCTTTGGAATATCCGCTTGTCGAAACAACTTAGCTGCGAACGGATATACAGCAAACACTACTACATAAACACTAACACCACTATACGTTAAAATAGCACCCATTAATACAATCGCTAATATCGTACGCTTTTCACCAACTAACTCTATAATTATCTTTGCAATCGAGTCCGCGATCCCTGACATTTCTACTACTTTCCCAAATATTGCTCCAAGTAAAAACACAGGGAAATATAATTTAATAAATCCTACCATTTTCTCCATGAAAATATTTGAAAAGAAAGGTAATACAAAACTAGGCTCTGTCAAAAATACCGCAAATAATGCAAAAATCGGTGCGAATAATATTACAGAAAATCCTTTATATGCTACAAACATGAGTAAACTAAGTGCTAATAAAATAATAACTAGCTCCAATTATAACCCTCCTTTTAAACTGAATATTCAATCTTTTAACAACAAACTTTTACCGGGATTTCAAATCATTTTATTTCATGACATTCCTCCTCTTTTTATCCCGCTATTTGCGGGCAGTAAGACTCCCGCCTTAAAATTCAGCAAATGCGCGGAAGCTAGGCTTGAGATCAACTGCCCGTAAAATCCCGATTGGTGAGGGCTGATAATTTGTAGAGGATGGACAAAACCTCCACTGATCAAAGTTTCACTTTATTACAAATTTTTCATGCTAAAATTGTCTAATTATAGTATTCGATTACATATGTAAAATCCCTTTAAACAAAAACGATTTCATCGTCATATGTTATAAAGGGATTTCTAGGTTCTATTTCTATAGTTTTATCGTACTATTCTCTATACAAACGCTTTGTAATTCTTCGACATCTTTCACTATATGAATCGCCCCAGCATCACTCAATTCAATCTCACTACCATATCCATACAATACACCTATTGAAGCAATTCCGTTACTGTTCGCACCGATTACGTCATGCTTTCTATCACCAATCATCACCATTTCTTCTTTTTTAAGTTCTTCATTTGTTTGTAAAATATGAGCAATTATTTCTTCCTTTTTTATTCTTGTCCCATCTAAATTACTCCCCACAATCTCTTCAAAAAAAGTTGTTAACTGAAAGTGCTCTATTACTTGTTTCGCAAATACAGTAGGTTTTGATGTTGCTACAAACAAACGATTGCCAGCATCCTTTAATTCTTGCAATAGGGTTGTAATTCCATCGTATACTTTATTCTCTAATAAACCACTTTGCTTTAAATATTCCCGAAAGTAAAACACTGCTCGTTCTACTTCTATTTCGTTCATATTATATCTATCTACAAAAGATTGTTGTATTGGTGGGCCGATAAATGAATCTAGCTCGCTTATATTTACTTCTTCAATCCCGATTTTTTCTAACGCGTATAGAACAGAATTTATAATCCCTTCTTTCGGATCCGTTAATGTTCCATCTAAATCAAATAGAAATGTTTTATACACACTTAATTCCCCCACTGATTTTATATGTACCCCATTAAAGCCATTCTCCTACTTACCCCCTTTACTATACTATCACCATTTAACTTTTCAGAAAATTGTTTTTTCTAACCCTTATACTTTCAGTTACAAAATCACAAAAGATATGATAAAGTGAAAAAGTTATACTTAATTTAATAGAAACTGGTGAATCAAATGTCAATTACATTAATTTTTATAATGGCTTTCACAATTGTTATCCACGCGGTTGAAACTAGCTCTTATAGTATTCGATTAGCTGGGGTACGTTTAAAAAAGATTGCCGTTGCCTTATCCGTCGTAGGAATGGTACTGCTTATTTCAAGAACATCTAACTTACTACAAGCCTTTTTAATCGGTGGTATTGTCGATGAAGCAAAACTAGATTCTTCTATTGATTTAGAGCATATTATACGGCTCGTTCTATTATCTGCTTCTGTCGGTACATTGCTCGCGATTATACTCTATCCAACTTTGACAAAGATATTTGGATACGTCATTCAAAACTTTGAAACAGATGGTTCATTCATTCGAATGATGAAGACGAATAACATTCAAAAATTAAAGTACACAAAAAAATATGTACGCTTCCCCAAATTCGAAATGATTCATCGAATGAGGATCGGTGGTATCCCAAAGCGTATTATGCTTATTAACATGTTTGCTACTGCAATTTATACAGCGGGGGTACTTTCAGCCCTTTACGCTTCCTTTTTAAACCCAGATTACGCAACAAATGCAAGTACAGCTTCTGGTCTGGTTAATGGTTTTGCTACCATTTTATTAACAGTGCTACTCGATCCACGCATTGCTCTTTTAACAGAAAGAGCTTTACAATCAGAAAAGGGTGCTGAAGCAATGAGTAAAATGTATGGTTGGCTAATGATTTCTAGACTTCTCGGCACATTATTAGCACAACTTTTATTTGTACCAGGTGCTTACTGGATTTTATGGATTATTGAGCTGATGCATTAATCTACTAGGAAGGTGTATTTATCAATGAATATAAAAACAGAGCAAGATGTAATTCACTTAATAGAAAACGACGAATGGATGATGAATGTATTACAAATGGCAAAATCACTAGAGCTACCCGATTGGTGGGTTTGCGCTGGATTTGTCCGCTCTAAAATTTGGGATTCTTTACATAACTACGAAGTGCGAACAGCTACCCCCGACGTCGATGTCATTTATTTTGATCCATTACGTAAAGATGAGGTATACGAACAATCATTAGAACAGAAGCTGACGAATCTGGATGCCTCTATCCCTTGGTCAGTAAAAAATCAAACTCGCATGCATGTAGTGAATGGAATACCGCCATACTCTTCTTCTGTTGATGCTATTTCTAAATTTCCTGAAACAGCAACCGCTCTTGGTGTTTCTTTGGACGAGCAAAACAAAGTCATATTAACATCCCCGTGCGGAATAGAAGATTTACTTTCATTACAAGTGAAACCTACACCTCATTTTCTTGAAACGAAAGAACGAATACATATGTATAAAAATAGGGTTAATAAAAAAAATTGGCAAAGCAAATGGCCTAACATTACTATCACTTATCCCGAAATTTAAAAAGGGTGCTTCTCATTATTAGAAGCACCTTTCTTTTTTATTTCAAAAAATGAATGATTGTTTCTGCGAATCTCTCTGCTTCTTCATAATGCGGTGAATGACCACTTTCTCCGAATACAATATACTTCCCATTTGAAGCATCATTATTAAATATTTCAATTTGTTTTTCACAGGTTACTACATCGTGTTTTCCTACAATTAATAACATTGGATTCTTTACTTCTTTTATTTTTGATAACAGTGATATATGACATGCTCCCTCTGATTTTAATCTATCGAAATGGATTTTAGAGCGATTTGAAAATACTTCCCACTCTTCATCACTATATAAACTATCGTCTGTCTCATCTTTTTTATAATTGTAAATCTCCATTCTTTTTTCTTCTAATTCAGCGCTTAATCTTATATAAGCTTCTAACAACTCTTCTGAACTAGCATTACTAGATGCATAAGCTAGGCACTCTTCTGCTGCCGCTTCTTTTCCATACTTTTTTAATAACGTTCCTGTCTTTTGTAATAAAGCTCTACTTGTTAATGAAAAATCGAAAGTCGGCCCTTCGAATATTATTTTCTCTATTGAATTTGGATACGCCCTTGCATATAACAATGCTAAATATCCACCGAAAGAATGTCCAATTATAGACCATTTCTCAATTTGTAGTAGTTTTCTTATTTCCTCACAGTCTTCAACTAAATCATTTAATCCAAAAGATTCTTCCTCAGTAATTCCTTCTGATCGACAAACGCCTCTTTGATCTATCATAATTACATATAAGGAATCTTTTAATCGCTCTGCTTGATGAAATGAAAAATCATAACAACTTTCACCTGGACCACCGTGTAAAAATAATACTGGTTTATTTTTAGGACTTCCATGTGTTTCAACGTATAGCTTTTTTCCTCTAATGATCATATATTTCCCAACTTCAATCAAATTCTTCTTTATGATTATCACCTTCTTTTTTTACTGAATATTATAACATTTAAACTTAAATAATCCCTATTACATTTAAAAATACGATAACTATCGCAAGTGGTGCTATAAATCGAAGTAAAAATACCCAGATCGTAAATACTATCTTTCCGTAATTTCCACCTACAAAAAATTCAGCTTCTAGCACTTTCTTTTCCATCTTGAATGATACGAAAATACTAATGAATAGCGCTCCAAGCGGCATTAATATATTACTAGATAAGAAGTCTACTGCATCAAAAATATTCTTCCCAAAAATCGTAATATCACTCCATACTCCAAATGATAAGGCAGATGGTATACCTACTAAGAAAATACAGAAACCGATGATCCATGAAAGTTTAGCTCTTCTTTCTTGTTCACCATTTGCTAATGCTGAAACAACCGTCTCTAGTAGAGAAAATGCCGAGGTTAATGTGGCAAATGTAAATAGCGCAAGAAATACAGTTAAGAACAATCCTCCGAATGGAATTTGGCTAAATACAGATGGCAATACAATAAATAGTAAGCCCGGCCCCTCTGTCGGCTCCATTCCTAATGAAAATACTGCTGGAAATATAGCAAGACCTGCAAATAAAGATACGAATAAATTCAATCCGACAATTGTAACTGCTGATTTTGGTAAACTTTCTTTTTTATTTAAATACGAACTATACGTAACCATAATCGAAATCCCTATGCTAATCGCAAAGAATGATTGGCCCATTGCAAACAAAATACTTTCTGAAGTAATCTTTGAGAAATCTGGTTGTAAGAAAAACTTCACACCTTGCATTGCATTATCCAGTGTTAATGAACGAATAATAAGGGCGACAAATAAAACGAACAATGCTGGTAGCATATATTTACTTGCTTTTTCAATTCCGTTTTGTACACCTTTTGATACAACCCATATCGTAATGAACATAAAAGCGAAATGTCCAGTAATAGCCCAAACCGGATTTCCAATTGTTTCAGTAAATAACGAACCGTAATTTTGTCCCGGAGTAATAAGTTGTCCAGTTACTCCTCTGAATAAATAAATTAGTACCCATCCACCTACAACACTATAAAATGAAAGTAATATAAAACAAGTCCCAACCCCAAGACGCCCAATCCAGTGCCATCCTGTATTTGGTGCGATACTTTTAAATGCTCCAACTGCTTGTTTCTGTGTACTGCGTCCAATCATAAATTCAGCTATAAGTAGCGGTAATCCAATTAATACAGTAAATAATATAAAGATTAAAAAGAATGCTCCTCCCCCGCTCTTTCCAGCAATATAAGGAAACTTCCATATTGCGCCAAGTCCAATTGCTGATCCTGCTGCTGCCATAATAAAACCTAATTTCGAAGTCCATTGCTCCGTCTGTTTCATCTTATTTTCCTCCTAATTAAATCCTTTTATATAAATGAATAAATTTTATATACCTATCCGAATAAACCCTCCATTTCTATTTCCATAAAATAAAAAAATGGCTCAACGTCTCTATATAAAGAGACGCTAAGCCATTTACTTAACGCGGTACCACCCTTATTGATTCCATTATGAATCCACCTTAGTAGTAATCGTTTGATTACAAACCTAATATCGAAGGTTAACCGTTAAGATTTACTAAGAATGTGATTCCGTTCCACCTTACTGCTCCTAGGCGAGTTCAGGATGTCATTTGACTATGTCGCACCAACCCATAGCTCTCTGTACAAATACATGACCTTACTACTCCTATTCAATGCATTTTAATATTTAGAATATATTTTCTTTTGAAATTAATATGAAGTATATCGGTTATATTTATAACTGTCAAGGGCTATATTAAAATTTGATGAGAAACCTTTTTATTATCCTTCGTCAGACAAAGCATCATCGTAATCCTGTAATTCTTCCATAATTTCTTTTAACCGGTCAATATTATTTATAAATTCGCCGTAAGAAATTTCTTGGTAATCGAAAATTCCCTCACCGTATTCATCGCTATCAAACATTTTCACTTCCGCACCTAACTTCAACAAGTTATCAACTAATTCCTTTAAATTTTCCATATCATCAATATCATTTGCATCTGTTTCGGCAAAAAAATCTTTGTTTTCAATTTTATTTTTTATCTCTGTAATTCCTAAACCGGTGTACTTTCTTAATGGTACTACACATTTACTAAATAAACCATTAGAGCTTATTTTAATTGCCATTTTACTCATCTATTATTCTCCTTTCCATTAAAATTCTTCTAAATAGTTTGGATTAACAGGTTTACCAGGTGCATTTTTACTATACCTTCCGCCATGCCTCCAATTTTCAAATGATTTCCACCAGCTACTTGATCAGGATTATGAAGAGCTGCTTGTGTCTTCATCCATTTTTTAGCATTTATTTCAGCTTCTTCTCTAGATAGCCCTTCTCTTCTAAGTTCTTTTGTTTTTTGCTTAATTGTTTTCCCTTTCAGCTTGTTGAGATGCATTTCCTTCTATTGCTCTACCTTTATCAATAAAATGCTCTCGATTTTTCTGGTACTCATATACAGTTAATTCATTCATACCTTTTTCTTAATCCTTTAACTGTCTTGCAAATTTCTCTGAATCGAATTTAGTTTTATAATTAAAGTTTATTTCAATTTCATCAATTCGCGCAACGTTATCTAGCTTCCTCAATTCACCCGTACGCTTATAGTTGTTATCTCACGCTAATTTTTAATTAGGGATTTTTTCAATACACTCAACAAAAGAGATCTCAAATATGAGGTCTCTTTTGTTGAGTCTTCTTCATCTATAACTTCCTCTTTACTTATTCAATATCAGACAATCTTCCTTATTGAAATATAATAAAATCCTAATAAAAACGCGTTCTTCAAAAAGTTATTTTTCTTCCCTTCAAATCTAGTAAAACGGCTATAAGATATTACAAATTTAAGCTACTCTTAACTTGTACTAATAAATCCATTAATCCATTTCTTTCTGGATTTTTTTCCACTTCTTTTTTCACATGTTCTTCCAAATAATTATAAAAATTTTCAAAGTCCAAATACACTTGTTGTTCAGACTCCACAGCTGGAGAATCTAATTCAACTAACACATGCTTATCATCTAAAGGTGTAGGTAGCTGTGACATATCAAATTCATCTAAATCAGACTGAAAATGAACAAATACTATTTCTTGTCCAAACCCCTCTTTTTTTTACAAAAAAACTCAAAGCTCTTTCCAAGTACTTACCGTTTATAAAGTTAAAATATATTGACATCAATTCATCGTTTTTCTCTTTATCTTCAATAAATTCAAAATTACTATTCATTGTATCCTCCTATAAATATTGTATCTTATAATATCAGTCTAGAATTGGGAAAAGTTAGTTATCTCCCCAGTATCATTTAAATAACCTCTGAACTTCAATCCATTTGAAGCAGTACCTTCAACAAGCCTACCATTTATTGTTCCCTTTTGCATTGCTTCTTTTCCCCACTGATATATCTTATCATCACTAATCATTGCTGGATCGTATATCGTTTTAGGCTCCTTAATATTTTTATACGAAACAGGTTCTGCAATATTTCCAGCCATATCTTTTCTAGGTATTTTGATTCTATCTCATAAATCCATTTAATTTAATAATTTGATTTTTATATGTAATTAAGTCTTCTACATCAACACCCTTATTTTTAAAAATATTGTAAATTTCATCCATGTTATGTCCACCACTAACCCCTTTCTTAGTGCTTATATTCTCAACATTTTTCAAATGATTTTTAGCATTATCTCCAAATTTAAAGTTATTAGCTCCAACCGTACCCTTAACACCCTTACTCTCCATATACTGATAAGCCTCTTTCAGGGAATACTGTCCTCCC
>NZ_MAOC01000020.1 GCF_001884135.1 Bacillus nitratireducens | reverse complement strand
GCGTGCTGGATCTTTTCATTCCCCTGCAAGAAGGTTGTTTTTACGGTTGTGGCACCTTTGTTCCATAGACTTCCGATTTTATCGGCAAAGCTTTTTGCTGTGGAGGCTACAAAGTTTACACCTTCTGTTACTTTGTGGCTGGCTGTTTTTATACCATCGACAGCTGCTTTTTAGTAGATACTTTTTATTTTCTCAATCTAACGAAATATTAACTTTTTTATTATATCTTATTTCTATACTAAGACGAAAAAAGCACTTGTTGCCTTTAGTCGACAATCAAGCGCTTTAAGTTCATATGTTTTTAAGTAGCATAAATTTGTAAATCTTGCAGTAAAAATACGATACCTTTTGTATGTCATAAAAACTACTACGTTAAAACTTACGAGTTTGTACGAGTTCATTAGTTTAATATACATTCCATGTGTTTATATTCATCACCCAGTAAAATGTCATCTCGCCTAAGCTCGTACTTCGTTTTCTATTCTATCATTGCACATAGTACTCCATGATGGTACAACCATCATGAAGTACGTACTTTCTAACAGCCTATGCTTTTTTTCACTGCAAATATACTTTATTTTTTACTCATCTACATATATGCTTGTTATCTTTAACCATGCACCACAACTTTTGACATTCTCATGTGTAAAGTCACTGTAATTCATTTCGTATATTTGCTTAACCTCTTAAATTATTAATTACAATATACAAAAGTTAATAATTAAGGATTCTTCAATCCATTAATAAAATCCTTAAAGCTATTAGCTATTTTATACGTATTTTCTTCTTCACTAGAATGTGGAAAATAAAAAGAGTGATCCCAATAATATACACCATGGTTTTCAGTATCTGTAATAAGTACAATTAACCCTGAACTCGGATCATCTCCTATTATTAAACTGTTCGGTAACATATCTTCTTCAAACTCTTCATAGCATTCACTTAAATCAAAAGTTTTTTTACACCTATACCATACAAAACATCTAAAGGGATTTCCTGATTTAATTCTTTAACAAAAAATTTACTATACCTAACTTTCGAAGTCCCTCCGTTATATTCACTTAAAAAATTTTTATAATCTTCCGGAAGTAGAAATCCTAAAAACTCTTCTAATTCTTTAATTGATTCTTCAGTTGCTTTACCAAAAGCATTTAAATTCATTTATTTCACTCCTATTTAATCTTTTAACTTCTTAGCTAATGACATTCCACCCATATGTCGAAATCTTCTGTGCATCTCTTTACTAACTTCTTGCATTGTTGTTAAATCTTGATGATGGTGCCATGTGTTTTCATCTAATTTTGGTCCATTTGGAGCTAATTCATCAGCCTTAGCAAAATCAATGTCATATCTATTAAATTCACCTATCGGAACTTCTTGTCTTACCAACCCAGCAGATTTAAAGTCGGGAAAACCTCCAGGATAAGAAACTCGATTTGGAGGAATCTCCCAATCAATATAAGTCCATATTCCTTCCTCACTAATTTCGATTTTCCCACCTTTTTTCTGCCATTTTTCAGGATCCCTAGAATATAAGAGTTTAGTAGATAATTGTTCCTCTGTAAACTTTACTATTTCTGGATTTTTACCCGTACCCTTAACAACCTTACTCTCCATATACTGATAAGCCTCTTTCAGAGAATACTGTCCTCCTCCTGAGACATTTCCTACTCCAGCCATGGCGAAGCCTTTTCCCTCGCCTGGGATCCATTTGTATTCCAGTAATGTTTTTACTGCGTGCTGGATCTTTTCATTCCCCTGCAAGAAGGTTGTTTTTACGGTTGTGGCACCTTTGTTCCATAGGCTTCCAATTTTGTCGGCAAAGCCTTTTGCTGTGGAGGCTACAAAGTTTACACCCTCTTTTACTTTGTGGCTGGCTGTTTTTATACCATCGACGGCTGCTTTTCCAGCTTTTCCGGCTACCATTGTTACGCCTTCGCCTAGTCTTTTTCCTGCTTTTACAATCGTCTTCCCAAAGCTAGAAGCGACATACTTTATTCCTTTTCCAGCAAGACTTGCCACTTTTCCAACAGGAACAAAGTTTAGGAGTGTCCATCCTGCGGCGATGAGTCTTTCTTTTGATGATAATTCTTTTCCTGTAATAGGATCTTTACCGGTAACTGCACGAATTGCATCATTTACTCCAATGAATTCAGCTGCTCCTTCTATTCCCTTTTCCCACCATGATTTTTCATGTTTCTTTTGTATGGGTTTCTTTCAATTTTCCGGTTTGTTTCTTTTGATATTCTTCATCTGCTTGACGAAACTTTTGAGCAATACGCCGTAATTCTTTTTCTGTAACTTGTAAGTTACGTATGTAAGATTCCATGAGTCTCATTGATCTCATATATTCCCCATAAAAATGCTGACTCGTTGCCCCTTGCCATTGCATTTGAATACTAAACATAGATTGATTGAGATTTTGTTGTATATTCTGGCTGTGTGTTTGCATCTCTGATATGTTTTTGGCAATTTGTTCGAGTTGTTCAGGTTTGACCTGGATCTCCAAACCTTCCTCTTTTTTATACCAAAAAGAAATAGAACTGCATCAATTTTACTTATTCTCTTTAAAGAAAACATCAAAAATACTGTTATCACAAATCGCTTCAATTTCTTCCTTTACAAATAATTTTTGAAATTTTGTTCCTGGGTTCAATATGACATTTGCCTCTAAATCTATCGTCTTCAATAATTCAACTGCATTCATTGAGACATACGGACATTCTTCTGGAATAACCATTTCTAAATGTTTCAAATCTGAATACAGTGGTAATATTAATCCTTCTTCCATTTCAAAATAATGAATTAGCAATTGTGTATTATCAGTTGAAACCAAATCCCCTTCTTCATCTACAGTTGTATCTCCTTCGACAGAAGCTACAACGTATAAATTTGATTTCTGTAACATCTCATAAAAACGAACTCTTTTTTCTTCATTCTGTAAAGCTTCCACTAATGCCTCATCTAATGGGCAAATTTCTAGTAAACTCATTAATATTCACCCCTATTTGGAATAATTTCGCCATCTTACTGAAAGTAAGATGGCGAATTTTAAATCCGATTATTTTTGAACATTAATAACTGGTACTTCTTTTGTATTATTAGTTTTATTCACTAGATTTAAGTAGAAATGTGATACTGTAGTAGTATAATATGGCGAAATCCAAAGATATGGGAGATTTAGTGTAAATATTCCCACCAATGAACCTAAAATAAACCAACCAATGAAACTTAACCAAGTGATAAATAAATCTAACTTATGTCCTTTCATCATCACTTTACTTTTTTTAATTGCTTCACTTGCTGTACATTCTGGATCCTCTAACATAATGTAGTAAGCCATAGAATAAGAGAAAAATTTAATAATACCTGGAACAATGAATAAAAGACTCCATAAGCTAATAAATATTGTTTGTAAGATACCTAGTTTCATAGCTCTAAATATATTATTTGAATTGAAACCAGCAAATAAATCACCAATTGTGGTAGATTCATTTTTCGCTAAACCTAATGTGATATTATAATAGCCGTAACTCATAACACTTTGTACAACAATGTAAAGAATAAAAATAATAGCCCATATAATAATTTGAGATAAAATAACTCCAAAATTAATTTGAGGTTCGCCATATGAATAATATACAAGGTTCTCTGGTCCTAAAACGTCTATGAACAAACCAAAAATTAGAAATACTACTATACCGATGAAATACATACTTGCTGCGGGAATGAGGTAATTAAGAAACGTTGAACCTACCCCTAATCCCCATCGGCCTTTCAATGAGGATAATGCTTCCCTTTTTAAATTGCTAATCATCTTTTTTCCACCTTTCAAATTCTTTATTATGCAAAGTGTGACTTTAATGAATAATTAATGAGTTTAGTAGAATTCAAATTTCTACTAAACTCATTAATACTTACTCCTTATGCGAAATTTAAATCTAATTATTTTTGAACATTCATAGCTTTAATTGTATCTGCTTTCTTTTTTGCTTGTTTAGTTATTTCCCCATTAATAGCATTTGCATATTTATCACGAGTTAAAAATTCAAAACATTTATATGCATTATTCGTATCATTTGACGACATGTATCCTACACCTTTATTCAGCATTATTAAAGCTACCGTATTCATCCATTCTTTTGCATCTGCTTCTGGATATCCTAGTTCCATCGAATGATAAGTTAATTCAATCGCTGAAGCTAAATCTTCAATCGTATCTTTCTTCCCGCTTACATTTGCAGCATCAAATGTACTCAAGTACTCAATTTTCGCTTTTATCCCATCCTTAATTCCTAACTCTTCAATTCCTGGTGTTTTATATAAAATTTGATATTTGTTTAATGCAGCTTTATATTGAGTTTTTTCTAATTCTTTTGCTTCTTTGATTACACGACTAGTAACATCAGAAAATCCTGTTTTTTCAAGAACACCACGGGAAGCTGCTTGACCATAATAATGTAAAGCATTATCAAGGCTCGTTTGTCCTTCTTTATTTGCTTCATCACCTGCTAATTGTACAAGTTGAATTCCCTCCATTTTTCTTGATGCATTATCAATCATATTCATACCACTAATTTGACCAATCGTTTTATCAATATCTTTCAACTGTGCAAGTAATGTGTATGAAGGTAATACTGTTTTTCCTACTTCACTTTGCCATCCTGTCGTTCCATTTATTTTATTCCATATCAATTCTTCTTTTTTCTTCTCCCCCTGCATCCATCATTTGATTCATTGATGCGCTTACATCAAGAAGATAAATTATATACGCTGGTGTTTGTTGTGTTGCTTGTGTTTGATATAGCATGTTTCATACCCTTCCATACATTATTATATGAACTATTTTTATATTCATATTTTATTATAACTTATGAATTTTCTTTTTCTCAATTCATTATAAAATTTTCTTGATATAATTTACATTTTTTCACACAAAAATCCATTATTATCTCCTTTAACTTATGTTGAAATGCATAAAACCCTTCTATAATATAGAAGGGTTTTAATGTTATGGCATAAGACGTGTACAATCTCTCGGAAAAGCGCTCGCCTCTCGTACGTTTGTTAATTCTAAAAGTTTATATACAACCCTTTCTAATCCAATTCCAAAACCGCCATGCGGTGGACAACCATATCGGAATGTATTTAAATAAGATTGAAATTTCTCTGGATGTAATCCTTTTTCTTTAAAAGATGCGAGTAACATTTCATGATTATGAATACGCTGTGCACCTGACGTTATTTCTAATCCTTTATATAATAGGTCAAATGAATCCGTTTCGGCTTCGTTCTCCTTATTCGGCATTGTATACATCGGTCGCGCTTCTTTCGGATAATGTGTAATAAAGACAAATTCACTATTATATGTTTCCTTCACATATTTACCTAATAGCTTTTCACCTTCTGTATCTAAATCCCCAATCGGCGATTCTTTCCGGTATTTATTTTTCAAAATATCTTGTGCTTCTAACAATGTGATTTTAGGTATTTCTGTAATAACAGGTACTTCTATTTGTAATAGTTGTAGTTCTTTTTCACAGATTTTTGCTACTTGTTGAAACATATATCGTAAAACATCCGTTTCTAATTGCATCACTTCATAAAAATCATGAATAAATCCAAGTTCTACGTCTAACGATATATATTCATTCAAATGACGGGAAGAATTATGGTGTTCCGCTCTGTAAACAGGTGCAACTTCAAAAACACGTTCTAACCCTCCAGCTACCATCATTTGTTTATAAAACTGTGGTGATTGCGCTAAATAAGCTTCTTTTTGGAAGTATGGAAGCTTAAAAACATTCGCTCCTCCTTCTGCCCCTTGCGAAACAATTTTTGGAGTAAATATACGTGTGAAATCGTTCTCTATAAGAAATTCACTAAAGCTCTGAACAAGTGTAGATTTCACTTTAAATATCGCCGCGATTCGCTCATGTCTTAATGATAATACCCGCTCATTCAGTAGTTGATCTAAGCCAACTTGTAACTTCTTTTTATTTATTTCAAATGGAAGTGGTTCTGCGCCATTTAATATTTTCACTTCATGTGCAAGCACTTCAACCCCTAATTCTGTTTTCGAAGTCTCTACTATTTGACCAACTATTTGAACGACACTTTCCACATCTACTTTATATCCAGCTAACCCGTTTTCTAATACACATTGAATAACTCCCGTTCGGTCCCGTAATAATAAAAAACTAACATTACCTAGATGACGAACCTTTTTTACCCATCCTTGAAGTAATACAACCTTTCCGCTTTGTTCCTTACATTCTTTTGTGAGTGAACGCTTCATTATTGCATCCATTACATTTCCCTCCATTAATTTTATTTTTATTTACGTTATTGTTGTTGTCATCGGCATCATCCACGGTCACTCACCTCCTTTCAAAGAATACAAAAATCCGCCCCTATAAATAGGGACGGATTTTCCGCGGTACCACCCAAATTGTCATAATGACCATCTTAGCCCTGATAACGGTAGGTACCGTTTGCTTTTACTAATTATCACGTTCAAAGCAACACTCACAGGTGTCTTTCCATCATGCGGTATCGCAATCTTCTCAACAACCGATTGCTCTCTGTAGACCTTTGCACCATGTACTTTTCCTGATCATCACTTTTTATATTTACAGAGTATTCTATCTCTTTACTTTATAAAACGCAAGCCCTTTTAGAAAAATATTTCAATTTCTCACTAAACAAACCCCTTCTAAAGATATGTAATATGAACATTGAACTCTATACAATTATCATTTGACAGCTTAGAAATATGTCACTTTACCTATAAGTTAGCCGCAGTTCGAAGCATAACTTGGTCAAATTGATACTAATAACCTTAATAAAAGAGAAAGTGGAACTGACACTTCCGTGAGTTAATAGGTCACTGTGCTCTCTTGATATGCTTTCTTTACCCGTTCAATTTGAGCGAGGTGTCCTTGTATATGTTGAAGATCTTTCAAATGAAAATAACCTTAATCTCGGATACATAAATTATTTATTAACAAAGGCGTTCTTTGGAAGGTTTATCCAAATATATATAGAAATGTGAAAAAGTAAATTTTAATCTGACCAAAGGAGATGAAGAAATTGTTTAAAAAATTCGGTATAGGAGTATTTTCTACAGCAATTGTATTAAGTGCCAGTATAGGTTTTTCAGGTATTGTATTAGCAGATAGTCCCTCTGCAAATGAACAAGTTAGGAATGGAGACTTTGAGGATGGGCTAAATAACTGGATTTTATCTAATCCTAATTCTTCTACCGAGAATATCGGCACTTCTGAACCAGGCAATCATTATCTCAAATTAATACATGCAGACACAGCCTATCAGCTTGTTACTGTAAAGCCGAATACAGAATATACATTAACATTTGATATAGCGGGAAGTATAGTTTCCCCATCAGAAGTAACAGTAGGTAATCTGAATGCCAATCAAGAAATCGTTCCATTAACAAAGAAGCAGTATACAGGATTTAAGCCGGAACATCATGAAATAAAGTTTAAAACAGGGGAAGATGTGTCAAACTTTGCTGTCAAACTTGCTTCTACAACAAATGGGAGGGTTAAGTTTGATAATGTACAATTAAAGGAAAAGGAGAAATCTTATATTTTTAATATTGATTTTGACTACAATTCAAGTTTAGAACCTTTTAAACTTGAGGGCTATATAAATTACAATATTGAAGAGCATGCAGGAGTAAATAATTCTAAAGGACTTCATTTAAGTGGATATGGCGGTGGATTTAGGGGGAGAGTAACTTTGAAGCCTAATACTACATACATACTGTCCGTATCTGGAAAAGTAACTACTCCTGGTAGAAGTATATACGTAGAAGCAGGGGGGCCTGATGTAATAAAAGTAGTCGGCATTGGATTTACTTCCTCACAGTATGAACAAAAATCGTTCGAATTTACTACTCGAAATTATAGTTCTCCAAGTCCAAACATCATCATTTTTACTGATTCCGTATTACCAGGCGATGATAATGAATATCTTCATGCCTATCTTGATGATATCGTACTAGTTGAAAAGTAGCCATATGCCTATCGACTTGAGACTTTGAAATGTATCCAAAACGAAGTTTGTTCTTGCTACATTTATTTATGGGAATTCAGCTCGTTTTTTCATTTTGAGGAACAATGAATTTCTTAAATTGATGGCAATGTGATGCTATCCCTAAAAGTCGCGACTTTATTAAAAAGCGACATTAAAAATATTCTTCAAATCATGGAAGCATAAGTTGGCCAAAACGGCCAGCTTATGCTTCTTTTTACAAAATATTTTTTCTTTCTCAAATCCATTCAATTTCATTTTTTCCATTTTATTACATAAAATAAGCATTTCCCACGCATATTATTATTAAAGTTTTATCGGAGGTGTACATATGAAAAAAACAATTAGTTTCTTTCTCCTATTATTATGCTTAGTTGTAGTTAATGAAACATACGCCTATTCACCAAAATCTTTACCAATCTCTCAAAACTCTGATCAATGGCAAGTGAATATTGATGAACCGAAAAAAACAAGTAAAAATATGCTTCAAGCTAAAAAAGATAAATTTCAAACATATCAATTTTCAGTAAAGAATGTTGGAGAAAACGAAGTATATAACGTACAAGTTGAAGTCTTCCGCAATGAACCAAATATGAAAACAAAATACGAACTCTTTTCCCTAAAAGAAGGTCGTCTAGCAAGTGGAAAAACTGGATTTAGACATGCTAACTTCCCTGTTTCTACAAAATCAGATGCGGTTGACGTTATAATCACTTGGCAAGAACACCCTTTCCGATCTATGCGAAACGGCCAAAAAGTTGAGTCTAGAAAATTTAAAGAGCATTTTGTTTTTAAAGAAGCAGTAAAATAAACTTATTGGTATATGTACATTATTACCGATACCAATAAGTTTTCCAGTACCAGTTCTTAAGCAAATTAAAAAGTCGTGGCTTATAAACGCCACGACTTTTTATATTAATTTGTGCTAATTCCTCTCGCTGCCCAAATGCGATCAATTTCAGCCGCATGTTGTCCGCCATATAAAAGAGCATCCGCTTGCTTAATTGCTTTTGCCCCGTCACGGAATTTAGCATTTGGCGTTAATGACCAATGTGATTGTAAAATAATTTTTGTTGCCACATCACGTCCAAAAGCTTGTGCCATCTCATATTGACCTTGTGCCCAAATTTCCCCATCATCATGTACCTCATTTGTAACATCTTTCGGATACACTTTATTCGTATCTAATCGGCGCAAACACGTCGGATCTGAACTAGAATAAGCAGTCGCATCCCATTCTCCAACACATGCTTTTCCGTATCCTGTTGTCGATACTGCATCTTCATACGTAGCACCTAAGAAGTCTCCAAACCCTTCTCCCATCGCTCCACCTTCTGGTGAACTTCCGAATCCTGGTACTTGATTATCTTGAATAGAATGACCATATTCATGCGCGATAATGCCCGCATCTTCTGCGTCATCTACACCGCCAGTACCAAAAGTTAAAGCTTTCGTTGATGGAGAATAGAATGAATTATCGTCAGTTGTACCATTTACATTTACTTTAATCGAACGATTATTAATATTTTTAAAGCCTAATCCTTGAATGTAACGCTGTAATGTATCAATATGATAATATGACATAACATCTTCAAAACTATCATTTGCACGTGTATAGTTAAATTGTAAATTTGTAGATTTCGTCTTCGCTTTTGAAGAAATCGTGACATACTCCCCAATTAAAGATCCGCTACCATCTAGACCTTTTAAAGTAACGGTCTTCAATTGATTCGTTAGAGCTGTAGAATCTGCATCGTTATTATCTTTTAAGCCTACTTTACTACCACTAGATACGACTGGATTAGGTAAAAATACTTTTCCTGATCCTTCTGCTTTTCGGTTTATATCAACCTTTTTAATTAACTTTCCATTTTCTGCGTCAATAAATGTTTCCCATGCACCGAAAGGTTTATTAGAATGGACTAAAACTTTGTATACTGGGATAGCTACTCCATCCTCAATAATATATCCAAACTCTTTCTCTGTAGGAGCCCATAAGTTTTGCTCGCTTTCTCCTCCAACATACGCCATTGATTTTTGTTCAGCATCTTTTTCACTAATCTTATTCGCTATTTCTTTCACACTTTGAACTGCCTGGTAATCAGAAACAGCAAGTAATCCCTGCCCCTGTCCATTAATAGTAACTGTAATTTGTTTTGAAAATACAGGGGCACCATTAACAACTTGCTGAAACCTAACATATGAAGCTACTGACGTTTCTGTTGTAGAAATATATTGTAAGTCTGAAAGGTCTGCCTTCAATCCATATTCCGTAGCATGTCCTTTTAAATATTCAATTGCTTTTTTCTGCGGCGAATAAGCTTCTAGCTTTACTTGCTGCTGTTTTTCCAATGCCGAAACCGTAGAAATCGTCCCCATTACTAATGGCACAGTCATTGCCATTGCCACCATTTTTTTGTTTAACATAAAACCACTCCCCCTAATAAATTGAAACCTTTACCCCATTCCCAGTGGGCTATTACTGTCCACAAGTAGCCGGATAAAAATTGAATCTACGAGTAATTCTATACAAACAATTCTATTACCTTTACATTTTGGGTAAGTGAAATTTTCTCAATATTTATGTGTAAAATGAGAAAAATACTGTAGAAATATATTTTTACAGTATTTTATTTAGGTGCTATGAAGAAAGAAATTTTCTAGAGGCTCTATCGAATGGATTATGAGGAAATTGGCCGGATAAATTCCCATCATACAAAAAGGAAGTTGGAATCATTCCAACTTCCTTTTTCTTTAATGAGCCGCGCTTAATTTAATTCGGACTTTTGTCTCACCTAAAGATAATTCATCATCTTCATTCGTTAAGTTTCCAAATGTAAATCGCTTAACGAGTAAGTTTTCTTCCAACAACTCTTTATGGTTCGTTAATGTTCGCTTTAGTTCTTCCGCTGTATCAAGAATAACATCGACTCGTAAATTAACCGGTAAATTCAACTGTTTACGATATTCTTGAACCGCTCGAATGAATTCGCGCGCTACTCCTTCTTGTAACAATTCTTCCGTTACATTCGTATCTAACATAACTGTATATTGTCCGTTAGTCGTATTAGAGAATCCTGATTTTGCAACTTTCTCTACTAATACATCTTCAGCTGTTACCACTACTTCTTCTCCTGGTGCTACTTCGTAAACAGCTCTTTCTGTAGATACAAAGTGTTGTACTTCTTCTTTTGATAATTGTTTTAGCCAGCCATTTACTGCATTCACACTTTTACCAAACTTCGGCCCAGCTGTTTTAAAATTCAGCTTTAATTGATAGGACGTGTATTTCGTTTCATCGAGTTCAACATGGAACGCTTTTACATTTAGCTCATCCATTACAATATCACGATAAGATTCCCAATCCATATCATTTTCATTATGCGCTAGTAATACAAGTTCTGCTAACGGCTGTTTTACTTTTAATGAATGCTGATTACGATTACTTCTTCCAAGTTCAACAACTTGTAAAACAGCATCCATTTCCGCTTCTAATTTCGGCTGAAGTAGTGATTCATTTACAACTGGATAATCCTCTAAATGAACGCTACTTCCAGTTAAATTCAAATGAATATCTTCAGCGACAAACGGTGTAAATGGTGCAATTAATTTACTAATTGTCACAAGTACTTCATGAAGTGTCTCATACGCAGCTGCTTTTTCAGCATTCATACCAGACTCCCAGAAACGATTACGTGATCGTCTTACGTACCAGTTACTTACTTCATCTACAAGCGCCGCGATTTCACGAGCTGCATTCGTAAATTGATAATCATCAAGTGCTGTTCTCACTTTTTTCGTTGTGCTATGCAATCTTGATAATACCCATTCATCCAATTTCGTTCGCTTTACATCATAGGTTTCATTCGGATTATACTCATCTAAATTTGCATATAAAACGTAGAAGCTATACACATTGACTAACGTATCTACAAATTTAGATTTCGCTTCCAGTACTGTTCTTTCAGAAAAACGCTTTGCATTCCACGGAGCACTGTCAACAAGTAGAGCCCATCTTAAAGCATCTGCACCAAACTGATTTACTAAATCGACTGGATCTAGTGCATTTCCTTTACTTTTAGACATTTTCTGTCCTTCCTCGTCTAGAACATGCCCTAGTGATAACACTCGTTTATAAGGTACTTTTCCTGTATATAGTGCTGATACTGCTAATAAACTATAAAACCATCCGCGTGTTTGATCAATGCCTTCTGCAATAACATCCGCTGGAAACTGTTCTTCAAATAACTCTTTATTTTCAAATGGATAATGATATTGTGCAAACGGCATCGAACCACTATCAAACCAAACATCAATTACTTCTGGTGTACGATTCATTGTACTTCCGCATTTTTCGCAGCAAACTTGCACTTCATCTACATACGGCTTATGCAATTCTAAATCTTCAGGTGTTTCTTTCGTACTATGCTTTCTTAATTCGGCAATGCTTTTCGGTGCGAATTGATGATCGCAGCTTTCACATTCCCATACGTTTAAAGGTGTTCCCCAATATCTATTCCGGCTAATATTCCAGTCCACCATGTTTTCTAAAAACTTACCAAACCGGCCATGTTTCATATGGTCTGGATACCACGTAACAGAATCATTATTTCGTAAAAATGTTTCTTTAATCTCAGTTGTTCGGATTAACCAGCTTTCTCCTGCATAATAAAGTAATGGTGAATCACAGCGCCAGCAATGCGGATAGCTATGTTCATATTTTTCTTTATGATATAGTAACCCTTCTTTCGCTAAATAACGAACGATATCCACGTCACAATCTTTTACAAACTTACCTTTAAGAAATGGTACTGCATCCGTATACTCACCTTTCTCATCTACAACATGTAAGAACGACAATCCTTCACTTTGAACGACTCTATAATCGTCCTCCCCATATGCTGGAGCGATATGAACAAGTCCTGTACCACTATCTGCCGTGACAAAATCTGCTGCAATTACGTGGTACCCATTCGTAACTTCCTTCATCGGAAACGGTGCTGTATAAGATGTGTTTACTAATTCTTCGCCTTTATGAACAGATAATACTTCATAGTTTTCTTTTAATACATCTTGTACACGTTCTTTCGCAACAATGTATACATGACCTTCTTGTTTCGCTTTCACGTATTCCATATTTGGATGTACAGCGAGCGCAACATTTGCTGGAAGTGTCCAAGGTGTCGTTGTCCAACCTAGGAAATACTCATTTTCACTATCTTTCACTTTAAACTTAACTGTTGCACTTAAATCTTTTACTGTTTTATACCCTTGTGCAACCTCATGTGAACTTAATGAAGTTTGACAGCTTGGGCAGTATGGTGAAACTCTATGCCCCTTATACAATAATCCTTTTTCATGAATCGTTCCTAAAATATGCCATACACTTTCGATATATGGATTCTCTAACGTAACGTATGGATCATCCATATCTACCCAATAACCGATGCTTTCAGTGAATTCACGCCACTGCTTCTCATATGTGAATACACTTTCTTTACACTTTTGAATAAATGGCTCAATTCCATACTCTTCGATTTCATGTTTACCAGAAATACCGAGTTGCTTCTCAACACCTAATTCTACAGGTAAACCGTGTGTATCCCATCCCGCTTTTCGTAACACTTTATATCCAGCCATCGTTTTATATCTTGCTACTACATCTTTAATTGTCCGTCCAAGCGCATGACCTACATGCGGTAATCCATTCGCCGTTGGTGGTCCTTCATAAAATACAAAAGACTGTGCGCCTTCTCGATTCTGAATTGATTGCTCGAAAATACTTTGCTCGTTCCACTGCTTACGAATACGTGTTTCTCTCCCTACAGCTGACTCTTTTACATCTACTTTCTTCATCTACAATCACTCCTTTGAATGTTTTAAAGCACACAAAAAACCCGTCCCTATGAAGTAGGGACGGGTTTAACCGCGTTACCACCCTAATTCTATTAGCTCTTCGCTAATAGCACTTAGCAACGTACTAACATACGCGTTCTTTGTAACGGTAGACATCCGTCCGAGCTTACTTTATTCAGCCACGGCTCCTCGGAGATGATTTTCAAATAACGTCTGCACACCGGCTTTCAGCAATACACCGGCTCTCTGGAGAACAGTTCACTGTTTTACTCTTTCTCGTCTTCAGATTTGTATACTTTATTAAAAGTTATTTTATGCCATTGGGCAATTAATTGTCAACTAATTCAAAATATATTTTTATTTATATCCTTTTTATCTATTTCTATACAATTAATTTTCAAATTCTCGTAATCCCGCTAAATCTTCATCTTCCTCTGCAAGTTCAGCAAAGAATCCCGTCTCATCTTCACGAAGCACAATTTCAAGTTCTTCTTTCGCCTCTTCATTTCTGTTTAATAACGCTAAGTAGCAAGCGTGGTCGTATCTTGCTAACAAGTGTGTAGCATCAATTTCTAATATATCATTTGTTATTTTTTCTGCTTTGACAGTTCGCCCAGCTCTATGATACGAAGATGCTAAAGCAATAAGAATTGCCGTTTCATTTGGATGATCTACAGCAGCATCTTCTAATAAATGAATCGCATCCTCAAACCTCTCTTGACTTTGGTATATTTCTGCTAAAGTAAGGAATCCTCTACTTACAAACGGTGTTTTTCCCGTTAATTGTAAACATATTTTTTCTGCTTTTCTTTCTTCCCCAGCTTTCAAGAATACTTGTGCTTGCAAAAGAAGCGTATCATAATCATCCGGTAGTTCTCGAACCATTTGCTTCGTTAATTCCAAAGCATCTCGTAACATGCCTTCTTCTTCACACTCAATGAAAAGATTTACAAGTTGCTTCGCTACATCATAATCCCATTTATTTTCTAGCGATGTTTGCAATACTTCTATTGCTTCTTTATTCATTGCCGCATTCTCGTAAAATATTGCAAATCGCCTCGCTGCCATACTATTTTTCGGATTTAATTTTAACGAGATTTCATATAAATCAATGATTGTAGTAATCATTGAAATTTCTTTCGCGCGATTTTTCATACGATAAAAAGCTCTCGTAAATATAGATTTTTTCGGCTGTTCATTTTGTTGGCGTTCAATCCATCTTTCTGTAATCGCAGCTGCTGCATACATAAATGCCATACTTCTTTCTGCTTTTTTCACCTTTAACGTATGAAGTGCGTCTCGTATTTGAGATATTTTTTTATGTTGTTCTACTGCTTTTACATATACATCAAATATACGTTCATTATTTAATTCTTTATGCATTACTTTCATTGCAACTTCAATTGCACTCGCATCTCTTTTTTTCACTAATACTTTCGCATAATGATATAGAACTTCTGTATGTCCCTCATCTAATTGTAGCGCTTCTTCAATTCGCGCCTGTTCTTTATCTATTTCATTCATCGCACCATATACATATGCAATCGCATCTAAACGCCATATTTCGGGTACTTCTCCTGCTAATTGTTCTAATTCAGTCAGCAAATCTTCATGAAGATTCAAATCTACTGAAAGCTGTGCCAAATATTCTATATTAATATGCAAAGGCTCTTCTTTCATCGCCTGGACCATATGACTTTGTTCTTTAGAACGATCTTCTTCTTTTTCGTATATTTCTGCTAGTTGCAAATGTACAGCTGGGAAGTTTTCATCCAGCTCTAAACATATTTCATACGCTTGCTTTGCTTCTGTCAATTGTCCTAATGCCATATATGTTTCGCCGATTCGATAATATGGCAAAGCAGTTCTCTTTTGTTCGATTGCCTTATTGTATCTCTTCATTGCCTGATCATACTGTCCAATAGATTCATATAAAATACCAGCATAACAACCGTATTCAATTACTTCCGTTTTTTCTTTTTGTAACGTTCTTAAAAATGCTATGCCTCGTTGCACGAAAGCTGTTCCTTTTATTCTATTTACATACTCTTCTAACACGTTCTCTATATTACTGTATAACTTTCGTATACCGTCCTCTAATTTAGAAAGTGCAGTTTTCAACTCAGATTCATTCCCGCCTAACGCAATTTCAGCATCCCACAGCACCATACCAGCATTCATAAGGAAATCTTGATTGCCCTCAAATTGCTTATTGATACTAACAATATAATTTTTTGCATCCTCATATTGTTCCTTAGCCATGTATACTTGAATTAAACCAAAATGAGAATATACATCTTCATTATTTTCTTCTAAAGAGCGCTTATAAATAGTTTCCGCTTCTTCAAGTTCATCATTTTGAAAATAAAAATCTCCTAAACGAACATATAAAGACGCCTGATCTTCACAATTTTGAATTCCTTGTAATAAAATTTCCTTCGTACTTTTCTCATCATCCAAATCTGATTCATAGATTTCCGAAAGCTTCGTATATAAATAGGCTGCTGTTTTATCTAATTGAATTGCTACTTTAAGTCCTTTTACCGCCAAATACACTTTTCCTAAATGTTGAGCACATCTTGCACGTTCATACCAAATGTGCGCTTCATACTTATATTCTTTTAATAAATCATTAAAGAATCCATATGCTTCTTCATATCGTTCTAAATCTATTAAAATTAAACCGTGATTAACAAGTGTAAACCTTTCTGGGCTACGTTCTATAGCTGTTAGAGAATACTCTATCCCTTTTTCGGATTGATCCATATACATGTATGATAATGCTAAGAAACTCCACGCAACTGGTTGGTCTGCATCCAGTTGTAATGATGAACGAAAACTAGCAATCGCTTCTGCATAATTATCTTGCTCAAAAGAATACCGTCCATTTATAAAATGATACAACGCTTGATTGCTTTTCTTCTCCACACTTTGAAGCATATGTCCTGCTTTTTCCATATCTTGCAGACGAATAAAACACTGTGCACTATGCAATTTCACAAAGTCAGAGCTCGGAAACTTTCCCATTAATTTTTCTATACAAAACTGAATAAACTCTTTATCTACTTCCGCATCTAAATGTTTAATCGTATATAACCAAGTGTTTGGATTTTCACTTGTTTCTTTTAAAAATAGTACTAACTTTTCAATTCCCTCTTTATCTTGCTCAGCTAAATGATCAGTAAGAGAAAAAATTGATTTATAATAATTATGTTCTTCCTCATCTAAAAATGAAAGTTGTTCCATTCTATCTTTTGGTGTAAAAGTAATAGCTAAACAATCTGTATAACGATATTTTTCTTGCAACTTATCATATTCCACAAAAATCGGTTCTAAGAAATTCGGATCTTGAATATAAAAAGCTTGCAGCACGTCGTCATAACCAGAAAGTACTTGTACATGGGAAGCGTGCTCAATATCTATACTTAATAAAACGGGAATACCTTGATCAAGTAATCTCTTATAATTTTCCACATTCCCTTGAAAATAACGATATTCGTAACCTTGCTCCTCTATATATGTAACTGTATCTGAAAACTTAGAACCTGTTACATCAAAAATATGTTGTGCTATTTCATCTTGCGTACGTTTTTCTCCCCATACCCCTAACATCATTTCTAAACTTGTCGGAACGCAGTAGTTATCCTTTTGTACAACCGGAACTATTGGTAAACGAACCTTTTTTCCATCAGGATTTTTTTCTATATGATGATATAGAGAATTTTTCAAACTCTTTTCACTTTTCAATAGTGCTTGCAAATCGTGAATATTATTTATTTTATAAAATGCCTCTGCACGTAAATGTATAAAATAAGTTGTATATGCATGATGCGGAAGCATGTGATTAATTTTATCTATTACCGCTAACATTTCTTCATAGCGCTCTAAATCTAATAAATATTTTACTTTCTCAAAATAGAAATATGGTACTTGAGGGAACTTTGCAATCGCATCATTTATGAGTTGTAACGCTCGTTGCTGTTCACCTTTATATGCATATAATTGCGCCAATAGGTACGTAGCTAACTCTTCACAATCTTTATGCTGCTGACCGGCTAAAAGTTGTTCCTCTGCCTTCTCCCACTCACCAGTCTGTATATATAAGTAACCCCATTTATCAAAAACTGCACGTGTACTATACTTTTCCGCCTTTTGCATATAGGCATAGGCCTCTTCATTTCGCTTCATATCTAACAAACATCTAACTAACGTAAAATATGCTTTCGTTAAAACGTCCGCATCAGTTTCCTCTTCATTTACCTCTTCCAAAGAATCTTTTAATAATTGTTCAGCATCAAGGATTTTACGCTCATCAAT
Source organism: Bacillus nitratireducens (assembly GCF_001884135.1). Taxonomy (GTDB): domain Bacteria; phylum Bacillota; class Bacilli; order Bacillales; family Bacillaceae_G; genus Bacillus_A; species Bacillus_A nitratireducens. Next base: position 483,040 of record NZ_MAOC01000020.1, on the reverse strand, counting down.
TAACTCATCACAATATAAAGAGAGCGTTCTCATATTAGAGAATTTTTTATAAGTATAACGAATTAAAAAGGAGCTATATTGATGCATCAAACCTTCATCAGCAAGGCGAATTAATGTATCAAACTCCGCAAATGATGAAACGTTAGAAAGCCAGGTCTTCACGTATGATAACTTATTCGTTTCTTTTATATGTGCAATTTCATTATTTATCTCATGTAATCCATCTACAAATCTCTTTTCTTTCAAACAAACTTCTAATTGTTTAAAATCTAGCATGTATTCACCTCAAATAATTATTTATACTGCCATTTGCAAGCAGTATTCTAACCTACTTGCTTAGATTTTACACATCATATAGTACGCATTCAACTAAAACCTCATATAATGAACGATATTATTTAATATTATTCAAGTTTTTAACTAAATATCTTAAAAACGATACTTTTTCTCGTTATTTTGTTTAATTTGATGAAATAACATGTATTATTCGAAGATGAATTTTATCTTCTTTTTTGAGGCTTTATTCAGTGGATGAAATTATATTAACGATTTCCTGAATATATCTCTTGTAACTTACAATAGATCAACGATTTGATAAGATATATCGATTTACCGACAAATCTTGATAATAATGGTAACCTATCCACATTAGAAATGTAGCAATTCTCCTTCTCCCTTACTTTTCTAATATGATATTTACTTCTTTATTTCACCAAATGTAATTTTCATATTCGGAGCATATACTAAAGATGAATGCATATGAAATGCTTTAAAAAACCGTAGTTCCACTTCATATTGAGCTAGCGCTTCTTCATATGTTAATCCTCTGGCCATTAAACGTTCTATAAATTGCTGTTTATCACCCGGATTGCCTGCAATCCCCTCTTCTTTTAGAGAATTATATAATCCTTGCTTATCATTTTGATTTAAATTAGAATCTAAAAAATTCACTTTATCACTTACTCTACATTCAATATTTTTAACACCCAATTCACTTAAATACATTGGTATTTTCATGCCAATGTTGCCATCTCTACCGTTTCTCTGTGTATCTCTTTCAAATAATCTCTGCAAAACACCTAGCTGGATAATTTCCGATTGATTCTCTCCATCTAATACGTATGAAGACATATTTGACATCCAATGTGGTTCAAAACAGATTATTTTACCACCTTGTTTAATTGAATGTATCATCTTCTCTAGCATCGTTCTTGGGGAACTCATATGTAATAAGAAAGCCTGACAGATTGCTATATCGTATTTATTTTTCAATTCAATTTCTATAGCATCTCCTTTAATAAATTCTGATTCATATGGAAGCGAACGAAACAACTCTCTCGCTTCAGCTATTAATGCTTCCCCGCTATCAATACCTGTATACTTTGATCCATTTGGAAGTAACGGCAACAAAACTAAGCCTAAATAACCATATCCACAACCATAATCAACAATATGTACCGGTTCAGTAATCTTCCAAACTGTATTCACTAAAAAACTTAAATAATCATCGTTATAATATAAATCTCTCGTATTTCTTAAATACACTAGCTTACTATTCCAATCATATTTTTCCAAAACCCACGCCTCCTTTTATATACAAAACTATAGTTCTCCATTTAATAAATGTATTCCTATGTTTCTAAAAATTTTAGAGATGTTTAATTTTAATTGAAACGTTAAATTGTACATGTTCTTTACTCTCCACCTATTTGACAAACTAATTTTGAAAAAAATAAAAAGGATTACATACCTGAAACGATATATAATCCTTTTCATAATAATATTGAGATAAGCAGAAGTTTAAATAGTACAATCACAATCTGAGCAATCGGTACAATCTATTACGTCACAATCTAAATTTCTCTTTTTTTTGCTTCTTTTTAAATAAAAATATAGTAGCACCATAAATAATACGCAGATAACAAAAGCTATTGTTGCTTCTATATATTTTTCATGAATAATAAAACCAATTCCACTTCCACCTGATATAAAAATTAGAATTATATAAATCCAAAACATGTAAGTAGCTACCTCCGTTGATATGCGGTTTAAGATGTAATCCATATAATACTAGATGCAATAAATAGTCCCATACCATTACCGCTTAATAAGCCGGTAGTTACTCTTAGCAAATTTGTGCTGCTTCGCCATTTCCACTTTTGGGTGAATCCATCAATTAATAATGGAATTTGAGCAAAAAAGGATAGCATGAATGAGAGACTAAACGAAGGTGTTATTAAAAAATAAATTGGAAACATACATAAACCAATAAACATACCTGAGCATCGCGCACATAAAGGCATGTATTTTTGTAGTTTAAGAAAACTCCTTTCCGGTAGTCTATGACAAGGAATGTGTAAAATGAAACCTCGAATCAATACGGACCATCCTCTCTACAAATATTTTAATTGATTTCGCAACAAAATTATAGATTTCTTACACTTCGCAGCGTATAACATTTTATAGATAAGAATTTATTCAAGAGAATACAAAAAGAAAAATCAGGTTAATGATCGCCTGATTCTTCTTTTTGTTACAATATTACACTTTAATTTGATCTGCAGTTTATTAGTAAAGTAATATGAATATTTCTCACGGCGCATAAGCACAAAATTATTATTTTACATCTCCTCAGGTGCCTCCACACCAAGTAAATGTAACCCCTCTTTTAATACAACCGTCACAGCATACACTAATGCAAGTCTGCTGTCTTTTTCTTCGCTCTCTTCTAATATACGAACATTACCATAATATTTATTAAACGATTGTGCTACATCTAATACGTATTTCGAAATGATTGATGGCTCATTTTTGTTGAAGGCTGCTTCAATTACTTGTGGGAATTTATTAAGTAATTTTACGACACTCCAGCTATAATCATCTTTTAATGCAAACGTACACGTTTCAAATTCTACACTTTCTTTTCTTAAAATAGAGCAAGCACGTGCATGTGTGTATTGTACATACGGTCCTGTTTCCCCTTCAAATTTCAACATATTTTCTAATGAGAATTCAATATTATGCATACGCTCATTTTTTAAATCGTGGAAGATAACTGCTCCAACACCTACTTGCTTTGCCACTTCTTCTTTTTGTTTTAAATTCGGATTTTTCTCTTCAATATTTTGTTCCGCAAGTGCAACAGCTTCTTCTAGCACTTCTTCTAATAAAATAATTCTGCCCTTACGTGTCGACATTTTCTTACCGTCTTTTAATATGAATCCAAACGGTACATGTTCCATTCCATCAACCCAAGTAAAGCCTAGCTTTTTTAATACAGTGAAAAATTGATTAAAATGTAAACTTTGTTCTGGTCCAACTACATAAAGTGCTTTATCAAATCCATATGTGTTTTGACGATATAAAGCCGCCGTTAAATCACGTGTTGCATAAATAGTCGCACCATCTGATTTTCTAATTAAGCATGGCGGCATTCCCTCTTCTTCTAAATTAACGACTAATGCGCCTTCTGATTCTTCAAGCAAATCATGTTCTTCTAAAATCCCAATAAAATCTTCCATTAAATTATTATAAAAAGCTTCTCCTTGAAAATTAGTAAATTCTACACCGAGAAGTTCGTATATGCGAGAAAATTCTTTTAAGGATTCGTGACGGAACCAATTCCAAAGCTCGACTGCTTCTTCATCACCTTCTTCTAATTTCTTAAACCAAGCACGACCTTCTTCTTCTAGTTCTTCGTTCTCTTTTACCTCTTCATGGAATTGAACATATAACTTAAACAATTCACGTATTGGATCCTCTTTAACTACTGCTTCATTTCCCCATTTTTTATATGCGGTAATTAATTTTCCAAACTGTGTTCCCCAATCGCCAATATAATTAATCCCTACAACTTCATAGCCACATTTTTCGGCGATATGTTTCAGCGAATTTCCTATCATTGTAGAACGTAAATGCCCCATCGAAAAAGGTTTTGCAATATTTGGGGATGAGTAATCAATAACTACCGTTTTTTCACACCCAAAGTGGTTTTGACCGTACTCTTCTTTCTTAGCTAAAATCGTTTTTAATACTTCATCACTTACAGTTTCACGGTTGAAAAATATATTTACATAAGGACCAACGGCCTCTACTTTCGTAAAGAACGGATCATTTAATTTTTCTGCAACTTCCTTTGCGATAATAGCTGGTGATTTTTTATATTGCTTCGCTAGTGAAAAGCATGGGAACGCTGCATCTCCGAATTCATCTTGTTTTGGTGTTTCAATTAAATCTAAAATTTGATTTTTCTTTAATTCATTCGTAAAAATATTCGATAAACTTTTTGCAAACTGCGTTTTATAATCCATACTACAACCTCCTTATTTTTTGAATACAAAAAACTCGTCTCTAAAAAAGAGACGAGTTTTAACCCGTGGTACCACCCTTGTTGTTCATTACGAACCACTTTCCCGTTTATAACGAGGACAGGGGGCCTCGGCTTACTCTACTATTCATTCAAGAAGCATCTCCGAAGTGCGCTTCATCTTTTTCTTCCGCACTAGGCTCACACCACCCCTAGCTCGCTTTCCTTCTGAAAAAGACTACTCTCTTCATCACCGACAGTATATTTAATTAATTATTGCTTATTATACATCTTTTCACACAATTAGCAAGGGTCAATTACACCAAAGTGAAACTTAGCACTTTTTCTTTTGTATACGTGAAAATTATGTTTTTCAAATCTAGAACTACGGAAATGATCTTTCAGAACGACACGCTTTTTCGCCACACGCTTCGCTTCCGCAATTGTTTCGTCAGTAATATCATGATACAAAGCGAAGTGTTTTAACCCTTTTATTCCATCTGATTCTATGACAGTTTCTTCAAACATCGGATCGAGGTAAACAACATCATAACTATTGTCTTCACATTGCGTTAAAAATGCAAAATGCTCTGTTTGCTTTACATCGATTCTTTGCATTGCCTCATCAATTTCTGCAACGGACGAAGACCAAGTTTGCAAGCCTTTTTCCATTATGTAAGCCATATATTCATTTCCTTCAAGTCCTGTTACTCTTCCGCCTTCACCAACAATATAACTAGCTACAATACTATCTGATGCCATACCGAGCGTACAATCTAACACTGTCATTCCGCGCTCTAGTTTAGCAGCTTGTACAAACGGATCGTGCTCTCCGCGCATTAACCTTTTTACACGAAACATCGCTGAGTTCGGATGAAAGAAAAACGACTCTTCCGTACCTTTCGGATAAATAGCTAATCGATTTTTCCCTACAACCAGCACATCTTGTTCATGCTGTTCATGCAATTTATGTACAGGTATATCATTACGTATAACGAAAGAACTATTTAATTCTGCTGCTACCTTATGTGCATAAGCTGTCATTTCTTTATTTGTTCTTCCTGCTGTTGTTACTATCATTGTTTCACCTCTATATAAAGAAAAGAGGGAGATTCACTCTCCCCCTACTTTAGCAATTCTTTTCGAAAGCTTGTTCTAAGTTCGTAATAATTTCGTCCATAGTTGCACCTTCAATTTCATGACGGTGAATGAAGTGAACAACTTCTTTTCCTTTTAATAATGCCATAGATGGTGAAGATGGAGGAATTTCTCCGAAGTATTCACGCATTTTAGCAGTAGCATCTTTATCTTGACCTGCAAATACAGTTACAAGATGCTTAGGTTGTTTTTCAGCACGTACAACCGCTTGACCTGCTGATGGGCGCGCTAAACCAGCTGCACAACCGCAAACTGAGTTTACAACTACTAAAGTTGTACCTGTTGCGTTTTCCATAAATTCTGTTACAGCTTCTTCTGTAGTTAACTCTTCAAATCCAGAACGCACTAATTCTTGGCGCATTGGAATTACCATTTGACGCATGTATTCTTCATAAGCATTTGACATCTTGTATCTCTCCTTCAACTTTCATTCCAAATTCATCATATCACGCTCTATTAATAGGTGCAAAAGAAAGATAACGATGATTTCATTTTTTTGTAGGGATTTCACAAACCCCTTCACGGCAGTGTCCAACTGGGACAAGTTTTCTATTGTTAGCGATATAATCGTATACTTTACTTCCAAATCCAAGTACGATAGATAGCTTTATAAAAGGCACTGCAAACCAATAAGATGGAACGGACTTTGCTAATACGTTAATGCTATGAATTCCGTCATACCACTTATTATTTTTTAAAATATACAATCTTTGTTCCATCTTACTTTGTAATTCTTGAGACAGTTCATACTTCTCAACTACATCTTCATCTCGAAATGAAACAAATTTCATCTTACCCTTTTTATCTAATCTTTTCGTACGCTCTGCAACTGCTGTACACATCGGACACCAACTATCATAGAAAACAATCATACATTATTCCCCTTTACGAGACTCCGTCATTTGTTTCCATACAGAACCTTTTGCTTCTTCTCCGCCTTCAATACGCTCTAAAGCTAAACGCGCTTGCATCGCCACTTCAAACTCTGGATCATCTTCTGCTGCTTTTAGTGCCGGAATTGCACTTTCATCACCAAGTTCAAATAAGAACATTGCTGCACGCCAGCGTACTAATTTACTTGAATCTTTCAGAGATTTAATCATAACGAACATCGCTGCTGGATCACCTACGTCTGATAAGCAATCTCCTGCTGTACGGCGAACACTTACTGAACGATCTAATAGCGCTTTATATAATAACGGCAATACTCCATCACCTTTTACCATACCTAAATACGCTGTTGCTAAACGGCGGATTGAAATTTTCTCATCCTCTAATGCCATTTTCAATATCGGCATATCTTCTTCAGTAGGATCCATTTGTTCTAAAGCCGCAAAACGGTTTTTCCAGTCAGAATCTTTCATCATCTCTTCTGTTACTTTATATGGCTCACGCTTTTGAATCGTTACTTCAACAGCACCCGCTTGATTCAATAGTTCTTTAACCGTTTCATTTACACGTTCTTCTGAATAAGCAGCAACAATTTCTTCTACTACTTCTTTCCCGATTTCTTCAAAATTACCGTAACGTGTACTTTGCTCTACCCATTTGCGCTCTTTCACAACGTTAGGTGCAGACATTTGCACTTTCATAATAGATTCTTTAAAACGATCAGGTAAGCCTACACGCTCTTCCGTTGTTCCATCTGTTAACTTCACTTGCATCGGAATAGTAAAGAACATTTGAACAAACACTTTCACTTCTCCAAAATGAGAAAGTTGTTGTTCTGCGCTTTCTTCCACTATTTCTTCACCAAAAACGGCACGAACTTGTTGTAATAAAACTTTCCAGTCATACTTCGCATTTCGCTCCACTGCTAAAAAGTCTGCTACATGGTATACACCTTTAATGCCTTCAATTTTCAAAATTTCTTGCACTTGCATTGGTGCTTGTTCTTTATTTTCATTTGTATAATTATTACGCGCTCCTGATGGTAATACTTCATTTAAAATAACTTTCATTGTATTTGGACTTGGCGTCGGTTCAATTGCTTTAATCTTCACGTAAAAAACTCTCCTTTATTGCGTGTTCTTAGCTGTATTGTAACATGTTACCCCTTTATACTCCTACTCGGATGCTTAATTTTGCTGATTTCTTCCCATCATCATAATTTTTCATTCTTTCTCTTTCCACCTAATTAATCCGAAACTATAGTTAAAAGTCTAACATTATTGCGATGCACTCTCCCGCCTTCTCTCTAAAAATGTAATGCTCTCAATCACAACTTCAGTTCTATATATTCTCTTTCCTTGTTCATCATCGTAATTACTCGTATGAATACGCCCTGTAATCCCAACAAGTGAGCCCTTCGTACAATATTCTGTTACATTTTCAGCCGACCTTCGCCAAACAACACAATTAATAAAATCTACTTGTTGTTCACCTAAACTATTTCGAAAACCTCTATTCACCGCAACACATATCCGTGCATAAGCGACACCTTGTTTTGTGTAGTATAATTCTGGCTCCTTTGTCAATCTACCGATTAATACAACTCGATTCATCATAAGTTATACCACCTCACATATTTTTCTTCATTGTAAAGAAAAATGTTGGAAGGGTAAAAAGCACAAAATGATATGTTTGTAAGCAAAAATTATTACTTTATATCTTACAAATCAAAAAAAGAAACCCTACATAGTTTAAACATGTAAGGTCTCCAAAAATATTATACTTCACTGCAAGATATGTAATATCCTCCGCGAGCCATCTTTATTTCAGCGCGGTACATTACATTTTCTAAGTAAAAAGTAATCGGTTTAACTTTACTCTCAAATTTCAATTGTTCATTACATTCTGTCGCATATCCTTCAATAGCTGAACGAATGACTTCTGCTGACGGATATGTTAAAGCGTTATCTAGTTCTATGAAAAAACTTTTAGAAAATAGTTTTTTCATAATCCCTTTTTTCTCTTTCATATTCCTTCACCCTCTTCAGTTCAAGCTGATAACATCCATATTTTCAATATATCTTTGAAAATAAAAAATCCTGCACATTTCATGCAGGATTTTTTTATTAGTCATTTTTCGTAAAGTAAGAAACAAAACGAAGAATTTCCAAGTATAACCATACTAGAGTCATCATTAGACCCATTGCACTGTACCACTCCATATATTTTGGAGCTTCACTACGTGCACCACTTTCGATTAAATCGAAATCTAGTAATAAATTTAATGCAGCTACTACAATAACAACCGCACTAATGATAATACCGATAGTTCCGCCTTGGTGAATATATGGAACAGTTACACCGAACATGTTTAATAAGAATACGATTAAATACATAACCATAATTCCCATTGTAGCCGCAATTACACCCGTACGGAATTTATCAGTTACCTTTACAATGCGTGTTGCATACAACACCAACATTGCAAATAGAATTGAGATTGTTAGTAATACAGCGTTTAAAACGATAGAATCGCCAAACTTCATTGTATAAACCGCTGAAATACTTCCTAATACAACTCCCTCTACCGCTGCATAGATTGGTGCACCAATAGGTGATATGCGCGGGAAGAATATAGACGCAAATGCGACGATTGCCGCAATAACTAAAGCGCCAATTAATACTGGCATCTTCATCGTACCTTGCGTCATCTGTATGTATGAATAGACAGACGTTGCAAGCAGCAAGATAAGCATGATAAACGTTTTGCCTACTGTTCCGCCAATAGTCATCGCAGAAGCACTTGCTCCCTCTTTACGAAATGCGTCTTTTTTCAACATTGGATTAGATGTTCTCATTTTTTCCCTCCTAAAATAGGTTCTACCAATAGTGTAAAGTTTTTCTCTTTACTTTTCAATATATGCAGCTTGTTTTTATTTTAATCCTTCAACGATGTCTGATAGTTCACTCCATCTTTCCATCGTTTTTTCTAGCTCTTCTTCTGTTTTCTGCTGTGCTTCAGATAATTCTTGTGCCTTTGTGAAGTCAGATCCAACTTTCGAAAGTTCTTCTCCAATTGACTCAATTTTCTCTTCTAGCTCGGCAATAGTATCTTCAATCGTTTCCCATTCACGCTGCTCATTGTATGAAAGTTTACGTTTACGTTGTTGTTTTGGAGCTTCTTCTACTACTTTTTTCTCTTTTTGAACTTCCGCTTTCTCAATAAGTTCTTTCGTTTTTTCCATTTCTAAATAATCTGTATAACTACCTAAGAACTCTCGCACTTCGCCTCCGCCAGTAAAGATGAACAGTTCATCTACTACTTTATCTAAGAAGTAACGGTCATGCGATACAGTTAAAACGACACCTGGGAAATCTTCTAAATAATCTTCTAGTACTGTTAATGTTTGTGTATCTAGATCATTCGTAGGTTCATCAAGTAATAGTACGTTTGGTTCTCCCATTAAAATACGTAATAAATATAAACGTCTTCTTTCACCACCAGATAATTTACCAAGCGGTGTACCATGTGAATGCGTCGGGAATAAGAAACGTTCTAACATTTGAGATGCACCAATGACTTTTCCATCTGTTGTATGAATAACTTCTGCAATCTCTTTAATGTATTCAATCATACGCTGATTTAAATTCATCTCTTCATTTTCTTGCGTATAATAAGCAACTTTTACAGTTTGTCCTACTTCAACTTCTCCACTATCAGGAGATAACTTGCCTGCAAGCATATTTAATAGAGAAGATTTCCCGCTTCCATTCGCCCCAATAATTCCGATACGATCGCCTGGTTTCACAATATGATTAAAATTATGTAATACCGTCTTATCGCCAAATTTTTTCGTTACATCTTTTAACTCAAGTACTTTCTTTCCTAGACGACTTCCACTAAGTGCAATATCAACTGACTGTTTTGCAGCTGGTCCTTCTTGTCCCTTTAGCTCATCAAAACGCTGAATACGTGCCTTTTGTTTCGTAGAACGGGCTTTTGCACCACGACGAATCCATGCTAATTCACGACGATATAAATTTTGGCGTTTTGATTCTTGTGCCGATTCTTGCTCTTCACGAAGTGCTTTCGCTTCTAAAAATGTACTATAGTTTCCTTCGTAGCTATATAGTTTACCGTTATCTAATTCAAAAATACGGTTTGTCACACGATCTAAGAAATAACGATCATGGGTTACAAGTAATACCGCACCTGTATATCTTGCTAAATATTCTTCTAACCATTCAACTGTCTCATGGTCAAGATGGTTCGTAGGCTCGTCTAAAATTAATAGATCAGGTGTTTCAATAAAACATTGTGCCATTGCGATACGTTTTTTCTGTCCACCAGATAAATTTCCAACAGTTGCAGTGAAATCTGTAATTCCTAATTTTGTTAAAAGGGATTTCGCATTTGCATTTGCTTCCCATGCACTCATTGCATCCATACGTTGCTGCACTGCAAATAATTGTTCCTGTACTTTTTCATTACTTGGATCTTTTTCGATATTTAATAGTGCTTTTTCATAATCACGAAGAAGACGAATTAAAGGTGTATCACCATGGAATACTTGCTCTAATACTGTTAGTTTCTCATCAAATTCTGGTTGCTGTGATAAATAACTAATTGTATATCCGCGTGAATGCGTCATATCACCTGTATCAGGAGTTTCTAACCCTGCAATAATTTTTAATAATGTCGATTTACCAGTACCATTTACACCAATAATTCCGACACGTTGTCCTTCTGTAATACTACATGATAATCCATCAAATAACGGTTTTTCTCCGTATGATTTCGATAAGTTCTCCACAGTTAACATTTTCATATTTGTGCATTCCACTCTTTCATAAATTGTTCAATAAACTGTTCCATATAACGATGACGAACTTCAGCCTCTTTTTTTGCCGCGTTCGTATTCATTAAGTCTTTTAATTTTAAAAGTTTATCATAAAAATGATTTAAAGATGGATCGTTATTTTTTCTATACTCTTCTTTCGTCATTACTTCACGTGGCGGAATAGTAGGATCATACATTAATCTCCCTTTTGCTCCGCCATATGCAAATGTACGAGCTATTCCAATTGCACCAAGAGCATCTAAGCGATCCGCATCTTGAACAATTTTCCCTTCAAGTGACTCAACTGTGCCACCGTGACCACCCTTATAAGACATATTGGCAATGATATGAAGAACATGCTTACTTTCCTCTTCTTCAACATGTAACTCTTCTAACCAATCAGAAACTTTTTTCATTCCTGCTTCTTCACTATCATTTAACTTCTCATCTGCCACATCGTGAAGTAATGCTGCCATTTCAATTATAAAACGATTTCCTCCTTCTTGCTCGGATAAAGAAATCGCCAATTTATGTACGCGTTCAATATGATACCAATCATGCCCACTCGCATCTTTTTCTAAAATATGCTTTACGAAAGTTATTGTCTTTTTTATTTTTTCTTGTTTTATCATTTTATCTTCACCCAGTTACTTATTGTAACACGCCTACATTTTTTCATCACATATTTTCTTGTCCGCCCATACACTAGGTGGTAGGCATCATTATGAAGGAGGAATCAAAATGTTCTATAATAATCAACCACCTTATCCACAACAACCATTTTACCCTCAACAACAGGAACAAAGACACACAGAACAGTATGAGGAACAAGAGCTTCAACAGCAAGAACAACAATACGAACAAAATCCATACGCAACACCGCAAAATCAAGAAGCTGAATATCAACAAAATCCATATGACACACGTCCAAATTATGAATATCCTCAAAATCCATATGCATCACCACAAAATCAAGAACAACAATATCAGCAAAATCCATATGCAGCACCGCAACATCAAGAACATCAATATCAGCAAAATCCATATGTGACACCACAAAATCAGGAACAACAATATCAGCGAAATCCATATACAGCACCGCAACATCAAGAACATCAAGAACATCAAGAACATCAAGAACATCAAGAACATCAAGAACAACAAAATCCATATGTGACACCACAAAATCAGGAACAACAATATCAACAAAATCCATACGCAACTCAGCCTCAAATGTATCAACCAAACTATGATCCACGAGTTTCACCACCGGCACCACAAACGATTGATCCGACACAACCACAAATTTTACCACCTGGCCCAACACTTGATATTACCCAACCGCAAATCTTACCACCAGGACCTACATTTGATATTACACAGCCTCAAATTTTACCACCTGGACCTATCACAGAACCGACGCAACAACAAATCCAACAAGTTGTCGGTACACAGTTTTTACCTTTAAAGAAACCTGTACTAGATTTCGTAAAACCTTGGGTAGATTACGGTTTAAATGAAGCAAAACATACATCACACAAACATGCTTTAACAGAAGTTGCTGCGATTATGTTCTTAGTTGGTAAAGGATTTAATCCGACGATTGCACATTATATTGTGGAATCTTGGGAGAAGAATGAGCAGTTTTAGTATTTATTTAAAAAAACATAAAAACTTCAAAAATGCCAAATCCCTTATGTCACAAAGGATTTGGCATTTTTAAGTTTCTAGAAAAACCCGATAATTATAGGTAGAAATTAAAAGTCATGAATTCGGTACAATACTGTATCCAAGCCCAAGGAACTGTCAAATGAAATAACGTTTCTAACTTTTTGAAGTCTATTGACCTTTTCAAATCCCCTTATATTAGTGCTCGCTATTAAGACCTTTTCCTTCTAGGACCTACAATTAATTTGATTGCTGTTCTTTCTTGATTATCGATAGTAACCTCTTGAAACGCTGGAACAAGAACCAAGTCAATTCCACTTGGAGCGACAAAACCTCTTGCAATCGCAATCGCTTTAATCGCTTGATTTAAAGAACCAGCTCCAATTACTTGGATTTCTACATTGCCACTTGCTCTTAGTACACCCGCTATTGCACCTGCCACTGAATTCGGACTTGATTTTGAGGATACCTTTAATATATTTTCCATGTAAGTTGCTCCCTCTATTATTTAATCTCTCTTTTCTTACTGTTTGAAATATAACTAACGTATCTTTAACTACTATTCATACTAAATACAAACAATTCTGTATAATTACATTCATTCGATATTTTTTGCCTTCTTCCTGCACAACTACATAAATAAAAAGCGACGACTAAGTTAAAAACTTAATCATCGCTTTATCCATTTCTCTGTTTCACTAAAATGCTGTCCTTTAAATACTTCTCTTCTTTACTTTGGCGATATACTATCTTAAAGTTTAAATACTTCAACATTTTAAAACCTTGGATAGAGTTATCTGCTAAATATTCACCCTTTTTCTTCTCCAAAGTTCATTACATAGAATATTCTAACTCCATTTTTTTGAAAACTATATCTCCTCATTAGAGCACTTTATATTATGCCAGCTTTTTATCCCAAATCTATTACCTTATATATGGACAAGTATACACGCCAATTGCTTTTCGATTGCATAAACTACTATGCGTTATACATTTATTAATAATAGGAGGTAATATATTGGGTTCATACTATCATTCTTCAAGTTCATATAAAAGGTGTTCATGCCATCAATCTTCCAGTTCGTATAAAAAATGTTCATGCGACCATTCACATAAATCATCTAAGCCTGCTTACGGCACTTTTTGGCAAACTGAGTTTATCACGGTTCCTTTTGGCGGTTCTTTTCCGTTTAATCACGTTGGCCCTTTGGCAGGAGGAGTTTCCTTACTAAATCCGACTACTATACAATTTAGTAAAGCTGGTGATTATAGAATTTCTTTCATTTCAAGTATTAACACTACGTTAAATCCTGTATTTCCCCATATTCCAGTCATAACTATATTTTTAAATAACAATCCACTTGCTAATAGTCAAGGTGATTTCGCTTTTCAAATGAATACTTCATCAAATAACGAATGCCTTCAACTAGTTGGCGAAACTATTGTTACGGTACCTGCTAATTCAACTCTTCAACTTAGAAATAATAGTGGTTTCAATCATCAAAGTATTGTAACTTGTGATAATGGTATAAATTCAGTTGAATTAACAGTTACAAAACTAAGTTAATACTATTCCCTCACATTCAGATACTAATTTAGTATCTTTTTTTATTGCATAACGTTTTTTGATTCCTATCGTCCTCTTATACAACATAAACTTCCATTTCACTTTTCTATTCATTTACTAAATATGAAAAAGTGCCGAAATCCTTCTACCACAAGAATTCGGCACTTTTTTTATTAAAACCTATTCATTCTTTCCTACTTCTCCACATAAACCGACTTAACTATCGTACGATTATAAGGTTGTCCTTCCTTATTCATCCCTTTTATATCAATTGTCACGTTATATACACCCGGCTGTTCTATATTTTTCAAAGCACCTGTAAATGTATTTGTATTAATATTTTGCGATTCATTTGATTCAGAAACTAACTTTCCATCTTTATTAATTACTCTTACTGTTACTGAAAGATCGCCTTTCATTTCTGGAGCTACAGGTGATTTTTTGAGTTTATACTCTGCTTTATTTACTTTAACTTTTGCCGGCATTTGAAGGACGAACGGAGCATCTTTTTTGTAATCGGTTACGATTAAATATGCATCATTCGGTTGCTTCGCCATCATTTTAACTTGCCATTCTCCTGCTTCCATTTTATCAAATTTAAATGTTCTTATAGTCGCTCCTTTAAAGAAAGACTCGCCTTCACCAGTAGATACAGCACTATCTTTATTTGTATAAACTTTTCCTTTTGGAGAAATTAGTTGTATTTCTACATCCGAAGAAGCTGTTAAAACAGAAACTACCCCTTCTGCCTTTTTATCAACTGCGACAGTTTGTCCTACCCACTGATTTTGTGACAACTCTCCTCCTAAAATAGCTTGATTAGAAGTTGTGTTTAATTGTTCTACCTTTTCCTCTGAACTATTACTTGGGGCTAATAAAACCGGTACTGGTACATTCGCTGTCCGTAAATATGGTTCAATTCGTGCGAAAACAGCTGAACCTTTTCGTATATTATCATGATCAAACCGTGAATCTGTAAATAAATGTGTTCCATATGGTAACTTAGCACTCCATTCGTTCACTAACCCATCATTAGAACCGTATGATGACAAATACAACCCACCCATAGATAATGCTGAAAAAACAGGTCCCCAGCTTGTCCCAGTAGCCGTATAGTAACGGTTTAATTTAGCTGCAGGATTATTATCTATTGTAGAACGAAACTTTGCCATTTCACCTATTTGTAATGAATATGTCCCATCATCTTTTTGACCTAATATAGAGGCAAGCCACCCCGCCCACCAACTATATGATAAATCCGCTAAATTTGATCCGTAATGTGGAGTGGCAAGCGTAATAACATTTCCAACAAATCGATTCGCTCCATATCCAACTAACGCAGCTTGTGTATCGATACCACCTTTACTGTGAGCTACAATATTTACTTTTTTGCCAAAATGATTATAAATCTCTTCAAGCTTTTGTGCTAACAATTTTCCATTGTCCCATTGGCTAGCAGATCCTTTCCCCGCGGCATCATATAATTGAATAAATACAGTTTGATAGCCTGCTTTCAAAGCATAATCGTACATATCATTCATATCATGATATACTGTCTTTCCATACCAACTATCCGCATTACCATTTCTTCCTTGTACAAAGAGAATTGGTGATTTATTCTCATCATAATTAGCAGGTTTCTGACCTAAAAACCATTCTCCAGGAGTAAATACTTCTTGATTTGGAAAGCCAGTCTTAAGCTCTGTTACAACCTCTGCGTGTACATTTGTACTAACAACCATCGGACTCATAAAACAAAGTACAATAAGTAATACGATACACCTTTTCATAATCCCCATTAAAATCCCCCTTTTCCTCTTGAAAGAAAGCGCCATCATTACATTGAACACCAATTGTTTTAAATTCCAGTTAATCAATTACTTTTACGATACATTTGAATAAGAAATTAATAGCCACATTCCTTTCTTATCAAACGTTATTCTCTCAACATTCCTTCATTCCTTTTTGCAAGAATCGTTTTAAATATTTCTCAATAAAGCTTTCTCTTTACAAAAAAAGCTGCGTATAAAAGGTTTCTTTAATAACCTTTTATACGCAGCTTCTTTGTTTAAAACTCGATGATGTACTCATCATCATATTTATCGTACTGCAAACCAGCTCCTATTTTCAATTCTGTAACTTTATCTCTTAGAAATGGTGCATCTTCTATTTTACTAGTTGCAATTTCAATTCCGTATTTCTTTGTTAAATGCGCTAACTCTATTAAAAACCATTCTCTTCGCAACGTGACTGGAATATCATACGTCCGTCTTTTCATATATACTAGCACCTCATATTTTTTCATTATTAAAAAAGTACCACTTCTACTTTCGATACACTTTTTAAAACTATCGTTTCTCATCAAAGGCCAATGAAACATTATAGTATATGCATGTCTGTTTTAAACGTGCTATGGCAAAAATAATATTAAAAAACTGAAAACAGCTCATTTAGTTTACATAAAAAAATTATGTAATAGTAAAAGGATAAGGCTTGTCCCCCATCCTTTTACTATCAAAAGCTAGATTAAGAACATCTTGGTACACCTAAAGCTAAGAATAAACCTGCTACTCCTGCTGTAATTGGCACTTTCAACGTAATAACATCATCTACTTTTGTTACTAAAAAGTAAGCATTCCCTTCTTGTAACACGCAATTCACTAATAATTGAAATTCCATTCAAATCTCCTCCTTTCAATCGATATACTATAATTTATGAAATCTCTTTCAAAAAGTAATAGTAAATATATCTATTTTTCCTTATATACAAAATAAATGTTTATATGTCCATTAAAAATAGTAATTTTCTAAATTAATATAAAACGTGTAATATCCAATAAATTCCTATATAATCTATAGAGAAAATCTTACAAATGGAGGTATAAAAATGGCGATTTTGAGTAATATTGGTGCAGTTTTATTTTTTATAGCTTTTATTCTTTTAATACTATGTATTATTTCATTCTTTAAGAAAACTGGAAAAACAAAACAATATGGTCGTCCTACTGTTATTCTTTTTATGATTTCAATTCTCTTAATAGGAATGGGCACTACAAAATCTGAACACCCAGTCATCGATTTTTTTGCTACTTTAAGTTTAATTTTATTTATTTTTTTCCTTGTTCTAGCAATCTTATCCGTAATTAAAAAGACAGGTGTAGCAAAAAAACAATTTATTATCACAGCTATTTTATTTGTCATTTTTGTTGCGCTATCAGGTATTTCAAGTCCTTCTTCTGAAAAAACGACAGCAACGAATAAACAAGTTGCTTCTAATAGTGAAGAGAAAAAAGATGACGAAAAGAAAAAGGAATTAGAAAAGAAAGAATCGGACGAAAAAACTCGTAAGCAAGAAGATGAGAAACGCCAAGCTGAGGAACTAGCTCGTAAGCAAGAAGATGAGAAACGTCAAGCTGAGGAACTAGCTCGTAAGCAAGAGGATGAGAAACGCCAAGCTGAAGAACAAGCCCGTAAACAACAAGAAGAGCAACAGCGTCAAGCTGAAGAACAGGCCCGTAAACAACTAGAAGAACAACAACGCCAAGCTGCTGAGCAAGCTCGTAAACAACAAGAAGAACAACAACGCCAAGCCGCTGAGCAAGCTCGTAAACAGCAAGAAGAGCAACAACGTCAAGCCGCTGAGCAAGCCCGCAAACAACAAGAAGAGCAACAACGTCAAGCCGCTGAACAAGCTCGCGTACAACAGGAACAACAAAAAGCACAGCAAACTCAAACAAAACCTGCTTCAGGAAATACAAGTAACGCATATTACAAAAATTGTGATGCAGTTAGAGCTGCTGGGAAAGCTCCTTTATATAGAGACCAACCAGGTTATAGCTCTAAACTTGATCGTGATGGCGATGGAGTTGCATGTGAAAAATAGTAGTAAAAAAGAAGCTTCTAGTAAGCTTCTTTTTTTATTATCAGAAACTATTGCGACGAATGCCCCTCCTCTTCCTTTTATAAAACTCATTTTATTATTCTCAAATCAGACACATAAAAAGTGATTTCAATCACCACATTATTTTTCATTTATCGCTATTCTTAATTTAGATATTACATTTAAACTTTATGGAGGCATTCATATGGAACATACATTTACTGAAACTTCAATTGTTGGTGAGATTGTTACACAATTCCCAAAAGCTAGTGATCTTTTTAAATCATATAGAATAGATTTTTGCTGTGGTGGTAATAGACCACTGATTGATGCAATTAATGAAAGAAATTTATCGGCTTCTGAGGTAATTACAGAGTTAAATACGCTTTATCATAATACGAAACTATTAAATGAATCTGAAATTGATTGGAAAAATGCTTCTTATCGCGAATTGATTGATTATGTAATTAATAAGCATCATCGCTATTTAAATGAAGAGTTGCCACAGCTAAGTCCATATGTGACGAAAGTGTTACGTGTTCATGGAGCAAATCAACCTCATTTAGCTCAAATCCATAAGCTATTTCATGAACTTAAAATGGAATTAGAACAGCATTTAATTAAAGAAGAAACGGAAGATTTCCCATTAATTTTAGAATTTGAACAAAATCCAACTGATGAAAACTATGAAAAGTTACGCAAAGTAGTAGATGAGTTGGAAAATGAACATAGCCACGCCGGAAATATTATAAAAGAACTTCGTAAGGTGACAAATGACTTTACTCCACCAGAAGGAGCTTGCGGCACTTATCGCCTTGTTTACCAGCGCCTTGAAGCCATTGAATCTGATTTATTTGAGCATATTCATTTAGAAAATAATATTTTATTTCCACGTGCAATTACAAAAGCATAAATAAAGTGCAGGACATGAGTATAAATGCTCATGTCCTGCTTTTTTATTGTATGGAATATATTTATACTTCCCCTCCCCCTCTACCCATATTCCCTTTCGCTTCTCCCTTCACATAAATCCGAATTTTAACAATTTGTGAATCATTATAAAAGTGTGATAAATATCACATCTTCCCCTTTTTTGATTTTCTATAATGAAAATATAATAATTTGTTCAGCATTTCACATAGAAAGGGAAATGAATATGAAAAAACGTTTAGTTATGATCGGAAATGGTATGGCTGGAATACGCTGTATGGAAGAAATATTAAAACATGATAGTGATTCATATGAGATTACTATTTTTGGAGATGAACCACATCCAAACTACAATCGCATTATGCTCTCTCATGTTCTACAAGGCAAAACAAATATGCAAGATATCATTATGAACGAATATAGTTGGTACGAAGAAAACGAAATAACTTTAAATACAAACGAGAGAGTTCAAAGTATTAACCGCGAGGAAAAAGTCATTGTCACAGAAAAAAATCGTACTCTTACATACGACAAACTCATTGTCGCAACAGGTTCTAGTGCTTTTATTTTACCAGTTGAAGGTTCCACCCTTCCTGGTGTAACAGGATTTCGAACAATTGAAGATACACAATTTATGATGGATACCGCTAAAGAAAAGAAAAAGGCCGTTGTCATTGGTGGTGGATTACTCGGTTTAGAAGCCGCAAGAGGTCTTATTGACTTAGGAATGGACGTACATGTTGTTCATTTAATGCCTAGCTTAATGGAGCAACAACTAGATACGAAAGCTGCTTCCCTATTGCGTGAAGATTTAGAAGCGCAAGGCATGAAGTTTCTAATGGAAAAGAAAACTGTAAAGATTCTTGGTACAGATCATGTTGAGGGCATTCAATTTGAAGATGGTGAAGTTGTAGATTGTAATTTAATCGTAATGGCTGTCGGAATACGTCCGAATACGCAAATAGCAAAAGATGCTAGTTTACTTGTAAATCGCGGCATTGTAGTCAACGACTATATGCAAACAAATGATGAATCCATTTATGCAGTTGGGGAATGTGCAGAACATGGCGGTATCGCATACGGTCTAGTTGCCCCTCTTTATGAACAAGGGGCAATATTAGCGAAACATATAACGAATTTACAAACGAATGGATATACGGGCAGTATCGTCGGTACACAATTAAAAGTTGCAGGTTGTGATTTATTCTCTGCTGGCCAAATATATGAAGATGATCAGACGAAAGCAATATCAATCTTTGATGAATGTAAACGTTCCTATAAAAAAGTATTAATTCGTGACAATAAAGTCGTTGGTATCGTTTTATATGGTGATACAGCTGACGGTACACGCCTCTTTAGCATGTTAAAGAAAGAAGAAGATATACAAGAATATACAGCCGCTTCCCTTCTTCACAAAGCTGGTGAAGAAAGTGAACTTGACGTTGCTACAATGAGTGCGGATGACACAATTTGTGGATGTAATGGCGTTACGAAAGGTACAATTGTTCATGCCATTTTAGAGCAAGAGTTAACTACTTTTGAAGAAGTTAAAGGATGCACGAAAGCCGCAGGGTCTTGTGGTAAATGTCGTCCACTTGTGGAACAAGTTCTAGCTCATACACTCGGAGATGCTTTTGATGCCTCTGCACAATCTGCTGGTATGTGCGGATGCACAACTTTATCACGTGATGAAGTCGTAGCGGCCATTCACGAGAAAGGTTTAAAATCTCCAAAAGAAGTACGAAATGTTCTTGGTTTTGCCCATGAAGATGGCTGTTCAAAATGTCGTCCTGCTTTAAACTACTATTTACGTATGGCGATTCCAGAAGAATATGCAGACGATAAATCGTCACGTTACGTTAATGAAAGAATGAATGGTAACATCCAGCATGATGGTACATTTTCTGTTATTCCACGTATGTACGGAGGCGTTACAACGGCAGATGATTTAATGAAAATTGCTGAAGTCGCAAAAAAATATGACGTTCCTCTCGTGAAAATTACAGGTGCGAGCCGAATCGGCTTATATGGTGTTAAGAAACAAGATTTACCTAACGTATGGGCTGACTTACATATGACTTCTGGATATGCGTATTCAAAATCGCTTCGTAATGTAAAATCATGTGTCAGTTCTCGCTTCTGTCGTTTCGGTACGAAAGATTCACTAGGACTTGGTATGCTCCTTGAACAGTCATTAGAAATGGTAGATACACCCCATAAAATGAAGATGGGTGTAACGGGCTGTCCGCGTAACTGTGCGGAAGTACTGACGAAAGATTTTGGCGTTGTTTGTGTTGAAAATGGATTCCAACTTTATATCGGCGGAAATGGTGGTACAGAAGTACGCGAAGCTGATTTTGTAATGATCGTCCCTACTGAAGAAGATGTCCTTCGCATCGCTACAGCTTACATGCAATATTATCGTGAAACTGGTATTTACGGGGAACGTACTGCTTACTGGACAGAACGACTAGGCTTCGATCACATAAAAGAAATACTACAAGATACAAGTAAGGTCACGATGTTAAATGAGCGTTTCCAAACAGCTCGTAGCACATATACGGAAGCTTGGGGACAAGCACTAGAAACGAAGTCTTTAAAAGCGATGTATGAAGTAGAAACTGTGAAATAAGGAGCTGTGATCTATATGATACAAACGAAAGAAAAAATAAGAGTTATGCGTGCGGAAGACCTTCCTATTCAAATCGGTAAAGAGGTGCAAATAAAAGGTATGTCTATCGCCCTATTCCGCCTTTCAAATGGCGATATTCGAGCTGTAGAAAATCGTTGTCCTCATAAAAACGGACCGTTAGCAGAAGGAATTGTATCTGGAGAATTCGTCTTTTGTCCACTACATGATTGGAAAATTTCATTACTAACAGGTGAAGTTCAAAAACCTGATGACGGCTGTATTCAAACGTATGAAGTAGAAGTTATTGATGGTGACATTTATATATACATGTAATTTACGAAAGGAAGCCTCCTCTGGCTTCCTTTTAAATAAAAATTGATGAGGTGCGATTATGAACGGATATGTATATTTAGTTGGTGCAGGACCAGGTGATGAAGGGCTTATTACAAAGAAAGCGATAGATTGCTTAAAGCGTGCAGATATTGTCTTATATGACCGCTTATTAAATCCTACCTTTCTTAATTATACGAAAGAAACATGCGAACTTATTTATTGCGGAAAAATGCCGAAAAATCATACTATGCGACAAGAAATGATTAACGCCCACCTCCTTCAATTTGCGAAAGAAGGAAAAACCGTTGTCCGCTTAAAAGGCGGCGATCCCTCTATTTTTGGCCGTGTTGGTGAAGAAGCAGAAACTTTAGCAGCAGCGAACATTCCATATGAAATTGTACCAGGTATTACATCTAGTATCGCCGCTAGTAGCTATGCAGGTATCCCCCTCACCCACCGTAATTACAGTAATAGCGTGACTTTACTAACTGGGCATGCAAAAGGTCCTTTAACCGATCATGGAAAATATAATTCATCCCACAATAGCGACACGATCGCCTACTACATGGGTATAAAAAACTTACCTACAATTTGTGAAAGCTTACTACAAGCAGGAAAGAAAACAGATACGCCAGTAGCAGTCATTGAGTGGGGTACAACTGGAAAGCAGCGCGTTGTCACAGGGACACTATCAACAATAGTTCATGTCGTCCAAAACGAAAATATTTCTAACCCTTCTATGACAATTGTTGGTGATGTCGTTTCCTTACGTAATCAAATCGCTTGGAAAGAACGTAAACCATTACATGGTAAAAAAGTTTTATTTGCATCCGCAACAAATAAAACAAGTTTAGCGAAGCAAAAGTTACAAGAAGCCGGTGCAGAAATATATCAAATTCCAACTTTCAAAAAGAAAGAATACACATTAACCCCTGAACAAATCAATGAAATTTTTAACGTTAAGCGTATTGTATTTTGTTCAGCTGAAAGTGTAGAAATATTGATGCGATTAAGTAGTAAACACCAGAAAGATATTCGTTCCTTACAGGCGAAGCTGCAGTATATGAACGTTGCCACTCAAGAAAAACTAATGCAATATGGGCTACTAAGTAAACAAGCAGAGTTCTCTTCCGATACAACTGTTTATTTAGGAAGAAATATTAATCGGATTGCTTTTATTCAAGAGAAAATTGGTGCCGGGTCATATATGATGACTCATGAGTATACAATTGATCATCGTTTCGATGAAATTCATTCTCGTATGCTTTCTGAATTCTCATGGGATAGCATTGTGTTTGACGGCCGTGCTTCAATTGATACGTTTCTATCAGAAGTAAAACGCCTAGGCTTTATCGATATCCTTACTCTTCCCTTCTCGTATACCGACGTTCCAACTTTACACTATGCGAATAAAGTTGGGTTTCATAATGTAGATGAGCAATTACAAGACATTATTATGAAGAAAGATTTGGTGGTATGATGAAAGGAATTGTATATGTTGGACACGGTAGTCGCCTGCAAGAAGGTAACGAACAATTCATTCACTTTATTCAATCTGTTATGAAAGAACGTAACGAACGGATTCAAAAAATAGCTTTTCTAGAGCTAACAACACCTACCATTTCTGATGCAGTTACAGAAACGATACTAGAGGGCGCAACTGAAATAATGATTGTACCTGTTTTACTATTTGCGGCAGCTCATTATAAACGTGATATTCCTTTTGAAATAGAGCAACTACAAAAGAAATATCCACATATAACATTTTCAGTTGTACCACCTTTTAGTACGCATCCACATATGGTTGAACTTGTAGTAAAAAGAATACGTGAAACTATGCCAATGCAAGGTAGTAGCGTTTTACTCGTAGGACGAGGTAGTAGTGATCCACGGCCTATTTATGAGTTACAACAAATCGGAGCAGCTGTCGAACAAAAACTCGGTATGTCAGTATCGTGCTCCTTTTTAACGAAAGGAACTCCCTCTTTTACCGCTGAGCTCAAGACTATAACATCGACTGCGTCCCATGTATATGTCATGCCGTATCTTCTCTTTACCGGATTGTTGCTTCAAAAAATTAAGTTGCATACAAAAAAATATGATCACGTTACGACTTGCAACTGTCTTCAGTTTGATACATATATGAAGTTAACATTATTAGAACGAATGGAGGAATGTGTGTATGTATAACATGTACCCTCTTATGTTTAATTTAGATAGAAAAGTGGTTGTTATAGTTGGTGGTGGTAAAATTGCATATCGGAAAGCGTCTGGATTAAAAGATACAGGCGCTTTTGTCACCGTTATCAGCCCAGAAATTTGCGAGGAAATGACGGAACTTCCTTATATTACTTGGAAGCAAAAAACTTTTAGTAATGATGATATTAAAGATGCTCACCTTATTTATGCAGCTACAAATCAACATGCTGTAAATATGATGGTCAAACAGGCTGCTCATGATTTCCAATGGGTTAACGTTGTCAGTGATGGTACAGAATCATCGTTTCACACACCTGGTGTCATCCGAAATGATGATTCTGTTGTCACTATTTCTACTTCAGGTAAAGATCCATCGTTTACAAAGCGTATGAAGCAGGAACTAACATCTATACTTCCTAAGCTTATAAAAAAGCTTTCTCGTACACATAAATCGTAATCTATCACTTAATTAAAATAGTAATTAACTTTGGACAAACGTTTTTTAGAAGCGTTTGTTCTTTTTGTTTTGGTTCCTTTTTTGAATTAAGCCGCTTGATTATCAGGCATGGTACAATTGTAAACGACACCTAATATATCAAAGACTGTTTTCTTCTCATATCGATGGGATTTCAGTCCATCATTTACCGCCTCAAATCTATTCGTTTTTGCACGTATATTCAAAACAAAATATATGACAAATAAATAACGACAGTTACTGTAATAATGCTGAAAAGTGTTGAAAATAAAACGATTTGTGCATGTAATTCAGGCTCTATTTGATACTCCATAGCAATGGTTGATGTATTTCTTGAAGTAGGAAAAGAACTTGCAATAAATAATGATTGTGCAACAATACCATCAATGTTTAGTAGGTATATCATGGCAAGTGCTAATAATGGTCCCATTAATAATCTTCCAATTAAAGCCCATGTTATGACTCGATGGAAAAAATTAAGCTTAATGTTGGATAATTGCGCTCCTAGCAATATGAGTGCTATTGCAACAAAACTATTCGCAAGCTGATTAAGAGGTAGAAAGATAGAATTAGGTATTTGAATTGTAAAAGATTGAAAGAGAACCCCTAATATGAGTGCATGAAATACAGGCAGTCTTAGAAATGATTGAATAATACTTCCGATTGTTTTTGTTGCTGATAATAAGTTATATATCCCATATGAATAAGTTAAAAGATTCTGGAAAATCACAATGAAAATCTGAATGGAAACCCCCACTGGATTGTGACTGAAAATCAATTGACTTACTGGTAATCCATAATTACCGGAATTCATTAACGAAATGCTATTTTTTAGAGCTGCACTTTCTCCTTTTTCTAACTTTAATGTTTTTGAAATGAAATGACTTACTATCATCACACTCAGACTGTAAAGCATTAAATAGTATATTATCTGGAGCAACAAACCTGTTTCTATACTAATATCATATATATTCACAAATACAGCCGCTGGCATCAAGCAATAAGTAATAAGTGTAGATAGCTGCTTTAAGTTAAATTGGAACTTTCTTTGTAAGATTGCACCAATTAGCATCAATATTAATATTGGTAATATTACGTCTAATATAATAAAAACAAACATTTAAAACCTCATTCTAAATATATTTTAGTTGGATTAAACGCTTTACTAAATATGGACACATTTAATTCAAATGTAGACCCTGACGCTACCCAAAATACCATTTAAAAGCATTCGTATACAGGATGTTATCGGTAGCTTGTTCATCAAATAGCTGTTGAATCAATTTGATATCTCCATACTCAAAAGGTCTTTTTGCTCTTGTAGATGGTAAATCTGTTCCAAACATAAGTGCATCTGGGTTAACTTCATAAATCGACTTTAAGGCATTCTCAACATCTAATTCGACACGACCAAAACCAGTAGCTTTCACATGTACCCCTTTATCAACTAGTTTTAATAAATGTGGTAAACCTTCTTCTGATAACCCTAAATGGTCAATTGATATAGCTGGTAATTTTTCTATAGTGAATGCAATTTCGGGCAACTCTTTTGCATCCATATAAAGCTCACTATGCCATCCTACTAAATCATGAACTCTTCTAGCAAAGTAATCCAGCTTCGATAAATCTTCTGAACCACCTCTTTTAATATTAAAGCGTAATGCTTTTATCCTATTTTCATTTAAATTTAGTATTTCTTCATCCGTCACTGTAAAAGGTAATTGTGTTACGCCACAAAATGTTGAACCCAACTGTTTTAGTGCCTTTAATAAATATTCTTGATCAAACCCTTGGAAAGAACCAGATACGATCGCTCCACCAATTACATTTAAATTAGGAGATTCATTCTGATAATCTTCTACAACAAAGTTGGGTGGAAAATACCCTTGGTTCTCAATAATCGGAAAATTAAAATCAATAATATGAAAATGTGCATCAAAAATTCTCATTTCATTTCCCTCCCCTCTCTTTTCTTTAACATATCAAATATGACTCATAAAGAAAATTATGGATTATTTATACAAATTCATAATTTTATCTTATCGACCTAAACTTTATTCTTTATTTTAAGTGTACTTTTTCACAATATCCATTAGCCTTTCCAAAAAATCTGGCCCTAAAAAAATATGAAGTTTTTTCTTGTTATAAATACCGTCATATATTTTTAAAATTTCGGGATATTTCTATATATTTACATTAATTTTTATATATAAATATATAGTTTTTAGAAAGGAGCGACTATTTATCGATTCGTTAGCGATCAATAGTCATCGTTCCATTCAAAAGTTATTATTTTCGTTCTCGATATATTCCGAATGTTTTATGAGGATTTTTCGTTTGTTCATTTCAGTTTTTTAACAATCGTACTGTTGCTTTTACTTTGGAAACTTTCAATAGACAAAAAACAGAGTTCTCGATTGTGGAATTAGATTTAAGTTCATACATTTATCCCTTAATTTCTTTATCTGTAGGCAAAACAATTGCAGCTATTATATAAAGTAACACTGTTAATCCACTAGTAAAAAAGGCTGATAATGCCGTTACTATTCGAAGGATACTAACATCAATTCCATACTTATCGCTTAAGCCACCTAATACACCTGATACTTGTTTATCTTGAGTGGACTTATATAATTTTTTCATCTAAACACCCCAATCCAATTAAATATTTGTATGCTAAAAATTAGTGCGATCTTTGGAAGAGATTTAAGATTTCTTTAACTAACCTGCCCTTTAATTGAATAACATCTGCTGTCTATATTTTAACATAAAATCCCATAAACCTTCTGTTTTTCATTTTAAAACCACATTATTTTAGAAAACAAGCGTTTGGTAAGATCGCAATACAACGTGGCGAATCCTATTACTAAAAGAACCCTCCCATAATACTTTGGGACGGTTCTTTTTCCTTATTAATGATTCTTTAACATCACTAACAGCTTCTCTTGGCTATACATCCACACTGTAATGATTAAACAAGCAAGTGCAACCTCTGATAATGCCATAAATCCAATTGCATAATGACCTGTTAGTTGGAATAGTAACGTTAAAATTAATGGTGGGAAGAACCCTCCTAGTCCGCCTAAAGCTGACACAACCCCATTTACAATCCCTGCTTGTTCAGAGAAGTACATTGGAACAAGCTTAAAGATTGTTCCATTTCCAATACCTGCACAGAATGCAACTAGTAAGCAACCAAACGTATACACGTTCATGCTAGGCATGAATGATAAAACAATACCAGATAGTGTTAAGCCGATAAATACGAAGATTAATATTTTAAATGGATTAAACTTATCCCCGAGCCAGCCACCAATTGGGCGCATCATTGTTGCTAATACGATGAATCCAGCTGTCCGCATGCCTGCATCTACTTTCTCTAATCCGAAGTGAGATACTAAAAAGTTTGGTAAATATACTGTAAATGCAACAAATGATCCAAATGTTAAAAAGTAAAAGATACATAGAAACCATAATTTTTCATTTTTATATACACCTTTTATTTGTTCCATTAATGGTGTATTCACCTTTTTTTCCTTACGATCGCCTAATAAAAAGTTCATAAGTGCAAATGCTGCAAGTAAAACTAAATAACACTGTACTGTCGTTCTCCAGCCAACTGATGTCGCAATGACAGGTGCTAAAAATGAAGTAATTGCTGTTCCAGCGTTACCCACACCGTAAATACCATTTACAAAACCGTGACTCTCTTTCGGGAAGTATTTCGGTAGAGAAGTTACTCCTACAGAGAATACCGCACCACCGATCCCTACAAATAATCCACCAATAATTAAATCCATCATAGAATTGGCAACACTAATGTAAAAAACAGGGAATAATAAAAGTATAAAACTAATAAAGAACAATTTTCTTGCTCCGTAACGATTCGTCCAATAACCAATTGGAATGCGAAGAATAGAACCTAAAATAACCGGTACTGCTGTGACCATAGAGATTTGTCCCGCAGTTAATGGAATATCCGCTTTAATATAAGGCATTAATGATGATAAAATGACCCATACCATAAAACCGATAACTAGATTAGAAGTTTGTAAACTTAATTGAAAATTAGGACTTTTCATCCTGTTCCCTCCTATGTATGCATAGTTATATTCATTCTCTCCAGCCTAATCACGTCCTAACATGATTAGGCTGAAAAGAATCAACCACCACTTACTGGCGGAATCATTGCTACAATATCGCCAGTTTGAATGATGTCATCTTCATTTGCATACTCTTCATTTATGGCGACCATAACCTCATTTGAAATTGCTACGTTATATTCCTTAACCAGAACTTCCTTTAGTTCAGCAACCGTAATATTTTCACAATCTATGTGCAAGGCAGGTTTGCTTACTTCTTCTTGCAAATGTGCAAATAATAGTACTTCAATCATGTTCTCATCTCCCTTTCAGGCTCACCATTTGCATATGCTATTTTCTCTAACTGATCACCTATCCATGACTCACCATCTTCCCAAAACTCTTTCTTCCAAATCGGAACAACTTGTTTTATGCGTTCCATAATATATTCATTCGCTTCATAAGCTGCTTTCCGATGTGGCGTAGAAACGGCGACAACAACAGCAAGATCAGAAATTTGTAATGTACCAATGCGATGTGTAATTGCCACATATGTCCCAGGCCATTTCTCTTCTACTTCGGTTCCAATCTTCTCAAGTTGTTTTTCCGCCATCGTCTTATAAGCTACATACTCTAAATATAGCGTACGACGTCCTTTCGTAAATTCTCTAACAGTACCAATAAAAGTAGTAACAGCACCACATTCACGCCGAATTACTTTACTTGTAACACCTTCAATTGAAATAGGTGTATCAATTACTTCATAATACGTATGTGTCATTTTGCACCTCTTATCTTTGTATAAGTTAGCAATCTATTTTTATATTATTTGTATGATCGAAGTGGTTCTTTCCACGGCCACTCACTTCCTATATTCGATTCCAATAATAATACCGAAACAATTATTCCTGCTTCAAATCCTCTCGTTCCTCCCGGCAGGACGATACATGCATTCGCCTCTGCAAGTGAAGAAATTGCACTAGATTTATCTAAACCAACTGGAGTAACTTGCAATTGGCCATCTACAATTTCCACTCTCCCTCTTACAAAACGAGTAAATGGGTTTGCTTTCGGAAAATCTTTCTGTAAAATCGCTTCTGCACGATATACATGCGGATCTTTTCTATGCAAATATGTTCGAATAACTGGTCTAACATATAATTCACATCCGACATAACAAGCAGAAGGATTACCAGATAGACCGAATAATAGTTTTCCTTCTAGCTCAGCTACAGTAGTCACGCTTCCTGGTCGCATCGCTATTTTGTTGAAAAGTACATTAGCTTGTAATCTCTCATAAATAGCAGGTAAATAGTCATAGTCTCCTACTGAAACGCCACCAGTTGTAATTACAATATCTACTTCTTTCATCGCTTTTTTTACAGTGTTATAACACGTCTCTAATTCATCAACGAACTGTCCATAATACCTTACAATTCCGCCCGCTCGTTCAACTTGAGCAGCTATCATATAGGAGTTACTATTTCGAATCCTCCCTTCTTTCAGTTGTTCATGTACTTCCAGCAGTTCACTTCCTGTCGTTACAATTCCAATAACCGGCTGCCTTACAACATGTACGGAACTATAACCAAACGTAGCAAGAAGCGCCGCTACTCCAGGGTTAATAGAAGTCCCTTTTTTCACAAGTATGGCATTTTGTTTTACATCTTCTCCTTGAAAAGAAATGTTATCACCAGCAGCGAAAGAGCGTTTTAATGTCATATACGTCTTTTCGTTTTCTTCAAACCCTTCCGTTAGCTCTAACATAACAACAGCATTACCCCCCGCGGGAATTGCGGCTCCTGTCATAATACGTACAGCTTGAAATGCTTTCACCTCTTCTCTAAAAACAGAACCTGCCCCGATCTCACCAATCACTTCAAACTGAATGGGGTTACTGCTATTTGCTTCTTTTGTATCTTCCGCGCGAATCGCAAACCCGTCGTACGGAGAGCGATCGAAATGCGGGACATCATGATCTGCAATAACATCTTCTCCAAGCGTTCTACCGTAGCTGTCTATAAGGGAAACCTTTTCTATTTCACCTTGATGAGCATACTCCATTACGCGTGCAACTGCTTCTGCTACTGGAATTGGTTTACGTTTTTCTAGCATTCTTTTTTCACCTCGTTTTGATAAGGATAAACTCTCTTTCTGTTCATCCTATATATTTTGCGTATAATCGTTTTGCCATTTTCACATCATTTGTCCCATGAATAAATGCCCTACCGTCTGTAAATAAAACAAAACGATATTCATCTACTAGAAACGATAGTAAATATGGGTTTTTTTTGACACTCACGCTTCTTTGTAAACGTTTTCTAACTTCTTCTAAATTAAGAACTCGCTTTATCCCTGGACGGATTTGAACTGTATTCCGCCCGCATAGCACTTCAGTTTTCATCTGTGATCCAAATGTTAAACTTGGGTAAGTGCGTACATTCCCACAAGATGGACATGTACTTTTCTTCTGCCTATTTACTTTTAATGAGAGATATTGATTGTTCCAAATATCAAATGATAACATCGTTCCCCTTAACGCCTGAAAATCATTCACCAATATTTTCATCGCTTCTGTCACTTGGTGAGCAACGACCATTTGTACAGCCGGCTGAATGATTCCCGCTGTATCGCATGTTGCACCGCCCAGAGGATGATCCATTAGGCAGCGAAAGCATGGTGTTTGCCCTGGAAGAATTGTATACGTTACACCGTAACTTCCAATGCAACCACCGTATATCCAAGGTATATTTTCTTTTTGCGAAATGTCATTTATAAGTAGGCGCGTATCGAAATTGTCAGTCGCATCTAATATAAGATCCACTTCTTTCGTTAACTCTTCTATTTCTTGCATTGTGACATCCGTTACAACTGGTACAATTTCCACTTCAGAATTAATCTTTCTTAAATGTTCTGCCGCTGCAATTACTTTCGGTTTAGACTGTTTTGCATCTTCTTCTGTATATAACTGTTGCCGCTGTAAATTACTCCATTCGACGTAGTCACGATCGGCAATTGTCAATTTCCCAATTCCCATCCTAACGAGCGCTTCTGCATTCGCAGTTCCAAGTGCACCCGCACCGATTAGGAGCACATGTTTTTTTCTTATTTTTCTTTGTCCCATTTCACCAATTCCAGAAAACAATACTTGCCTTGCATATCGCTCTTGCATAGAGAACCCTCCTTTCGCTATCCGCCAATGTAAGACATTTCAACTTTTGGACGTTTATTTGTACTTTCCACCGTTCTTTCATCTGAATACCGATCTGTTCTGTACTCCCATGTATGTTGGAGAATTTTTAATAATGAAGCATCAGAAATATTTTCTCGAAGAAGCGTTCGCAAATCCGTTCCTTTTGTTCCAAATAAGCACGTAAAAAACTTGCCGTCTGCCGAAATACGAGCTCTCGTACAAGAAGAACAAAATGACTCAGATACTGAAGTAATAAATCCAACTTCTGCATCGCTCCCTACATATCGATACAATTTCGCAACTTCGCCAAAGTAATGAGGTTGAACAGGTTCAATCGGATATACGCGATTAATCTTCTCTATTAATTGTTCCTTCGTAATAACTTGTTCAAAATTCCATCCGTTCGTACTGCCTACATCCATAAACTCAATGAAACGGAGCTGAATTTCTTGTT
This sequence comes from Bacillus nitratireducens, assembly GCF_001884135.1. Taxonomy (GTDB): domain Bacteria; phylum Bacillota; class Bacilli; order Bacillales; family Bacillaceae_G; genus Bacillus_A; species Bacillus_A nitratireducens. The sequence continues at coordinate 450,431 of NZ_MAOC01000020.1, read as the reverse complement.
CTTTAAAATAACGAGCCATATGAAGAATTTGACTATCATTCATACCTTTTTTTACGACCATATTTACTTTTACTTCTAATCCAGCAGCCTTTGCTGCTTCAATTCCTTTTAATACAGGTTTTGTACTTACATTTCTTCCATTAATTTTTTGGAAGACGTGATCCTCTATCGCATCTAAACTAATATTTACACGTTTTAATCCCGCATCTTTTAGCGCCTTAGCTTGTTTTGCTAAATGAATACCGTTTGTTGTGAGTCCAATATCCTTTAAGCCTTCTAGCTTTGCAAGCCTTGCAATTAACTTCGGTAAATCTTTACGCAATAACGGTTCACCGCCAGTAAGTCTAATTTTATTGACTCCCATACTTATAAATAATCTCGCTAATCTTTCTATTTCATCGAACGTTAATAAAAACTCTTCTTGTAAAAAAGCGTAATCAGGCCCGAACACTTCAGCAGGCATACAGTATGTGCACCTAAAATTACAACGATCAATAACCGAAATACGTAAATCTTGAAGTGGCCGCTCTAACGAATCCCTCATCTTCTCGTGCATCTATATCCCTTCTTTTCTACTGCAATCCTTAGTAGGTTTCATATTTTTTATTTGCCTTTATTATAAAAAAGAAGCTACATATTCAATGTGACTTTTCTCACATTACTTTCCCCATTCAAAAATTCTTCACAAATCCGTTCGAATTTTGTTCACATCTTTAGTCTCTCCTCCTTACGGTCATTGAAATTTCACTTTATTTTTAAAATAGCTCTTGCATTTTCAGCATATTTACACTCAAAATAGGAAATGTATTGCTTATAAGAAGAAAGGTGATTGCTGTGGCAAACAGTATGACATTATCTCAAGATTTAAAGGAATTACTTGCATCTGTTGAATATAAAATGCAGATTAAAAAGGGGAGTTTTATTTTTCAAGAAGGTATGGAAGCAACAGAACTCTATATCATCCACTCTGGAAAAGTACAAATTAGTAAACTAAGTGCTGACGGGCAAGAATTAACACTCCGTATTTGTTCGGCATACGACATTATTGGAGAATTAACATTATTCACGGACAATGCGAAGTATTTATTAAATTCAAAATGCCTTGAAGATGTTGAAGTAGGAGTAATAAAGCGTGAAACCTTAGAAAAAGCATTACTCCAAAAACCCGCACTTGTATTTGAATTTATGAAATGGATTAGTGAACATTTAAGAAGAATGCAAACGAAGTTCCGAGATTTAGTATTACACGGCAAAAAAGGTGCCCTGTATTCTACTCTCATACGAATGACAAATAGTTACGGTGTGTTAAAAGAAAATGGTATTCTCATCGATTTACCATTAACGAATCAAGAACTTGCTAATTTCTGTGCAACTTCGCGTGAAAGTGTAAATCGAATGTTAAATGATTTGAAAAAAAAAGGTACGATTTCTATTCATAAAGGAAAGATTACAATCCATGATTTACAATTTTTAAAATGTGAAATTGCTTGTGAAGATTGCTCTACCTCTGTTTGTAGCATTGATTAGCATCTTATTTCTATAAGGAAAGCCGAGGTCTCCAATTAGATCTCGGCTTTCCTTATAAGTTACTAGACATATAAAACAAAATTATTTTTTCAATTCATTAGGAATACGTCTTCTATAGATTACATAACTACGGCTTAAATATTTAATTGGAGCACTAAATACATGTACAAGTCTAGTAAATGGCCATACCGCGAATAGCCCCAGCCCTGCAATAATATGAATTTTAAACCATACTGGTACTTCCATCATATATTCAACTTTCGGTTGGAAAATAAAGAGACTTCGGAACCACGGACCGATTGTTGTACGATAATCAAACCCATTTGAGTCGATGTTTAAAAAAGTTGAAGAAAGTCCCGCTAACATTACGATAAGTAATAAAATAAGCGCAATATAGTCTCCCTTTGTACTCGTAGCAATGATACGTTTTACTGTTACGCGGCGGTACGTTAATATAATTAAACCGATGATAGAAGCAATACCTGCCGGAAGCCCGAAACTAATTGCCATTATGTGATACATATGCTCAGAAATACCTATTGAACGATATACAGCCTCTGGAATTAAAATCCCCATAACATGACCACCAATTACGAACATGATCCCAAAGTGGAATAATAGACTTCCGATTCGCAGCATTTTCTTTTCTAATAGTTCGCTAGATTTTGATGTCCATCCAAATTGATCATAGTTGTATCTAAAAATATGTCCGCCGATAAAGATTGCAAAAATGATATAGGGAAACAATACCCACAGAAATTGATCCATCATTTTGACAACTCTCCTTTCTAATTTGTCTGTACACTCCATGTATCGATAGCGAGTAGAACAGCCGCAAGAATTGGTTCATACATACTATCAGCTTCTTTTAACTGAACGTGTAATGCTTGTATGTTCTCCTTGTATTTACTCATAATTGGTTCACAGTCTTGCTCATTTGCATTTGCAAAAAACTCAAGCAATAGCGGTAAATAATCAGGTAATTCTTTATCTGTTACTTCAAAACCAGATTTTTTATAATGCTGTTTTAACTCTAATAACTCAATACCTCTTTCTCTTTGTTCACCGGTGTTCATATAAGTAAGATACATATTTGTCTTCTTACCAAAATCGAATGTATATACGTAACAGTCAATTAATTGATCATCCATTTTATCCAGCGCTTGCTTTATAAATGCTGTAAGTGATGCTTTAACGTCTTCCTGTTCAATCGCTTCAATCTCTTCTTGCAATTCAGTTAAAGCTTCTCTCCACCCGATTTCCGGATAGGAAAGAAGGAATGAAGAACATGAAAAAGCAGTTTGTAAACTTTGTTTCATATTTTTCCGCCCCCATTATTTAAGAAATTGTCGTGCAAGAGCCTGGGCCACCTGGGAAAGATAAACCACAGCTTCCTTGTTCGTTATATAAATCTGCAACTTGTTCGCGGTGAGATGTCGGAATGACGAAACGATCTTTATATTTCGCGATAGCAAGAAGACGATACATATCTTCTACATCCTGTCTCGTTAAACCGAGTTCTTTTAATACCGCTTCATTTGGTTCTTTATTAATTTGCAATGCTCTCATATGAGTTCGCATAACAGCCATTTTTTTCAATGTAAGTCGAATATGTGATTCATCTCCTGCAGTGAGTAAATTCGCTAAATATTGAATTGGAATACGCATATTATCAATAGCAGGGAAAATCTCTTCTGCTTGCCAGTTACTACCTTTCCCCTCCACCATGTTCATAATTGGGCTAAGCGGCGGGATATACCAAACCATTGGCATTGTACGATACTCCGGATGAAGAGGCAGAGCAATTTTCCAATCAATAATCATTTTATAAATTGGTGACTGTTGTGCTGCTTTAATCCACTCTTCAGGAATGCCTTGTTTTTTCGCTTCAGCTGCTACTTCTGGATCATTTGGATCTAGGAAAACAGTAAGCTGAGATTCATATAAATCTTTTTCATCTTCAACAGATGCCGCTTCTTTTACTTTGTCAGCGTCATATAGCATTACCCCAATATATCGAATACGTCCTACACATGTTTCCGAACAAATTGTTGGCATACCTGCTTCAATACGTGGGAAACACATTGTGCATTTTTCAGCTTTATTCGTTTGCCAGTTAAAATACACTTTTTTATATGGACAAGAAGATACGCAGAATCTCCATGCACGACATGCGTTTTGATCTACAAGAACAATCCCATCTTCTTCACGTTTATACATCGCACCGGATGGACAAGAAGATACACAAGATGGATTCATACAATGTTCGCATATGCGTGGTAAATACATCATAAAGACATTTTCAAAATCCGTTTTAATTTCTTCTTCCATTTTCTTTACGTTCGGGTCTTGTAACCCTGTTATATGTCCACCAGCTAAATCATCTTCCCAGTTTGGACCCCATTCAATTTTATCGATAAATTCGCCTGTAATTGCTGATTTCGGACGAGCAACTGGCTGATGCTTACGCTGTGGACTATTTGTTAATGTTTCATAATCATAATTCCAAGGTTCAAAGTAATCATCAATTGTTGGTTGATCTGGATTGTGGAAAATATTCATAAGACGCTTCATTTTCGAACCGGACTTCAGCTGAATTTCACCATTTTTCAATTCCCAGCCGCCTTTATATTTCTCCTGATCTTCCCATTGCTTCGGATAACCAATTCCCGGTTTCGTTTCTACGTTATTGAAATACATATATTCAGCACCTGGACGATTTGTCCAGGTGTTTTTGCACGTTACACTACAAGTATGGCAGCCGATGCATTTATCTAGGTTCATTACCATTCCGACTTGTGCTTTAATCTTCAAGCCAATCTACCTCCTTCAGTTTACGGATTACGACATTTAAGTCACGCTGATTACCAGTCGGACCATAGTAGTTAAATCCATAGCTTAATTGGCCATATCCACCAATCATATGTGTTGGTTTCACATGAATACGGGTTGGACTATTATGCGTTCCCCCGCGGGTGCTTGTTAATTTCGTACCAGGTACGTTAATGTGACGATCTTGCGCATGGTGCATAAATGCCATTCCTCTCGGTATACGGTGCGTTACAACAGCACGTGCTACGACTACGCCGTTACGGTTAAAACATTCAATCCAATCATTATCAGCAACACCAGCTTCATTCGCATCATCTTTATTCATCCAAACAGTCGGACCACCTCTAAACAGCGTTAACATCGGTAATGAATCGAAATACATACTATGAATCGACCACTTATTATGCGGTGTTAAATAGTTTAGTGTAATTTCTTTTCCTTCTACTTCGGGACGTGATTTACGGAACGGTTTATGTTGCAGAATTGGTTTAAATGTTGCCATCGTTTCACCAAATTCTTTCATCATGTCGTGATCTAAGTAGAAAGATTGTCGACCAGTTATCGTTCTCCAAGGGATGAGACGTTCAACATTTGTTGTAAATGGTGAGTAACGGCGTCCACCTTTTTCAGAACCCGTAAAGGCCGGAGAAGTAATTACTGTTTTCGGCTGCGCTGTAATTTGTTCAAATGTGAAGCATTCTTCTTCACGTTCTTCTGCTAAGTCACGTAGTTTTAAATCCGTTTGTTTTTCAAGCGCTTCCCATGCTTTTACAGCCATATGACCGTTTGTTGTAGAAGAAAGTGTTAATACCGCTTCAGCAGCATTAATTGCTTCTTTTATATCTGGGCACCCCTTCGCAATAGAATCCGTTCGAACAACTCCTAATCGGCTCTTTAATTGCTCATATTCTTTTTCTGCAGACCAAGAAATCCCTTTCGTACCAATTGGTTGTTTTCCAGTATTTGGTCCAAGCGCTGTCATCTTGTCATAAATCGTTTTATAATCCCTTTCGACAACATGAATTTGCGGCATTGTTTTCCCTGGGATCGGTTCACACTCACCTTTGCTCCAGTCTTTAATCTTGCCAAGTGGTTGCGCTAATTCTTGCGGTGTATCATGAAGAAGTGGTGTTGCAACAACTTCTTTCATTGGCTCAAGATCGATTTTCTTCGCTAAATCTGACACAGCTTTAGAAAGAGAGGTGAAAATATCCCAGTCAGAGCGCGCTTCCCACGGCGAACCGATTGCTGGATTAAACGGATGTACAAATGGATGCATATCTGTACTACTTAAATCATGCTTTTCATACCAAGTTGAAGCAGGTAAGACGATATCAGAATAAAGCGCTGTTCCAGCCATACGGAAATCTAAATTAATAAGTAAATCAAGCTTCCCTTCTGGTGCTTCTTCATGCCACTTAATTTCTTCTGGTCGTAACGAATCACTATCATCATTCATTAATCCGTTCGTTGTACCTAACAAATGCTTTAAGAAATATTCGTGGCCTTTACCAGAACTTGAAATTAAATTTGCACGCCATACGAATAAGTTGCGCGGGAAGTTATTTTTATTATCAGGATCTTCAATTGCAAATTTCAGTTCTTTTTCTTTTAGTTTTTGCGCAACGTATTTTCCGATTTCTTCTTGCGTTGTTGCACCAGCAGCAACAGCTTCTTTATATAATTCAATCCCATTTTTCTCGAATGTCGGATACGAAGGTAACCAGCCAAGTCTTGCTGCTAATACATTGTAATCACCGTGATGTTGATAACGTGATTTACCCTCAACTGGTGATGCCAAATGTCCAACTGGTGTATCTTCATAGCGCCATTGATCTGTTACGAAATAGAAGAAAGATGTACCGTTTTGTAATTTCGGTGGCCCTTGCCAATCTTTTGCCATCGCAATTGTTTGCCATCCTTCTGCTGGTCGTAATTTTTCTTGACCAACGTAATGCGCCCAACCACCTCCGTTTACACCTTGTGCCCCAACGAGAAGTACAAGATTTAAAACGGCGCGATAAATCGTATCAGAGTTAAACCAATGGTTAATACCAGCTCCCATTATAATCATTGAGCGACCATTCGTATCAACAGCATTTTGTGCGAACTCACGAGCGATTTGAATAATAAGCTCTCGTTTCACCCCTGTCATTTTTTCTTGCCATGCAGGTGTAAACGGTACGTCATCATTGAAGTCTTTCGGCTCTTGCCCGCCAAGCCCTCGGTTCACGCCATAATTTGCTAATGTTAAGTCGTATACAGTTGTAACGAACACTTCACCTTCTTCTGTCATAACCTTTTTCACTGGAATTGTACGTTCTAATATTGTATTTCCATCATCAGAGAAGTACGGAATTTGCACCGTTTCAACACTATCTTCCATTCCAAGTAAAGAAAGACGCGGATTAATCTTTTCACCTGTTTCTTCATCTTCTAAACGTAAGTTCCATTTCTTTTCGTTATCCCAACGTGATCCCATTGTGCCGTGAGGTGTTGCAAAATCGTTCGTGTTCTCGTTCCAAAGAACAGGTTTCCATTCTCCTAACTTCGTTTCGCGTCCAATATCAGAAGCGTTGAAGAAACGATCAGCAACGAATTGATCCCCTTTTTGTTTCAATGTAACGAAGAAAGGAAAATCAGTATATTGCTTCGCATACTTTGTGAAGTACTCCACTTGATTATCTACGTAAAATTCTTGTAAGATTACGTGCCCCATTGCCATCGCAAGTGCACCATCTGTACCTTGTTTCACACTAATCCAATCATCCGCAAACTTTGTAGATTCAGCGAAGTCAGGACTAACAGAAACGACTTTCGTTCCTTTATATCGAACCTCTGCTAAAAAGTGTGCATCTGGAGTTCTCGTCATCGGTACATTTGAACCCCACGTCATAATGTAACCCGAGTTATACCAATCACTACTTTCTGGTACATCTGTTTGATCGCCCCAAATTTGCGGAGAAGCTGGTGGTAAATCTGCGTACCAATCATAAAAACTAAGCATCGGTCCACCCATAAGTTGCATAAAGCGACTACCAGCTGCATGACTTAACATCGACATAGCTGGAATTGGTGAGAAACCAACATTTCGATCTGGACCGTATTTTATTACTGTGTAAAGTAAAGACGCTGAAACGAGTTGTAACACTTCATCCCAATTCGCACGAATGAATCCCCCTTTACCACGCGCCTGCTTATACGTACGTGCCTTTTCAGGGTTTTCCACAATACTTTTCCAAGCGTCTAATGGTGACTCGTTATTTTGTAGTTCTTCTTGCCACATATTCCAAAGAACACCACGTACGTATGGATATTTCACACGAAGCGGGCTATAAATGTACCAAGAAAAACTTGCTCCACGTGGGCATCCTCGTGGTTCAAAATCAGGCATATCAGGACCTGTAGTCGGATAGTTAAGCTCCTGTCCTTCCCAAGTTACAATTCCATCCTTCACATATATATTCCAGCTACATGAACCAGTACAGTTCACGCCGTGTGTAGAACGAATTACTTTATCATGCTGCCAACGCTTTCTGTACACATTCTCCCATTCGCGATCTTCATATGTTTCTTGTGTATGATTATCGTTATAACGATCTATTGGTGAAAAATATTTTAAACGTCTCATTAGTGCTGAAGGTTTCTTCTTCATAATGTTCACTCCTTTAATACGTCTCTCTTACATACCCTTACTATAAAAGAGGTTATAAAATACAGATGTGACATTTCGCACAGTTCAAGAGATTGTCAAAAATTCAGTAGAAAATAAGTTTGTGAGAAAATCCTTTGTTCCGTTGTGAAGATTTATGGTTAATCTTAATTATTAGGAGAATAGTATTTTGGGGTATCGACTATTTTGCAAAAGAAAAAACGCAGGAGACATTCCTACGTTTTTCTTTATAAGTATATTGAGAAGTTTTTTATGCTTTTTTGGTAGACTCTTTTCTCACGTTCTATTCAGCACCTTCTTCTAATTATTCTAATTTCACCTACTAATATTGAATGCTCAAAGGATACGTTTGTTATACTCATTTCCTTTTTCCAATGAAAATTATTATCTTTCAAAAGTCATCTACGAATGAAATTATAGTGAAGCGGTTCGCAATATGATAGAAATCAACTGGCTTTGTCTGTGGTACGAAACTTCCTATCACTTTCCCCATTCCTTCCAATTAAAAACTTCGTAAATTTCCATTTTACTGCTTTCATGACAAGTAAAACCGGTGCTTGTTCCATCATGTATGTATACAGTGGATGAACACCATAGTTCAGTCCACAAAAGATTGTAATATAAGCTTCCGTACCAGATTCTTGCCCTCCAAATTGATTACAAGTGAAACCGAGTATTTCTAACTCTTATTCTTTATATTTATCAAATAAAGACGTATCTTAGACAAATTGTTCGCTAGAAGATGAAAGCGGTATTTTAATAGAATTGTGATCAAAATAGTGACTAAGTATGTAATTAATCATACTATTAACTAATAAATTTAAATCATAAGACGTATGATTTATGTTTACAATCTTATCACGTAGATCCCTCTGCGCTTTTTCGTCACCGAAAGCTACTACTCTATTTCTTCCTTGTATGTCCCCTCATTGATTTAAAAATGTTTCGTATTACATTACTCAATTGTCTAGGAATTCAGTGGTATTTATGTGAAGATGGTAGTAGTACAAAAAAGAATTATTACGTTAATAACATAGCGAATATACTGATATTTCCTCATTTAGGTATTTACATATTTATCCTCACGGTTCATAATTTAATCGGGGATGGGAGGATAAATATGGTTCAGATTAAGGTAACACCTGAGGAATTAGAACAAGTTGCAAAACGGGCAAATGATACAAAACACATGTTAGAATCTATACATAAAAATTTATGCGATCAAATTGATTACATGTGTTATCAGTGGGCAGGCGCATCTAATCAAAATTTCGTTCAAGTGTTCAATAACGCAAGACCTTCTGTGTTTACAGCTACCAATGCAATCTCACATATTGAAGAAGAATTAAAGAGAATTGCTGAGAAATTTCGCAATACAGATAATCAGGATGTAGCAAAGGCAGAGGGTGCAATGTGTGGTAAAGTATCAATGGAAGAGAAAAGTTTTGATGAAAAAAAACTAGCTAGAGATATAGCAGGTGAATTGACAGGTGAATACGATATTAGACGTGCTTGGGATGGCATTGATCCCTCTACCGGTGAAAAGCTTTCCACTTGGGATAGAATATTTGCTGGAGGAATGGCGGTAGCTGGACTCACACCTTTTGGAAAACTTGCTAAAGTCGGAAAAGGCGTGAAGATGACTACTAATGCGTTAGAGGGTATTAAGAATGCTGATAGAGCGACTGAAGCTTCTAAGGCAACTAAGAGAATTACACAAGCTGAAGAGGAAATGGTCACTTATAGACGTGTTCAAGGTGGAACACCTCCAAATGCAAGTAGAACTAGGATAACTGTAGATGAAAATAGTAATGTAGAAATACCTAATAAGAAAGCTAATTTAAATGTAAGTACAGGTAATGATGAGCATGCAAAATATTTCTTAAATAAAAGAGGAAGTAATGCAGAGATAGTTGAATTTGATATACCTAAATCGTTAGATGATTTTATAAATGAAAATGCAATACCTCAAAAAGGATATAAATCAAACCCCCTAAATCAAGGAGGAACTGCACCGAAAATAGTTGACCCAACAACGCCAGGAAATTCTTATGAATTGCCAGCACCTTGGATTGAATGGATAGAAGAATACGCCAAGAATGGCAGGACTATAAAGTAATAATAAAAGGAGTAGATTATGATATTAGAACCGCTTTATGCAGAAAACATTATAGTAGCCGTCATATATAATAATGAATTTAGATGGTATGTAACAGATAAAGAACTATGGTTTTTGGATTATAATAAGTTAGATAATGCATATAAAAATTTAGGTGTAAGCATTGAAGATAATGACGAAATTGAAGAAAGAAATGGAATAAAAGTATTAGACAATGAAAATGTAGAAGTATTTTTACAAAGGATTAATAAATATAACACAACTAAAGAGGAATTAAATTATTTACTACTTGAAAATATTAAAAGTAAACATGCAGGAGAAGATCTATTAGATTTTAGTCCGGTGTTATTAATTAACTTTGATGATAAAATACTATATTCAATGTTCCCAGAACCAGCATCATATGAAGAATATACACCAAAAGATTGGAATGGTAAATATGAAGATTTCACTAAATTAATACCTAAATCAGAAAAATATTGGATAGATGAGTTTAATAACAATCTATTTTCACTATAATTTAAACGGGATAAGGATGATAATAGTATGAGTAATAAAGATGTAGTAACTATATTAAATGAGGAATTCGAAAATGAGCAGACTGGTGAAAAGTTACAAGGGTTAACAGTTATAGTTGATGGAAAGTTAAAGCAAGTCATGGATATAATAATCGACAAAAATGATAATTATAGTAATTATACTGAAGTAGTCAAAGATGCACTATTTGAGGGGATAAATAATATCATTAATAAAATTAATAAATGATAAATACTAACTACAAAAAATTAAATACTTAATCTAAATAATGAGGTAAGGTGTAACGAAAATAAAGCACAAATATATATCATAATAAATAATAACGAAGGCTACTACTAATATAAAAGGCGTTAGTCTTCGTTATTATTTTTTTAAAAATGAAAGGAGTTCAAAATACAACGAATATACTCTCGACTTCAAACCCTAAAATTTTAAATTTTGCGCCGCTGTTTCAGGCACCTGGCAAATACAAATTCCGAATATCTCCTCCGCCCTTAAAGAAAAAAGCCGGTATCTATACCGACTATATTTTGAACGTTTTTAATTTGTCTTCGATTTGTTCTCCAGTAATTCCAATGGATCTTAACGTTATCGAAGGATGACTCTGATTTAATAAGGAATTTATTTTCTCCAACGATACTATTTTATATCCAGACATATTTTACATAAAACTACAAATCATTATTTACCATATTGCCCAAAGTTACGGAAACAATTATACTAGATGTAATCAGAATAAATAATCTGAATATTCTTAGAATTAAAGATAAAATCTTTACTGCCCGCAATTAGATGGATACATTCTATTTTCCACTCAATAGATTAAAAAACGATAATAACATTAGGAGGATTACGATGCACCAGCTTGATTCATTACATCCCCTTGTAGAAAAAATAATCACCAATATTGAAAAATTAATGGTCGGAAAACGAAAAGAAACGATCTTAGCTTTGACAGCTCTCTTAGCTGAAGGTCATGTACTATTAGAAGATGTTCCTGGCGTTGGGAAAACAATGTTAGTACGTGCTCTTTCTAAATCGATTGATGCCGATTACAAGCGCATTCAATTCACACCTGATTTACTGCCGTCAGATGTAACAGGTGTTTCTATTTACAATCCAAAAGAGCTCCAATTTGAGTTCAAGCCTGGACCAATCATGGGGAATTTTATACTTGCTGATGAAATTAATCGTACATCTCCAAAGACACAATCTGCCTTACTTGAAAGTATGGAAGAAGGCACTATCACAATAGATGGCATTACAAGATCGTTACCAAAACCTTTCTTTGTAATGGCTACACAAAATCCGGTCGAATATGAGGGAACATATCCTTTACCAGAAGCTCAGCTCGATCGTTTCTTGTTGAAGCTAAAAATGGGATATCCTACACCAGAAGAAGAATTTGAAATTTTAAACCGGATGGAAAAAACAAATCCACTCTCTCATTTACAAGCTATTACTACAATAAAAGAATTACTTTATTTACAACAAAGCGTACGGGATATAAGCATGGACAAAGCAATCAAACATTACATTGTAAAGCTTGTTAGTCAGACCCGTTCTTATAGTTCTATACAGCTAGGTGCAAGTCCACGCGGCTCAATTGCTTTAATGAAAGCTTCACAAGCTTATGCATTCATCCATGGTAGAAATTATGTTATTCCAGACGATGTTAAATTTTTAGCTCCTTACGTGTTAGCTCACAGACTCATTCTAAAAATGGAAGCAAGATTTGAAGGAATAACAGGAGAACAAGTTATCGCCAAAATCGTTGCACGAACTACCGTGCCGACTCAAAGGACGAAAAACCTTTGATGAAACAACTACTACGGGCGCTATATCACGTTACCAAGTTATTGCTAATACCTTTATGCCTAGTCTTAACATTTGTATACGCTATGCTTCAAGGAGGATTTGTAAGTTGGTTTTTGTTTTACAGTACGATTCCTATTGGCCTTTATTCACTACTACTTCCCTTCTACGCTTTACGGGACGCTGAAGTAAAACGAATAACAAACCAAGATGAATATGCAGCAGGAGAACAATTTTCAAGCACGATTACAATAAAAAGAAGATTTCCTTTCCCCTTACTTTATTTAGTTATAGAAGATGAACTGCCATCACAATTTACAAATTGTAGACAAACGACGGTGAATAATGTAATACTCTTTCCAGGATTAAAACGGAATATTTCGTTTCAATATGCTATTGACACAATCCCTAGAGGAGAGCACACTTTTTCAAGCGTACGTGTCAAAACTGGCGATTTATTCGGTATGATGGAGAAAGAAGTAACTTTTTCAGTTCCAGATACATTTTTAGTCTATCCCCAGTATGTAGATATAGCGTATCGACAATTAGAAAATCATTTCGAACAAGGAGCGCTTTCAGCAAATATAAATTTAGCAAAGGACTCTACAATTTCTGTCGGTGTCAGAGAATATAAGCCTGGTGATCGCTTTTCATGGATTGATTGGAAAGCAACTGCACGAACAAACAACATTATGACGAAAGAATTTGAACAACAGCGCAGCCATAATATTATGATATTCATGGACAGAACCCCATCCCCTCTATTCGAATCAGTCGTAACATTTTCCGCCTCTATTGTAAGGGCTGTATTGAAGCAAAATTCACCAGCGTCATTCGTGTCTGTCGGAAAAGAACAAACTTTTTTCCCTTTAGACAATGGAGATAGTCAGTTGCATCAAATCTTTTGTCATTTAGCGAAAGTACAAGCGGACTGTGTATTCCCGCTCTCTCGGAGTGTAGAAATAGAATTAAGAAAAATTTATGAGCCCGTAACGATTATACTCGTAACAAGCGATCTTTCTCCCGATATTCAAAAGGCGGCTGACTTTGCTGCTATAAAAAACAGAAAATTAATGGTGTTTGTCGTGAAAGAAAAAGCAAATCAACTCTCACATCGAGAACTAAGTATTCTAGAAACTCTACAAAAACGAAAAATATTTGTAAATGTGGTTTATGGGAACCGGTATACAAACGTGTTTTTTGAGGTGAGCAAATGATAACATTACGAACAAAATACAAATGGGATATGAGCAGATTCTTCATGCATGTATGTGCACTTCTACTTTTACTAGAATGGCTAAGACCCCTTATAGGTATTACAAACGTAGGTAGATTAGATATTTTTGTAATATTTATAGGAATTTGCTTCACTCTCTCTTTTTTTCAAACAAGGTGGCAAATTCCAATAAAGATCGTCACGATCTTATTCATCATTCATTTCCTGTATTATAAAAATGCTTTTATAAATCCATCTTGGCTAACGAAATTTTTTTCTGATATTTCTCGAAATTCCTCCCTGTTATTTCAAGGGAATTTGCTAGATATTTCTCCAGTTTTTCCAACACTTTTATTTTTTTTATCATTTTGGTTTTTGAGTTCTTTCATCTTTTTTTGGATGATTCATAAAAAACGCGGGTTGTTATTTCTTATATTGACTATTATTTATATCATAACTTTTCATAACTTACATTTATACAATGCAAACTACGCTATTATTCGTACTGTTGTCATCGGCTTTTTTATGCTTAGTCTTCTTCAAATAGAACGAATAAAAGAGATGGAACACTTACAAAATTATGCTAGAGTAATCTCAAAATTACTTAGACCTCTTACAATATTTATTGTATTGTCAGCAACTATCGCATACTTCGCTCCAAAATTTGGCCCTCAATGGCCAAACCCAATGGATTTTTTAAAATTCAACACATCCGAAGCAAGTAAAGAACAAGAAGTTTCTAAAATTGGGTATGGTTTAGATGACTCGCAATTAGGTGGTCCTTTTAAGGCGGATAATACAATTGTTTTTACAGCACAAACGCAAAACAAACAATATTGGAGAGTAGAAACAAAAGATTTTTATACAGGAAAAGGCTGGGAGGTTTCTGAAAATCCGAAAAAGGTTTCTTTTAAAAATAAAAACGACGTCGTGAGTTGGTACGAAAAAAATACAAAAACAGAAACAGCCAAAGCAACAATCACCATGCAAAAAAGTTATTCTCACCTTACCTATCCAACAGGATTAGTATCAGTTGAGGCTTCTTCTGATGTATCATACAGCGTTGACCCATTTTCAGAAAAAATCTATACGATGCACGGAGACTCTTCTACTACTTTAAATTCATATAAAGTAACATATGAGATCCCGGAGTTTTCCATAGAAAACTTGAAAGCAACAAAAACGAATGAAGGTCAAGAATCAAATTCTTATTTCATGACAAAGTACACACAACTTCCCGAATCATTACCGCAGCGAGTAAGAGACTTAGCTGTTAATCTTACAAATGATAAAGACAACCGATATGATAAAGTATTAGCTATTGAAAATTACTTCACAGACCATTCTTTTGTATACGAAACAACGGATGTGATGATTCCTGCCAAAAACCAAGATTATGTAGATCAATTCCTTTTCGATACAAAAAGCGGCTACTGTAATAATTTTTCGACGTCTATGATCGTGTTACTTCGTTCTGCCGGGATTCCCGCTCGATGGGTAAAAGGCTATACAGAAGGAACTCTTGAGAATACACTTGTTAGTACAGAAGGTGAGAATGTTTATAAAATCGAAAACAATAACGCACACTCTTGGGTCGAAGTATATTTTCCTGGATACGGATGGATTCCATTCGAACCAACAAAAGGATTTACCAATCCCTATAATTTTACAAATAATACTCCTGCTCCTACTTTTCAAAATAGCGAAGAAACTAATTCTCAAAACGAGCAAATGCACCAAAGAAACAATGAAGCGAAGCTCAAAAGTTTAATAGAAGATACAGAAGAAGCCTCTACTAAAAAGATCACAAATTCTAAAAATGATTTTTCTTGGTGGTACGTATTCCTCTCTGCGATACCGATTAGTATCATAGGATACATTCTCTTCACCACAAGAATGAAATGGATTACATTTTTTATTATTCTTTTCTATAAATATCGAAAAGATGATGCTGTTTATAGAAAAGCTTACGGTGCACTTTTAAAACAATTTGCGAGAATCGGCATACCGCGGGGTGAAAGTCAAACATTCCGAGAATACGCTCTTCACATCGATACACTTTACAACTCGGCTGATATGCAACAACTTACTTTCAGTTATGAGAACGCTATGTATCAAAAGGAACAGGCCGCCGCCGAATGGAAGACATCCGTACACTTATGGGAAGTGCTTATGAAAAAAGCAGCTTCTCTGCCTAAATCAAATGACTACGATAGAGTGATTTAATCTTGATTATGTGAGTTTAAAGAAAACACCTCAAAGAACTACTTTGTTCTTTGAGGTGTTATTTAATAAACATAATAAAAGATAGCTAACTCCTAATTATTCCCCAAGCACCTTCTCAATCTCAACCTCTAAATCCACCGGCTTCGTCTGCGGTGCAAAACGCCCTACTACTTTCCCATCTTTTCCAATTAGAAACTTAGTAAAGTTCCATTTCACTGCTTTCATACCAAGTAAACCGGGTGCTTGTTCTGTCATGTATGTATAAAGAGGATGAGCCTTATCACCTTTCACATCAATCTTTGCAAACATCGGGAAGTTTACACCGTAGTTTAATTCACAAAAACTAGTAATATCAGCTTCCGTTCCCGGTTCTTGCCCTCCAAATTGATTACAAGGGAAGCCTAGTATTTCTAATCCTTGATCTTTATATTTATCATATACTTCTTGTAATCCTTTATATTGCGGTGTAAAACCACATTTGCTAGCTACATTTACAATAAGAAGCGCTTTTCCTTCGTAATCTTTTAACGATTTATCTTCTCCTGTTATCGTTTTAGCTGAAAAATCATAAACTGTCATTATCCTTGCCCCTCTCTTTACTATCATTCTATGTTTATACTATACTACATTCGTGAATATACAGCTCTTATTACGTACTTACACACCAAAATGATAGCGCTTTATTTTCGTTCAAAAATTCGACACAATATACTAGACTTTTATGATGGAAAGTTTTACAATTGAATTATGAACAAAATGTGACAGTTTATATTCCATTATAAAAGAAAAGGATGGTGTTCATTATGAAAACTGCACAACATGAAACGATTTCAAATCGCGAGTTTTATTTCGTACTATATATGATGTTATTGTATGTTATTGGCTGGGTAATCGATGTAAATGGTTTATTTTTAAGCTCCTACTTTAATTTAGCAGGAGAGATTATGCTTCCAATCGTTGGTGGCATTGTTGGACTGTTCGTTATGTCTATTAATAAAGAACAAACGCGGTAAGAACATTACAAAAAGGCAGAAGACGAGGTTTCGTTTTCTGCCTTTTTGCATTTTTAGCGTATAATAAAAAACATAAAAGTATATAAGGAGTGGTAATGATGAAAAAAGTAGAACAATTATCTTCTCACCTATATCTTATTGATGATTACGACTTACAACATATTGAACGAACAGGTACGTACGTTTTATTAGGTGACGACATTACTTTAATTGAAACTTGTGCAGCCCCTTCTCTTCCCTATATTTTAGACGGCTTACAACAATTACATATTGATTTAAAAGATGTAAAAAATATCATTGTTACACATGTTCATTTAGATCACGCAGGTGCAGCAGGGCTAATGATGGAAAAGTGCCCAAATGCTACTTTATTTGTACATTCTCGTGGTGCTCGTCATATGATCGATCCAACAAAACTCATTTTAGGTGCAAAAGCTGTGTACAAAGAAGATTTTGATAAACTTTTTGATCCCATTCTTCCAATTGAAGAAGAACGTGTTCGTATTGTACAACATGGTGATACGTTAAAAATTGCAGAAGACCGTACACTTACATTTTACGATACACCGGGACATGCTAAGCATCATATTAGCATTCACGATTCATTAACAAACGGCATTTTTACTGGCGATACAATTGGAATTTACTATCGAGAGCTAGCTGATCTTGGTGTAGAACTATATCTACCATCAACTTCACCTTCACAATTCCAACCAGAGGCGATGATCGCTTCTAAAAATCATATTCAAAGTATGGATGTAGATACTATTTATTTCGGTCATTACGGCGCATCATCCAATGTTACAGAAGTATATAACCAACTTGAACATTGGTTACCTATTTTTGTTGGTACTGGTAAAGAGGTCTTTGAAAAGTATAATGATTTTGATGAAGCGACTAAAGCTTTACAAACTTTATTAATGGATAAAATCTCTTCTCATCTTACAAAGTTAAACGTTCCATCAAATCATTCCGTTTATAACATTTTACATCTAGATATAGAAATTAGCGCGATGGGCATTATTGATTATTTCACGAAGCAAGAAAAAGCAAACTCCACTATTAACTAACAGTAAAAGAAGAGATATACAACAGTAGTTATTGTATATCTCTTCTTTTTTTGAATATATTTTGAGTAAAGGATGGTGGAATGCAATGCAAAAAGTGATTCTATACCTCTGCTTCACATTATTTATCGTCTTATTATTATTTGTCGGAGTGAAAATTCAATTTTATTTAGATACAGACGCGCAGGTGAACTTTAACGTTTATCCAAGATTATTCTACTATACACTCTTCCCTCTTTTGGTCGGCATTTTATTACGATTCCTTCAATCCATTAATCGTGAAACAAGTAAACAAAACTGGAACTTTCAGCCGGATAAATTTATCGCTATTACGTTGCCTACACTATTCATTTCCTTTTCTCCAGCTCTACTCTTTTCACCAGTTGGAAAATATCTACCTTATTTAACTAATATTATTCTTATAAATACAACTTTCGTTACCATTATTAGTTTAATAGCTGGTTACTCACTTTTAGATTGTTTGATACAAAAAGACAAGGAGACTGGGAAGGAATATAACTAAGTGATTTCCCACTTTCACTTATTTAGTAAATCAAGATAATTCTGCCCCTAACTTGTATGCAAAAGAACCTAATGTTCAATTTTTAAGTGTCGTTGGTTATGGTGGTTTATTTATAAGTGCAATACTCCTTGTAAGAGTTTCTATACATGCGGTAAGGAAATTTAAGTAATAACAAAACGAGTATGAAATCGCATAGATTTTATACTCGTTTTGTTATTGTTCATATATTTAATTGATAATAGGAAATTCATGTTAAACTAAAGAAAGTCGTGCACTAAATCAAAATACATTTCAAACAAGGGAGACTTATTATGAAATTTGGGACTTTCTCGTTTCTAACGTTTATCGCAAGTATATGTTCTTTCTTTATTTTAAGAGGACCTAATGCAAATTTAACATTAATTATTGTACTTCTAAGTATTCTTTCATTACTCGGTATTATTTTTGCGATCGCATCAAAGAATTGGCTATTTAAAATAGTTGGCACGGCATTAAATGGAGTAATACTAGTATTTGTATATTTCTTATTGCTAGCAAAAGGCATAGGTGGTTAATATATTTACGTTTCAATAAGAAAAGCTCACAGCTTAAGCTATGAGCTTTTTTACTTATCTCACCTTTTCATCTACATACTCCATATACTGTTCTGCTTTAATAAATCTTTCTTTATACGCTTCAGGTACTTCTTCTACTGTTATCCCACCACTCGATTTCGCTTTTACTAATACAGTTTGATATGACATTAA
The DNA here is from genome assembly GCF_001884135.1 of Bacillus nitratireducens. Lineage (GTDB taxonomy): Bacteria > Bacillota > Bacilli > Bacillales > Bacillaceae_G > Bacillus_A > Bacillus_A nitratireducens. The sequence goes on along the minus strand of NZ_MAOC01000020.1, from coordinate 431,137 downwards.
CGCTTCCATATATTGTTCATACTCTTCTGAAGTTAATACTTCTTTACTAGATTTATGGCCATTTAATTTATCAAAATACGGCTGAAGTTCCATTTCTACCTTTTTCATTTCCTCTTTTTTAGCTGGTGATAATTGATCATAATCAATATTACCGTTCGAATCCCCGTACTCAAGCTTTGCATTTGTTAATTTCTTTAGTTCTTTTGTAAACTCTTCATATTCCTTTGCACCCATTTCGTCTTTCGCTTGTGATAACTTTGCATTAAAACGCATATATGCTTCTAATGTCATCGCTCCGGCATGTTTTTTTAAGTTCTCAAACGACCCGTATATACCATCCGCCATAATAGATTGGTAAGCAAAACCAGTCGTTGGGATTAAAAATGCTGCTGCAAGCACTCCTGCAATAAGGCGCTTCTTCCTTTTGTTCCCCCCTCGCTTCATTTTAATCTGAACAATTACTTTTTCTTTTAACTCCGGCGGGGCAATAATCCCCTTCGCTTCTTCTTGTATAGATTCTCTAACTCTACAATCTAAGCTCATTTCACATTCCCTACCTCTCCTAAAAAGATTTCTTCTACTTGCTCTTTTTGACGTAGTTTCTTTAATGCCGCATGAATTCTAGACTTCACTGTACCGATTGGAATATGTAATATTTGTGCTACTTCTTCTTGAGAGTAATCGTGTAAGTATCTTAAGATAATAACTTGTTTCAATTTATACGGTAACTTATGAATGAGTTCGATTAATTTTTGATTTGATATTTTACTTACAACATCGCTAGAAAAATCAATTTGTACTGGCTTTCTTTGCTCTTCTGCTTTTTTTACAATTCGCAGTCGCATCCACCTCTTTCTTCTATAAGAATGAATTTGTTTAATCGCCAGTCCAATTAGCCAAGGTCTAAATGGCTTCTCGCTATCATATTTACGAAGCGATTCATATAGCTGTATGTATATTTCTTGAACGACATCATCTACATCTGCTTTGTCTTCTATTAAAAAATGTGCTGTCTTATATATTTCTTGAATCGTTTTATCATACAATTCGCTATACGCTTCTTTATTTCCTGATAAAGTTAATTGGATTAAATCTGTATACACTGTTTCATCCTTCATGTACCATCCCTCCTTTGTCTTATACTATATATTGGCAAGAAAACGATATTTCGTTCGATTTTTCAAAAAAAATTTTATATACATTAATATAATGATCTAATGACTTCATAAGCTTCACTTATAACCTTGCATAACAATTATATAATTTTCCAATTCTTAATGAAGATTTAAAATGATTTATATAGTCAAATTTAGGAGGATATTATATGAAAGCTATCGTTGTACCTTCGTTCGGTGGTCCTGAAGTGATGAAATATACAGACGTGGAGATGCCGGCTATTTCAGACAATCAAGTATTAATTCGTGTTGTTGCTACTAGTGTTAATTTTGCCGATATTAAATCACGTTATGGCAAAAAAGGAAACAAAGCCTTACCTTTTATCCCAGGGATAGATGCAGCTGGTATTGTAGAACGCGTAGGTTCTCATGTGAAAAACATTTATCCTGGCCAACGAGTCATTGCTTTTCCTCAAAATGGTTCTTACGCTGAATATGTTGTTGCAAATGAAAATCTTACTTTCGTATTACCTGATGAAGTTGATTTCCAAACTGCAGCCGCTTGCCCTATCGTATCTTTTACAAGCTACAATTTACTTGTAAATGTTGCAAGACTTCAACATTGTGAATCTGTTCTAATTCATGCGGCTGCTGGTGGAATTGGTACTACCGCGATTCAACTTGCAAAACGATTAGGGGCTGGAACCGTTATTGGTACTGTCGGGAGTGAAGTAAAAAGAAAAATAGCTTTAGATGCTGGAGCTGATTATGTTATTTGTCATCAAGATGAGGATTTTGTAGAGAAAGTCAATGAGCTGACCAACGGTGAAGGGGTCGATGTAATTTTAGATTCTATTTCTGGAACGGTTTCGGAAAGAAGTTTAAAATGTCTTGCTTATTACGGTCGCCTCGTTCATTTCGGTAATGCAAGCGGTGAAATTGGTAACTTTCAAACGAAAGATTTACACGCAAGTTGCCGCTCTATACTCGGTTTTAGCTTTGGTACTACACGAAAAAAACGTCCTGAACTACTCCAAGAAACTGCAAATGAAGTTTTCCGTTATTTACGTGATGGCCGTCTGAAAATGAAAGCAACGAAATCTTTTCCACTTCAAGATGCAGGGAAAGCACATGAATGGGTCGAAAGTAGAAAAAGTACAGGGAAAGTCATACTAACTATTCAGCCCTCTTCCTGAAATGAATACTTGAAACCGAGGTGTCATTCATGGGATCACGAATTATGCATGCTATTATCGCTAACAGGATTGCCGAGAAATTATCTATTCAAGATAAAACTTCTTTTATACTTGGAGGCGTAGCCCCCGATGCTGTGCATTCAAAGATAGAAAAAGTCACCTCACATTTTTACGCCGGCTCAACAAAAGACTATACGAGACGAATTGATTATGGATCATTTATTCATAAATATAAAGATTATATGGAGTCCCCTTTTCTCCTAGGCTATTGCACCCACCTCATTGCCGATGATAATTGGCTAAGCGGCTTTTTTCTACCTTGGCTTAAAAATAGAATGGAAAACGACGAAACTATCGCACCTATGTACTATAACGATTTTAAATTGTTGAACGCAAAGTTGTTGCATCATTACGCTATAGATCAAAAGCTCTTCTCTCTTCTAAATCAAGAGGCTCACATTATGGATATCGAAGAGGTTTCTAAAGAAAACGTTTTAGCATTTCGAGCATACCTTTTTGAAGATATGCTGTATCCGGAGCAACATTTGCATGAAGAGTTACAGGTTTTTACGTTTGATCAAATCGTTGGTTATATTGAGACCGCTATTGAAAAAGGAACATTTTTTATAGAACAACTCGCTAATAAAAAATTCACTTCAAATATTTAATCCCCCTCATGATTTACGAGGGGGATTTTCACATAACAATATTATTATTGGTTCTTTTCCATAACCGCAAAATAGTTCCCTTCACTATCAGCAAAGTTAAACACTTTACCAGAAGGCATAGTTACCATTTCTCCAACAGTAACATTTTTATTTTTTAAATCTGTATATAATTGATCAAGATTTTCTGAGAAGAACATTAAAGATGGTGTACCAAGATTTAATTCTGGGCTCATCTTAGAAATAACTTCTTTATTATGTAATATAATACTCGTTTCTGCACCGTTAGTCGGAGCGATTTCAATCCATCTCATTCCTTGCTTGTTATCTTCCTCTGCTACTACATGAAACCCTACCTTTTCCGTCCAAAAATTTACTGCCTCATCTTGATTATTTACATACAGCATAATTTGTCCAACTTTATGGATCATTTCATTTCCCCCTAATGGTTTTTATACTCTATGTAGGTTTCTACAAGTGTTATTGTTATTCCTTTTGAGTTTATATGTACCTCTTTACAAAATTTACCGACTGATTCATCCCGTCAAGTTCGTTAAAATAATCATTTCTTTCAATCATGTTATACCCGTCGAATCCGATTTCATCTAATGCCTTGAAGAATATATCGAAATCTACTTCACCATTTCCTGCTGCGACTTCTATATACTTACTTGAACTATCGCTTTTCACTTCTTTACAATCTTTAATATGAGTTTGTACTATATAATCTTTTAATAGTAATAAACTCTCTATCGGATTTCCATTTACATCGCTAATTAAATTTGCTGGGTCAAAGTTAACAGCTAGTCCTTTGGAGTTTGTAGTTTCTAAAAATTGTTTTAATACTATTGCTTTTTCAGATCCTGTCTCCATAGCGAAGACTCCCCCTAATTTTAATAATAAATCCCCTATCTCATAACAAGCCCTTTGCATCTTGTCATATCGCTCGCTCTTTTCAACATCTGGAATTTTTCCAATGTGAGCCGTTATTATATTTGCTCCTAATTCTAATCCCTTATCAGCAACACGTTTCAACTGCTCTATTACATTTTCATCCTCCGCCCCTACAATTCCACTTTCTCCAAAACTAATTGCTAATGACGGAACTTTAATTCCATTAAAAAATAAACTTTTCTTTAAATTGGTCCATTCTACCTTTGAAATATTTGCTAAGTTGAAAGTCATATTCATAGCATATAGTTGAATATATTTTAAATCCCATTCTCTCGCCTTTTTTATTCCTTCGTTTACTTCAATATGTTTTGTATTTAAAAACATTCCTAATTTCCTGTTCATAAATGTACCTTCTTTTTATTATTTCGTATCATGTTAATATTCGACTCTTTTTATGTTACTTCCTTGTACAAACTAAACTAGAAATGCTACACCTTTATCAATAATCCCTGTAGAATCATTAATATTTTTAAAGTTACGATAGATGAAATTTTAATAATCGTTAATAAAATTTCATCTATTATTCCACAAAAAAAAGACGTAACTACGCATAGTTGCGTCTTTCCTTTTATTTATCCCACTATTTGCCGTGCAGTAAGACTCCCACCTCAAAATTCAGTTAGAGCAAAGAAGTCCGGTGGGAGATTAACTGCACGTGAAGGCTAATAATCAGTGGGGAGGAACACCCGCCCACTGATTAAAGTTTAACTTTATCTAGGCTTCTTCTTCCCAGTAAAAGCTGGTTTCTTTTTCTTTGGTTCTTGTGGTTTCGATTCTACAAATGTTCCTTTGAACATTTCTTGTTTCGTAAACACGATACCTAATTTTTTCGCAAATTGAAGTAATTTACGTTCTTCTTGTTCTGTTACAAGAGAAACTACTGTTCCTTCTTTACCCATACGTCCAGTACGTCCTGAACGGTGAATGTATTGGTCTACAGTGTCAGGTAACTCTAAGTGAATTACATGTGTTAAATCATCAATATCTATTCCACGTGCTGCAATATCAGTAGCAAGTAGAATTTCTAATTTCCCACCGCGGAATGCACGCATCGTTGCTTCACGCTCTTGCTTGCTTGCCTCTGCATGAAGAGCTGCTGCTTTCATTTTACGGAATTTCAATTTCTGAGTAATTTCATCTAAACGGAATGGGTCATTTAAGAAAGCAACTGCTTTTACATCGCCCATATGCATAATTCTTCTTACGTAATCATTTTTTTCGCGTCGCTCACAAATGATATACGTATGCTCAACTAAGCTTTTTGACTCTGCACGAGTTACACGTACTAATTGTGGTTCAACTGCTAAATCACGTGCTGCATCTTCTGCCGCTTTTGTCATTGTTGCTGAGAAGAATACTAATTGACGATCGCGCATCGTTGATTTAATTACATCCTGTGCAGCGCCCATCATTTTTTGCTTTACAATTTGATCAAACTCATCAAATACAATTGTTTTCACTTCATGCATTTTTAGCTTTTTCATACGAATTAATTCTAAAATACGGCCTGGTGAACCGACAATTACTTTCGGGTGTTTCTTTAATTTTTCAACTTGGCGCTTAATATCTGCACCACCAATTAAAGATGCACCTGAAATTTCAGTTCCTGCTGTAAATTTTTGAACCTCTTCATGAATTTGCATTACAAGTTCACGCGTTGGAGCTAAAATAACAACTTGTGGCTGTTTTACTTCAGGATTAATTTTATGTAAAAGTGGTAATAAGTACGCTAATGTTTTTCCTGTTCCAGTTGGAGATTCAGCTATAACGTCTTGTCCTTCTAAAATAGTTGGAATCGCTTGTTTTTGAATTTCAGTTAATTCTTTAAAACCAGCCTTCTCCCAAGCTTGTTGTAAAAATGGTTGCATATCTTTTATCATTTGTTTTTCTCCTTTATCTCTATTTTTGAAGAAAATGCTGTATTGTTCGCACCGTTTCTATCATGTGTGAAATAACAGCTATTAAATCATCAACATGGTCTTCTGTAATCGCTTTTTGAAATAGAACCTCTACCTTATTATGATATGAAATCGCTTGCTTATTATATTCGTATGAAATTTTCTGCGTAATCATTCGCTCTTTTCCCCATATAGAATGCAATAAAGTTTCAATTTCTTCGCATCCTATCTCTGGTTGTTCCATTTCGAACGAGAATTCCAGCTTCATTTCACAACCTGGTATAAACTGAGGTACTTCTAATATTTCACCTGATAAATTCTTTGCATCAACAGATAGTGAAAATGTTGCCTCTACCATCGTTTTAAATGGTTCTGTTAGTTGAAATGAAATACTATACATACGACTCAATGAAGCAAGGTCCATCACATCTTTTCGATCTGTTACGAGAATATCACCGTGTAAATCGAAATCATAGACAGCTCCTTCCACAATTACCTTTAAATTTTCAAAAGCAGTTGGATCAAACATAATTTCCTCCAAAAAACAGGCGCCTTTCGATGGAAAGGCGCCACTTGATGTATATATAGTGTACAGATAAACGAGATGAATTACAACCTTTTAGAATAAACCTACTGCTTTTCCCTCTTCATTTACATCCATTTGCAGCGCAGCTGGCTGTTTCGGAAGACCTGGCATTGTTAACATTGTTCCTGTTAACGCAACGATAAACCCTGCACCGATAGATGGTTTTAATTCACGAATTGTAACAATAAAGTCAGATGGGCGCCCTAATTTCGTTGCATCATCAGAAAGAGAGTATTGTGTTTTCGCCATACAAACTGGTAGGTTACTCCAACCTTCTCCTTCATATTGAGCTAATTGCTTACGTGCTTTCGGAGCAAATTCGATATCTTTTGCACCATACACTTTTTGAGCAATTGTACGAATTTTTTCTTCCAATGGTAATTCTAATTCGTAAAGTGGTGCGTAGTTGTTCTCACCTTTTTCGATTTCTTTTAGTACTTTTTCAGCAAGATCAACTCCGCCTTGGCCACCCTTCTCCCAAACTTCTGTTAAGGATACTGCATAGCCACGCTCATTGCACCATTCTTGTAAATATGTAACTTCTGCATCTGTATCAGTAATGAATTTGTTAATAGCAATTACGAAAGGCACACCGAAGCTTTGAATTGTTTCAACATGCTTCTGTAAGTTTTCCATACCTTTTGCTAATGCATCTACATTTTCTTCTTTTAATTGATCTTTTGCTACGCCGCCATGCATTTTAAGCGCACGAATAGTCGCAACAATAACAACTGCTTCTGGTTTAATGCCAGCTGCACGAGCTTTAATATCTAAAAACTTCTCAGCACCTAAATCTGCACCGAATCCAGCTTCTGTAATAACATAATCACCTAATTTTGCTGCCATTGTCGTAGCGATAACACTGTTACAACCGTGAGCGATATTCGCAAATGGTCCGCCATGAATGATAGCTGGTGTATTTTCTAATGTTTGTACTAAGTTCGGTTTTAATGCGTCTTTTAATAATAATGTTAACGCACCTTCTACACCTAAATCTTTAACCGTTACAGGTTGATTTGTAAAATTATAAGCGACAACAATGCGAGATAGACGCGTTTTTAAATCCTGAATATCTGTTGCAAGGCAGAATACGGCCATAATTTCAGATGCTACTGTAATATCAAAACCGTCTTCACGTGGTACACCTTGAACCGGTCCACCAAGGCCAATTACTACATTACGAAGGGCACGATCATTTAAGTCAACACAGCGTTTCCAAACGATTTTACGCGTATCAATTCCAAGTGTGTTTCCTTGTTGGATATGATTATCAATAAACGCCGCTAACGCATTATTGGCAGTTGTGATCGCATGGATATCTCCAGTAAAGTGAAGGTTAATGTCTTCCATTGGTACAACCTGTGAAAAACCACCACCTGCTGCTCCGCCTTTTAGTCCCATCGTTGGTCCAAGAGATGGTTCGCGAAGTGCAATTACTGTTTTCTTACCAATTTTATTAAAAGCTTGACCTAAACCAACTGTTACTGTTGATTTACCTTCTCCAGCTGGAGTTGGGTTAATCGCTGTTACTAAAACAACTTTACCGTCTTTTTCATCCTGTAAGCGCTTAAAAATATCAAGAGATAACTTACCTTTATAATGTCCGTATGGCTCTAATTCATCTTCTAAAATATTTAATTCAGCTGCAATTTCTTGAATCTTCTTCATACTCGCTTCTTGTGCGATTTCAATATCGGATTTAACTGTTGTAGTAGTTGTCATATACCCTAGTCCCCCTTTAATTGGTTCTGATGATATTGTATCAGTTTTTTGTATTTTCTGCACTTATTTACCTCCTAAAAATTCTTTCATTTCTTTATACGTTTTTTAACATAAATACCCATAAGAATGTTAACGATTGTTGTAACTCTGTAGGTAGTTGACCTAACATCTTCTCATTTACTCCGCGCTTATATACACCGATGCCATCTACAACTTCAAAACCTTGTTCTTTCGCTAACTGTTCAAATTCCCAAGGCATCATCGTATTACAAACAACGTCTTTGCCGTATAAACGAGGATAACTATTCTCTCGAGGCTTTGCTGTCGGTCCTAAAATTGCAATACATGCGTATCCATCTTTCTTTAAAACACGCTTTATTTCATTTAATGCTTGTAATGGCTCCTCAGTCCATTCTAAAGAATTAATTGCCATTATTGCTTCAAATTGCTCATTTTCAAATGGTAATGCAGAAAAATCACCTTTTATAAAAGATAAATTTGAGCCCTCTCCGCGTTCCTTACCCTTTTGAATCATCACTTCCGATAAGTCCACCCCAACTGCTTTGTACCCAGTAACACTTAATTTATATGTACCATACCCATCACCACAGCCAATATCTAACACTTGTGCTTCTTTTTCGACGTACTGCTCAAAAAATGGAATGATTGTACTCCTGCTCCCGCTATCCCACATTTCTTGACTATTTTGATTCCAAAACTCTGCATCGTTATCCCATTTTTTCTCTGCCGATTCATGCCAATTAAACTTCGCCATACATTCCCCTACCTTCAGTTATTATCATTCATTTCATTCTACATCATTTTCCAAAATTCCTGTTTATCTTCATAAAGAGATAAAGTGAAGCTTTAATCAGTGGGGGATTTTGTTCGTCCCCCACTGATTATTAGCCCTCACCAATCGGGCTTTTTCGGGTAACCTTACTGCACGGCAAATAGCGGGATGTACAGGATAACAATGGAATCTATTTTCTCCAATTTTTGCTTTACTTGGGTTTAACTCATACTCATGTTCTTTTCCTTATGAAAGATACTATAGATACACCCAATTGAAAGAGAGGGATGTACATGCGAAGAAAGAGAAATCATCATTTTAAAAGTGGTGAAAAAAACGAAGAGTATGCAGCTGAAATATCACCAGCTGGTATTCCGATTAGACATAAGCGCAAAGAAATTGCAAATGAAATAGAAGGTACAAATACCGGAGCAATGATAGGCTATGTCGCATTATTTCTTTCGTTATTCTCCATTGCTTTTTATCCTGTTACACTCGGCTCCCTTGCGATTTTAGTTGGCTTATTAGCTGTCAACTTTGGAGCGAGAACACTTGGATATACTGCAATTGGTTTTGGCAGTTTTTCTGTTTTATTCACTTTACTATATCCGCTTGCTTTATCAGCGTTTTAAAAAAAACACACCAAGTTATACTTGGTGTGTTCATTCATGATACAACATAATATGACCGCATCCACAACAATGCTTGGCTGTAATTTCTTGAAAGACTGGATAATTTTCTTCGTCCCTTTGTTCAATAAACACCTTTTCAAATCGGTACATGTTTGGTGCATATGCCCAATCTTGTTTCGTACGTGCATATAATGTTGATGAAAAAAACTCCTCACCACCACAAACGATACATTCCTTCTTCATTAATCCCCCTCCTATGCTTGTCTTACTTCATCTATATGAACATAAGCATAAAAAAAAGACCTTCTATTACTAGAAAGTCTTCTCTGAAACAAAAAGAAATGTACCAAACATCCCTACTCCGCTATATTCTTTTGTAACACCAGCTTCTGTTTTATACGTTTGCTTTACAGTCATAAAGAAAACACCATTTCGCGCATCAATACTTTCAAACTGTAATTTTTCTTTTTTTCCATCTACATTTTGCGTGCATTCAAAGCTACTCTCGTCACATTTCAATGCATACTTATCCTCTAAATACAATTTGAAATCTGATTCTTTCGGACAAGTTATAAGTAATATCGCCACGAGAATAATACTTACCATACCCACAATTGTATAATATTTCTTCATTTGTTCTCCTTTCAAAAGACAAGAAAACTTGACTTCATGCGCCAAGTTTTCTTAGTCTACTACCCATTGCCACTCTTGTTCTTTCTTATCAAAAATGAGCCAACCTGTTTCTGTTGCGTCCGCTTTCAATTCATCGATATTATCTAGTACCTCATCCGTACTTTCGAATGATCCTACTACATATACCGGAATTTCAAGACCTCTTCTTGACTCAATTTTCCCCGCTAAATCAATGTATAACCCATCTTCCATTAACGGAACAAGCCCAAGGATAACTTCCTTTGAAATTGCTGGGAAAATTTTTGATTTTTGGAAGAAAGTAAAACGTTTCTTTCCAAACGAACCGAGTTTATATGGAATTACTTTACTTAGCATTCCTACAAAATCACCGATTCTACGGTAATACACTTTGTTGTACCAACCATCATCATGTGAAAAATAAACGAATCTATTTTTCAGTAACGGGAAGAACGTTCTTCCAAGTGGTTCTTTTTTGTGAGCCAAATATAATAATTCTGCAATTTCTTTTGGCTCTAACTCATCTAAATCGCTTGCATCATCAAAATCTACCCAACAAAATTCATCAAATTCATCAATCTCTGCTTGAATGAGTTTATGTATGTTTTCTTCCTCGACATATTCAAATAAAGTATGATAATGAAAATCTGTCCACTCAAAATTATGCTTTAAAAGTAATACTTGATGAAGCGGTGAAGGGATGTTACTTGCAAACTCTTTAAACGTAATTCCAGATGTAATAAAACAATGACCCCGACGATTACCATTAATATATATCATATTGTTTACTTGGTCAGATCCTCCAGACAAAGCACCCAGCCACCTTCGTTTTATATGTTTCAATTCTATAGCATATTTTAACATGAAAAATTTTAGAAACATAGAAAAAACTTCAAAAACTATTTACAATTTCATGTGTTTTATTACATACTGATTACAAGAAAAAACGCCTGCTCATAAGCAGGCGTTTTTAAAGGATATCATCTGGGTTTTGAGGGTGATGATTTTCCTCTTTCTTTTCTTCTTTTTGGAACATCGATTGGATTTTATCAATTGTTTGTGGAGCTAATTCAATCATTTTTTCCGCTAAATGTGTCGCATTTTGTAAATGAAGAATATTTACCCCATCTTTATTCACAACTAGAAATGCTACCGGTGTAATTGATACTCCACCCGCGCTACCGCCACCAAATGCAGGGTTACCATTCGCTCTTTGTCCATCATTCGTCTGGAAATCAGAACCTCCTGCGCCAAAACCGAACGCTACTTTAGAAACCGTTAATACTACACCACCGTCAGCCGTTTGAACAGGCTCTCCAACAATCGTATTTACATCGACCATTTCCTTCAAATTTTCCATTGCTGCTTTCATTAATCCTTGAATTGGATGATCCACCGTTCATAACCTCCTTTGTCATATCTTTCCTAGTTTTTCCGAAAGTTTGTGAACTAAACATAAAATTTTATATTGATTTCAAAAAACTTAAGTTGTAATATTTAGAAAAAATAAAAAAGGGGTCGAATCGTGATGCTGCGAAAATTAACAAAGAAAGATCATGAACAAGTATTTTCTTTTCTAAAAGAAGAAGCAGCCCTTAACTTATTTATCATTGGAGATATTGAAGCTTTCGGTTATGACACAGATTTTCAAGAATTATGGGGCGCATTCAAAGAGAACGGAACATTAAAATCAATTTTGCTACGCTTCCATGAAACATTTATACCGTATAGTAAAGGAGAGTTTATAGTCGCTGACTATGAGGCACTTCTTTCCGCATATAAGCCGCTTAAACTCTCTGGCAAGTCGACTATTGTAGAAAGATTTGAAACTGCTCCAAGTGTACAACTAGGTACCAAAAATGAAATGTATTTTTGCGAATGTCTAGATGACAACAACTTACCTAGCACGCCTGTCCAAGAAACAATTAAACATGCCACACTAGATGATGTAGAGCGAATTATGAAATTACGAAGTAACATCGCTGAATTCCCAACTGCTAATGAATCAGAGAAAATATTAAGACAAGCTCTCGAAACAAATACAGGACGTACATATTATATTGAAAAAGACGGTGCTATTATCGCATCTGCTTCTACTTCCGCTGAAAATTCATTATCGGCTATGGTTGTTGGAGTCTGTACACATCCGAATCATCGCGGGAATGGATATGCTTCGCTCATATTACAGAAAATGATCCAAGACTTTACGAAAGAAGGCCGAACGCTTTGCTTATTTTATAACAATCCAGCTGCCGGACGAATTTATAAGCGATTAGGGTTTAAAGATATTGGAATGTGGACGATGTATCGATAATAATGCATAATACACGCAGAAGAGGCTGCCTATTATAAGTAGCCTCTTCTGCGTATAACTAATATCTATTCACATGTACTCCGCTTGTCGTTACTATATGATATACTATGCTTGTTAACTCTTGTTAATTTCTATAACATAAAAAAACAATTTAAATCTTTTATCTTTACAACTGAACCAATTAGGAACGCTTTATCGTTATTCTCTGTTCTTATTTAGATATATTTTTCGAATTGCTACTGAAATTTTCTAATAAATAGGAAATTCCAATACCTACTCCACCAATAATTAGAGCAACAATAGCTGTTAACACCCTTTTTCCCATTGGCTGTGGAAAGAAGAAGGAAGAAAAAAATAACACTACGGTAAAAATACACATTAAAATGCGCCCTTGTTTAAACATGCTTGATTGCTCCTTTTTTCTTTGTTAAATAAAAAATCAGCCCTCCATTACCAGGGAGATAACGTTAAAAGAGGCGACCAGTAGGCCACCTTCCAAGGAAAGCTATTAGTCATACATGTTATATATTTTCAACTGATATTCCATGCAATCTATCTCTATTTTACCCTTTTCTTTTTTCGATTTCTAAATATAATCTCTAATACAATTACCGTACTGAATCCTACAGTTAGTTGTAAAACTGTAAACAGCAATTTATCATTTAGAGGCATTGTAGGTACACTCCACAGCAGTACTGGAGGGATAAGTATGCCAATGATTACAAGGGTTCTCATTATTTTCCCCATTTTATTTCCCCTATCTTATTTTTTAAATCTATATGTATTTTTCAACTAATCTACAATTCTAATAATTTCTCACGTAGAACTAATTCACTCTCAGTCATATACCCTCTATGCATTTCCTCTACAATCTTATCATGATTATAACAAAGTACTTTTTCATCACCTAGATAGCCCACTGGATAAGGAACGCCCACATAATCAAAATCACGTTTATCTGCTGATACAACCATTCTTCCAATGATCATAATAATCGGTTCTACCTCTTCTAGTTTAACTATTGTTCCAATTGGAAATAGTTTCATAGGTATTTATTCTCCTCTATTTGTAAATTTTTTAGCTAAACGGTCAAATAATATTGAACTTTCATATGCCAACATCCCAATGCCAATCATAGCAATACTGAAAAATAATTTCTGCCATAAATTAAATGGGAAAAACCACCCTGCAATAACAAGTACCATAGTACCAATAATAATCATAAACCGTCCTTGTCTGAACATACTTTTACTCCTTTTTGTCTTTATCAAGTTTAAAAAAGAATCCTCCTCCATGACCATTAGGTGCTGTCGCATACCCCCCAGTCTCTTGTCCTAAATGGACTTTGTAACCATATCCAAACCCATATTCACCTTTTAGTGTAATATCATAGTCACCTAAGAAAGGGATATAATCCGGAATCTCAATTTTATTAAGAACTACTTCATACTTATGTGCTGTTAATTCATAATCATTTTTAAAAGTATATTGATCTATTCCGAATACATAAGATCCATTTAAGAACTTTTGTGTAACTGTTAAATCCTCTGCAAAGGGAAGTTTTTTAGAGGAAGAGTGGTCTAAAGCATTCGCCTCAAACTTAATGGTACCACCTAGTCCATAACTATCTCTAACATATAATTCCGTTTCTTATCCTAATTATTATTCCTCCTTCAATCTAAGTTTCATTTACTCATCCTCCTTTTAATATACTCCATTAAATTAATTGCTCCTATCGCCATTGCTCCCCAAAAGATCACACCAAATGTATATATAATCTTTTCTTTTATTGAATATGGCCCCATCAGCCCGACAGCGACTGAAATTACAACTAGTATTACCATTATAATTTTCGGAATCTTCATCACCTTACTACTCCTTATCCGTCTTCTCAAATTTTACAAATCTACAACTTTGGACTTTACTACTGTTCCCACTTGTAAAAGCTTCATTTTCATTCCCTTTTATCTTTTGTTTTTCCAATAAAGTCCATTAAATAGGTAAATCCAATTGCTAATCCGCCAAAAACAAGTACAAAAAAGAAAGTAAATATACGATCTCCTAATGACTGCGGAAAAATAATGAGAGTAGTGCAATAATAGGTACTGTTATTAAATATATAGTTCTCATTCGCTTGAAAGGTAGCATTTATTTACTCCTTTTTCCATTGAATTTCTCCATAAAATTTATAATAAATGTGTTCCATACTAGAGAAAATCCAGTAAATATAAAAACAGCTAGCGAAATAACAATTTTATCTTTCCACGTTTCTCCATTTATCATAGCGAGTGTGATTAATAGTACTGCTGCTGCACATATTACTATTTGCGTAACTTTGCGCATAGTAATCTCCTCCTTACACACCTTAATCATCAAACTTTCCCACTTCTTTCATTAAAACTCTTTTCTCAAGTTCCTCCGACTCAATTACAATTGCCATCAATCCCTTTTCTGTACTTGTTTCATGTAACTCACCTTTCTCCCAAAACACAGCTTGTCCAGCTTCCACCTTCACTTTTTCTTTATTTGCTCCGCACACATATCCTTCGCCGTCCACAATAAGAAGCAGTTGAGATACAACTGCTTCATGATATCCGATAATTCCATTCTCTTGTAAATGCATGGCACCGATATGTATATTCCCTTGATGATTTAATATTTTTGCCATTATGAAATTAGATTGAAATGCTGATATGTGTTTCCCAACTTCTGCACTGAAATCAAATATTTTCATTCCTGCTCCTCCCTATATGTATAAAACCATCCTTACTGTCTGCATCATATGTCCTTCAAAGTCCTCTTCAAATTGCTCTAAAGCTGCAAAACCTTTCGCTTCATAAAAGCGCTTTCCTTTTTCATTTGCTGCTTCTACATGTATGTACAGTTTCCGAATCCCTTTTAGTCCCTTAATCCCTCTTTTTAACAAAGCACTTCCTATCCCTTTTCCTTGCTGATCTGGTAACAAATAAATCGCACCTAATTCTGCTTCATTTTGCAGTCTAACGGGTGAAAAATTCGCAAATCCAATTACTTCTCCCTCTTCTTCTGCAACGAATAAATGTGTATTTTTAAGACGATATTTCATTTTTTCATCGGAATATGCTTCATTTAAAAAGTTGTCTTGAATCTCTCTCGGAATAATTCCTTCGTAAGTATCATGCCAAGCTATTTTTGCTACGTTTTGTACAGCATGAATATCTTCTTGCTTCATTTCTCTAATTACATATGTCATCTCGATGTCTCCATTCTCTTTAAATTATATTCTGCTAATATACTAGAAGAAATGGCAAAACCATCTTCATAATTTACCTTAATTAATTTTAACTTCTCAATCGAAGCTATTGTAACATCAAATTTTTCATATATATATTCCATTACACTTAAAAATTGATTTGAATTTAACCCATTTGCAATCGTGCAATGCGGAATCCATTTTCCCGGAACGTAATAGGACTGTGGATTATCATGAAAAGTTTTGAAATAATCATGATAAGAATGATGAAGTTTTAATAATTCATCAGTAATGGTTGGTGCTAGAAAGATCGTTCCGTTAGTAGGAAAAGTTCCAACAGATGGAAAAGTTACAGCGGAGATGTTCTCTTGAAAAACTACAAACTCCTCTAATTTCTTCGTATATAAATTAACATCTAACTCATTATAATCAGCCAATGTAATATGTGGTTCTACTCCAGCTAGTTGATTTATTCCAATTATATTTGTTAATTCATTTTGCAATTCTTTAATTTTATTAGTAAACACACTATCCAATGTAGCAATAATTGCGTACATGCTTCCTCACCCCTCCGTTACACATAGCGCTTCCCACTCTTCACGAATCATTCCCATTCGAATAGAGTCATAGTATGTCCCGTTATAATAACGGCATTTTCGCATTCTACCTTCTAATCGCATTCCTATTTTCTCCGCTACTTTCATCATTCGTTCATTACCAGACCAAGTCGTAAGTCCTACTCTACCAATCTCCATATTTTCAAATAGCAAATCTCTATATAGTTTTAATGCTTCTGTACCATATCCACCATTCCAGTATGCTGGGTCATAAATTACGATTCCCATTTCTAACCAACGCGTCGGTTTATGTTCCCAATAAAATCCGACTGTCCCTATAATTTGATCGTTATTTTCTATAATTAAATTTGACAGCGGTTCTTCTCGTAAACGAGTTTGCATCTTCTCTTTATAGGACGCGTATTCTTGCATTGAGAACGGAAAGTACGGTGCATCCCATTTTTTCCACTCTGGATTTTCTTCTTTATATATGAAGCTCCATAATGTTTTTATATCTGATTCTTCTATTGTACGAATTGTAACTTTGTTCCCCTTTAATATAACGTTTTGCATAATTTCCTCCTACATTCCTCTTTATTTCATATATAATTATAATGTTTTTTCAGAAAAATCAAAACAAAACCCTTTATTTTATTGTATAATTTTGTTATAAAATACGAATTATTTATGTAAATTAGCCTATTTTTTCGAGTTTAATTTAGAAACGGAACTTCGGAAAAAATTAGATGAAGTACGAACTCGTAACATAGTTAATAAAAAATAGGAGGTTATATCCCTCCCACTTTAGCTAAATATTGTATTCCCCTTCTTTTCTACCTCAAGTAGAATTCCTTTCTCTATCCAGCCTTCTACACCATCTTTTTTAATTAAATCATATCCGGCACAACTACCATCAATGAGAGAAACAACATCCCCGTTTCTAACGCTTAATTGTGCACAAGAAATATCCGTTTTCACTGTATACTCACCTGATTCAAGTTGCTTTATATACTCGTTTTTCACATGAAGTAATTCATTTGTTCCTAGTTGTTTACATACGGTAAAACCTTTCATTCTCTCCACAGGCTCTATGTAATAATGCGGATATGTAACCCCGCCCTGCATTACTGAATTCGCATTAAAATCGGCCAATACCTCATACTGCGGAAAATGATCTACATATGTATAAGAAAACGTATCACCTGAAGTTGTCCTCTGAATAATAAATGCGTTTAATTGCCCTGCTTCTTTAATTGCATTACCACCATCAATCGCAATAATTTTTTTCTCCTTATCAATAACTGGATTGTTAGATGGTGCCTCCTCGGAATAGTTCACAACAGGCCAATGTCCAACAATTACGTACTTATCCGCTCTATGTGACTTATTAAAAAACTCTGGCATTGCAATTGCATTTTTCCTGTCTGTTTGTCTCCAATTCTCTCTATCTTCAAGACCAGCATGTACAAAGATATACTCCTCAGTTTCAATAGCAGTTGGTAATTCTGTTAGCCACTTTATTTCTTTTGAAAAATGGCCCATCAATATGTTTTTCACTTCACAAATATCACTTTCTTCATTAACGGTAACGTTCAATTTCGCTAGCCATTCATTAAAAATTGTATTCTTTTTCGTACATAAATAATTTATTAGCGCAGGATTTTCATTTACAAGTGCTTCAACTACAACTTCACAATTCCCTTCAACTACATAAACATTTGGCTTGCTAACTACTAAATCCATTACATAGTTTACGACGCCAACGCTATCGTTTCCCTTCTCACAAAGGTCTCCATTTATAATTAAATAATCATCATCTTTAAAATGAACTTTATGTAATAATTCCTTTAAAAGATTTAATTCACCATGAATATCAGATATTACGATAACTCTTACACCTTTTGGGATTAATAGTTTCTGAATTTTTTCCAAGTATAAACTCCCCTAACCTTCTTTTAATTCCATATTATCGTCTCAATTATAAAGAGACTATTCGACAAAATAAGTAATTACCCCTCCTCATTCTTCAATTCTAAATTAAAAGGGGTTCCATATGTTCTCACACATAGAACCCCCTTACTATTATAATTCTTTATAAAAAGAATAGCTTACCTTATCATAGCCTTCTCTTTCATAAAAACGATGTGCATCAACTCTTGGAAACGCTGATGTAAGAACGATAGAACTGCACCCTTTTTCTTCCCCCCATTTTTCTACATATGACAACAGAACCTTACCATATCCTTTTGATCTGTGAGCTTCTGCAGTTACAAGATCATATACGAAAACATGTTTCTCATTATAAAAATTCGTACAAATCGCTACACCAGCTAGACTAACAACTTCTTCATCTTCATTCTGTAACGAGAGTAGTTTATAATTTTCTTTTTTCATTTTTTGAAATAAAGAACTTGCTTCTTCTCTTGAAATTTTTGTTCGTAATTGCTGTAATACAGGGAATACATCATGTAAATCAGCTTCTGTTACTATTTCTCTAATATTCATTTTGATTCTCTCCTTTCTATTTATTAAATTTTCTAAATGTTGTATCATCATTATAAAAAGTAACTGCCCTTAACTTAAGTGACAGTTCGATTATTTTTTATATGGCCAGTTTTTAAAGGAGAATTCTTAAAATGGATCTTACTATCCCATTACAATTAGAAAGTAAAACACCAATTTACTTACAAATTTACGAATATATGAAACGAGAAATTTCTCAGGGATTACTGCCTGCCGGTACGCGCCTTCCTTCTCACAGAAATTTAGCGATACAACTTAATGTTAGTCGTATTACTGTTGAATCTGCTTATCAACAATTACTAGCTGAAGGTTATGTAGAAAGTAAACCGAAACGCGGGATTTTTGTTGTGGAAGTTGATATTGATGTCATTCAAAATAAACAACACGTTGCGTCAAACAGCGCTAACAATACTAAAAATGAACAATATGACTATGATTGTAGCCAAGGCCTTATTGATCAAAAAGCTTTTCCAATTACAAACTGGAAAAAAGCATTACAAGAAACTTTATTCCAGTATGAAAATGAATTATTTGCTAAAGAAGATCCTCAAGGTGAGTTCATTCTACGAGAACATATTTCAAAATATTTATATCATGCTCGCGGGGTACATTCTACACCTGATCAAATTATTATTGGAGCCGGTACGCAGCCTCTTCTTTGGCTACTACTCCAACTGCTTGGTTCAAAAAAAGAATATGGAATCGAAAACCCTGGATTTCACCGTATAACTGCAATGATTCAAAGTTCTGCTCTTCCTGTTCACCCTATATCTCTAGATGAGAAAGGGATTCATATTTCAGCTTTACGTGAATCAAGTGCTAATGTAGCATACGTCACTCCATCTCACCAATTTCCTCTTGGAATGATTATGCCATTATCTAGAAGGCTCGAATTATTAAGATGGGCCAATGATTGCGAAGGATATATTATTGAAGATGATTATGACGGGGAATTTCGTTATGTAGGAAAACCTATCCCCTCTTTACAGGGACTAGATTCAAATGAACGCGTTATTTATATGGGAACTTTCTCGAAATCCTTTTTACCTTCTTTGCGAATGGGGTATATCGTCTTACCACCTCATCTTTTAAAAATCTATAAAGCGCTTGGAGGCATGTTTAAACAAACTGTTTCTATCCTGCAGCAACTTGCCTTTGCAACCTTTATTCAAAATGGGGATTGGGAACGCCATATTAATCGAAGTCGTACGTTATATAAAAGAAAACATATTTCTTTAGTTAAATCTATTACAAACGAAATGGGCAATAACGTTCATATACTCGGTGAACAATCAGGACTGCACATCGTACTTCATGTTCATAATGGGATGAACGAACAAGAACTTATTCATGCTGCTGCAAAACAGCGAATTAAGTTGTATCCTCTCTCCACATACGATTCTGTTCACAATTTAAAGAAGGCATCGTATGTATTACTCGGTTTCGGCAGTATTCCCGAAGATAGTATCGAAACGATTGTAAAATTATTGAAAAAAGTCTGGTTCCCTAACTAAAAATAACTCCACGTAAGTTATACTTACGTGGAGTTATTTTTATTCACTATTCTTCTGATACTTGCCCTGATCTCGCTGTCCTTCCTGGACGCTTTACACCAGTTGTTTCTGTTGAATAAGAAGCTTCAATTATAGCACTTGGATCTACAGAGAGAACGAGATCTTTCATTTTTGGATAAATGAAACGGTTTGTAATACAATAAATAATTCTCTGGTGCTCTCCTAAAAAACCACCTTCTCCATGTAGATACGTAACAGACAGTTGTAATTCTTTCATAAGCAGTTCGCCAATTTCTTTATTTTTATTCGAAATAATCATGACGCTCTTTCCTTGATTAATACCGTCTAATATGAAATCTATCATCTTCGTAACAATATAGAAAATTGCTAATGAGAACATCGCTTGCTCAATTGAAAATAAAATAGCAACAAATACAAAAATAACCGCATTTACAGCAAGTAAAAATGTACTAATTGGTACTTTAAAATGCTTGTTCATCCAAACAGCTAACATTTCTGATCCATCAATTGCTCCGCCCATTTTTACAACAATCCCTACACCAACACCAAATAGAACTCCTCCATAAAGTACAATTAATAATTCCGAAGTCGTAATTGCTGGAAATGGTTTTAAATAAATCAATCCGAGTGTTGTAACAACATTTGCATAGGATGTACGGATGAAAAACTTCTTTCCCATTACCTTTGCAGTAAATAGTAAAATCGGGATGTTAAGTCCTAAAAACACTCCGTAAAGCGGTAATCCAGCAACTTTATTTGCCATAATAGCAATCGCGGTTACCCCACCGTCTACTAAGCCATTTGGCGCTAAAATAAGCTCTAGTGAACCCGCTACAATAATGGAGCCAATTGTTAATAATACGTATTCAAATAATTTTTTCATTCATTACCCCCAAAACTTATATATTTTCTTAGTATTATCATAACTAATTTTTTTCGCAAATACAAAGAAATTGCTTTATATACACACATTTTTCACCTTTTTGGTGATTCTTATGTAGAATCTCAAAATTTAATACACTTTATACAAAAATAATATCCCCCTAATTTTTACCTCTTAATTACATTATGTTATATAATTAAATTTAGAGAATTTACAGAAAAAGGAGCTCTTTCATGCTACAGCAACTATTCACTTCACCTATTTTATCTGTTCAAACTTTGCATCCAGGCTATGTAGACCATGCAAGCGACGTGTTTCTTGTTAAAACAGAAGCTGAAGAAGTTATTGTTCGTTCCTCAAAAATGACTGAAGAGCCCAACAATGATTTTTGGTGGGGATGTAAAAACCTTTTTGGAATTGATCCAAGGCATGTACATCATTTAGAAACAATACACGCATTATTGAAAAAGCATACTACCCTACCCATCCCTACTATTTTGCAAAAACATGTTTTAAATGAGCGAGAGTATGTAATCGTCGAAAAACTAACCGGAAATACGCTGCAAACATTTATCGGACAAGCTGATTCTATTTTATTCAGCCTTGGAAAAGGACTAGCAGAAATTCATTCGTTTCAAGCAGAGTTTATAGGAAACCCATCAAGTACTTTCCACATTCCACTAGAAGAATTTAAATCTCACATATTAAAAGTCAGTAAAGAACTTGTAAATAGGTTCTATTCCGATAACACGAGTATCCATAACGCATTTCATACTTTTGAATCACAGCTATCTTCCTTGCCTGCACCAAAGGAATCTACACTCGTTTTAATTGATATGGATCCTACTCAGTTTTTATCAGATGGTACAACTATTACGGGTTTAGTAGATACAGAAGCCTATGCAGTTGCTCCTCGAGAGTTTGATTTTATCGGCTTAGAATATGTATTTACAGAAAAAGAGGCTCATGCTTTTAAACAAGGTTACAAAACCATTATGCCCATTCCTCGTCTTGAAGAATGTAGACACCCCTATCGATATTTATACCGGTTATTATCTGTTCAGGGCAGTGTGGAGTTAGAAAAGTGGCTAAGTCATCCATCCTATTTTTAAATACGAATGAGAGGGATTATGAAATGAATATTGAAAAAAAGAAATCTTTAACAGCAAACGAAATTCAGCAAATGAAAGATTTAGCTCATATTTGCGGACAACAAGATAAAATTGATTACTCGTCAGATTTACATGTCAACTTTTTAACCGCCCGTAATAAAGATGTGATAAATGATTTTCTACTTTATGATGATACTCAATTAATCGGTGCATTAAGTATGTATGACTTTGAAAGACCGACAAAACTGGAGTTAATAGGGTTTGTTCATCCGAACTATAGGAAGCAACATATAGGCACCACTCTTTTACAAACCGCAATGAAAGAAATACGGATAAGAGAGGTAGATGAAGCTCTTCTTATTATGAATGGGGATTCTGCTTCTGGGAAAGAATTTGCAAAACAAATGAAGTTACCTTATTTATATAGTGAATATAGTATGGAGTTCAAAGCAAAAGAAGTGCAACAAACAACAAAGAATACTATACAGCTCACTCTTGCATCTTCAGAATCACTTCTTAATCTTATTGAAATTTCCAGTAAAGCCTTTGGAGATTCTGTAGAAAATACCGCTACATGGTTACAGAAAATGATGAATTCACCTTCTCATCAAGTTTACATTGCTCTTATTAATGAAAAAGCAATTGGAACGATTACCGTTTCTGAGCAAGAGCAATCTACCACACTATCAGGATTCGCAGTTCATCCTTCTTATCAAGGTAAAGGGTATGGTAAAGATATTCTTAGTTATATGGTACATACACTTATTATAGAAGGAGTTTCAACAATTGAATTAGACGTCGAAACGAAAAATAATAATGCTTTAAAACTATATACACAATGTGGTTTTGAAATTAAAACGAAGCATGACTATTATAATTTAATGAATTTTGAGCATAATACATATGTCTAAAAAACTAATTTATTCTGATTATGATATTTTTGCAGAGATCTATAATAAACATTGGGGACATTTTGCAGAACACTCTTATCCAGCCTATCATAAATTCGTTTTACAAGATGCCGCTCCCCACTCCCGTATATTAGACCTTTGCTGCGGGACTGGTCATCTTACTAGGAAACTAATTGATAATAATTTTATAGTAACTGGTATAGATGGTTCTGCTCAAATGATTGAACACGCACGTCAAAACGCGCCAGATGCATCCTTCATCGTCGATGATGCACGCTCTTTCAAATTGAATGAGCAATTCCACTATGTCATTTCAGCCGGTGATAGCTTAAATCATATAATGAAATTAGATGAGCTAAAAAACACTTTTCATCATGTTTATTTAGCATTATATGATGGAGGTACATTTGTATTTGATATGAATATGGAGAAAGGTTTTCTTGAAAATTGGAGTGCGTCCTTTCACATTTCAGAACAAAAATATGTCTGTACGATAAACTCTACTTATGACATTGAAAGAAAAAAAGCAGAGATGAACTTTATACTATTTAAGCATGACATAAATGATAATTGGAAAAGAAGTGACTTTTCTTTTGAGGAAGCTTGTTACTCTAATGAAGAAATAATTTCTTCGTTGGAATCTGTAGGATTTAAAAACATTCAACTACATGGTACAAATAGAACATTTTTCATTTGTGAAAAATAAAAAAACTGAATCATAACGATTCAGTTTTTTCTTAATATATTTACAACAGCAGTCATTTCATTATTTTCTTTATAAACACGTGGGATTCTTCTGTCTAACATACATGTAACTTCATAGTTAATTGTCCCTAACATATCTGCTACTTCTTCTACCGCAATTTCTTCTTCGCCTTGTTTGCCATAGAATACAACTTCATCTCCAACTTGTACTGGCATTGCTTTCGTAATATCTAGCATAAGCTGATCCATACAAACACGGCCAATAACAGGTACTCGAACTCCGTTTATTAATGCATGTCCTTTATTAGACAACTGACGATTATAACCATCAGCATAACCAATCGGTACAGTTGCAATCCATTCTTCGCCCGTTGTTACATACGTATTTCCATAACTAACACCACGATTTTTCTTCGCATGTTTAACATGAGCTACTTTTGATTTTAAAGACAACGCTGGTTTTAACGCTACAACAGTATGATCAACTTCTTTCGAAGGATACATTCCATAGATTCCAATACCGACACGAACCATATTTTGAAATGTGTTGCTAAGTTCCATTGATCCTGCACTGTTTGAACTATGAATATATGGAAAATGAATTCCCAATTCTTTTGCTGTATTTACAGCTTTTTCGAATAAACTTGTTTGCATATTCGTATATGCTTTATCAGTTTCATCAGCGGTAGAGTAATGTGTAAACATTCCTACCACTTCCACATACTCCATACGGTTTAATTCTTCTAAAAATGGTTTCACTTCTTCTTCTTGTAAACCGATACGACTCATTCCTGTATCAATTTTCACTTGAATTTGCACTTTCTTTTGAAGACGGTTTGCAATTTCATTTATACTTTGTAAGTCTTCAATTCTATAAACAGTCATCATAACGTCATATTGAATTGCATCTTCCACAGCTGCTACTGATGTATAGCCTAAAATTAAAATCGGTACAGTGATTCCAGCTTCTCTTAATTCTATTGCTTCATCTACAAATGCAACTGCAAGTTGGTTTATTCCTGCTTCGATAGCAGCTTTCGCAACTTCAACTGCTCCGTGGCCATACCCATTCGCTTTTACAGCAGCCATCATTGCAATATTTTCATCATTCACACGTTTTTTAAATTCTTTTACATTATGTTTTACAGCATTTAAGTCAACTTCAACAATTGTATCTCTTCCATATTTCAAACTCATTGGTCTAACTCCTAACTCAATAATTACATTCCATTCTATTTCACGTTTCATATGACCTTTTACAATATAATACTTTTCAATATGCTAGTCAAACTACTAGAATTTTCGGAATTTTGAGTATGATATAATACCCTTAAGAAACTATTATATACGGAGATGAGGAGAATTACAATGTTTGTTCACTCTGCCTTGCATCAACTACAAGTTGCTGTTGATACTTCTATTCAAATGCTTAACCAATATAATGAAGACGATTTAAAAATACAACCAATTCACTCGAAGCGATCATTATTTGAAATGTGCGCACATCTTTCTCTTATTTGCCATGCTGATTTACTCATTTTAAATGGTATTACAGAAAAAGAGTTACGTACCTTTTATTTAGAACATACACCAAAAACAATTACTCAAATGCAACAAATGATGATAAAAGGGTACGAACTACTTTCTAAAACTTTCTTATCCTATTCCAATGAAGAGTTAGCGGAAATTATGACTGCTTATTGGGGGATTTCTTATTCTCGATTCGAATGGTTACTTGAAATCGTTGCACACTTTTATCATCATCGCGGGCAAATTCATATTTTATTGTGCGAGCACATTAAAGATCCTAACATACCTTTATTTCAATAAAGGTATGTTAGACGATATGAAACTTCTCTAAGGCAAATAAAATACCACCTTCACTTGATTTCTTTGTAACGAAATCTGCTCTTGTTTTTAACTCTTCTCCGCCATTCCCCATCGCAATTCCTAATCCTACATATTGCAACATCTCAACATCATTCCCACCATCTCCAAAAGCAATTGCTTCTGATTTACAAATGTTTAAATGTTCCAATACCTTTTGAATTGCAGTTAGCTTCGATACTTTATTATCTTCCAACACATTCATAACGTAACCATGAAAACGTTCAAACGTAAGTGCTGGATATCTTTCAAAGAATTTTTGGGCTTCTGTTTCATCAGCATACAGACAAACACAATAAATCTCTTCTGACAAGTTTCTAACTTTGTCAGGATAACACTCTAAATTTAACGTTTCATTTAATGCTCGTATTACACGTTCGTCTTTTGAGGCAATACCATTCATTACAAATTCTTCTGTAAAATAAGAAACACTATGACCATGTAATTCAGCAAAATTTGAAATATCATGAACAATTTCACTTGAAAGTACCGATTTATGTATAACTTCATCAGCACATTTTATATGTGCACCATTTGCAGAAATAAACGTATTTATGCCCAGCTCTTTAAATTGTGAGCATAAACTATATGGTCTCCCTGTTGTAACAACTACGTGAATTCCTTTATCTATTAACCTTTGTATAGCCTCTCTTGTACTTTCGTGCATACTTCTATCAATCTCGCTTAAAAGAGTACCGTCAACATCAAAAAATACAACTTTGTACATATCCTCTTACATTCCATCTAAATGATTTGTATCATTTATAAAATGAATAGTTTTCTGTTTATCCGTAAGTTCAATCAAACTAATTCCCGTATCTCCCATTTTAAAATAATAGTCCATGCTAATTGGCATTTGGAAAAACGCTCGTAAAATACTATTTATTACACCACCGTGTGCAACAATTGCAATTCGGTCATATGTATTCTCTGTCACGATTTTAGAAAAGATTCCTTCTATTCTCATTCTAAATTCAATAAATGATTCCCCGTTTTCAAAACGATCATGAAGAAATTTTGGCTCTGGATATTTTTTCGCTTCTTCAAATGATAACCCTGCTTGTATCCCGTTATTAAACTCCATTAATTCTTCTTCTAGTTGAATTGGGCACTGAATCGCTTCAGCTAATGTTTCAGCCGTTTCTCGAGCACGTTTTAATGTACTTGCCCAAATGAAATCTGGTGGGAAATCTGCTTTCACTTTCTTTACAAGCCTTTGCACTTGCTGTCTTCCCTTTTCTGTTAATTCAAAGTCAGCTCGACCTTCATGTACATGTAAAATGTCTGCCTCGGATTCTCCGTGGCGTATTAGTAGTATTTGCATTCTTACTCCCCCTTATCTCCTTAAAACCAAGATTAAATTTTAACATATTATCAAAAATTTTCAAAATAATAAAAGCAATCCCCATTCATAAAAGAATGAAAATTGCTTTTATTACTAACTAACTTTCTTCTAAACTAGCTTTTGACTTTCCTCCTACTCCCCAATGTGAACTAGGTATTTCATTTACTAAAACACGTACACGCCCAACATCTACATCTAAATTTTTTGCAACTGCCTCTGTAACATCCGAAATAAGATTTTGAATTTGTTCTTGTCTTCTACCCTCTATAATTTGAATTTGTACAATTGGCATTTCTATCTCTCTCTTTGCTATTTATTCACAAAACATCGCTACACTTCCTAAGTGATCAAATTGTGCAATAATAGAATCTCCTGCTTTAAATGCAATCGCTTCTGATAATGCTCCACTTAATACGATATCACCTTTTTTTAATCCTTCATTTTGTAAACCAAGTTTATTTACCGCCCAAGCAATTGCCTCTGCTGGATGTCCCAGTACTGCTGCCCCCGTTCCAGTTGTAGCAATCTTACCATTTTTCGACATAACCATACCTACACTAGCTAAGTCTATTTCTTTAGCATCCATCCATCTACTTCCTAATAAAAACTTTGAAGATGAACAATTATCTGCTATTACATCAGGTAATGTAAATTTAAAATTTAAATACCTGCTATCAATAATCTCTAAAGCTGGCGCAACATATTTTGTTGCCTTTAATACATCATCTGCTGTCACATTCGTTCCCTGTAAATCCTCACCTATTAAAAAAGCAATCTCTGGTTCTACTTTTGGATGAATCAATGTTTCGTATTGCAATGGCTCCCATTCGAACGCTAACATATCTTCCAATAAATATCCGTATATCGCTTCATCAATACCCATCATTTGCTGTTTTGCTTTACTCGTTAACCCAAGCTTCACACCAACTCTTTTAGAACCTTCGTTCATTTTCTGTTCAATTAAACATTTTTGCAATTTATAAGCATCCTCTACTGTTAAATCTGGGTGCTTATCCGTTACTTTTACTACTTCTTTCCTTTCCTTTTCAGCTTGAAGTAAATACTCCACAATTTCTAAATCTGCTCCTTTCACTAAAGCCATCTTTTACACCCCCGTTTTTATCTTTGCTAATTCTGCCGCGACATCTAAAATCATATCCTCTTGCCCTCCAACTACTTTTCTTTTCCCCAGTTCTATTAAAATATCACGGGCATCTACATTAAAGCGTTTTGCCGCTCTTTCAGCATGTAATAAAAAGCTAGAGTATACACCAGCATATCCCATTACTAGACTACCTTTTTGGATTTCTTGTGGTACTGGTAATAAAGGGGCAACAACCTCCTCAGCTACGTCCATCATCTTATATAAATCTATATCTAGCTTATATCCCATACGATCCAAAACAGCTAGCAATACTTCTGTTTGGGCATTTCCAGCTCCTGCCCCAAGACACCGCACGCTTCCGTCAATACGTGTCGCACCTTCCTCAATTGCAGTGACTGTATTCGCTACTGCAACCGAAAGATTATTATGACCATGGAAACCAATTTCTATATTTAAAGATTGACGTAATGCACGAATACGCTCACGTACTTCGTGGGGTAATAAAGCACCAGCCGAATCAGTTACATAAATTGCTTCTGCACCATAATCCTCCATAAGCTTTGCTTGTTCTACTAATTTTTCAACCGGTGCAGAATGTGCCATCATTAAAAAACCGCACACTTCCATACCTAACTCACGCGCAAATTGAATATGCTGAGCTGAAACATCCGCTTCTGTTACATGCGTTGCTACACGAACAAGTTTCGCACCAATATTTGCAGCTTGCTTTAATTCATGGATAGTTCCAATACCAGGAATTAACAAAACAGCTACTTTAGCTTGCTTACACTCATCTACTGCTGCCTCAATTAGCTTCATTTCGTTAACTAATGACTTTCCATATTGTAATGTAGAACCACCTAAACCATCTCCATGACTCACTTCGATATAATGCATACCGGCCTCATCTAATGCCCTTGTAACAGATCGAACTTGTTTTTCTGTAAATTGATGTTTCATTACATGGCTTCCATCACGTAAACAAACTTCCGTTATTTTCACTGGCATTTCACTATTTCGCCTCATTCATTACACCTCTTTTCTTCTCTGAAATGATTTGTGCTGCGAATTCTTCAGCTACTTTTAATGACGCTGCTGTCATAATATCTAAATTACCGGCATAAGGGGGAAAATAATCTCCTGCTCCTTCAACCTCTAAAAATACAGTTACACGATTCCCATCAAACATCGGCTCTTGTTTTAAAGAATAACCTGGAACATACGTCCTAACTACTTCAACCATCTTTTGAATCGCTTCTTGGATAGAAGCCTCATCCATATACTTAACTTCACAATATACTGTATCTCTCATTAATATAGGAGGCTCAGCAGGGTTTAATATAATAAGTGCTTTCCCTTGATCTGCCCCACCAATTTCTTCGATTCCGCGCCTCGTCGTAATTGTAAACTCATCAATATTTGCCCTTGTACCTGGACCTGCACTTAAACTTGAAATTGTAGCAACTATCTCTGCATATGTAACATTTGCTACCTCATTAATAGCATAAACAATCGGAATCGTTGCTTGTCCCCCGCACGTAATCATATTAACGTTTTGCTTTTCTACAAAATTATTATTTGGTATAGCAGGGCAAACGAACGGCCCACATGCAGCAGGTGTTAAGTCTATTATTATTTTCCCAAGTTCCCCCAATACTTTTGCATGGTGACTATGTGCTTTAGCTGAAGTTGCATCAAATACAATATCGGCTAAATTTAGATTATCAATAATTGCTTGTATTCCATTATCAAAAATCTCGTATCCCGCTTCTTTTGCTCGCTTTAAACCATCCGATTCCGAATCTATTCCAATCATGGCATTCAGCTCTATGACTTCACTTTTTCTTAATTTATACATTAAATCCGTGCCAATATTACCTGATCCAATAATGGCTACCTTTACTTTCTCCACATCTATCCCCCCTTTTTTCAATCTTTTAATCTATATGAAGGTAACAGAAACCGATCCGAGTGAACCGAAATCAGCATGAATACTATCTTTACTATTTACTGAGACTGCACCAGATAACGCACCTGGTAAAATTAACTCCCCTGCTTTTAATCCAATATTAAACTCATGAAGTTTATTAGCTAGCCAAGCAACAGCTTGCGCAGGATGCCCTAATGCAGCCGCACCAGCACCCGTTGCAATTAAACTATTATTTTTATAAAGTGTCATTCCAGTTGTACGTAAATCTACTTTATCAACGCTAGAGAATGTATCACCAATTACAACTTTTGCCGACGATCCATTATCCGCCACTGTATCAGCAAGCCGAATTTTCCAATCAGCAATTCGACTATCAATAATTTCAAGTGTAGGCACTACATATTTCGTCGCCATTAGTACGTCAACATATGTAATATTAGGCCCATTTAAGTCTTCTGCTAAAACAAACCCTATTTCTGCTTCTATTTTGGGAGCTACAAAGGAACTTATTGAAATTTCACTACCATTTTCTATCTTCATATCGTCCAGTAAATGTCCATAATCTGGTTCATTTACCCCAAGCATTTGTTGCATTGCAACACTCGTAAGTCCAACTTTCTTTCCAATTACACAACGCCCATTCTCCAACTTTCTTTCTACTACTTCAAGCTGAATATTATAAGCATCCTCAACAGATAAATTAGCATATCTCTCAGTAAATGGAGGTATCCCTACTCGTGAATTTTCAGCTTGTAATAGTTCATCAGCTAATTCTTTAATTAACAATTGCTTTCACCTCATTTTTCAAATTTATATATCCCCTATCAACGACAATATAACTAGCCTCCACCTAACTATTTTATTTCCATAAATGTCAGATGGGAGCTTTGAACTTTAAGTTAAAACATCCCCTTTATAATTTCATCGTAACCGTCTTAGCTTCCGTATAAAATTCGAAACTATGACGTCCACCTTCTCTACCAATCCCACTCGCCTTCGAACCGCCAAATGGAGTACGTAAATCTCGAACATACCAACAATTAATCCATAATAATCCTGAATCGATTTGTGAAACCACTCGTTGCGCTCGTCTAAGATCATTTGTCCAAACAACTCCAGCTAGTCCATAAATGGAATCATTCGCAATGCGAATTGCATCCTCTTCCGTTTTAAATGGAATAACAACTAGAACTGGGCCAAATATCTCTTCTTGCGCTACACGCATACTGTTATCAACATCATATAGAATAGTAGGTTCATAAAAGTTTCCTTCTACTAGACTCTCCACTCTTTTTCCACCATAGGCTAATTTTGCCCCTTCTGAAATTCCTATTTCTACATAACGATCAACTGTTTCTAAATGAGATTTTGATACAAGCGCTCCCATATCTGTATCTTCAGAAAGAGGATCTCCAACTTTTATTCTTTTTACAGCCGCTACAAATTTCTCTAAAAACTGTTCATATACACTTTCTTGCACAAGTAATCTTGAACCAGCTAAACAAATTTCTCCTTGGTTCCGATAAATAGCTTCAATCGATCCTTGTACCGCTTCATCTAAATCTGCATCTTCAAATACGATATTTGCTGATTTGCCCCCTAATTCTAATGAAACAGGTATTAAGTTTTCTGATGCATTACGCATAATTGTTTTTCCTGTATTACTTTCTCCAACAAATGAAATTCTTCTTACAGCTGGATGTGTTGTCATTTTTGTCCCGACAGTATTCCCTGGACCTGTAATAATATTAAGTACACCTGGAGGTAGTCCTGCATCATTTGCAATTTCACCAAGCATAACTGCACTTAATGGAGTATAAGAGGCCGGCTTGACAACAACAGTATTACCAGAAGCAAGTGCAGCTGATGCTTTCCACGTCATTTGCATAAATGGCAAATTCCAAGGAATGATTAAACTTGTCACTCCCGCGGGAGCATACTTTGCATATGACATAAAGTTATGTTTGTCATAATGCTCATGCACCATATATTTAGCCATTTCAGCAAAGAAGCGAAAATTATGAGCCGAACGGGGTATATCGAATCCTTTGCTTTCTTTAATCGGTTTTCCAACATCAAGAGTTTCTATATATGCTAGTTCATCCACTCTTTCCATAATCAAATCTGACATTTTGCATAAAATATTCGACCGCTCTTCCACAGGCATTTCACTCCAAATGCCGCTTTTAAATGTACGTTCTGCCACATCAATTGCTCTTTTTGTGTCCTCTTCATTTGCCTTTGCAATAGAAGCAAGTTTTCTATTCGTCGCTGGATTGAACGTATCAAATGTTTCGCCAGATATGGAATCCACGTATTGTCCATCAATAAACAATTTCGCATTTTTTACTTTCATTTTGTCAGCTAATAATTCTTTGTTCACCTTCCTTACCTCCTACTCCTCAATTTCTAAAACCATCTCAATTTCAATTGTTGTGTTATTAGGTAATTGAGCCATACCGACTGCAGATCGGGCGTGTTTTCCCTTTTCCCCAAAAATATCTACTAATACATCAGATGCCCCATTCATTACTTTTGGCTGATTAATAAAATCTTCCGTACTATTTACAAAACCAAGTAGCTTTACAACTCGTTTTACCTTATTTAAATCACCTAGTTCGTTTCTCACAACACTCAATAAATTCAACATGGATTGTCTTGCTGCTTTATATCCTTCATCAATTGAAATATCCTTTCCTAACTTCCCGTGATACTCATCTACACCTTGTCCTGCAGTAAACAATAAGTTACCTACTTTTACACAACTAACATAATTTCCAACTGCTGGGCGAATAGCTGGTAGTGTGATTCCTAACTCACTTAATTTGCTCTCAGGTGTTTGTAATCTCTGCATATGCTACACCTCGTTTTTTTATATCAATATTTAAAAATTCCGCAGCATTTCCCCCGAGCATCGCTGCTTTTTGTTCCTCCGATAAACCGACTGTTTCATCAATCACTTTTCCAGGATCAACTTCTCGCAATAGAAATGGATAATCTGAGCCCATGAAAATTTTTTCATGTCCAAATCTTTCAATCATATATTTCAAATTAATAGGATCATAATTTAAAGAATCAAAATAAAATTTCTTTGCATAATAACTAGGAGGGTGTGTAGTCAACCGTAAATGCGGCCATACTTTCCATCCTTGATCTAATCTTGGCAAAATATATGGGAAAGACCCTCCCCCATGTGCAAAACAAACCTTTAACCGTGGAAATTTCTCCATTATCCCACTACATATTAGTGTAGCTGCCGCAAGTGCTGTTTCACTTGGCATCCCGACTGTATACATAAAATTATGATGTGGCATTCTATCGCGCCCTAATGTTTCCCATGGGTGAATAAAAATCGGAACTTGCCATTTTTCAGCCATTCGAAAGAATTCAATAAACGATGGATCATCTAAATTTTTACCATTTACGTTTGTACCAATTTCAATACCATGTAAATTTAATTCCGTTATACAACGCTCCATTTCACGAATTGCAGTTTCTCCATCTTGCATCGGAACTGTTCCTAGCCCTACAAAACGATCTGGATGTGCTGAAACTGTTTCTGCAATAAAATCATTTTGAATACGTGCCATACTTTCGGCTTCCTCTGGTTTTGCCCAATACGAAAATGTAACAGGGATTGGCGATAAAACTTGAATATCTACACCTTCACGGTCCATATCTTCAATTCTTTTCTTAGGGCACCAGACTTGGTCTGTAACGTCACGAAAGTTTTTACCTCCAACCATAATACTTGCACCACATGTACAAGTCCGATTTAATATCGGCCAACGACCACCACCAAACTTCTCTTCAAAATCCGGAAAAGTCTCAGGAATAATATGTGTATGAAAATCTATTCGCACTTCCATTCCTCCACTTCTTCTGGCATAATGTGACCACAGTGCTTACATGCTCGAATTTCCTTATTCGAATTAAAACTATGAATTGCTTCTTTTACTTGCTTTTCAATATCATTTAATTGAACACGCACACGATGCATTTCATGATTACACTCGTCACAGAACCAAACGAAATCCTCAAGTTCTCCTTGGCTACGTTTTCTTTCAATTACTAGCCCAAATGTATTAGCAACACGGTGTGGTGAATGTGGTACCATAGCTGGCAGCATAAATACATCCCCTTCTTTTACTGTGACGACTTCCCGCTTACCTTCCTCTGTAATACACTCCACATAACATTCACCTTTAATTTGATAGAAAAATTCATCTGAAGGATCTACGTGAAAATCACGTCTTCTATTTGGACCACCTAATATCATGGCAATAAATTCCGAATCTTGCCAAATAACTTTATTATTTACTGGCGGCTTCAATAACTCCTTATTCTCATCAATCCATTTTAGTAAATTAAAAGATTGCAAAGTTTTAGACATATTATTTCCTCCTCTTTATTCCTTCTATTTATATCGTTTTAAAAGACTAACCGAGTAAAGCGCTAGACTTTTGCAACTCTCCATGACATACATAATTTCTAATTCTCGTTGAAGATATTCGCTCACCTTCTTCACAGCAAACATCTTTCACTATAGAAATATTGAAGTGTTCTCTTAGCAGCTCTATATTACCTTCTCGATTTTTTCCGAACCTAAAATCTTGACCAATATAAATGTCTACAGGATTTAGCCTTTTTAAGTCTTGAACAAAACAGCTCGCACTTTTGGTTATATATGACTCATCAAACCGAATTACAATTACATGTTCAACACCGAGATTTTGAAGACGTTTCACCTTCTCTTCAATGGGTGTTAATATTTGCGCCCCTTGAAAATAAGAACGTGGTGGTGGATCAAATGTATACACAACATTTGTTATCTTTAATTCCTTTGCCTTCTCAACCGTATTTTTAATAACAGTTTGATGGCCTTTATGTACACCATCAAAAGCACCAATTGAAACAATTGATTTCATTAATTCAGGTATACACTGCTCATGTATATAAATGATTCTCATCTCTCTTCTTCTAAAGTTAGATTTCTAAATAACCAAATTCCTTTGAAATCAAATTTGCTGTATTCATCACACTTTGAATTATGATTTCACGTTGACTTCCCTGCATATATGATATGGGACCAACAATATTAAGCGCCGCAATAGTTCTGCCAGTATAAGATCGAATTGGAGCAGCAATTCCATATAGTCCATGTTCATTTTCATTATCACTAATTGAATATCCTTGTTTACGAATCTTCTGTAACTCCACTTGGAATTGTTTCACGCAAGTAATTGTATTAGGGGCTCGTCGTAAAAGTTCTTTTTCTGACGTACATTCTAATGAAGATGAATGGAACGAAAGCAACACTTTCCCTGTACTTGTACAATATGCAGGCTCTCTTGATCCAACATGTGTTGAAATTTGAACTGATTCCCTTGATGACACTTTCAAAATAAATACGACATCACCACGATCATACATACCAATATGCACAGTCCCATTAAAATTTCTAACAAGCTCTTCTACAAGTGGAATTGCTCCGCTATAAATCTCTTGCTGAAACATAACCTGGTTTCCCCACTCTAACAATTTCCAGCCTAATCTATATTTTCTTTGCTCATCTTGAATGAGCATTCCTTCTTCACACAACGTACGAACAAGGTGATGAACCGTACTTGCATTCATATTTAGTTTTTCCGCTATTTCAGAATTACCTAGTACAGGCTCATCACTCGTGAAACAATTTAGAATTTTACAAATTTTACTGATAGAAGCGATCAAATCATTTACCTCCCCTATTCCAGTTACAGTTCTCTAGTTTTAGATGTTGTTAAAAATATAAGAAGATTTACATCCTAACAGTAAAATTCTTGTTATCATCTGTTGCTCCTTCCTTTTCTAAATAAAAATGTAAGCGTAAACATTTTTATTTAACTTAAAGCACCTTCAGATGAACTTGATTGCAAAGCATTGTTTACTAGGGAAAACGTTTGTTGTTTTTTGTACGCATTATAAAACATTCCCATTTTACGTACCGGATCTCCAGAATAATAACGCTCATATTGTAATAACCGTTGTCCAAAAGCTTCTCCACATAAATCCCATGCTAATTTAAATAAACGAACTCGTTCCTCAGAAGATACTCCTTCACGCCCAATATAG
Organism: Bacillus nitratireducens; assembly: GCF_001884135.1. Taxonomy (GTDB): domain Bacteria; phylum Bacillota; class Bacilli; order Bacillales; family Bacillaceae_G; genus Bacillus_A; species Bacillus_A nitratireducens. The sequence continues at coordinate 394,772 of NZ_MAOC01000020.1, read as the reverse complement.
TATTTTTCCATATCGTCTTGAATTTCGGGATTCATAAAATCTGCACCTGTCGGTGACATTAATAATCCACCAGCACCAATGGTTTGAATAATCTCAATTGCACGTGGATACATTTTAGGTAATAAACTGCGTATTGTATCAAGTGGCAACCTTGCAGGAATAACTTCTCCATATGGATTCTTTTCATATTCATACTCAGCTACTTGTAAGAGCGCACGTATCGTTTCTACATCTTGCATAAGTTCTGCTAACTGGTTTTGTACATTCAAAAATCCATCTACTCCTATCGAATCTGCTAATTTCATAGCTACTTCAGCAGCGAAAGAAAGCTTTACTAATCCTCTTACTCCAGATTGATGCGCTGGCTGATGACCAATTCCCGTTTTAGGATACAATTGATTCCCAGCTTCTATATTTTGATAAATAAATACTTTATCCCATGGGATAAACACATTATGAAATACTAGTAATGCATCCATTTCCTCAAACCTTGATGCAAGTGGATGATCAAATAGAGAACGTTTTCCATCTTGCATTGGCTCACGACAAAGAATTCTTAGTCCTGGTGCATCAATTGGTACTGCAAAAGAGATTGCATGACGTTCATCACCTGGCTTAAAACTTGGATAGGAATATATAATTACCTCGTCTGTAATAGGGGCGAGTGTCGCTAACATTTTAGCACCACTAACATACATCCCTTCTGCTGTTTCACTTACTACACCTAAATGCATAGTTTCATCTTCTTGTTGATGAGAAGCCTTACTACGATCATTTTGCGGATTAATAATCGCATGTGTTAAAAATAAATCATTATCCCGTATATGTTTATAATAATTCTTTATATTCGCTCCCCATTCTGGATTGAACTTCTCAAAAAACCAAGAATTACTTGCCATTGAAGTTACTGTTACATTTAAAAAATCTGGTGTTCTTCCCATTAAACCGAAGGTAGCTTTTGCCCATACTTCAAATAATTCACGACGTGCTTTTAAATCTTCATAATTTTTTGGCACTAAAAAGGCATTTGAGACCCTTTCCCCTGTCTCTTCGCATATATGAGTAATCTTATCCTGATATTCTAGATTGTGCTGCATATCATATAAGTTAGCAATTTGTAAAATGGGTTCGCGAAAAACATCTTCATTTACTACATCTGTTACTTTTCTTCCACCAATCCAAATTTCAGGATTTCTTTTTCGTAATCCTTCAATATACTGTTCCCCTGTTCTAATTGCCATTCTTTCCCCTCCAATTTCCCATAATAATATACTAAAAAGTTTAGAAACTCCATTTGATGACTGAATTTTCAATCATTATATCAATTTTAATACTTACAATTTCGCTCTTATTTCACATTATGAAATCTTAATTTTTTTTAAACAACACGAAAAAGGAACGGTTTCCCGCCCCTCATCCATTCACTTTCTCTGCATCATTCCAATAATATTTACTAAACGCTTCCGTTAACACATCAATGGTATTATATAGTTCATCCAGCGTATTATCCACACCACCCACTTCAATTAACATTGCGTTTTTAGATAAGTCTTGATTATATACACCATTTCCGTCTTTTTTATCCTTAGGGAATATTCCTCTACTTATTCCGTAATAGTTTTCATCTAAATAGCTATTGATCGCCCTTGCGATTTTTTCATTTTCAGCACGCCCTTCGTTTTCCATCCCAATTATAAAATATAATCTTGCATACGATTTCCCGTTAATGACTTTTGTTGTTACCTTCTTTCGCTGATCATCACGATGTATATCAATCGGAAACGCAATTTTACTATTCTGTGCTAATGCTTCTTTTACATATCCATGCGATGCTTTATATGACTGATACCATACCCATTTTTTACTAGCTAGTAAATCACCCATATTCGTTTTATCATGAATTACTGGAATTCCTTGTCCTTCAAGTTGCTCCTTAAAACGGTCCCCTAATAAGGACACATTTACATCTGGACTCGATGGATCGGTAGCACCTGGTAATAATGGAAAGAAGGATTCCCAGCTATGTGTATGGTAAATATATACCGCGCTTTCTCCCTTTTTTGTCCCGCTCTTTTTTTGCACTGGATTCTTCTTTTCCGCTTCTGTAACTTTGTCTTTTGCTACTTCTCGTTCTTTCGTTACTTCTTCAATTTGTACACTAGATTCATTAGGAATATTCGTATAGTTCGTCCCTTCACCAGCTACGATAATGTTAGAATAATATTTTGACATACCGGGTACTTCTTTACCAACAAACGTTCTTAAATCTTTAATTTTCAAATCCGTCGCGATAGAGAATAGTAAACTTCCAACTGAGTCTCGTTTATATTTTTTAAAATAATCATATCCATAGTAATGATTCTCACTTTCTATCATTTGTACAAAACCTTGCATCGATACTTTTCCAAACCACTGATTCGCATAATAAGATTTCATTGTATGTAAAAGTGACGTCACAATCGACGCAATAATAATTACTACTAGTGCATATAAAAAGAGTAATGAAATTAGTTTCTTTCCATGTATACGAGTTGCATACTTTTTCACTATATCACCTTCTTTATACATGAATATGTACAAGCTTTATGGAATATACGCACAAAAAAAGAGAAATGGCATCCCATTTCCCTTTCTCACTCTTATTGTTCTTTACCTGTATCATTTGAAGGTAGTTTCTTCGCTTGTTTTTCTTTAAAGATTTCTCCGATTGCACCAAGAGTACCAAGTGTTTCAATTGCATTAGATGGAATAAAGACTTTATTTGCTGGCCCTTTCGCGACCTCAATCAATGATTCAAATGATTTATAAGCCAGTACGCGCTCATCTAAATCTGCTGCACGAAGTAACTCAATTCGATTTTGTTCTGCTTTTGCAATTTCATCAATCGCTCTTGCTTCCCCTTGTGCTTCTAATTCTTTCGCTTCTCGTATACCTTCAGCTTCACGAATACGTGCTTCTTTATCCCCTTCAGCCATCAAGATTTTACTTTGTTTTTCACCTTCAGCACGAAGAACTTTATCTTGTTTTGCAGCTTCAGCTTCTAAAATGATCGCACGTTTATTACGTTCTGCTTTCATTTGTTTTTCCATCGATGCTTGCACATCTTTTGGCGGGTTAATATCGACAACTTCAACACGTTCAATACGAACGCCCCATTTTTCTGTTGCTTCGTCAAGCGCTAAGCGAATTTCCGTTGAAATTTTTTCACGGCCAGATAATGTTTCATCCAGTTCCATTTTACCAATAATTTGACGCATCGTTGCAGAAGTAATGTTACGAACACCATATTCATAGTTAGAAATACCGTATGTCGCAAGTTCTGGTTCAACAATTTGATAGAAAATAATTGTATCAATTTCTACTTGTACATTATCTTTCGTTATTACCTTTTGCGGTGGTACATTCGTTTGTTGAATACGTAAATCATGATATACACGAACGCGATCCACAATCGGTATTAATAAATTTAATCCTGGGTGCATAATGCGTTGAAATTTACCAAACCTTTCAATAACCCCAACTTTTTGCTGTGGGACAATTTTAATCGTCAATGCAACAAATACAACGACAATCAACGCGAAAATAATCGTTAACGTTAATGCTACTACCATATTTATTCACTCTCCTTTTTTACTTGTAAAATAGTACTATGCCTCTTTATAACAACGACTTTTTCTCCAGCATCGATAGGAGTATCCGAAATAGCTGTCCAAGTATCTCCATCCACTTTCACAATACCGTTCACTTCACTTGTAATCGTTTGCATAACAATTCCCTTTTTACCAACAAGTTTATCTACTGTATCAGTAAAACCTTTTGCTTCTCGAAAGTTTTTTGAAATTCTTTTCGTAAAGAAGGTCAATGTTAAACTGACAATCGCACCAGCAACAACTTGTAAAAATAGTGCATCAGGGGCAAACAAAGCAATAAGACCTCCGACAACAGCCCCAATCCCAAGCCAAAGCATGTAAAACGTAATCGACAACATTTCCGCGATAAATAAAATACCTGCTATTATGAACCAAATCACCCATCCAGCCATATGCAACCCTCACTTTCTTTCTCATTTTCTATATGTATATGAAGAAAAGAATGGTTTATCCGCCCTTTCTCATAGAGGGACGTTTGCTACAAGCTATTATATATATTCGCTGTTACAACAAGCATTATTAAAATACTATATTAATATATTCTTCATTATACATGAAAATCCCTTTCAAAAAATGACAAAAAATTTAATTCTTTCAAAAATATAACTTGCAGATTATAATAATTATAATTAAAAAGCACCATTGATTTGAAAGGTGGTATTCTTATTGCTGAATCACTCACTAGTTTACTATTTAGGCTCCAAAATATGTATTACCCTTGCTGACATTGTATACGTAATGATTATTACAACTCACATCTACATCACAACTAAATCAGCTACAATTACCGCTCTCTTTCCATTATTACAAGTTATTACAAATCTTATCGCTAACATATCTGCACCACTTATAATGAATTGGCTTCCATCTTATACGTTGCTATATACTCTGCAATGGCTGAAAACAGCTCTTTTGCTATTATTAATGATTTTATTCCCGGTCTTATCCACAAACATTTTAGCTCTATTGACTTTCATTTTTTTCATTTCATTATGTAGTGGGTGGAGTGCTCCATTACTATACAGCATCCTTCCACGCCTAACACCAAAAGAAAAATTGGTAAAAGTAAATAGTATCTTTTCCTTTTCAACACAAATTGCACAAGCGACAGCTTATTCATTTACAAGTATTATAGTTCTTCTCATTGGTGCTACTTCTACACTCATGATTAATAACATTTTGATGATTTTTGGATGTATTGCATTACACTTTTCATTACGTTCCATACATACTGAACGAGTAACAGAGCCTTCCTCTTCAAAAAGCACCGCTTTATTAGAAGGCTGGAAACTATTATTTCATCACCCTTCTTTGCGCACAGTTACACTAATGGACTTAATTGAAACTTTCGCAGGGACAATATGGATCGGTGCTATTACGATGGCTTATGTAACGACTGTTCTACATAAGGGAGAAGAATGGTGGGGATATATTAATACAAGTTATTATGTCGGTACATTAATTGGTGGTCTAATAGCGTGGAGAATGAGTTCATACATTCAAAACAATTTAATACGCTCCATGGGGTTAGGCTCTCTTATGTTTAGCATCCTTACGTTTCTATATGGTGTTACAAGCAACGCATTTATCGCTCTATTTCTTTGCATTCTAATGGGCCCTTGTTATCAAATTAGAGATATTTCTCAAACAACAGTCCTTCAATCAAGTGTCTCTCCTTCGTTATTATCAAAGATGTATACAGCCCATGGTGCACTTCTCTCGACAGCTTCAGGCCTTTCTATGCTTAGCGTTGGAATTATTACTGATATTTTCGGTGTTCGTACTATTTATATCATCGCTTCTTTTCTTATTTTATGTTCTGCTTGTTTGTCTTTTAGCTTATTAAAGCATCAAAAAACGCAAAAGAAGGATATTTCTTTTTAATCTATATAACAAAAAGGACAGGGATTTCCTGTCCTTTTATATGTTCCATTTACGATAAATTCGGAATCTTTCTATGTTTTGTCGCCTGTTCAAAAGCGTATGCTAGTTTAATTAATGTCCCTTCACTAAAAGCAGCACTTGCAAAAGTAATTCCAAAAGGCCTCCCGTTATCCATATATCCCGCAGGCATTGCTATAGATGGATAACCTGCTTTTGCACATATAGTGGATCCTATATAGGATGGGAACAGTATCGCATCAAGATTATATTTTTCCAATGCAAAATCAATACCTTGTTCTTGTGAAAAATATATATCTTCTAATCTTGCGTTTAAATATTCTTGATTCCTTAACGTATTAGGAAAATCTTTTCTTCTTTCTAACTTAGTTTGTCCATATTTCAAAGCTCTTCCTGCTATATTTTCATTAAACTCTATTAATTCCAACATAGAATGTACTGGAGTGGTAGAAGGTAATTTAGAAAGATAGTTATCTAAGCTATGCTTCAGTTCATAAAGCGGAACTCCCCAGCTCCATTCTCTATGAAAAGATGGAATATCAATATCTTCTACTATTGTCGCTCCCTTACTACGTAAAACTTGAATCGTTTCCTTAAACAATTTTTCATCGTATTCTCCAGATTCATAATAATCTTTTGGCGCATTGCTAAATACACCAATCTTCGCCCCCTTTAAACCGTTAGCATCGAGGTAAGGTGTATAATCTTGATATACCATTCCTTCACTTTTATGAGTAGCTACATCCTTCTCATCCACCCCAGTTAGACTCCCTAGTAAAATAGCAGCATCTGTTACCGTTCTAGCAAATGGCCCAGCTGTATCTTGTGAATAAGTGAAAGGAATAATTCCACTACGACTAATTAAGCCAACAGTCGGTTTAATACCTACAACCGAGTTTTGAACAGCTGGGCTCAAAATAGAAGCATCTGTCTCTGTTCCGACGGATAATACAGTAAAGTTAGCGGCAACTGCTATAGCAGACCCTGTACTTGAGCCACCAACGAACATATCATCCTCTCCTGTACCGTAAGGATTAATTGTTTGACCGCCTCTAGCGCTATATCCAGCCCACATTTCAAAAGACATTGCATTTGCTAGTTCTGTCATATTTGTTTTACCTATTATAATTGCTCCTGCTTCTCGAAGTTTTGTAACGAGAAATGCATCTTCACTACTTATATTTTGTTCTAGGGCAATCGTACCAGCACTTGTATGCATCGAGTCATTCGTTTCAATATTATCCTTAAGTAAAACAGGTATACCATGTAATGGACCTCTTACACCTTTTGTCTTTCTTTCATAATCTAACGCTTCTGCAATAAAGATAGCATCTGGATTAATTTCTAAAATTGAATTAATTTTCGGTCCATCTTGGTCATACTTTGCGATTCTATGAAGATAATACATGACTAGTTCTTTTGAAGTTAAATGCCCAGCTTCCATTTCCTTTTGAATATCATGAATTGTTAATTCTTTTTGCAATAATGTATTATACTGTATTTCCATATTCATTCTCCTTTTATAAGCCCTTTTATTGATGACGTGTATATATTATTCTTTTCATTTTCTCCGCTCCTCGCATAAATAACTACAATCCCTTTTAAGGACTTCAACTTACCCGTTAAAAAACCTTTAATTTCCAGAGAAATAAAAAGAGTCTGAAACGAACACATTGTCGCCTCAGACTCTTTTTATTATTTTACGTATACCTCTTCTAGCAAATGTAAAAACTCTCCTTGTTTACCTGCTAATTCAGGGCATTTGTTAATATCAACCCACTCATAACAAAATACTAAACCTTTGTCTTCCTCACCAGCTCTCACTATATGTTCCCACGTATCTTTCACATCTGTTAATAATGAAATATGGAAAAAATGGCGTTTTTGATATTCCTTTTTTTCTTTCACAAAAATAATGTAATCGGAAAGAAAGCGCTCGATACAAAAATGGCGTAGTCCTGACTCTTCTTGTACTTCACGTAAAATTGCTGCCTCTAACGTTTCCCCTTCATCTACTGTCCCACCTGGCACTTGGATACCAGCCTCTCGTATATCACGATGTTTAAAAACGAGTAGTTGCATAACCCCTTCTTTTTCTCTCGTAATATATGCATGTACCTTTTTCTTATATAACATCGTCATCTTAGCCTTCTCCCCTCAATTCATTACTGTGTTACTTCTTCAAGCGTCAGTTGGTTTTCATATAAATATGTAGCTTGCGGATTCCCAACATACCGTACATGCCACGGTTCATAACGATAACCAGTAATCCCTTCTTTCTCTTTCGTATATCGAATAACAAAACCAAACTTATGGGCATTTTCAGAAAGCCACTTTCCTTCTTTCGTCTCCCCAAAAACAGTTTCTAACTGAAACTTAGCTGATTGAGATGTAATATCCATAGCTAGTCCTGTTTGATGTTCACTCGTACCAGGGACTGCACTAGACATCGCTGTCTTTGCTTCGCCATCTTGCCTTTTATACATCGTATTTAATGCTTTTTGTCGATCAAAAGATCTAAATCCAGAGACTGCAAAAAGGAAAATCCGCTCATTATTAGCTTGCTGAAACATTTCTTCAAGTGCCAACGCTGCCTCTTTCCTCATCTTTTTCTTCTCTTGATCACCTTCACTAGAGTAACGTACTTTCGGAATAACTAAATCTGGCGGTCTATACCCATCTGGTAATCGCCTATTTTTATTCACAAGTACAAGCATCGAATTCGGATTACTAATGACCGCGATATCTCCATCCATATTTGCAATCGTTTCTGTTGCTTTTGGAAATATATTATTTACATTTACTTCCCTCGCCTCTTGATCCTTGTACATCTTATAATTTATTCCTGCTACTCCAACAATCAGTATCATCGCTACGATACCAAGTAGTGCCCATCTTTTTTTCATATAACGACCTCTTATTTTAATAATTTGGCCATTTCATACTCATCGACACCTTTTCCATCGATGATAAGAGCAGATTTTTTGACACCTTCTTGTTCAAATCCAATTTTGCTATATAGTGCCTGAGCTCTTGTATTGTGGGCCATTACCGTTAATTCTAAACGCCATACATCATGTAATCTTGCCCACTTCTCTACCTCTTTAAACAAAGTCGTTCCAATACCTCGGCCACTATACTCTTGCAAAATACCAATTACAATGCCTGCCACATGTCTTTTTCTTTGAATATTATTTCCATTAACTAAAATAAACCCTACTATTCTCTTTTCTTCAACTGCTACAAATATTGTCGCATATTCATTTTCAATAAAACGGTGGACCATCTTTTCTTGTTGCTCTACTGTAGTTTTTCTTTCTCCTGGTTCGTATAACATAAATTTCGTTTCTTCGTCTAACTGCTTACTTAATTGTAAAAATGATGCTGCATCTTCTACTCTAATCTCTCGTATCATCTTGATCCCCTACCCATTCTGTTCGTTAAAAATTTTCCTTGTAAAAATATTTTCTCCACTATTCTGAAAATTCCTTTCTAAATTTCTTACTATAAATAGACAAATTTCGATATCAATATAATAATAGGGAATTTTGTCTATAATGTGACACTTCTTTCTATCTATAGATTATGAACAAACAAATAAACGTAAGCTTCTTGCTTACGTTTATCCCGTATTAACGGGTAGCCTGATTGGTAAGGGCTACTAATCAGTAGGATGAGCACTCACCAATTAAATTTTCACTTTATCCATTCACTTTTTCGGCTTGCCAAAAATATTCTCCAAATGCCTTAGCAAGTGCATCTATCGATCGATTTAATTCTTCCTCTGTATTGTCTACGCCACCCACTTCAATTAATATGGCTTGTCCTGATAAGTCCTGATTATAGACTCCATTTCCTGTTTGGAATCCTTTTTGAATTACACCACGGCTCATTCCCGGATATTTCTTACTAATCGTCTCATGTAACGCAGTTGCTAATTGTAAGTTTTTTTCATAGTTTTTGTTACCTTTCCCGATTACAAAAGCAAGCTTCGCATATGATTTATCTCCAATTGTTTTTGTCGTGACATTTTTCCGTGCACTATCACGGTGCAAATCGAAAAAGTATTGGAGTTCTTTATTACCAGCCATTGCTTCTTGTACAATTTCTCGTGACAGTTTATAAGAACTATTACTGTTTAATCCTTTACTTATTAACTTTTGACCAACATCAGTTTTATCGTTAGTAGCACCGATCCCTTCACTTTCTAACTGTTCTCGCAATCGATCGCCAACTATTGAAATATTCGTTACAGAACTCGTTGCTTTATTTGGATTAGGATCATTTGTTAAGTTAAGTAACGGCAAATAAGATTCCCAGCTATGTGAATGATATATAAATGCAACTTGTCTTTTTCCAGTCGTTTGAGATGGTTGTTTCTTCTCTTTATTCGTATCAGGCTTTGGCGCTTGTCCACCTTCTCCAGTCCGTTCTTTCACTACTTCTTCAAGAGGAACACTCGATTCTATCGGTAAGTTGGAGTAATTTGTTCCTTCACCTGCTATAACGATTTCTGTATCATATTTCCCAAATCCCGGAAGTTCTTTCCCGACAAAACTACGTACATCATCAAAACGAATATTTGTAGCCATCGAAAAGAGGAATGAAGAGATAGAAAAGTCTTGATTCAAATTCCGGTACTCCTGTGTAAAATAATGATTTTCTTTCCCAATAACGTACATGTAACCATTCATTGATAACTCATTCAACCAATTATATAAATACGTTGACTTCGTCTCTTTCATGGAAGTTACCATTAAACTAATAAGAAAAAAAGTCGCTAATACCGTAGTAATAACAAATAAAATTAATTTGCGTACACTTGTTAATTTCACGTAAAAAAAGCCTCGATTCATACTATCACCCTCTCTATTTCAAGTTATGTACAAGCTCTAGAGAATAGACCGCTTAAATTCCGGCTATATTGTTAATGAGGTGAAATGAATTGAAGCTATTAATAGGATCATTACCAATCGCTCTATCAATTACTTTTTATTTACTTGCTTTACATCCTAAAATTCGTATTGTGCTCCATATTTCTGCGTACCTAGCATTGTATGTACTTGGGACTATAATTTCTATTACTATATATGATGTTTTAATACAAAATTTAGTTTTCATGACAAGCATTCATGGAATTTTACTAAATCCATTTTTTCTTATATCAGGAGCATATATAGGGATATACACTTTATACTTACTTTTGTCTTACATTATTACAAATATAAAAAATGGAGCGTAATGAAATGCAACCACCGTTCATCTGTCATACATGCAAAAAAAGAATTGCGCGAAAGAAAGATCTTATTACCTCTACACGGTATTTCCGCTTTTATTTATTTCACAACACTTGTTTCAAAAATCAGCAATTATTTGTCTCACGTTTTATTCCTATTAATACACTCTTTGGTTTCTTTCTTATTACATATGGGCTTATTGCTGGCATCATTCTAATGTTCACGGAGCCCTCTATCATTTGGCTTATTTTTTTGCTTCCTATTTTATATCGGTTTCTTTCATATTATTATGTTGAACGTTTTTTCTCTAAATAACGGGTAGACTGACCTCTAGGAATACTTAAACATTCCCAATCATTTTCTTTTAACATTTTACCAATGTAAATGATTTGTCCAATATGTAAAGCATAATGAGCAATTTGCCTTTCGATCGCTTGCATGACAGTGTGTTCTTCTCCGCGAATGTATACTTTCTGCAAAATCTGCTCTGCTGTTAAAGTATCCATCGTTTTAAAGACATACTCCCACCCTTCTTGCCACGCAGCAAGCGCTTCTTGTTTTGAATTGTAGCCACCTTCAAATTCACCATCTCGGTTACGATCTATTTTTTCTCCATCAGACGTTAAAAATTCCGTCCATCTTGAACGCATATTACCATGTAAATGCTTAATAATAATCGCGATACTATTTGTCTCTTCATGGGCACACCACATTATCTGTTCATAAGATAATTGAGAAAGTACACGTTCTCCTTGTTTTTGTGTTGCCTTGAAATTCGAAATGGCACATTGTAAATATTCTCGTCCGATATCCATGTTTACCCCTGCCTTCACACTAACTAATTTTCGTTCCATTTGGCAATTCCATATTAGGCTGAAGCAACACAACATCACCAGCTTCAGGTACTCCCCCTAAAACAAGCACTTCTGATTTAAATCCAGCTACACGTTTTGGCGGGAAATTCACAACAGCAACTACTTGTTGACCGATTAAATCTTCTGGATTGTACCTTTTCGTAATTTGAGCACTTGATTGCTTAACCCCTAACTCTCCAAAATCAATCTCTAACTTAATTGCAGGAACCCTTGCTTCTTTAAATTCCTCCGCCTTTCTTACCGTCCCAATACGCAAATCCAAATTTAAAAAATCTTCAAAACTAGCCATTATATCAATCCTCCCAATTACTACTTAGACAAAATATAAAAATCCCCTTCAAAAAAAAGAAAGGTGCCTAGGCACCTTTCTTTTGTAACTCACTTGATTCATTTGATTTATAGAAGAAGAAACCGAGAACCCCGCCAATACATGCTGGGATTAACCATCCTATTCCTTCTTTATATAATGGTAGCATTTGTAATACGTTAGAAATCGCGTCAATTTTAATGTTCGCACTTTCTAAACCGTTAAAGAAACTAATTAACAAAGCGCCTAAAATAGCTCCAATATAAATTGTATTACGATTTCCAATCCATTTATGGAAATACGAAAGTACAATTAATACAATTGCAACTGGATAAATAATCATTAACACTGGCAAAGTAACTGCAATTAATTGTGTTAAACCTAGGTTAGATACAATTAAACTAAACACACATACCATTGTTACAATCGTTTTATGCGAAAGTTTTGGGAATAAGTTTGTAAAGAAGCCAGCACAAGCTGATGTTAATCCAACAGAAGTTGTTAAACAAGCGAGTATAATAACAAGTCCTAATAAAATTTTACCACTTGTTCCATATAACTCATTTACAACATTCGTTAAAATAAGTCCACCATTCTCTGAGACACCAAGTGATGTACTTGTTGAACCAAGATAAGCAAGTGATAAATAGATTAACGTTAAACCAAGTACAGCAATAATACCTGATACAACTGTTATTTTTGCAATTTGACTACTCTCTTTTATTCCTTTAGAGCGGATAACTTGTACAACGACAATTCCAAATACAAGCGCACTAATTGCATCCATCGTTAAATATCCTTGAATAAATCCACCAAAGAAAGCATTTTCTTTGTATGCCGCTAGCGGCGCAGCTGGTTCTCCAATCGGATCAATAATTGCCTTTCCGACAATTACAGCAACAATCAATACTAACAATGGTGTAAGAAATTTCCCGAACCAATCCACTAACTTAGATGGATTTAATGATAAATACCACGTTATTCCGAAGAAAATTATAGTGAAAATAAATAGCATGTACCACTCTGAAACCAATGCCTCTGATAAAAATGGCTTCATACCCATTTCAAATGAAACGGCTCCCGTGCGCGGAATCGCGAAGAATGGTCCAATCGCTAAATAACTAATCAATGGGAAAATAAACGCAAATATAGGGTGAACTCTAGAAGATAGCGCTTTCAAGTCCCCCTCTACAAACGCGACAGCTGTCACAGCTAATAGGGGTAATCCGACTCCCGTTACAAGGAATCCGATTGTAGCAACCCAAACATTCTCTCCAGCTTGTTGCCCTAAAACTGGTGGGAAAATTAAATTTCCTGCTCCTAAAAATAGTGCAAATAACATTAAACCAATTGCTACCGTATCACCTGGCCTTAAACGTCCCTTCATACTTTTCATTTGCATAGCACTTTTTCATTGTTTATCTCTCTTTTCACAATATGCTATGCATCCTCCTCTCTGCTCAAGATGATAAAATATGCCCCTTACAAAGCAGTGTCTTTCTCCATAATTTCTCCATTCCCCTTATTCTTACTCTAATTATTAATTTTTGATTTTTTCGAAAATTTAACTCATTAGAGTGGTATTGCGTGGAGTATAGTTGTCAGACCTCTTTGTTTTTATCACACATATAGTAACATATTTAGTTGAAAAATAAAAACATATTTTCAAATTGATTTTTTTGAAAATCAAAATTATCTACATTTTTTATTCTTTTACACAAATATTTTTACAATCTCACCTATTACCCTATCGTTATTTTCAAATAATTTTATACACGTAACATAGCAAAAGCCATCCAACATAATTAGATGGCTTTTGCATGTTACTCTATCGTTTCAACTTCACGTGGATTTTTCATCTCTTCCACATACACAACTCTAAATCCATGATCTTCTAAATCTTTCAATAACGTCTCTAATTCACCTTCGTTAAACTCTTCTCCTAATGTAAACATAATTCTACGAACTAATAAGGCATCATTATCAAAAGTCATTAAACTCTGGATACCTGTATACTTTTTTAACACTGTCGATAATTTTTGAATTGCCCCATTATAATCCTGCGTCCCAATCATGACAGAATATTTACTAGAATGAACACCCCAAGCATCTTCTAATAACTCAAAAACCTTTTTATGCGTTAAAATTCCAAGAAAGACTCCTTTTTCATCAACTACTGATAAATAAGGTAATTTTTTTATTGTAAAAAACACTTTAAAGAACGAAGAATCTTCTCTGACATATCCTTCTTTATCGTTTAATAATTGTAATACACTCTCTTCCAGCGAACCTTTATATTCTAAAATATCTACTTTATATATATTCCCTAAATATTTCTCTTTTTTTTCATCTAAAACTGGTACACAACGATAGCCAGTTTTATTTAAATGCTCCAGTGCTTCCCCTATTGTTATTGAACTTAAGCAAAATAAAACTTCCCTTTTCGGCACATAATTCCCTTTAATCCTCATAAACAGCCTCCTTATGTTAAAATACTTTCTGTGCCATAACTATATTATATTTTCAGAAAAAAATAAATGATTTATTTTATTTTTCTGAAAATTGTTCATTTTTCCGTCATAATTTATTCATTAATCATACACTTGTTTAAAGTGAAACTTTAATAAGTGGGGATTTTCCCACCCCACTTATTATTAGCCTTCACCAATCGGGCTTTTACGGGCAGTTGATCTCCCCACCTAACTTCTACGCATTCGCCGCATTTTGAGGTGGAGTCTTACTGCCCGTTAAAGCGGGATAATCACAGTATAGTATATTCTCTCTAACCTACTTCGAGAAAAATATGTTGTAACTTCATCCGAAAAAGGCTAAAATAAGAATAAGAATTTTCTGAATATTCAAAGAGTAGGTGATTGTATGTCCTTATTGCGCTCACAGATATGTAAATTCATGGTCGGTGTTTTGATTATTTTTGTCATTAGTCCTATTCCAGCATTATTCATTACACATAATTACTCTTATTTAACTGGATTTGTAAGCATTTTTCATAATTTTGCACAGCCTTCTTCCATTTCAATTCCAACAATTGATTGGATGCATGAACCTATCCTTTTCTCAGCAAGTCAGCTTATACATGCACAAAATATAATACATACCTCTAATCATTCGTCACCACTGTTCCCCTACATATGGGAAATTTATTTTTTATCGATCGTTCGTTTCACATTCACTCTTGTAATCGGTTTCTTTATAAGTCTAGGAATTGGTCATCTATTTTTAAAAGCACCCAATTCATTAAAAAAGTGCAGTTCTTTATTTCGCTGGATACCATATTCTTTTAGCACTGTGATATTACAATGTTCAGTGCTATTATCACTTCTCTATATCGCGAAATTCATAAATTTTCCTTTCTTCTCCTCTTTTATCATCGTATGTAGCACTTCCATGATTATCGTTATGCAAGCAATTAAAAAATGGCTACCGTTCTTAAATAATACTAATGAATACGAAATAAAAAATTCATCTTTTCTTATTGATACATTATTTATTGCCCTTACTTCCAATCATAAATCTATTTTAAGTTCCATTATTCTTTCATTCGTTTTTATGGAATGTATTTTTCACACAAACGGACTATTACAATTTGTCGTTCAATTTGGCGGAAAAGCACCTATAGTTGTTACAATTGGTTTATTACTACTTTATATTCCATATAGCATCTTATCGTTTCTCCAAGCTTTATGGACAACAAACTACACTAAACAAAATACCTATACTTTAACTAGAAGTATTTCGAAACCATAACATAGAATAACCGTCTACTTAAATTAAATGTAGACGGTTATTCCTATTATATAGAGGACAAAATAACAGCAAATTAAAAAACCACTATTAAAACCTACCATTATTTACCCATTTTCTTTGACTAATCTTTTCATTTAGATTTATTATAAAAGTATAACATAATTGCAGGAGGTGACATCTTTATTCCAAACTTTGGAATAGAGAACACACTTGGACATATTAAATATTTTTCTCATCTTTATACTTATCCTTATTTCTGGCTTTTTCGTTGCATCAGAATTCGCTGTTGTAAAAGTACGAAAAAGTCGAATCGATCAACTTGCCAATGAAGGTAATAAGCAAGCATTAGCTGCAAGAAGCGTCCTATCTAACTTAGATGTTTATTTATCCGCTTGTCAGCTCGGGATTACTATCACTTCTTTAGGGCTTGGTTGGCTTGGTGAACCAACTGTAGAACATTTATTACGACCACTATTTGAAAGAATCAATATTACTGGAACAATGGCTAACACGCTATCCTTTATTATTGCTTTTAGTGTGATTACTTTTTTCCATGTTGTATTAGGAGAGTTAGTTCCTAAATCTTTCGCAATCCAAAAAGCAGAGGCAATCACATTAAAATTTGCAAAACCACTTATTTTATTTGATAAAATTATGTATCCGTTCATTTGGCTTCTCAATAGTGCAGCTATATTTTTTACAAAATTACTCGGTTTAGAGCCTGCGAAAGAAAATGAACTTGCTCATTCTGAAGAAGAATTACGACTCATTTTAGGTGAAAGTTATAAAAGCGGTGAAATTAATCAAACCGAGTATAAATATGTTAATAATATTTTTGAATTCGATGATCGTGTTGCGAAAGAAATTATGGTACCTAGAACTGAAATGGTTTGTTTATCTACTGAAAATACGTTAGAAGAAAATATGAAAATCGTTGCAACTGAAAAGTATACACGTTATCCTATTATTGAAAAGGATAAAGATGATATTATCGGAATGATAAATACGAAAGAGATTTTCCATAATCAAACAAAAGGCATTTACAAACCACTTGATGCCTACATACATCCTGTTTTAACTGTATTTGAAACAGTTCCCATTCGTAAAACGTTAATACACCTCCAAAAGAACCGCGTACAAATGGCGATTGTTATGGATGAATACGGTGGAACTGCTGGCCTTTTAACGATGGAGGATATTCTTGAAGAAATTATCGGAGAAATTCAAGATGAATTTGACGCAGACGAATCACCAATGATTGAAAAGCGTACTCCTAAGCTTACTGTTTTAGATGGGAAAGTACTCATTTCTGAAGTAAATGATATGTTTGGCCTACATATCGATGAAAGTGATTTAGATACAATTGGTGGTTGGCTTCTCTCTCAATCAATTGATTTAAATATTGAGGCTGGCTATTCAGTTGAATATGATGGTTTTCAATTTAAAGCATTAGAACTTGATGGGCATCAAATTAAAAAGATTGCTGTACATAAATTAGATACTACAAAGGAGTTATAAAGTGACTGTTTTATTAACAATTTGTATCATTGCTTGTTTCATTGTTTCATTTCTTGCCTTTATATACCCCATTATCCCTGGCATCCTTGCCGTATGGGCTGGCTATTTCATTTATCATTTTGGAATAAACGGCGGAGAGTTAACGACATCTTTTTGGATTATTCAAGTCATTTTTACACTCTTCATTTTCGTTGCTGACTTTATTGCAAATGGATACTTCCTAAAAAAATACGGAAGTACAAAATCGGGCGAACGTGTTGGTATGGTTTCTATCATTGTCGGATCGTTCTTCTTCCCACCATTCGGGCTTATTATCATACCGTTCCTATCTGTATTTATTACGGAACTAATGCATAAAAAGGCGCCAAAAGACGCCCTATTAGTCGGAATTGCAACCGTAGTCGGTTTTTTAAGTAGTACAGTAGCCAAAGCCATTCTCCAAATCATTATGATTATCATCTTTGTATGCTATATCATTTTTTAGCCATCCCTATTTTGGGATGGTTTTTTAATATGAAATACCTACTCGGCTTTTCTCGTATAAGCTTTTATTACGTAAACTCCATGTAAAATGAGCTGTATCACCAACTGTGATTTTCGATCCATCTGTTGGCAACATATCTTTTTCAGTTCGATATAAACCAGTTTCATCACCATTTATTAAATGCGTTGGACAAACAACAATCCAGCAAAGTTTACTATTTTCCAGCGCTTCATAGGCAGCTAAATGATCTTCCGCTGCTGTTGTTGTTTTTCTTTTCGATTCATTTGATTGGAAACGATATATACTTGGATTTGTTCGTGCTTGTAAAATGCCAGCAGTTCCTATTGTAACTATCTTCTTTATGCCCTCTTTTTCCATACATTTTATAATAATTGGTAAACTCTTTGCTAACGTTCCATTCCCATCTGTTCCAAGAGTACTAATTACAAAATCGCACCCTTTCACTGCTTCCGTTATATCATTTTCATTTAATACATTTCCCTCTATAATATGTAACCTTTCATGCTCTATTTCCACTTTACTCAAATCACGAACTAATACTGTCACTTCATATGAATCATGTAATGCTAACTTCAAAATGTGTGAACCTACTCTACCTGTCGCTCCTAATATACATACTTTCATATACTATCCCCCTCTTCCATTCTATCTCTCTATTTTTCCGCAAAACTTACAAATATACAACAAAAAAGCTTCCCCATATATGTGAGGAAGCTCTATTATCCATTTATCCTGCTATTTGCGGGATAATATTCAGTGGGGGATGGACAAAACCTCCACTGATTAAATAAAGTTTCACTTTATTTCTTTTCTTTTGAATCAGAAGACTTTTCTGTTCCACTTGTTTCTTTATCTTTCTTTTCATCTTGCTGCGAAGTTGTGTCATCCTCTTTCTTTTTATCCTCACCTTTACTACAACCTACCATTAATAAAGAACTTGCAAGTGCCATAGCAGTTAATGACTTAACCCATTTGTTCATTTGCGTTTCCTCCCTTTGATAGAATATGTACAATCCCATATTACTCTTTATTTTTAAAGGAAAGATTTAAAAATAGTAAAGATATAGTAAATTTTTGTAAATATTCCGATAACAAACCCACTCTTTAATCTTCACCCTCTAATTGAACATAAAAAAACTAAGGCGCCT
Source organism: Bacillus nitratireducens (assembly GCF_001884135.1). GTDB lineage: Bacteria > Bacillota > Bacilli > Bacillales > Bacillaceae_G > Bacillus_A > Bacillus_A nitratireducens. The sequence goes on along the minus strand of NZ_MAOC01000020.1, from coordinate 375,865 downwards.
TTCATTCCGCCTTAGCTTTTCACGCGAATTTTTCATTTTCATATACATGTTTAATCTTATATTCCTTCTTCACAACATATTGCCAAACATTATATGCATAACGGTTCATTTTCACAAAACAATTTTCAAGAAAAGAACGAAATTCCGGGTTCGCAACTTCTACTGCCACTTGAGCAAACTTTAATGCTAATCGTTTCAAATGTGTAATATAACAAATAGCAATCCCAATATCCCCTGTATACTCATTATCTGTTTCCCTATCCATATCAGGAAATTCCGGACACATTTGTTTACAAGTTATATGTTGTATATTTTCTCCTTCTTGAAAATTCACTTGTTCATTATATGCTTGTAACATATACGGCAAATGATGCTGCAAAATACCCTTTAATTCTTCATCTCGAACCTTGCTCGTGTATTCTCCAACTTTATATATAAGTGTGTAACTATATGTCATCAATTCTTTCATACAATCCATTAAAGCGCCTCCCTTCCTATTTCATCTCTATACTATAAATATGATGCGATAACATTTGATATTCTTGCTAGAAACCAATCCCATCTACTAATTTTTTCAAAATCTTCTTCAGAAAATCGTTTTGATTTATGAAAGTCTTCTTTTAGTCGACTCCAGACGTCAGCAACGACTGTCTTATCATATATGAAACAGTTAGATTCGTTATTTAAGTAAAAACTTCTATTATCAAAATTTGCTGTACCAATATCAACCATTTCCTCGTCAATGATTGTTACTTTCCCATGAAAAAATCCATTTCGATATTGATAAATCTCCGCTCCAGCATCTAACATGTCTTTCAAATAAGGATAGGCAGCCTGTTTTAACAATACGGCATCACTTTTAAATGGGACGAGGATTTTTACACGGACACCACGATTTAATGCATCTTTCAGCCCCTTCACCATTTCTTTACTCGGTACAAAATATGGTGTAGCGATAATTAAAGAATGTTTTGCCTTCTTTAAAAACGCTCCATACTCCTTCCATAAACCTTTTCCATTCGAAAATACGTATTGATATTTTACATTTCCTTTTACAGGTAACTCTTGATGTATAGGAAACTTTTCTCCCGTATCTTCTTGCCAATCTTCCGCAAACTTCCTTTCCATATCAGTAGCTCCATTCCCTTCGATGCGTACATGATAATCACGCCACGGACCAAATTTAGGATCCTGTCCAAGATATTCCTTTCCGATATTGAAGCCACCGATGTACGAAACTTTCCCGTCTATTGTAACAATGCGTCTATGATTACGTTGATGCAAAGAATAAAATAAGTTTTTTAATTTAGGTTTTTTACTAAATGTAAACTTCACGCCTTTTTCTTTTAATTGATTAATTATCTTTTTCTTAAGCTTATATCCGCCGATACGGTCTACTGACAATTTCACATCTACTCCGCTAGATGCTTTTTTCTCTAATAACTGTAAGAATTTTTGGCTTACTTCATCTTTTCCTACAATATAAAAATGAATATACACATTCTTTTCTGCACGATTTACATCCTCAAATAAACTTTTATATAACTCATCACCGTTCGTATATAATTGAAAATCCCCTAATCGAATTTGTTCTAATTCATATCCACTAGCCATTTTCTTCCCCATTTCCACATCGATGTTCATCCATATGAATACACCTATAAAACAAAGTATTACAATTAAAAAGTGCTTCATGGATATGTTCCTTTCTCTAAATACTGTTATTCCTATATCTTTCCTTTTTTTTAACATTACCATTCAAAAAATATGTCATTGCATGATATACGTCCATATCAAACAGGAGCTCATTTGCATATTCTATGTTGTATCTTAAAATAAAAGGAGGAAATAACAATGGGCTTCGCACATGGTAATGGATTTGCGCTACTAGTCGTATTATTTATCCTCTTAATTATCGTAGGTGCTGCTTGCTTCTGCTAAGCAGTTATTGTAATACGATATGCGGATGGAAAAACTATAAAAGCGGACACCTATTTTTAGGTGTCCGCTTTTCATTTCAAAAATCCCCTAGCCTATTCCAATACTAGTACCACCGGGAAAGTATGTTTCATCAAAAAGTTAACAGTGTAGCTACCTTCTTACTCTCTGCCTTACGAATATGGCGTTGCTCTGCACGTAACACAGCAATTCGATGCAATTCTTTCTCCTCTTCTGTCTCAGGGATAACACGCGGTACAGGAACTGGATTATTCTCCTTACTAAGCGCAACAAAAGTAACGAATGAAGTTGCCGCTACACGTTTTTTACCTGAAATTAAATCTTCCGCTACTACTTTCACAAAAATCTCCATAGAAGTTCTTCCCGTCCAAATTACGAAAGATTCATAACTAACACAATCTGAAGAACGAACTGGGTGTAAGAAATCTACCCAATCCATAGACGCTGTGACACATTCCATTCTCGAGTGTCTCGTTGCTGAAATTGAAGCAACCATATCCATCTCCGCCAATATCTTTCCACCAAATAGCGTGTTATGATCATTTAAATCTGTTGGAAATACTCGGCTCGTTTTAAACACTCTTGATTCATTAGCTGTTTTACCCTTTACTTCAGTCATTGTTATCACCCCTTTAATTATTTATCCCTAATATCCCAATATACACTACATCTCATGAACTACACGTTTAATATTAACAATTTTTAGAACTTTTAGTCCATAAAAAAGAACCGATTTTATCAATCGGCTCCTCTAAATACATATTGTTCTTTCGGCTGTTCAACTTTATTCCATTTCGTTACCTCTAAAACAGGAATATTTGCATGGAACGGCTGATAAAATTCAGTTGAAATTTCTCCCTCTACCTGAATCCAATCATCATTTTTCCACTCTACACCTTCTGGTTTTTTAACTAACATACCATATACACCCGAATCCGCAACACAATGTATAATACCGAAACGGAATAAGAAATATTGTTCCTTTTTAGAAGAATCATCTCGGAAAACAAATCCTTTATAAGACAGGGTTTTACCAGTAAATTCACCAGGATAATTATAAATTGTCTCCATACCCTTTAAGAAATCTTCATCTTTTAAAGTGATATTATCTTTCGTAACAAACTCTTTCTTCCCTTTTTCCATTACACCACGATATCCTTCTTTCCCGTAATAAATACTCGTATCCGGTCTTAAAAATTGTCTTGTCATAAATGGATCTTTACTTTCCGCTTGGGCAACAGGGAAATGAAAACCTTTCGCTTTAACAATGTCCGAATCTAATGTTGCAATCGGGAAAAACAAACCTGAAATGATTGGAAAACAGAACAATGAATACGAAAATACTTTTTTCCACCATGTATTCTCATCTTTCGAATGATCATGACCGCAATGGCTATGATCACAACTACAATCACGTTTCTCTTTTTCCTTTTGGTGCTCTTTTTGGAAAACGATAATAATTTGTACAATCGTTAAGAAACCTAAAATAATAGCTGCAGTTTTTGATAAATAGGCGTACTTCATATTTATATACTTCGTAATGTTACCGGAAATATGAAGCTGTCCAATTAATATTGTAAAACCTAATAATATATATGCTCGAAACATAACCTACCACCCCATCGCATAAATGAGTAGTGAGCTTGCATATACAACAAGTGTAACTGTAACCGTCACGACAATTACAAATTTTGTTTTAAATGTTGCAAGCATCATAAACATATTTTTAATATCCACCATCGGTCCATAAACGAGGAACGCGACAAGTGACGCTGTTGAAAATGTACTTTGGAACGAAGAAGCAATAAATGCATCTGCCTCTGAACAAAGTGATAAAATAAAAGCAAGTCCCATCATTACAGCTGATGAAGAAAACGGACCTTGTCCAATAGCAAGCAATGTTGAAGTTTGTACAAACGTTTGAACTGCAGCAGCAATTAACGCTCCTAACACTAAATATTTCCCCATTGAGAAAAATTCCTCAACAGCATGTGTACATACATCCCACATTTTTGTACGTAATGGACGCTTATGATTCACTTCTGGGAAGTGATCATCTCTTAATTGATGTTCTTTAAACATAAATGATAATATAATTCCAACAATAATTGCTACGATAATCGCTACAATAGAACGATACCATACCATGTGCATACTACTTCCAAAAGCAACATATGTTGCAAATAGTACAACTGGATTAATAATCGGTCCAGTTAACATAAATGCAATCCCTGCGTATGGTGGAACGCCTTTTCCGATTAATCGTCTTACAATCGGAACAATTCCACATTCACATCCAGGAAACATCATGCCTAAAAAAGTAGCTAATAAAACAGACAGAAATCGGTTCTTCGGCATCCATTTTGCCACCATATCTTCTGTCACAAACATTTGAATGAATCCTGAAATAAATACACCAATTAGCACAAACGGAAGTGCTTCGATTAATATTGAGATAAAGATTGTATTCATTTGCAGGAATGCTTTCGGTAATTGAAACAATTCCATGATGTATTTCCTCCAACTTTTCTTTAACAATATGTAATTTTAACCCCATTTTATTATTTGAACAAGGGTTATACAGAATTCACAACCTTCATACACATTACATTTTACAATATATATTCTGTTCCAAAATTGAGATTTCATAGCAAAAAAAGCTGATCTAGCGCAGTTTTATAACTATGCTAGATCAGCTTTCCTATCATTAAAAGTAACGTTTCTTCCAAAAAACAAATGCTAAAGTGAAAGATAATGTTACACATATAATAAGTACAATTACAAAACCATGTGCTTCCCCTTCAAACGGGACCTTTACATTCATTCCAAAGAAACTAGAAACCATCGTTGGTAATGATAAAATGATTGTAATTGAAGTCAACAGTTTCATAACACTATTTAAATTATTTGATATAACCGAACTAAATGTATTCATCATTCCACTTAAAATGTGACTATATATTTCCGCCATTTCAATAGCCTGCTTATTCTCAATTAATACATCTTCTAGTAAATCTTGATCATCTTCATACATTTTCAAAAATGTACTGTTTCGCATTAATTTTTGAATTACAATCTTATTGGCCTTTAATGATGTTGTAAAGTAAACTAAACTTTTTTCTAGACCTAGCAATGTGAAAATTTCTTTATTTTTCATCGACTTATTTAATTGGTGCTCTAAATCGATTGTTTTTCGATTAATTTGCTTTAAGTATCTTAAATAATAAGTAGAAATTGTATATAAGAGCTGAAGTGCGAAGCGCGTCTTTTTAAACGTATAAAATTCTTTAATACGTTGATTAATAAATCGTTCAAAAATTGGATTTTCTTCTAAGCAAATAGTAACAAAACAATCTGGCATTACAATCATACCTATTGGAATCGTGTCATAAATTGAATTTCCTTCTTCATCATGTCTGACTGTCGGAATATCCACGATAATTAAAGTATTATTGTCTTCTTTTTCAATACGAGAGCGTTCTTCATCATCCAAAGGGTCTTTAATGAAATCTAAGTCTACATTTAAAGTTTGTACTAGATACTGAATTTCTTCTTCTGTTGGATGAAGTACATTAATCCAGCAGCCCTTTTGCATTTCCTCAATCTCTTGTAGTTTTCCGTTTCGGTCTGTTAAATAAATATTTAACATACTATCACCCCGATTCTTTTTACATGTAGGAATCTACCTCACTTAAACAACAGTTTTTGAACCGCTATTTTCAGCATATGGAACAAACGATTAAATTTCAATAGAAAAATTATTTTGAAAACGTTTTTTTAAGAAAAATCTTGTAAACATAGAAAAAGACAGAGTATTCTCTGCCTTTAAAAAAGCTTATGTTGCCTTTATAACATATTTAGAAAGCATCCACAAGTTAAAGCCGACTGAAATCGTATAGCCAGCATATGTTGAAATAATAAAACTCACATAATCAAAATACGGTAGCAATACAATATTTAAAACTATCTTTACAATTATTCCGATTACTAATCCTAGCACTGTTTTCTGCTGTTGATTGATTCCTTGTAGCATTGCAGCCGTTACTGTGAAGAGTGAAAATAGTATACAAGCAGGAGCATAGTACTGTAAAATGATTCTCCCCATCTCCGGATCATTTCCGGCACCAAATAAAAGAGTATATACTGGCTTAGCTAATACCATCATCCCAATTGCGGCTGGTACCGTAATCCCTACTACTAATACATTCGTCCTCGTAAAATGTTTGTACAACAATTTTGTATTTCCTGCTGTATAAGCTTTCGTCATCTCCGGTACAAGAGACATACTAAAAGCGGTCGCAACGGAAACTGGAATGAGTACAACCATCTGAACAAGACCAATTATCGCATTAATCTTTTCAGCTTCTCCTTGCATATATCCTATTTGTATAAGTAGTTTATTAATTGTAAATGTATCAATTGTCTGATACAACGGAATTGCTAAACCAACCACAACAAACGGTATTGAATATGTAAAGAGCTCCCTATATAACGAGAAAAAAGATTTCGTTGTTTGTTGTATACTTGCCATCTCTTTTTTCTTTAAGTGCCTTCTCCTTTTTACATAATACGCACTTAAAACCGTTAATCCACCTATAGCTCCCATAAATGCACCAAACGTTGAAATACCGACCGCTAGCGAAATAGACTCTTTTAAAACATATAAAACAACAAAACTTCCTATTAAAATGGTTAAGACCCGAAAAAATTGCTCAACAACTACACTTAGTGCAGAAGGCCCCATCGATTGAAATCCTTGAAAGAAGCCCCTTAACAAACTCATTACTGGTACAAGTATTAGCGCAAAACTTACAATTTGAATGTTATTTGCGACCGCCGTTATACTATTCCCGGTTTGATCATTACCATCAATTACAAGTTTAGCTAAATGTGGAGCTAATATATATAGTGTAAAACATGAAATAACTCCCATTATAAACATAAAAACGATACCACTCTTTAATACTCTTTTAACCGTATGATAATCATTCAATTGATCATATTTTGATACCATTTTTGAAACGGCAAGTGGCAATCCCATCGTCGCAATACTAAGCATAATTGTATAAGGACGGTATGCATACGTATATAATACGTACCCACTCGTACCTACCATTGCTGTAAATGGGATAACATATATGAACCCTAACATCTTAGATATCATCGTTGCCATCGTTAAAAATATCGTTCCACGTAAAAACGGTGATCCTTTCATCACATTCCCCCGCTACGCTTTATTATTACACATTATGGACAACTCCTTTTTTTTAGAACCGAAACAAATAAAAAAGCCAATGAAAAATCATTGACTTTAACGCGCTGCTTTTTTCTTTTTTAAATACTTTAAACCAAAGTATAGAGCAACAAAGAGAACAGCTCCTATAATTATGTAATGTGTGTAATCAGATGCATACTCTTTAATATGTCGCCAATTTCCACCAAGCTTTTCACCTAAGTATATAAATAGTATTGACCATGGAATAATCGCTACAACTGTATACAGTGTGAAAAGTTTTAATGGCATCTTAGCTAGTCCTGCCGGAATAGAGATTGCATGACGTACAATTGGGATAAAACGTGCCGAAAATATTACTCCAGCTCCGTAACGCTTAAACCAATTTTCTGCTATGTCTAAATGGTGTTTATTAATAAGTAGATATTTTCCATATTTCTCTACAACTGGACGTCCTCCATAGTATCCAAGCCAATATAAAAAGATTTGAGCTAAAGTACCACCGATTGTTCCAGCAATAACTGCACCGACAAAGCTAATTTTACCATCTGCGACTAAAAAGCCAGCATACGAAAGTACAATTTCACTCGGGATAATTTCAATCATTAAAGCTAGCGCTACTCCAAAGTAACCTAGGCTTGCAAAAAATTGCAATAACTGATCTATTATGCTTGCTAACATTTTATTTTCTATCTCCTTTTTTCTTCACATACCATCCCATTATTACATAAAGGTTGCATTCTGCCAATATCTTCATTTTAACAATATGTACAATTCTAGCAGTATTAATCTATTATTTTTTCTTTCTGCGGGTCTTTCATGTAGGCAAACATTTCTTTAATTTGCTCTCCTGTATTTCTAGCAATTGATAAATCCGGTAATTCATCTTCACCAAAAAACTCTATTTCTTCTGTTTCAATACTAACTTTCTTTTCCCCACCAACAATATTACAGCCAATAAAAATCTTATATACATGCGTTGCTGAAGGTGATGGTTGATGTTTTTCTTTATCAAATATAGCGAGTAGCTTAAAATCATCTACTTCATAACCCGTCTCCTCTAAAACTTCTTTTGCTGCTACTTCTGTTGGCGTATAACCAACATCAGCCCATCCACCTGGCAATGCCCATTTCCTATCACTTTTTTCTTTCACAAATAATAGTTTTTCATTTTGAAAAATAACTGCCCGTATATCAACTTTAGGTGTTTGATAGCCTGTCTCACTTGCAAATAACTTCTCTACAACTTCCCAATCTGTCTTTGTGTAATGTGACATCATCGAAATGGAAATATCCCGTAATTGTTGGAAACGCTCTATATCATACACATCCTTAGAATACGTTAAACCCGCTTGAGCTATAGATTGTATTTGTTTTACCCAATCAATCCACTTGACCGTCATGTTTCCACATCTCCATTCTTTATTAAATAAATATTACGTCAATTCAATTGATACATCTTTATTATACAAAAAAAGAGATTGATAATGTTTCAATCTCTTTCAAAATTAATCTAATTCATGTAAGTGGTCTTGTATATACTTCCTTCTTTTATTTATATATTCATCAATCATATCAGCTTCTTGATCAAATGTTTCTAATTTTTCTTTCATATATGGATCTTGTAGTAAATATGGACGAATCGATTCACACAAACCTTCTACTTTCGGCATCATAAACGAAACGGTAAATTGTTCTTCTAATATTTCTTCCAAAATACTTCGATATTGTTTTCTAAAAACAGGTATATCTAACAATCTTGCACTTAACGTATTATACCCTTGAATCCGAATGTACTCATGATTAAGTGGTCTCCCTTGTACATCCCGCCCCCAAGTCGCATCGTAATCCCACGGTATCACTTCAAATAAATTTGTTTCATCATTATGATACAGTGCATAGTTATGAACAAAACCATCAAAGTTTTGAGTCAAAATAACTCCCGCTAACCAACGTAAATATTTATCAACATTAAGGTATTTTCCAATCCCTTTTTCATAATCATCCCTCGATAATGTATTTGCTTGAAAAACGAATTCACTAAGTTGCTCTTCACTATTTTCATTCGAACATTTAAATTCATACCCTGCAAAAAGCTCAGTTTTAACATCTTTATCTCTCTCGCTCATTAGAGAAAAATTTGCGTCATCATCTATCGCATAATAAATAGAACCACTCGGCAACCCTCTACTTTTTAAAAAGTTTTCATCAACCGATTCTAACTGTAAATATACACCTTGGGTTTGACCATTTATTTTTATAAACACATGCTGTGACTTCGGTGAAAGTACCCCAATATCATTAAAAAAGTCTAATGATAATTTGTTACGAATAAGGGATGGATCCATAAATTCAGAGTTTAAATGAAATTCCTTCACACCTAGAAATTTTTTCGGTTTATAAAACTGAACATGATATGACTTTTTCTCAAACTCACGAATATGAGCACCCCGATAAACGATATCAATATCATACTTCTTTTTTCCATATGTTAACTTTGCTGGCACTGGACTATCTGACCAAATGTCTTTTTTCATTTCCACTAAGTACATTGGATGAATAAAAAATTCATATGAAGGTAGCATATATTCTCATCCCTTCTCTATTCTCTTCATTCAATGTATGCGCCTTGTCTTGTCCATACATCCGCTATCATCTATTTATATAAAATTACACTCTTGTCTTGTTCAGAAAGAAACCTAATCTCATATCATGTTAAGGAAAAAGAATACTTGTTCAATTTAATACACGATAAGGAGGATTTCTATGAAACGTGACATTAGAAAAGCTGTTGAAGAAATCAAAAGTGCTGGGATGGAGGATTTCTTACACCAAGATCCAAGTACTTTTGATTGCGATGATGATCATCATAAATGTACAACAGGGTGTAAATGTACAACAGGGCGTAAATGTACAACAGGGCGTAAATGTACAACAGGGCGTAAATGTACAACAGGGCGTAAATGTACAAGAACAAGATGTACTCGCGTGAAACATTGTACTTTCGTTACAAAATGTACTCATGTAAAAAAATGGACTTTTGTTACAAAATGTACTCGTGTACGCGTTCAAAAATGGACTTTCGTTACAAAGGTTACTCGCAGAAAAGAATGCGTTATAGTTACAAAACGTACTCGCGTGAAAAAATGTACTTTCGTTACAAAATGCGTTCGCTTTGAAAAGAAATGTTTCTGGACAAAACGATGTTTCTGTAAAAAATGTGTATTTTTCCCTCATAGCCATCATGGTTCTTGTGATGATTCGTGGGATCATGGTAAGGACTGTCATGATGATGGGCACAAATGGGACGATTGCAAAGATAGCAGACACAAGTCTTCTTCTTGCAAGAATAAAAAATTCGATCACTTCTGGTATAAAAAACGTAATTGCTAGTTTTTTATGCCCACCAAAAAAAGGTCGCTTTGCGACCTTTTTTACGTTTACTGAAAATGACTTATATCTGCAAATTGTTTTACTTTACCAAGATCTTCATCAAATTCAATCACACTAAGACTCGCGCTATGCATAAATGGCTCTCCCCATACATGTTCAATTTCAAGACCTGCAAAATGTCCTACAAGTAGTTTCGCTGCTGCAGCATGAGTAACTATTAAAATATTTTCTCCTTTATGTTTTTCTAAAAGAAAGTGTATCCCTTCAATTACTCTTTTATGAACGGCCGTAAAGTTTTCCCCTGATGTTGATTGAAAAAGATGTGGTTCATTCCAAAATAAATGTACTTCTTCTGGATATTGCATTTCCAAATCAGCAATTGTTTGCCCTTCCCATATCCCCATATTTATTTCATAGAAACGTTCATCTTCTATAATTGGAATATCGCGTTCCCCTTTAATCAATTCAGCAGTATGAAGCGTTCTTTCGCTTGGACTACTATATATGGCATGGAGTGGTAAATCCTTCATACGCTCCCCTAATTGTTTCGCTTGTATCATACCATTCTCTGTTAATGCTGAATTTTTCCGTCCTTGCATCCGCCCTGCTACATTCCATTCTGTCTCACCGTGCCTTGTTACATATACCGTTGTCTTCATTTCCCATGCCCCCTTACCATTTTGGCCGTGATTCCCACGGCTCTACTCTCCCGACAATCCATTCATCGTATTTACTTTCAATCCCCTTTATTACTCCATCTGATATCTCTTCATGTGTAAGCCATCTTCCATATGTATCTTCTATAATAAAACCTAATATAATTCTATGATAACGACATAATCTACCACCTATTTTTTGTGACTTCGTACGCGATGCACTACTACCTAATATATGAAATAAACTGTACTTTTCCGATGACAATTCAACCTCATTACAAATGAGTCGCAATGCATGCTTAGCACTCGAATGTACCCATGCAACAACTAATGTAATTGGACCATTCTGTTCAATTGTATTTGTAATAGATCGCTTTAGATCATCGTCATTATGATAATCTAAAGGAAGACATGTGATATTTTCTGGTGTAATACTCGCTTGCTTAACATTTTCTAATTTCACTTCATCTCGTCCAATAACAGACACACGAAATCCTTGATCACAAAGACACCCAGAAACTTTCTTTAACATTCCTGTTCCACCAATTACAAGTGCATGCAACTTCTTCCCCCCTTAGTAAAATGTCATATGAGGTTTCTCTTCCCTATAATAATTAAGTCGGTCTTGCAGTGTCCCTGAATGAAACTCAAATTTATGGCCATCTGGATCTTGAAAATATATAGATTCACAATCTCTCACATCTCGTTCTCTGCCCTTTAAAATATGAACTTCATTTTCTTCTAATCGCTTTAACAAACAATTAAAATCTTCTTGTTCTACAGTGAATGAAATGTGCGTATAAGATTGATGAATCTCATTTCTTGGAATATGTACCTCTTCATTAAGTGCTACCCACACTCCGCATATATTAAAATATGCAAGCTTTCTTCCTTTAACCAATAATTCTCCTTCTAGTATCTTTTCGTAAAACACAATAGATTTTTCTAAATCTGAAACCGAAAAACAGAGATGATTGATTCCCCTTAACAACTATAGCTCCCCCTTATACAAATAAAAGATGAGCGAAAATTCACTCATCTTTTATTATACTATTTCTTTGTAATATATGCCCATTTATAACTGAAGTCTCCACCAAACGTATGGTTAGCGATACCTTTTACATATGTCTTCTCTAAATAAGCCGTACTTTGTTGATACGTAGGTGAGATTGCAGCGTCTTGACCAATTAAGATTTTTTCAGCTTCCGCAAGTGCTTTCCAGCGTGCTGCATCATCTTTTAATAATTCTCCTTTTGATTTTGCTACTAAATCATCATACTTCGGATTAGAATAATCCATTTCATTAAATGAGCTTCCCGTTACAAACATATCAATATAAGTCATTGGATCTGGATAATCTGGACTCCAAGCAGATAATGAGAATTCATATTCAAATTTCTTTTCTAAATCTAGCTTCTGCTTATATGGTTGTTGTTTCAAATTCACTTTTAGACCCGGTAAATTTTTCTCTAACTCTTCTTTAATAAAGTCGCCCACTTTTTTACGGCTACCGTTATCATCATTCAGAAATTCTACTGTAATTGTATCTTGGCCAAGTTCTTTCTTCGCTTCTTCCCATAATTTTTTTGCTTTTTCTGCATTATCTTTACTGTCACGGAAATTTTTATTTACAGAACGGAAATCTTTCCCATCTGGCCCTGTCGTAAATTTTTCAGGTACTAAGAAATATGCTGGCAATGATCCGTCATTTAAAATAACATTCGCAATTCCTTTTTTATCATATGCCAAATCAATTGCTTCACGTACTTTTTGGTTTTTAAATGTTGCATTTTTTTGGTTAAAGCGCAAGAAATACATACGTGGATCTAACTTTGTTTTAAATTCATCTGGCTTATTCTTTTTATATTTATCAACAAATTCAGAACTTAAAATAACTCGATCTGCTTGATCACTATCATATAAATTTACTCCTGTGCTCGTTTCTTTCACAATACTTACATTAATTTCTTCTAACTTTACAGTATCTTTATCCCAATAATTAGGGTTTTTCTTTAACTGATAACTTTGTTCATGTTTCCATTGACTCATAGTAAATGGTCCATTGTATAATAATTTATCTGCTTCTAATGCATATTTATCCCCTTGTTCTTTTACATATTTTTCATTTAAAGGGAAAAATGTCGGGAATGAAGTCAGCTCAAGGAAATATGGTGCTGGTTGTTCTAATTCTACTACTAACGTTTTATCATCCTTCGCTTTCACTCCTAATTGATCTAGCGGTAATTCTCCTTTATTTACTTTCTGTGCATTTTTCACATCAAATAAAATAAATGCATACTCAGCTGCCGTTGCTTTATCTAATGCACGTTGCCATGCATATACAAAGTCTTGTGCTCGAACTGGATCACCATTAGACCATTTCGCATCTCGTAATTCAAATGTATATGTCGTTTTATCCTCACTAATCTTCACATCTTTTGCCATACCTGGAGTTGGCTTATTGTCCTTATCTAAACGATATAGCCCTTCCATTGCATTTACAAAGGCCCGGAATGATACTGAATCCGTTGATTTTGATGTATCCATTGAAGGAATTTCTGCTGTTTCTAGTAAGTTTAATACTTGCTTATCTGCTACTCCCTTACCTGCTTCTTTCTTTGTTGTAGATGCCTTCTCCCCATTTCCGCAACCTGCAACCAATACACTAGTTGATAATGCAACTGCAGCAATCGTTGTTACCTTTCTCTTCATTCTTCCTTCCCCCAATCTATATGTATAAATGAAAGCTAGTATAATACATATTATTATACAAAAAATTCAGATTATTTCAAATATTATTTTTCACACACAAAAAAAGAAGCAGATAGAAAGTTCTTTCCATCCGCTTCTTTTTCTATCACTTTTACTTGCAATCCATCCTCTATTTCAAACGGATTTTGAACCTTGAATATTTCTTCCATCATCTTCAAAAACTCTTCTTCATTTTTAGATTCACCATTAATCGTAAGGGAGTATGGTTCAATTTCACTCAATTTATAATCAACAATAAATTGAATCGTAACTTTTTGTCTTGGCATCCCTGGGCTGTATCCTTGAAATTCTACTAATTCCATACCTTCCGATCCACGATAATATATCCACCCTGAATTTTGAAAATAGCTTTCAAACGATTCACCAATCGAAAAGAATGGATATTCATAAAGCGAACTTGTACGTACTTTTTGTATAATATCTCGATCAGTCGGAAAAAAGAAATGGCTTAAAAGAAGGCTAGCAACTGCTAAAATAGTTACGATTGTTGCTCCCATTTTACTCGTTCCACCACTATCACGGATAAGATAATTTTCAACCGATTCATCTTTAATTCCCCGTGCTTTTATTCGATATATACGCCTTTCTGCAAATTGATAATATAATCCATTCGCAAAAATCCCCATCCCAAATAGAATAAAAACGAGTAATAAAAACGTAAGAGGCACCATATTAATGATTGGCAATGCTACATTGAACCCCATATAATAAGAAAACGCATCACATGCTACTAATAACAGTATAAATAAAGCAGCAGGTAAATAATGCTTACGATATCCAAGCCAACCTACATTGAAAATAGTAGCCAAACCATTCCAGCTCCACCTAGCAATTCGCTTGTTCTCAAGCTCCCATTTTCTTTTGTAATACGGATATTGTCTCCCTACATATACTTCTAATTCTTTGTCTATTAACGAGCTACTTTCCCCTTGTTCATTATGCAAATTCCGTTGACAATTTGCACAATTTAACTGATCATTAGTACAAGGTCGCCCACAATTTATACATTTCAAAACGATCCCTCTTTCCATCCACACTTCATTTTAAAATACCTTCATGCTTCAATAACCACTCTTTCCTCCATAAACCACCCGCATACCCAACAAGCTTTCCACTCTTTCCTATTACACGGTGACATGGAACGATAATTGAAATTGGATTCCGGCTATTTGCTCCTCCTATCGCTCGTACAGCTTTTGTATTGCCGACCTTCTCCGCAATATCTAAATATGAAGCACTTACGCCGTACGGAATAGTATAGAGCGCATCCCATACATTTTTTTGAAATAATGTTCCCTCAGCAGACAACGGAACCGTGAACTCTTTTCTTTTCCCCTTAAAATATTCCTCTAGCTCATTTATACACTGATTTATCATTTCATTTGTACGTTCTTCTTGTCGTTCATCAACAAATATAACAGACGTAATTCCTTTATCATTCGCTGTAATTTCCAGCAAACCTAATTCACTTTCATAATATGCCTGATACATATGTCATCCTCCAATTCATTTCATATTAGTCATTGTAACACGAATAGACAAAATTTTTCGTATAAGCGTTTTGTTAGGGAAACAAAAAAGAGAATGATACAATGTAAGAAAATTCAATCAAGGAGGCTATTTGATGCATTCCCAACTTTTTTCACCCTATACAATTAAGGACGTTACACTAAAAAACCGTATCGTTATGTCGCCTATGTGCATGTATTCATCAGAGAATGAGGATGGCCAAATAACTAATTTTCATCTCATCCATTATGGAACCAGGGCTGCTGGTCAAGTAGGTCTAGTTATGATTGAAGCAACAGCTGTGTTACCTGAAGGTCGAATTTCTAACAAAGACCTAGGCATTTGGGATGACAGTCTAATTGAAGGCTTACATAAAACGACAACTTTTATACATGATAACGGTGCACAAGCAGCCATTCAACTCGCTCATGCCGGAAGAAAGGCTGAATTAGAAACAGACGCTTTCGCTCCCTCAGCAATTCCATTTAGCGACGGAATGAAAATACCAGTAGAAATGAATAAACAGCAAATTAAAGAAACTGTTTCTGCTTTTCAAAAAGCAGCTTTCCGCTCTAAACAAGCGGGATTTGACATTATTGAATTACACGGCGCTCACGGTTATCTTATTAATGAATTTCTTTCTCCACTTTCCAATAAGCGGACTGATGAATACGGGGGCTCACCTGAAAATCGCTATCGTTTCTTACGCGAAATCATTGACTCTGTAAATGCAGTTTGGAACGGACCGTTATTTGTTCGTATTTCGGCAAATGATTATCATCCTGACGGGTTAACGGTTCAAGATTATGTACAGTATACAGGATGGATGAAAGAACAGGGGGTCGATTTAATCGATTGTAGTTCTGGTGCTGTTGTACCGGCACATATTGATGTGTATCCTGGGTATCAAGTACAATATGCTAAACATATTAAGGAACATGTTAACATTGCAACAGGCGCAGTAGGATTAATTACAACTGGATCACAAGCAGAGCAAATTTTAAAAACTAACGAGGCAGATTTAATTTTTATCGGACGTGAGTTACTTCGCAATCCATACTTCCCAAGAATAGTCGCCAATGAACTAGGCTTTGAATTACAAGAACCATATCAGTACCGACGAGCACCTGGAAACATTAAAACTAATAAATAAAACCGAGAAGTCATTCTTCTCGGTTTTATTTATTCTATAGTTGTAATTTCATTTGAATTATAAATATGGATACCCGATTCCTCTCGTAGCGCCGTTATATACATTCCTTTCGCCACATCTTTAGCTGAAATTGGTTTGTACTTTTTAAAAGCTCCTTTAAATATAAACGGAAGAATACGAGATAATTTCTCAGCCATTCTTTCTCCAAAACGATATTCTTGTCGATTTCCTACTAATAATGAAGGCCTAAAAATGTGTATGCCACCAATAACTAGCTTTTTCAGCTCCTCTTCCATCCTCCCCTTCACTTGCGAGTAAAAGAAGAATGATTTAGGTTTCGCTCCCATTGATGAAATAACAAGAAAATTTTGCACGCCCTGTTTTTCAGCTAAGCAAGCAGCTCGCAATGTATATTCATAATCTACTTTTTTAAAATTCGCCTTCGACTTCGCTTTTTTTATCGTTGTCCCTAAACAACTGAATACATCATCTACTGCAAAAAATTCTTTATATTCCTCTAACACTGAAAAATCCACCTGTTTCTGCTGTAATTTCTCATGTTGTAATTGTAATGGTTCCCTTACAAAAATAGTAACCGAATCGTAGTAATCTGAGTCAAGTAATAGTCGCGTTATTTCTTGTCCAACTAACCCACTTGCACCAAGTACTAACGCTGTTCGCTTATTCATATATGTGTATACCTCTTTATTTACTATTCTCCCCTATAGCTATTCGTCGCTAACAGGAGTTTCCGTTCTCCCATTTTACCATAAGTAAAGCACTATGCGTACGCATAGTGCTTTACTTACTCTTTTTTCTTTTCTTTTTCTTCCATTGGTAATTTCGTTATTGTTGTAGCACCTCCTAAATTACTTATTAATCTCCTTAAAAAAATTAAAACAAAAGATAATGGCAAAACGACCGCAAGTATTAATAAGATGGCCTCCATGAAGTAACCCAAGCACTCATCCCCTTTTTTCTGCTCCCTCCCAATATATGAAAGTAACATTGTCACATATGCACTAATAATAAAAATTAATACCGTTCTTTTTGACAAATTTATAACAAAATCAAATCGTAATGATTATTATTTATTGCAACTTTCATAAAGATGTATTATACTAGGTTCGCGCACTAAAACGTAATTATTCCGTTTTGCATTAAAACGCTATTTTCTTCTAATATTTGGAGAAAATATAATTGTAAAAAAGAAAAGAGGAGAATTATATGCCTAAAAAATTAGCTCTATTTTCATTTATACTTATTTTCACACTCATCTTTGCTGGATGTTCTAACAACAAAGAAGGTGCAGCGAAAAAAGATGGGAAACTTTCTGTTTATACAACCATTTTCCCACTCGCTGACTTTGCAAAAAAAATCGGTGGTGATTATGTAAATGTAGAAACAATTTACCCACCTGGTGCGGATTCTCATACATTTGAACCAAGTCAAAAGCAGACTGTACAAGTCGCGAAAGCCGATTTATTTGTTTATAACGGCGCAGAATTAGAACCATTTGCCGAAAAAATGGAAAAATCATTAAAAAAAGAAAACGTAAAAATTGTAAATGCATCTAAAGATATCGAACTTCGTGCTTCATCTGAAGAAGAGCAGCACGATCATGGAGACGGTCATAAAGAAGATGAACATCATCATGATAAAGACCCACACGTTTGGATAGATCCTACTCTTGCGATGAAACAAGCAGAAAAAATTAAAAATGCACTTGTAGAATTACAGCCTGAACATAAAAAAGAGTTCGAAAAAAACTTTGCAGCACTACAAACAAAATTTACTGATTTAGATGATCAATTTAAAGCTGTCATTGCAAATGCAAAAACGAAAGAAATATTAGTTTCACACGCAGCTTATGGCTACTGGGAACAACGATACGGTTTAAAACAAATCCCAATCGCTGGAATTTCAGCATCTGATGAACCATCTCAAAAACAGCTGGCTGACATTACAAAAACAGTAAAAGAGCACGGTCTAAAATATATTTTATTTGAAACATTCTCCACTCCAAAAGTAGCATCAGTGATTCAACAAGAAACTGGCACAAAAATTTTACGTTTAAATCACCTTGCTACTATTTCTGAAGATGATGCTAAGAACAATAAAGATTACTTTACTTTAATGGAAGAAAACGTGAATACATTGAAAGAAGCTACTAACTAATCAACTTTTTATCCCGTATTAACGGGCAGTAAACGCCCGATTGATGCGGGCTGATAATGAGTGGGGGATGAACAAAACCCCCACTCATTAAAGTTTCACTTTATAAGAAGCTGAATATGCCATTCAGCTTCTTTTTTGTTTGTTCTCACTTGACTTGACCAAAATAACAAGTAAAATTATCCATATTAGCTTTTAAGCTATATTAATTTAGAAGGTGAGTTGGAATTATGATTCTTCACATTAGTGAAGTAACAGCAAAAAATTGGCGTTCAGTAGCTGCTTTAAACGTCGCAAAAGACCAGCAGCAATTTATTGAAAGCAATGCGTTTTCTTTAGCAGAATCATTATTTGAAGGAAACGGAACGTCAGTAGGTTTATATGATGGAGAAACACTTGTAGGGTATGCAATGTATGGATGGTATTGGGAAAAACGTAAAAGTGTCTGGTTAGATCGCTTTATGATTGACGAGCAATATCAAGGAAAAGGATACGCAAAACGTTTCCTTCGCATACTCATTCAATTCTTACAAGAAAAATTTGAATGCAAAATAATTTATTTAAGTTTACATCCTGACAACAAACTCGCAATGGGACTATATGAGTCATTTGGCTTCCGTTTAAATGGTGATATTGATGATGAAGGCCCAGTTGTAGGTGTTGTAATGGAATTACTAATAGATGAAAATACGAGCCTGTGAAAACAGGCTTTTTATTATACATTTATCAATGTTATTTCTATTTTTAGTTTCTTCCTCTTATATACTCCATTTTTACAATCTAATATTCTTTCAATGAAGTTCTCCAAAGTATAAAAAAATAAACCTGCAATTACGCAGGCTTATTTCACACACTCTTGGAAATGTTCTTGGAACCATTCTTTATTAATATCTTTTCCGATAAACACTACTTCACTTACTCGCTCTTCGCCCTCTTGCCACTCTCTATCGTACGAAGCGGCAAACAGTGTATGCACACCTTGGAAAACGATACGTTTATCTACTCCATCAATAGATAAAATTCCTTTGTAACGATATAAATACTCCCCTAGCTCTTGAACGACAGCTGACATCCACTCATTCAATTTTTGTAAATCTAACGGACGTTCTTCACGTAATACAAATGATTTTACACCTTCTAGATGGTTATGTTCTTTATGAGGGTAAATTTGTAACGTATCTTTCGTTTTAAACGTTTGTATTTGTAGTAATGATGGAATATCCACATCACAGTTAGTGGCCTCGATTAACTTTGCAGTTGGGTTAATACCTTGTAGTTCCTGCAATAGATTTTCCTTTTCACTTTCATCCACTAAATCTAATTTATTTACTAAAACGACATCAGCAAATGCAATTTGTTCTTTTGCTTCTAGTCCTTTTTCAAAATGTTTATGTATATGGTAACTATCTACTACCGTTACAACACCGTTAATTTGATATGCAGATTGAATAACAGGATCTAAAAAGAATGTTTGAATAATCGGACCTGGATTTGCAAGACCCGTCGTTTCAATTACTAATCCATCAAAGTCCATTTTACCTTCAGCTTTTACGTCCAGTAATTGTTTTAAAGCAACGAGTAAATCTTCACGTACAGTACAACATAAACATCCATTCGTCATCTCCATAATCTCTTCTTCGACATTCATAATCAGCTGATTATCAATACCAATTTGCCCTATTTCATTTACAATCACTGCTAATTTTTTACCATGATTTTCTGTTAAAATACGATTTAATAATGTCGTTTTCCCAGATCCAAGAAAACCAGTTAATATCGTTACTGGAATCATCCCTTACATCTCCTTATAGCTATATGTTTCTACATTATAGCATATAGAGAAAATCGTTTTTGTAGCAAAACATATTTATTGTATGTCCGAACCTGTAACTATATAATAATATGTAGTAAGAAAGCCTTTTCAAAAATATTATTCATTCATATAGGGGGTACTTATAGTGGAACGAGTTCAAATGGCCGAAACACTAGAATTTTCTCGTATTATTCAAGGTTTTTGGCGTTTAGCAGAATGGAATATGACAAAGCAAGAGTTACTTTCTTTTATTGAAGACTGTATGGATATGGGGATTACTACTTTCGATCACGCTGATATTTATGGCGGATATACGTGTGAAGGATTGTTTGGAGAAGCGTTACAACTCAAGCCTTCCTTGCGCGAAAATATGCAAATTATCACAAAATGTGGAATCGCTCCCCCATCACCAAAATTTCCAGAACGATATGTCGCTCACTACAATACGAGTGCAGAACATATCATAAAGAGCGCGGAAGATTCATTACAAAACTTACATACAGACTATATTGATGTACTGCTCATCCATCGCCCAGATCCATTTATGGATCCAACTGAAGTGGCAGAAGCATTCTCACGCTTAAAGCAAGAAGGCAAAGTTCGTCACTTCGGTGTATCTAACTTCTTACCTTCACAATTTAATATGTTAAGTTCGTATTTAGATTTCCCGCTCATTACAAATCAAATTGAAGTATCTGCGATGCAGCTTGAGCATTTTGAAAAAGGTACGATTGATTTATGCCAAGAAAAACGAATCAATCCAATGATTTGGTCACCTCTTGCTGGTGGTGAAATCTTTACTGGTCAATCAGAACGTGCCATACGTGTACGTGAAACTTTACAAAAAGTTGCTACTGAACTAAATGTTACTAGCATCGATACGGTTATGTATGCATGGTTGCTTGCTCACCCAGCTAACATGATGCCAATCGTTGGATCTGGTAAATTAGATCGTGTTAAAACAGCCGCGCTTGCTACAAAAGTTAATTTAGATCGTCAACAATGGTTTACAATTTTCGAAAGCTCTAATGGACATCCTGTACCATAATACTCAAAAAGAAGAGCTGTTTCTTTACAGCTCTTCTTTTTCATATGTATTTCTAGTCATGGCAAATACACACATATCCCTTAATCCATTTCCATCTACTGCAACACTCGCACTTTCTAACGTACCTTCTAACTTAAATCCTAATTTCTCAGGTATCGCTCTACTCTTCTTATTTAAAGAATCGCATCGAATTTCTACGCGGTTTGCTTTCAATTCAGTGAAAGCATAATCTGTTATACCTTTTGCAGCCTCTACCATATAGCCCTTTCCACTAAACCTTGAATCAATCCAATACCCGATTTCAAATTGAGGTATATCCCAATTAATACGATGTAATCCGGCAGATGCAACAAATTCACCTGTTTCTTTCAAAAAAACTAGTAATCTCAAATCCTCACGCTGCAAAAATTGAATATGCGATTTTCTAATACTCTCTTCTATTTCTTCCTCTGTTTGCTCTTTTTGTGCAAAGACCATCCAAGGTTTTAGTTCTTTCATTGAAGCTTGAATTGCGTCATATACAACTTTACCGTCATCTGGTTTTGGCATTCGTATATAAAGCCTTTCAGTATAAAATTCAGAAGGAAAATCGAATAATAACGGATTCATTTTCAACACTCCCTATATTTCTTTTATATATAATAATATCCATCTCAAGTTATACAGTAAAGAAATTTCTGAATTTTACACATTTTGATCATTTACCTCTACCGCCACACGAACTCCGGATTCAATCGCACCTTGAATCCATCCGTGATACAGCGTTGTATGATCACCAGCGAAGTAAATTCTTCCCTCAGGTTTTACAATGACTGGCTGTAATTCAGATTCTTGGCCAGCTTGAAATAGTGCAAACCCTCCAAGCGCATATGGATCTAATGTCCAACTCTTTGATATTCCAGACATAAACTCATCATATACTTGACCACCTAATATTGTTGCTAAATTTTGTAATGTGTAATAGATACGATCCCCTTTTGATAAACCATCCCATAGTAATGCATCGTATGACCACGTATAACTCCCAAGCATAATGGCTGGTCCTTTTGAACCGATTCCATGACTTGGATAATACGCATAACGTATAGGAAGATCTGTTATAATTCTCCCACCTAATTGCCCTTGTTCCTCCCAAAAACGACTTTTAAATTGAATTCCTATTTTTGTAGCTGGCATATAATGCAATTCGCGAATTGTTTTCCACTTCGCATGAGATATCGAATCAAATGGATCTACTTCTACAAATCGCATTGTTGAAAAAGGAATTGTAACAATAACTAAGTCCCCTGTAATACTACTATATTCAAAAGTTTCCTCGTTCCGATAGAAAGCTGTCACACCGTTATCTTGTTGATGAAGCTTCATTAATTTTTGATTATATATAATATTTTCTTCTAGTTGCGGTAAAAAAGACTTTGGTAATCTATCATTCCCACCTATTATTTCGCAAAATCCACTTTCCTCTTGCATAATGTATAAAAAGCGTAACGTCTCAACGAATGACCTTTCCAAAAAGCCTTCTAAATCTAATAAAACACCAATCATCTCAATCGTTACTGGCGAGAAATACGTATTATATTGATAAGGATGATACTTTAAAAATTGCCCTGTAGAATATCTCCCAAAATCCTTTACTACAATATCCCAATTTTTCTCTGGGTTCTTTTTTATAAAATTTATAATGGGCTGTACCGCTAACATTAATAGTTCCTCAGACGTTTTCCCAACTTCATTCATTTCCACAGGATATCTTAAAATACTTGGATCTTTTTCGTATTGTTTTAATGTCGTTTTCCGACCATTTACGTAGATAATATCTGTCTCATTCCTATTAATAAAAGGGCTCACCTGTAGCCCAAACTTTCTTATATATGCCATCGTTAATGTATGCGAATACGGAATTCTCATTGCTCCAACATCTAAATATAATCCGGTATCTTCCATTCTAACTGTCTCTATACGGCCACCTACCCGGTTGTTTGCTTCAAAAATCTTCACTTCATGTCCCGCAGCCTTTAATAAAGATGCCGAAACTAATCCAGCCATACCAGCCCCTACTACAATAATTTGTTTCGGGCGTGACGTCTTCTCCAATCCTTTATCTATAACTTTTAACGTTTCATCCATCTCATTGTTAAACATTATAGCTTTCTGCACAATTCCACCCCTTACTTCATAAAGTGAAGCTATAATCAGTGGGTTTGTTCCTACCCACTGATTATTAGTTGAACCAATCGAGCTTTTATGGGCATTAGTGGTTTAGTGCATTTTATTCATAAATCCCCTCAAACATAACACCATAGCAAGTCGAATATTCACTAAAAGTACATAAGGTATAGCTCTCACATCTCTTCACGCTCCGTATAATATAGCAACTGTAAAGAAGGAGTGGTTAAAAATGAAACATACTTATGATTACCACGCTACAAAAAAGCATTTAGAATTAAAGAAACAACAACTATGTAAAAAACTTAGTAGTATACAATTATCAGAAAACGAACGTGATCAAATAAAACTTGAGATTGATAACTACGACTATATTTTAACCTTAGTCGAAATGAATCATTATGAACGAGGGTTTTCTCGTTAAAAGTGGATATATTATCATCCTCTTTTTTGTATGAGCATTTCACTACGCATTTTTCGTAAGTAAATATATAATAGAATGTACATTAAGATTGAGAGGTATATTCTATGATCAAATTAAGTGTATTAGACCAATCACCTATTTCTGATGGCAGTACAGCAGCTGAAGCTTTTTCACATACAGTAACACTTGCACAAGAAGTTGAAAAACTAGGATTTACACGTTTTTGGGTATCTGAACACCATAATTCTGTAAGTCTAGCAGGTTCAAGTCCAGAAATACTTATTTCACATATCGCAGCAAAAACGAATCATATTAGAGTTGGTTCGGGTGGTGTTATGTTGCCGCACTATAGTCCATATAAAGTTGCCGAGAATTTCCGCGTGTTAGAGGCACTTTATCCAAACCGTATTGACCTTGGTGTTGGTAGAGCGCCTGGTGGTATGCCGATAGCAACTCGCGCACTTCAAGAAGGTAAAATGGTCTCACTTGATCAATATCCAGAACAAATTGCAGATGTTGCTATGTACTTACATGATCAAGTACCAGAAAACCATCATTATGCAAATTTAAAGGCTACTCCAGTTATCACAACATCTCCTGAAATGTGGATGCTTGGTTCTAGCGGGGAAAGTGCAATGATTGCTGCAAAGCAAGGCGCTTCCTTTGCATTTGCACAGTTCATTAACGGATACGGTGGCCCTGAAGTAATGAAAGCCTATCAAGAACAATTCCAACCTTCCTATTTAGGTGATAAACCAAAATCAATCGTCTCTATTTTTGTTATTTGCGGAGAAACAAACGAAGAAGCGGAGAATATAGCATCAAGCCTTGATTTATCGATTTTACTATTAGAACAAGGAAAACGGACTACTGGAACCCCGTCTATTGAAACTGCTCAAAATTATTCGTATAGTGCTTATGACCTATTTCGTATTAAAGAAAATCGTCAACGTATGATCGTCGGCGATCCGTCTTCTGTAAAAGAAAAAATATTAAACTTAAGCAAAGCATACAATGCTGAAGAGTTTATGATTGTCACAATCACTCATCAATTTGAAGATAAATTAAACTCTTATCGCTTATTGGCAGACGCTTTTAATTTATAATAACGAAAAGGAGATGCATCACATATGATGCATCTCCCTTTCTTACTACCAATCAATTGTTTTTGTTTCCTATATATTCAATAGCTTCTTTTAATACCACATCAAAATTCTCAGGATAATCATGATTTAAATTAGGTACCACTTTATACTTATGTTCTATATTTTTATCTTTTAATAACTTTACAAATTGCTGTGTACATTCGAAACAATCTTCATCTTGATCCCCACATATTATATATCCTTTTATGCTTTTATCATGTAATATTCCAATCATTTCTTCCCATTCTTCCATTTCAGGGAGCCACGGTGCCACAAAAATAAAACCGTTCACTTCTATTTCACCTTGTAACATGGAATGTAGCGCTACTCTTGCCCCAGCAGAAAATCCACCAATGATAATGTTTTCAAATGTATTACTCAACATAATCTTATTGTAATGTCCTTTTAACTCTTCTCTTCCTCTTTCGATATTATCCCAAACATATCCATCTGAAAATTGAGTTTGAGACGATTGAGGAAACACTAACATATAATCTCGTTCCAAAGCTGAATGCCAATAAGGTTCTACTATTTTTATATTTTCTTGATCACCATGCATTGTTATTAATAGATTTTCATTTTGTTTACTGTATATATATTTCACGTCTGCTTGTTCCGATTTCTTTGCTAACTCTTCTCTTTCTTTACATAATTGAACCATTCTATGAAACTCTTCAAATTTATGTAATGGTTTTAAATCATCATCGGAAATTAAATACTCACTTCCATACCAAAACCCATTTTCTATAATTGCTTTCTTCATTAAATGCAACGCTTCATCTTCAAGTCCTGCTGCACTTGCTAGCGCATATTTAAAGTTATATATTTGTGCTTCATTACCTATTACATCTTTAGCATGCTCCATTATATAAGTGTATGCTTCAAAACTTCCTTTTTTTGCATAACAATCTAGCGTTTCATTTAATAATTGAATATAAGTCATACTATTTTTCATATAGAAATCCCCCGTAACCTTTTAAAATATTTTTTCTCCAATCATCCTATCATTCTTGGGTCAGGGTATAAGTAGTAAAATTCTACAATTCACCTTAACAATACCTGATTTTCAGAATGATATTTAATAATTAATGTATGTATACGCATAATACACCACTCCTTCCTATCCACTAGTTATAGTATAAAATTAAATAGACTGAAAAATCAATATTTTAAAAACAAAAAAAAGACAACAATATATTATTGTTGTTCTCATAACATCTACCCAGTATTCTTTTTTTTCTTATCTGGTTTACTTGAAACTAAATAATGTTTTTCTGAAATATATAAATTTCTTTTTAATATACGATTTAAATATGGTCCTAGCTTCATTCCACATATGAGGCGATCTTCGCTATCTTCAACAATTGGGAACATTTCTTTTTCTGTTACATATTGATCTACGGCCTTTTGTACGATATCAATTTCTTTAACTAGGTTTAAATTTTCTTCTGTATGCTCAAATACCTCAAGCGTTTCCTTCGTAATAAGAAAAAAATTGGTTGGAAATGCAGGTAAATAGGGCTTTAACAAATCATAATTTACTGTGTAATCATCATTTACTAATACTGTATAAACGATATTAGCATTCGTTTCTAGAAACTTAGCCATCGCTTGCTCTAATTCGTCTTTCGTAATTTCCCGCTCTTCTTTTCCAGTTCTGAAAAAGCGAAACATCGCATCGCCTCCTTTTTACTATATTATAGCATAAAAGGAAACTGAAAAATCATAAAAAACTCTATTGAAAGAATTTTTCAATAGAGTTTTTCTTTAATCCATTTATGTTTATTTTAAGAATGCACTTAACATCCATACATGTTGTTCTAATGTCGTATGAATTGCTAATAGCATATCAGCAGATGTTTCATCACTAGCTTCATCCGCTACTTCCATACCTTCTCTCAATTCTTGAATGAGTGCAGAAAAATCATTTACTAAAGTTTGTACCATTTCTTCTGCAGACTCTTTGCTTGTCCCTTCACTCACAGTAGCAGTTGCTAGATATTCTTTCATTGTCGCTAACGGTTTTCCTTCTAGCGCTAAAATACGTTCTGCTAACTCATCAATGTAAGTCCCTGCTTCATTATAAAACTCTTCAAATTTCTCATGTAATGTAAAGAAGTGTGGTCCTGTCACATACCAGTGATAATTATGCAGTTTCACATATAACACATTCCAGTTTGCTACCTGCTTGTTTAATACTTCAACAACATTTGTTTTCGTACTCATACAATCCACTCCTCTTAGCATTTTTATAATTATTATCTTTTAATAACCTAATTACATTTTACCATACATTTCCTACTCGTTTGAATGAACAGCTTATATGTAACAAAGTTTTAACAACCTTAATATTTCCCTAATATCATATAATTCATGTATTCTTTCAACTACTTCATATGTCTAATTGTCCAAGCTCACACATATGCATAATAGTAAGTCAAGCTCATCATAGAAGAAAGAGGGATAACATGGACAATCAACAATGGCAAGTAGCAAAGAAAGTCGCTGCTACTTATATCGGAACTGTCGTTGGAGCTGGATTTGCTACTGGGCGAGAAATTGTTGAATTTTTTACAGTGAACGGATTTTACGGAACCATTGGCATATGTATAAGTGGATTTTTTTTTATTTGGCTCGGCACAAAGATGATGTTACTTTCATCACAAATAGGGGCATTTTCAGCTCAAGAATTTAACAAATATTTATTTGGGGATGTATTTGGAAATGTTGTAAACACATTACTGTTACTCGTATTATTTGGTGTAACAAGCGTTATGTTATCAGGGGCAGGGGCAGTATTTGAAGAACAACTCCGCCTCCCGAGACAACTTGGTATTTTCATCACAGTCATCGCCTGTCTCATTATTGGGAGCCGAGGATTACAAGGTGTTTTTGAAGTAAATACACTTGTCGTACCTATAATGATGATCTTTATTATTGGACTCGCTATCACAACCTTTATTCATGGTACAACTCCTCTTATTAACACCGTTCCTACAGAAAGTTGGAATATGAAATGGATTACTAGCCCGATTACATATGTTGCATTAAATCTTTCACTCGCCCAAAGTGTTCTCGTCCCATTAGCCAGTGAAGTAAAAGACCGAAAAGCTATTTTATGGGGTGGTATTTTAGGAGGCGCAGGGCTTTGCTTCATTTTATTATGTAGCCATTTAGCAATATTATCAGTTGAACAATTTTATCAATACAACATCCCAATGGCTGAAGTTGTAAGAAGATTTAATGCCACTTTCCACTTTTTCTTTGTTCTTATCATTTTTGGTGAAGTGTTCACAACATTAGTTGGGAATATTTTCGGAATGACAAAACAAATGCAATCCATTACAGGATGGAAAAGTCATAACATTATTTACTTCATATTACTAATTAGTTATTGCTTTAGTTACATCGGATATAGCCAATTGCTTCATATTCTATATCCAATAATCGGTTGGGTAAGCATCATTTTACTACCGATTATTGCTTTTAAACAACTTCAAAAAACATGAAAAAGCATCCGCTTATACGGATGCTTTTTCATGTTCATTCACACTCTTCACAT
Organism: Bacillus nitratireducens; assembly: GCF_001884135.1. Classification (GTDB taxonomy): domain Bacteria; phylum Bacillota; class Bacilli; order Bacillales; family Bacillaceae_G; genus Bacillus_A; species Bacillus_A nitratireducens. Next base: position 346,857 of record NZ_MAOC01000020.1, on the reverse strand, counting down.
ACTTCCCAATACGGCCCCATTTCTACTGCAAGATACGGCTTTAATTGCAAACGAATCATTCGACTTGGCATGCGTTCTAATACGAATTGAACGCCTTCCTCCTCTTCATCTAACTCAACTTTTGAAATAGCAATTCTTTGCATCGTAGTAATGGGGCTTCCATCTTTATATAAAGTGATTTTCACCTCATCATATTCATTAAAATACAATTCAACATTCATTTGCTTTTTTAACATTTCATCAACAATTTCATAATTATCATTTTGTTCCTGGATTATATATTTCCAGCCGCCTCTATCCAATTCTATCGGAGCAGCTTGGAATAATGTCATCAAATCCTCGTATAGCATAAGATAACCCCTCTCTTACTAAAAAACGATGAGTATTTTATATACCCTTTATCTCTATCACTATCTATGTTTATTGTACCATATATCACGAATCTTACCGCATTCATTTGCTTTATAAACACATACAAAACATATAGTATTTTTGATTCCTTCTCTACTCACTAGTATGTCCCTTTACTGATAACCTATCACTTTCCTTATTTCCTTCACACTACTTATAAATCTAAAAATTTCACACAAAAGAAGAGTGATTTATATCACTCTCCTCAAAAGACTTTTCCTGCGGCTGCTAATGCTAATACTATAATTAAACTGGCAAATAATAGCGATACAATTAAACTAAAAACCGGTAATATTTTCTTTTCATTCTTCTTAGATAATAATCTCAAGCTAAGAATGATATTTAATGGGACAAATATAAAATAAAAATATTTAACGATTTGTAATGAACTATTTGAAAGTGTTTTAAATACAAACACTTCAATTACAAAAACAGCAAAGAATAAAATACTTAACCAAAACGAGACATAACTAAGCCAAGAATGTCTTTTCGTTCCCCAATACACTCCCATAATAATCTCCTTTATATGTAATCTATACAATATTCATTATACACACACTTAACAAATCCCTCTATTTTTCGACAAATATTTAATAAATTGAACCTCTAATCATTGATATTCCCTATATATAAGCCTACAATAATCCGTTTATCGGCTAAAAAGACTGCCTCTAATAGCACTAATGCTATTTTGAGACAGCCTCCCCTTTTTATACTTTAAATCTTTCAATTAACACTTGTAACTCTTCAGCCATTTGAGATAGTGTACCAGCCGCGGAACCAATTTCTTCCATGGAAGCTAACTGCTCCTCAGCTGACGCTGCAACACTTTGTGTACTCGTCGCGTTATTTTGTGCTGTCATTGCAATTTGGCCAACTGAAATAGATACTTCATTTGCACCTTTTGACATTCCATTAGCCGTTTCAACCATCGTTTTAATTTGATCAGCAATTTCATTTGTAGATTGTAAAATCTCAGTGAAATTTTGTTTTGTTTCATTTGCAATAACAAGTCCAGATTGAACTTCTTCATTTACATCATTCATAGATTTTACTGTCTTACTCATATCATCTTGTATTTCACAAATTAATTTACTAATTTCACTTGATGATACACTAGATTGTTCTGCTAATTTTCGTACTTCATCAGCAACAATTGCAAAGCCTCTTCCATGCTCACCAGCTCTTGCAGCCTCAATTGCTGCATTTAAAGCTAGAAGATTTGTCTGATCTGCAATATTTTGAATGACTTCTAAAATATCACCAATTTGCTTTGATTTGTTATTCAATAACTGAATAACAGCATCTGATTGCGAAACAGATTCTGCAATAGACTGCATTTGATTCACTGTTTTTCCTACTAACTTTTCACCATCTTCTGCTTTTTCACGAGTATGAGCGGAAGCAGTATTAATAGATGATGAACTAGTTGCTACATGCTGAATCCCTTCTGTTACATCAAACAGTAACATAGCACCATTTTCTACGCTTGCTGTTTGCGTCGTTGCACCACTTGATATTTCATCCATTGCTGATGTAATTTGTTCAGTCGCTTCACTCGCTTGTCTCACACTTGCTGTTAACTCTTCAGATGCAGCTGCAACATGCCCTGCTGAAGTATTGATTCTTCCAATTAATGTGCGTAGTGAATGAGTCATCTCATTAAAACCTTTCGCAAGTTGTCCAATTTCATCATTTGAATGTATTTGAATCGTTTGAGTTAAGTCCCCTTCGCTTATTTCTTTAGAAGTGACAACTAATTGTTTTAAAGGTTTGGTAATAGAAATTGTCACGAAATAAATAAGCACTCCACCTACAACTAATGAAATAAACATTACAATTAACATATTATAAAATACAGGTTGAGCAGCCTCAACTATTTCATTTGAGTACATCGTCCCAGCAATTTTCCAACCTGTTTTTAAGTTTGTGGCAAATACCATTTTCTTTTCACTACCGCTATAAGTGTATGAAAAAGTGCCATGGTTATCTTCGTAAATTTTCTTTGCCCAAGAATCATCGGCCTTGTCACCCAATTTTTCTTTAGGGTGAGCAATTATTTTTTGTTTCCCATCTAAAATGAAAGCATAGCCTTTTTTACCAATATTGATTAACTTTGTTGTTTTTAATAAATTATCTAAATTTAAATTTACTGCAACAACACCATTTTTATCTTCAGTTTGTTTTGCGATTGTTACGACAATATGCCCATTTCCTTGTGCCTTATATGGTTCAGTGACAACAATTCCACCTTGCTTATTCACTGCATCTTTATACCAAGAACTCTCTGTTGGATCATAATCTGTTTCCATTTGTATTTTTGGTTCTTGTACAAATTTTTTATCGTTTCCGGCAACATACACTTGTTCTACATCTTTGTTCAAACTAATATATTGAGATAATATTTTTCTTAGTTCGTCCTGATTATCCCCTTGATACATATCACTATGAATCACTCGTGCAAAATTATTTACATCGTTGAATTTCGCATCAATCATTTGATTGATTAAATTATCTAATATTCGTATATTATCCTGAGCGCTATTCATAATTTGTGTTTCAAAATTCTTTTTAGCTGTTTGATACGACATGCCCCCAATAATAGAGACTGCCGCAATTAATATAACAAAAAACGAAATTAATAGTTTTTTTGCTACCTTCATATCTCTAAACCAACTTACTAGTTTACGCATTATAAACCTCCCGTATTTTAATATTAAGTTTTAAAGATTTAGTTGGGTTAATTTTGAATATATCCCATTCCTTAGTTTCTATTTTTATACTTTGTTTTGATGAACACTTTGTAAAGTTTAAATAAATTAATTCCTTTTGTCTATATATATGAATAATATTATTATAAAATTTACAAATATAAAAAACCAAAGGAACAAGCCCTTTGGTTTTTTACATTTTTTTATGTTGTTTAGAAATCTTTTTCCATCTATCTCGTTCAGCTCTTGCCAGAGTAATGTTTTGTTTTCTCATAACATATGCCAATTCTCTTTGCAGCTTTTTATAGCTTAGCAAGCGCTCTACGGGTATAATCCCGTTATCTATAGCACCTCGCACTGCACATCCTGGTTCACCATCATGTTTACAATCTCGAAAGCGGCAAGTATTTGCAAGATCTTCAATATCAGAAAATGCAGTTTGGATTGCCGCGTTTCCTTCCCAAAGCTGAAGTTCTCTCATACCAGGAGTATCAATTATTAAACCACCACTTGGTAATTGGAACAATTCACGGTGAGTTGTCGTATGTCTCCCTTTACTATCTTCTTCACGTATATCACCGGTTTTTGCTACAACTGTTCCTATTAATGCATTTAACAAAGTAGATTTCCCTGCGCCTGAAGATCCAACTAAGGCGATTGTTTTTCCTGGTGAAACAAATTGTTGCAATGATTCTATTCCGACGTACGCTAAGCTATCAACAACAAATATAGGAACACCGATTGCTACTGCTTCAGTTTCTGCAATTTTTTGTTCCACATCTTCACATAAACTACTCTTCGTTAAAACAATAATAGGCATTGCACCACTCTCATAAGCCAATAGCAAATAACGTTCCATCCTTCTTACGTTGAAATCATGGTTAAGAGCATTTACTAAAAAAAGATAATCCACATTCGTAGCTATAATTTGTTCTTCTGTTCGGTAGCCAGCCTCTTGTCTAGAAAAAGAGCTTCTCCTTGGAAAAATACGATGAATAATTGCCTTTCGCTCTCCTTCTATTTTCTTTATATACACCCAATCGCCAACTGCCGGATAATCCCCTTTCGTTAACGCTTCATGACGAAACTTTCCAGACAGTTCCGCTACATATTCACCATCATTACAAATAATCCGATATATATGCTTATGCTCAAGTAAAATACGGCCTACTTCATAGTTCTCTACAGCTTGTTCTTCAAAAAAAGAATCCCATCCGAAAGATTCTAAAATATTTTGATCCAAATTGATATCCTCCCTAGTTTGAACTTAGTGGAAGGATTGTGCGCTCACTTATAGAGTATCGCCCTTTCCGTCCACCTTTGTATTTGGTTTATTATTCATATAAGTTAATTTCGCCATAATACATCACCCCGTTCTAATTTTAATTACTCTCATTATATGGAATATCCCATTAAAAAGCTACCTTATTTAACGTAATTTTCAAACAACTTATTTTTTAGCATTTTAATTTGTCCGCGATGACTAATTTCATCTTCTAGCACATGAAACCAAAGGTAGTGCTGATTATACGCTACGCCATTAGGCCACTTTCTTTCTGACATAAGCCATTGATCATTTTGTTCACTCAAATACTTCAGAGATTCTTCTCGAACACTTTGTAGAAGTTGTACATAATACTGTATTTCATGACCACGGATTGTTCTCCCCGCTTTCCCTAAATACAGTGCGTCTTCCCATATTTCTAATTCTTCTTTTGTAAAGCCGCGCTCTTGAAATGAAATAAGTTGATGTGCTTTTTCTATAGCCGCTATATGCTTTAGTAACGCTCCGATGGAATTCCCTCCACTCGGCATAATTAAATCTAATTGCTCAACTGATAGATCTTTTATTTCCTGTAATGTTACAGCCCTCGTATGCTCCAGCATGCTTACTAATTCTCCTATATTTTTTGTATAACCATCTACACTTCTTATTCGATAATCTATATTCATATCACGCACCCCTTTCTGTATTCATATTAATGAATAACCTCTTCATATAATAACTAAAATATATCAGATTTTTCTGTTATTATTAAATTGAATAAGGAATATACCCAAACAAACTTTCTCAATACGCTTATATGAAATATTAAAAGGAATCAATATGAAAAAATCGAATCTTATTCACTAAAAGGAGTGGATTCGATGGAAATGTATCAATGGCTAACCGCTGTTCTCGTTGGTGGCATTACTGGCTTCGTTTCCCATCTGATCAATAACCAAGGCAAGTTATTGCTTCCACGCCGTTTAAAAACTTTTTTTCATTTTGGATTTTTAACTGATATTTTTACAGGTAGCCTCGCCGCACTTCTTGGACTCGTTTTATTCGATGTCACCTTAATAAAAGAAATTATAAAAGTCTCCATTGTGACCGCTATTTCCGGTCAAACGTTTTTACTTCACCAAGCTCTTGGTGGTGAACAGGCTAAAAATACGCAAATTGGGAAAGCTGATGAGAAAATCCAAGAAATTGACAAACTATTACGACGTTAGTCTATACTTTCTTTAAAAATTATTGTTATAATAAAAAATAAATATTTTCTATTGCGTCGTTTGTCAGAAGAAAGGGTGTTTCGTATGACAAAAAAGAATATAGAAGATTTCTTAACAAACACCGAAAAAGAGGAACTGCTAGAAAACTATAAATGTTTACGAGAAGCCCGCACAAAAAGCGAAGCTAACCATTTTGGTGAAGCAGTAAACCATCTATTAAATAAAGCTAAAAAACGAATTATTGATGATGCAGGGATACATGATGAAAATGCAGCAACTGTTCAATCAAAGAGAAAAGCACTGTTTTAGCTAAAACAGTGCTTTTTATTACGGCATTTTTCACATTACTTTCACATCTATTTCACAAATATACGTACTCCAGTATGGTAAGCTAAGTTTATCCTTTTCCAAGGAACTATATGCCGATATATAAATCCCTATCTCTTTAGGGATTTTTTATTTTTTGGATTTCCCCGATTTATTTTTAAATGCTTTATGATGCAATTCCTGTTTCACTATCTTCATTAAGCCTTTCGCTTTTTCTAAACAAAAATAAAGCTCCTATATATAGTAGCGCAGTAAAACTACCTACAAGTATAAAATTGTGAGATGCTGCAAATAACATTCCTGCTATTGCCGCTCCAATCATTTGGCCAATATACATAGAAGCATTAGCAAGAGCTGCTCCTGTTCCTCTTGCTATACTAGACATATTTTGTAAGCGCCCCATCATCAATACAAACAAAATTCCTGTCACAAAAAATAAAACAAAGAAAAAATAACTCTACAAATATAATGTTCTTTAAATGAGGAAGTATGACATATAGCACTGCTGTAAATACAATTCCACCATAGAAAGAAATGCTATAACCAATTTTATTTACGATTCTCGGCCCAAAAATGTTACCGGTTAAATTTCCCAATCCTAATACGAGCATAGCTGTACCTACTTCATGAACTTGTAAGCCAAATTGACTGGAAAGCCACACACCAAAGAATGAAAATGCTGCAAAATTACCAGTTTGAAAAACAAAATATGCAAAATAAGAAAGTGAAACCTTTGAATCTCTAAGTAATTGCTTATAGCGCTTTAATATATTTTTTTCATTTCCACCTATTTGAACTGGTTGTATTTCTGGTAATGTAACATAAATAAGAACGACAAGTAGTGCTGATAATATACCAATGACGAAGAATGGTGTTGTATAATGTATCGTTGCTAAATATGCTCCAATTGGCAGTCCTAAAATTTGGGAGATTGATAACCCTGCTGTTGCAATTCCAATTGCTTTTACAATTTGCTTCTTCTTTATAAGGAGCGGAATAGATGCCCATACTTGTGGAGATACAAAAGCTGCACTTACACCTGCTAAAAATCTAAATGTTAGCATCCATAAAAAACTCGGGGCCATTCCACACAAAAATGTACTTAATGCAAAAAAACTCATTCCTAATACCATCACTTTTTTTCTGTTTAAGCCATCTGATATAGGACCAGCGATAAGCGCAAATCCAGCGTATCCTAGAGCATATGAACTCACCATCCATCCTGATAATTCAGTTGATACATGATACACCTGTTGTAATATCGGCAAGAGTGGTGAAATTAAGAACGTATCTGTACCAATCATAAACATTATCGTAAAGAATACAGCTAGTACTCTTTTCATTTAAATCTTCTCCTTTTATATAAAAAAGAGGGAACTATCCCTCTTTTCAACTAAGCTTCTAAAATAGATTCAATCTCTTTCATAACCTTCTCATTCAATGAAACTTCCACCGCTCTTACACTTTCTCTTATTTGCTCTGCCCACTTCCCGCCAGGAATAACAGTATCAATTCCTTTTTTGTTTAATAACCACGCTAAAGCTAAATGCGATACTTCGAGATTCTTTTCTTTAGCTAAGCCCTTTAACTTCTCAACTTTCTTAAAGTTACTCTTATATGTATTTTCTTCAAATAGATTTACACTTTGACGCCAATCCCCTTCATTCAATTTGAAATCTTCTGTATATTTTCCACCTAGTATGCCAAAGGCAAGAGGCCCGTACGGAATAAATGAAATACCTGATTCTATACAATATGGCAAAACTTCTTCCCCAGCAGCACGATCCAACATATTATACGGTGATTGTACAACATCTATATGTCCGTGCTGATTCGCTTCTTTTAATTGCTCTACATTAACGTTAGATATTCCAATTGAACGAATTTTCCCTTCTTCTTTTAGGCGAGTAAGCTCTCCAATTGAATCTATGTAACTTGTTTCAGGATTTGTAAAATGTAAATAATATAAATCAATATAATTAGTTTGTAATCTTCTTAAGCTATTTTCCACAGCATTTCTTAAATAGCTTCGTTCATTATTAATATAAACCTCTCCATTTAATAACGGTTGTATTCCACCTTTTGTAGCAAGTACAACTTCTTGGCGTTTTCCTTTCAATACTTCTCCTACCAATTCCTCTGATCTACCGAATCCGTATGAATCCGCTGTATCAAAAAATGTAATCCCTTGCTGGATAGCTTCTTCTATTAATCGTTTTCCTTCTTCCTCATTCACATCAGCATATAAATTATGCCCCCCTACAGCGTTTGTTTCTAACCCCAACTTCGAAATATTTAGTCCTGCCTTTTGTAATTTTGTATACTTCATTTTTTCTCCCCCCTATATTTCTATTGTTCGAATATATTCGAACAATAGAAATATACCACTTCATATGTTATAGTGCAAATATATTAACTTATACAAGTAGGTGAAAAAATGCGTACTCTCTATCATCCTAATCGAGAAGAAATTCAATTCTCTTCTGTCTTATACGCACTTAGCGATCAAATTCGTTTACAAATTGTAACTATGCTACTAGAGAAAAATGAACAATCTTGTGGCGCGTTAAACATTCCAATTGCGAAATCAACTTTATCTCACCATTTCAAAGTGTTACGTGAATCTGGTGTTATGTATACACGCCTTGAAGGCACACAACGTTTCATTTCAATTCGTGAAGATGATTTAAATGCTAGATTTCCTGGTTTATTAGATGTTGTAATACATGCGACATTACCATACTAAAAAACATCTCATATAAATATGAGATGTTTTTTAGTCATTACTATTCTTTTAATAAATCTATTAATCCATTCCCTTCAGATGTACGTTCATACCCTAAAGGTACAGTCCTTTTTATAAGTTGCGCGTATATTTCTGGCTCTGATAATTTTCTACCATACTCTCTTTCACACTGCTTTATGAGAAGCGCTAGCGCCCCAGCGACATGCGGCGTCGCCATTGAAGTACCACTTAATACTGCATATTTCCCCTCTGGATACGTAGACAGTATTTCATCACCTGGCGCTACTAAATCAATTTCTTGATTTGAATTACTAAAGCATGAAATTTTCCGCTCTAAATTAACAGCACCTACTTCAATTACTTCAGAATAAGCACCTGGAAAATCTAATTCTTCCGTATCATCGTTACAATCTCCATCATTTCCTGCAGCGCACACGACAAGTACGTCTTGTTTTACCGCATTTTGAATAGCTTCATGTAATTCTGGTACATCTTGCGGACCACCAAGTGACATTGAAATAATTCTCACTTTCTCTTTATTCGGTCCTCTCCAATTTACAGCATAATGAATGGCCTCAATAATTTGCTCATAACTTCCAGAACCATCTCCAGCTAATACTTTTAAAACTAACATTTTAGAAAGTGGTGCGACTCCTAAAACACCGACACCGTTTTCAGTCGCTGCAATCGTCCCCGCTACATGAGTACCATGCCCATTATTATCAAGGTACACATTGGGATCTCCTTCATAATCTTTCGTGAAATTTCTCCCACCAATAATACGATCTTTTAAATCTACATGATTTACATCACAACCTGTATCTAAAACAGCAACGACAATGTCTTTCCCTTTCGCGCTCTTTTCCCATACTTGCGGAGCATGAATCAGCTGTACACCTGGTGGAATTTCATTTACTTGTTCAACCACCTTATTTACAGTAAACGGAATTAATTGTATACCTTTTTGTTTATTCGCTGTACTACTATTCATCGTAATCCCTCCTGAAAATGTATTATTTTCATTTTAGACCACTATGGAATACGTTTATATTTAACATTCGTTTTATTCGTTGCATTTCCCTTCCTCTCAAATGTTTCTCAATAAACAAAAGAAAAGGACCTATTATGGTCCTTTTCTTTTTCAGTTTTTTAATAAAATAATATAAAGTGAAACCATAATCAACAAGGGGATTGTTCATCTCCACTGATTATTAGCCCTCACCAATCGGGGCTTTTACGGGCAGCCCGACTCCCACAAATAGCGGAATAAATTAAGACTAAATCTCACTCTTTTTCAAAAACTGCTCAATTTCTTTTATTACATGTTTTGCGCCTTCTATACTAACAGTAATGTTTCCATTTGCTAATGAAATATTTTGATCTGAAACATCACCTGTTATTTGACAAGCATTGTAAGGTTGATATTTTTGTAAAATGACTTTGTCTTCTTCTACAAAAATTTCAAGTGGTGATTTGATTTGTATTCCTAATACATCTCGTAATTCTTTAGGAATAACTATCCGTCCCAATTCATCTACTTTTCGAATAATTCCTGTTGCTTTCATGTTACTCCCCCCTTACTCTCTATTATTTTTTTCACCTCGCTATTTTCATTTTATCACTATATATTTGGTAATGGCTTACTCTTTTTAGAAAATATAGTACAAAAGTTAAAAAAACACATTTAAAGAATATTCAATCTTTCTTTCAATTGTTTTAAATAACGAGCTCGTATAATGATGAAATACAAAACCTGAATACTTACAAAAATACTTAATACAATCGTATTCTCTTTAAACAGTGAGTACTCAAACATTTGTCCTAACGCAGTTAATGCTACTGCCCCGTGCAATGTTGCAACTCCAACTGGAACGAAGAATAAAAGCGCTAGGCGGATTGTGACTACTTTCGATAATTCGCCTCTCGTCAATCCAACTTTTCGAATCATTTCAAATAAACGAGCATCATCCTCCAAATCAGAAAATAAGCGGAAGTAAAGGAAGCTTCCTGCACAAACAAAAAATACAATACCAATAAAGAAACCTACAAATAAAATGGGTCCTGCAATTTGTAAACTTTGATTTTGATCGTACTCTTCTGCACTAAACGTTGCATGTTCTTGATAGGGCTTAATCTGATGCGTAAGCTCTTTACCAACCTCAATTTCATCTTTCATTCCTTTTGTTTTATACATATAATCTTTTTCTTCTTTAAATCCATCTTGTAATGCATCATATTGAATTTTAGAGATTACATAAACATTACCTCTTAGTATTTTACTTAATGAAGAAGTATTAACTTTTTTCACCTTTAAGGGCTCATTGGCATTTGGGAAAGAAATTTCTTTTCTTTCCTTTATCGGTGGCCCTGGTATTTCTACTGACAGAAATAGGGCTTCTTTGTCTGATAAAGTATTAAACGGTTCCCCTGTTAACTTTGCATACTCCTTATAATCTGATTCTTTTATAAAAATGGAGCTTCTTAACGACTGCTCCTCCGTTTTCTTCGATGAAATATGTATTTTTGAAGCTGCTATATTATGTTTCTTTAATCCCTCGTCAATGATCTTCAAATGCTGTGATTCATTACTATTTCCTTGCTTAGAGTGGTAATGAAACGCAATTGGTCTCTCCATAATTCCTTTCGTCATTGATGCGAAACCAACTAATGTACCTATTGCTGAAAATGCTACAGTTGAAATAATCGTTACAATAAAGAACATCCTTGCATTATCTCTCATACGGTATGCTAAATCTGACAAAGTAATAATATTTGTCTGTGTCCAATAGAAACGTTTACTTTTTTTACATAGTCTAATAATAAAGACACTCAACTGCTTGTACAGCAAATACGTACCAATAATGACTACCGTTGTAACAGGAATCATCATCACAAATACCATTGCACCATGTGACATAAGCGCTCCCGCATAACCCGCACTAAGCAATACTACTGCTAATATAGAAGAAATTATAGATGCTTTCGGTTCCGGCTTCGCTTCTGCTGATCCTCTAAACAATTTCATAATTTTATTTTTTCGAATCATTCCTGCACTAAATAATGAAATAATCATAAATAATACAAAAAACATAATACTCGTTACAACAATCGCTTTCATCGGTATGTAATAGGATAAAGAGATATCTAGTTTCAATATCATCGGGGCTACAAATATTAATATTCCTGAAAAGAACATACCTGACAGAATTCCGAAAATTATCGCCCCTATTCCAATCATGATATTTTCAAAAAAGATAAGACGCTTTAATTGGTATTTCGTCATACCAAGCATCATTAAAATTCCTAGTTCACGCTTTCTCGTTTTTAAAAACATTCCCATTGAATATAAAATAAAGAAGAATGTAAATAAGTAAATAATTGACTGCGCAAAAGACATACTTACGAATACGTACTGTCCTAATTCTCCCGCACTTAATGCCGGATGGAACGCAAAAAATGAATACACAAAAAAGGCCATAATAGCAAATGCACTACTCAAAAAATATGCTGAATATGTTCGTCTATTTCGCGTTACATTTCGAAATGCAAGTTCTCTAATGTTCATACTACTTCTCCGCCCTTCTACTAACTATGCTTTTTTATATTAGTAAAATTCGGAAATACCTTCCATCGATTCAAATGACAAAAACCTTACATTATTGAAAGGTTTAAAAAATTGCTTATACAAAACAGTTTATTTATAATAACTTCATTCATATTCATACACGCATCCTATTGTATATTCGTTAGTTTTGCGAAATAATAAAGGGTAGAAGTATGTACCAATATACATATAAACTTATTTACTGCTTTAAAACGAATAGGAGGAAAACATAATGACATTACAAGAACAAATTATGAAAGCATTACATGTTCAGCCTGTAATTGATCCGAAAGCAGAAATCCGTAAACGTGTTGATTTCTTAAAAGATTATGTAAAAAAAACAGGTGCGAAAGGATTTGTACTTGGAATTAGTGGTGGACAAGACTCTACATTAGCTGGACGCTTAGCTCAGCTTGCAGTTGAGGAAATTCGTAATGAAGGTGGTAACGCAACGTTTATCTCCGTACGTCTTCCGTACAAAGTACAAAAAGATGAAGATGATGCACAATTAGCATTACAATTTATTCAAGCCGATCAATCTGTTGCTTTTGATATCGCTTCAACTGTTGATTCCTTCTCAAATCAATATGAAAACTTATTAGGTGAATCATTAACAGATTTCAATAAAGGAAACGTAAAAGCACGCATTCGCATGGTTACACAATACGCAATCGGCGGACAACAAGGACTACTTGTTATCGGAACCGATCATGCTGCGGAAGCTGTAACAGGTTTCTTCACAAAATTCGGAGATGGTGGTGCAGATTTATTACCATTAACAGGTTTAACGAAGCGCCAAGGACGTGCTTTATTACAAGAATTAGGTGCAGACGAGCGACTTTACTTAAAAATGCCAACAGCTGATTTATTAGATGAAAAACCAGGTCAAGCTGATGAAACAGAATTAGGTATTACTTACGATCAATTAGATGACTATTTAGAAGGTAAAGCAGTTCCAGCTGACGTTGCTGAAAAGATCGAGAAGCGTTACAAAGTGAGTGAACATAAAAGACAAGTCCCAGCATCCATGTTTGATGATTGGTGGAAATAGAACATAAAAAAGAAGCTAATAAAATTAGCTTCTTTTTTATGTTAACGAAATACCCCTACTCTTTTCTCTAATAAATCCTGCAAGCAATCTTCATGTTGTTTATTAAACAATGGCGGCATTTTGTCTAACGGGAAAAACTTCAGATCTAATGTTTCATCGCCGTCTATTTTTTTGTTCCCTCCAACGATTGAAAACTTAAAGAATATTACAATTGCCTGTGCCTGATCTCCATTCGGATATTTTTGAAAATATTTCGTATACACACCAATGAGCTCATCAATTTCCACATCATATCCTGTTTCTTCTTTAATTTCTCGAATCGCAGTTTCTGCAGCAGATTCCCCGATTTCCATTGCACCGCCCGGAAATCCCCAAGCATTAAAGTCTCCTCTTTTTTGCAGAAGCACTTCACCAAGTTCATTAAATACACAACCACCTGCAAAATTCAAAATAACATAATCATGCCCTACTTTTTCACGTAATTCTTTTATATAATTAGCCATCTTCTTCCCCTTTTCATACATCTTCTATCGCTATTTCTTATCTTTTTCAAGCAATTCAATAATTCGATCTAGCTTCTGGTTCATATTGATCACATGTTGTTTTTTTGCAGCGCTGTTTTGCAATAACCTTCTAACAAACAAAGTAAATGATAGGAAAAACAAAACGATAAGTCCGATTACTAAACAAGTATATATCAATGTAAATATATTACTTTCGAACAAATTCATTCAGATTCCACATCCTTCCTCTTTTAGTTTATCCCATAATTCTGATTTTTCAAAGTAATACATAAGAAAAAGAGCACCTTTTACAGATGCTCTTTTTCATTTCTTAATACGTAAATGTAATTGTCGCTAATGAATAACCTGCCATTGCACTATATGGCGCAACTTGATAAGATACACGCTTTGCACCTTTTGGCCAAGTTATTTCATCTAGTACTTTCTTTATATCTTGCATTGTTCCATCCATGGACTGCTTATATCGTACTTCTACTTTTTCTGGCTTAGAAGCGAATTGTTGCTGTAATTTTTTCTTAAATTCACTGTAATTTTCTGCCCCGTATTGTGCAGACAAATATTTTAAATTCGTTTCTTTTAACATCTGTTCATATACAGCAGTTTTTGAACTATCAGCTTTTATTTTGTTCGTTAATTCACCAAAGTAACTTGTAGTTGCTGCTGGATATTTACTACGATCCCATTCATGGTCTTTACTTAATTGCTCGTCAGACATATTAAAATATGAATATGTCACACGCCCAGCTTTATCTGGCACTGGATCATCGAATGTAGTATCAAGGTGGTACCACTTGTTGTCAATGTTCACTAAATTCCATGCGTGAGCTTGTCCATTTCCTGTACCTGTTACAATATGATTTTGAATACCCGCTTCTTTTAGTAACTCATATGTTAATAATGTATATCCTTGGCAAACTGCAGAACGGTTCGCTAACGCTTCATATGCTGTATATGCTTGATAAGAAGTATCATAGGATACATGTTTCACAACATAATCATGAATAGCTTTCACTTTTTCATGTTCATCCATTCCTGGTTTTACAATTGAACCGATAATTGTTTTTGTCTGAGATTTTACATATTGTGTTTGCTCTTTTGATTCACGGTATTTCACTTGCAGTGTAAACGTATAGTTCCCCGGCAGCCCTTTAATAGAGTATTTAGTAGAGGCTACATTATATTTTACATACTCATCTACATCTACAATTTTATTAAACTCACTATACAATTGGTCCATAACATCTCTAGCATTTCTATCTTTTGTTTTATATGCGATTGTAATATTTTCATCTCGATTATCAATCTGTTTTTTTAATTCTTTTCTGAAATCATTTAACAACTTCGCATCTGATTGTGTTGTCACTGTAGTCTGATCCGTAGCCGCATAAGATACAGCTGACGCCTGTAAGCCTCCCATTACTATAGTTGAACAAAGTGCGGCAGCTGTTACATACTTACTTGTCTTTCCCATCTTGTCACTCCTTACATTCTATAACTATACGAAAAAGTATCGTATAGTTTCAGAGTATACAATATTTTTCAAAATAGGTCATATGAGATTATGCATATTTAACATTGTAAAAAGGTTGCTCTTTTTACAAGAACAACCTTCTTCATTAACAAGTTTGTAACACACAGCATGCATTTTCAAAACGTCGATTTTTTAAATCTTCATTTCCAATACAGAAATAAAGCATCCCTAAATCTCCCCACATCATATTACAATTTTTAGTATCTGAATCAATTTGGAATAAAAGCGTCATATGCTGTGGATCTATCCCCATATATTTTCCAATCTCGTACAATACCTCATCTTGTACAGAGAATGGCTCCCCAAACATTTGATGATTATCATAGTTGTCTGGAATTAGCTCCTCCAGTAATTGCAAGAAACGATCTGAATCTGCCTCATCTTCAATGAAAAGTTCTGGTAATTTATAAGTCAGTTCAAAAGTAATTGCGCATTGAGTATACTTCGCTTGCGTTTCATCTGCTCTTCGTAATTGCTCTACAGGAATATCATAATAAAGTACACGCCCCGCTTCAGTTGGATTCACATCTTCTTCAAAGTAATTTTCAATGCTAAAGAAATATAACATCCCTGTCTTAGGAAGATTGTGATCCATACCAACATTTTGTAAATCATTTAAATTTAATTGAGCGATAAACTGTAACGGATTTCCTTTATACATTGGGTATTCAAATGAATCCGGTAAATCAGGAACTCCCCCTATTTTCGAACTACCTATCGCAATCATTTCTTGTTGCTTTGGCACAACTTTTACACAAGGAAATACAGTATGAATAAGTTCCTCTTTTAAATGTGACAGTCCATATTTATCAATTAATACTTCAATTTTTTTATCCATAAATTCTCCTTACATTTACATACTTATTTGTATCATAGCACAAAGATTATACTCCATTTATCGTAAAATCAACAAGCCCTCCAAAAAACGGGCTTATCCCTCGTACGCGAACAAGTTTAAAAAAGCATAGTATACATTGTTCCTACAAACACGATAGTTCTTTATTTCTTCCAGTACATTTTCCCCTCGTTCATTTTTATTTTTAATTTAAGGAGGAATTCCACATGGGTTACGGATATAGTTGCGGCGGTTACGGCGGTGGTTACGGTTACGGCGGTAGTTGTGGTGGATGTGGTTATGGAGGTTTCGCTTTATTAATCGTTTTATTTATCCTTCTAATCATCATCGGCGCTAGCTGTTGGGGCGGCTTTGTAGGCTGCTAGTAAACTTAAAAACTATTGTAAAAAAGCACGTACAATACGTGCTTTTTTGCCATTTTTAAATATTTTATTCGAAAGGAAGTATGCTTGATGAAGATTGATGGTGTTTTTGAAGGAGGCGGTGTACGCGGAATTGCGCATGTAGGGGCAATTTGCGCGTTAGCTGAAAAAGGCTATGAATGGGAGCGTGTAGCTGGAACATCAGCTGGTTCCATTATCGCAGCGCTCCTAGCAGCAGGATATTCTTGTTCAGAGTTAAAAACGATTATAACTGATATTGATTATAATACATTTACGAAGAGAACCTTTATTGACAGAATCCCGTTTATCGGCAAAGGATTAAGCGCATGGACTACTCTTGGTATTTACTCTAATATTTTTATAGAAGAATGGATTGAAGAATTACTTCGCAAAAAAGGAGTTCACTTATTTACAGATTTACCTGATTTAAATAAGCTTAAAATCATCGCTTCTGATATAAGTAATGGTAAAATGGTTATCTTCCCCGATGATTTGCCGAACTATGGATTTTTAAATTATCGCTTCTCTATTGCTAAAGCTGTAAGAATGAGTAGTACAATCCCCTTCTTCTTTGAACCCGTAAAATGGAGAACCCCGAAATGGAAGCAACCTTGTTATATGGTTGATGGAGGGATTTTAAGCAATTACCCCATTTGGATTTTCGACTCACCTACCTCTCCTCGCTGGCCGACTTTTGGATTTCATTTTGTAAAAGATGAGATTCAAGCTGATCCTGCCCACTATAACGAGCCTATCTCCATGTTCAAAGGACTATTTAAAACCATGATGCAAGCCCATGATTTACGCCATTTAGATAAAGAATCTAAAGCAAGAACGATTACAATTCCAACGGGATCCATTACAAGTACAAACTTTGAGTTAACAAAGGAAGAAAAAGAGTGGCTTTACAATTCTGGTTATAACGCTGCAAATAAATTTTTACAATCTTGGAACTTCAGGCAATATGTTGATGAATATAGAGACGGAAATCAGGATCGAAAAACAAATCGGTATTTCCGTCAACTTGACTCATAATACTATTATTTTTCATACGAGAACACGTAACACTTTCAAAAAAAATAAGCCTAGTAATATCATATATTACTAGGCTTATTTACTTCTTGCATAATTATTATACGTTGCTTAAGGATAAGTTAACCCTTCAGCTTCCTCCGCAGTAATAACTGTGTATCGATTTCCCGTTCGTAATCCTAACAATTCTGCTTTTTCAATTGCATCCCGCTTCGTCTCCGCATAAGCAGCTAAATATTTATCCCCATCGATAATTTGGCAAATTACATATTGTTTCATTATTTTCTCCTCTTACATTTTCATTAGTTGTGCAAGCTTTTTTATACCTATTTCAATTTCTTCTAGCGTTGCGTATGAATATGATAGGCGCAAAAATTGGTTTGCACTTCTATCATACAAAGTACCTGGATTTAATAAAATCTTTTCTTGCAAAGCTTTGTCAAATAAGCTACGGTTCGAAACGGGTACATTCATATGTAACCAAATATAAAAACCACCTGCCGGTTCATACCATGTTGCTATATCATGACAATATTTCTCTAACATTTGTAACATAAAATCTCTGCGCTTTTTCAACTTAATTCTTACAAACTGTAAATGTTCATCATACAATCCATTTGTAAACCATTCCGCTGCAATTTGCTGGGATATAGAACTTGAACCATAATCTGTTTGCATTTTTATGTCTGCCAATCTTTGAATGACTGGCTCAGATCCAACAATCCATCCAATTCTTAATCCCGGACTAATTACTTTAGACATACTCCCTATATGTAGTACAATTCCGTTTTTATCATATGCTTTTAAAGGCTTTGAAACAGGCTCATCAAACCATAAGTCTTGGTACACCGCGTCCTCTATAATAGGCAATCCAATTTCATTACAGATTTCCATCACTTCTATTCGTTTCTTCGCATTCATACTAAAGTTCGTCGGATTATGAAAAGACGGGATTGTATATAAAATAGATGCATTAAATTGCTTCTTATATTTCGTAATATATGATGCATTTAAACCATTCTCATCCATTGGTATTCCAATTAAACGCATTCCTGCTGATTGAAATACATTAAGCGAATATAAATATGATGGTTTTTCTAATAAAATTGACGCTCCTTTCGGAAGAAGCCCCATAGAAATAAGTTGCAGTGCTTGAATTGCCCCTGAAACAATTAAAATAGAGTCAGGAGATACATATACCCCATGCCCTTTTAAATATTCCGCAATTTTTTCTCTTAAATAAAGATTTCCTTTCGGTTCCTCATACCCAAGTGTAACATTTGATTGTAAAATTTTATTAATAACTTCCTTCATCTTTTTCTCAGGTAAGAGGCTCGGCGCGAGCTCACCTGTTCCTAATCGAATTACATTGGGCGTAAATTCAGCTTGATTAATCTCTTGTACAGCAGGAAGATTTGGATAATGAAGCCCTGTTTCCACATAGGACCGCCAGTTAGGAGGGGGTGCATATGTGGCAGTACTCTCACTATTATTTATTACAATTGTTCCCTTCCGGCCATTCCCCTCAATATACCCTTTTGCTACTAATTCATCGAAAGCCATTACAATTGTACTTCGATTTACTTCAAACGTTTGCGCCAAATCTCTTTGTGAAGGTAATTTAGTTCCAACTGTCCATTCCCCATTAACAATTCTTTCTTTTATATAAGATTCTATTTGTTTATATAATGGAATAGGTGAAGACATATTAGGTTTCCAAACTAACCTTTCCATCATATCACCTCACATTTTTTTGGTTGGTAACCTATCCAACCATATGGATGGATACAAACTTTCATTTCTTCTATACAATATACACTATCATAATTAATCACATTAAGTAGGAGGTAATATGATGAGTGAAGCAATTATTCACGGTATCATCCTTGCATTTGGTCTTATTATTCCATTAGGTGTCCAAAATGTTTTTGTCTTTAACCAAGGTGCGAGCCAACCAAATATTTGGAGAGTAGCCCCTGTAGTATTAACTGCATCTATATGTGATACGTTGCTAATTTTAATTGCTGTACAGGGTGTCTCCCTTGTGCTTCTAACTTTTTCTTGGTTAACAACCACCTTGTATTTGATTGGATTTTTCTTTCTTATGTATATGGGCTGGGTTATTTGGAGAAGCGATCCTGCAAATGATGTAAAACAAGAAAAAAGTATGCCTTTAAAAAATCAAATTATTTTCGCAGCATCGGTTTCATTACTCAATCCACACGCAATTTTAGACACAATTGGTGTAATTGGAACAAACTCTATCCAATACATAGGAAGTGAAAAATGGGCTTTCACTTTTGCAACTATTATCGTTTCTTGGATTTGGTTTATAAGCTTAGCTTTAGCGGGGAAATTTCTAAAAAGAATAGACTCAACTGGAAAGACAATCTTATTATTAAATAAATTTTCTGGTCTTATCATATGGGGTGTCGCACTTTATATGTTAAAACAAGTTATTTATTCTTAATGAACGAAAGAGAATTGCATGTTACTTAAAACATCATGCAATTCTCTTACAAATTATGAAGCAGGTTCCGATTTCTGTTTTACCGTCTTTGCATCTTTTGCTGGTTTAATCCAAATCATTGCTATAACAGCACCAATACCAGCGAAAATACTTGTTAAATAAAACACTTCATGGTCAGCACCTTTCATGAAAAAAGAATATAGAGGTGGTCCAGCTGCTACACCGATAAATCGCATTGAACTATAAAATGACGTAACCGTCCCCCTTTGTTCCTTTTCAATTCCTTGTGTAATTAGGGCGTCTAAACATGGGAGTGCCATACCAATTCCTATTCCCATAATAACGAGACAAAGAAGTAGCAAATAGATCCCTTTTATAAATAAAGGAATGATGACTGATGCAGCTGCCATTAAAAAACCAATATAAATACACTTCTTCATCATATTTTGATTATCTCCAATTTTTTTACCAGCCATATATGAACTAAGTGACAGTACAAGCAACGGGATAGCAAGTACACACCCCTTCCATATACCATGAATGTCATACTTTGATTCCAGTATAGTCGACAAATAAAAGAGAATTCCGAATAAAATAAGCATAATAATTGCACCTAATACAAAAATGGCAATCAACCATCTTCCCTTTTCTCGAAACGTAGAAAGAATAGATTTTATAAACTCTTTAAGTGGTGGTACTTCTCCTTCTTGTTTCTTTGCCTTTACTAGAACAAGTAATAAAACGATTGATACTACGCATAAAATTGGAATCGCCCAAAATGGTAAGAACCATACAATGGCAGCAAGAGCAGATCCTAAAATAGGGCTCAACACTTTTCCAAATGTATTGGATGTTTCAATGATTCCTAAACCTGTACTAACTTGTTTTTCATCCTTGTATAAATCACCAACACACGGTATAACAACTGGCATTGCACCAGCAGCACCAATACCTTGAATCGCTCTACCGATCAATATCCAAGTGTAGGGATTATCAACTTTCCAAGATACCCAACCAGTTATCGCTCCTCCTATAGCCGCAATCAGCAAACTCGGAACCATTACCATCTTTCGTCCCCATCTATCTGATAAATAACCAGCAATCGGTATAAGTAAAATGGCTACAATAGAGTAAATTGTAATAATCATGGATGCTTGAAACGATGAAATATGTAATTTTTTTTCGATAGTCGGTAGGATTGGAATGAGCATTGAATTCCCTAATGTCATAACAAGTGGAACTGATGCAAGCGCAATTAAACAACAGTTTTCTTTTTTTAACATGTTGGCTTCGGAACCTTTCATCATATATTTCTTACCATATAATAGCCCTGCTGGAACGTAATTTTTCATTCCACCAGGGCTATTACATTTTACTACTTCCCATTTACAACAAAAGAAATTGGGGAAATTATAGTATTATTCCTATTCTTTGAATCCAGTTCGCAATATATCCATACCAATTAATTGAAAAAAAAAAGAAAGGAAGAATCCTTCCTTTCTCCTATAACCTTCTACAATTAGCGAGTATATCCGCCACCAAGCTGTTGTTCTGCCATCGCTACAAGGCGTTTTGTAATTTCACCGCCTACAGAACCGTTTGCACGTGAAGAAGTATCAGCTCCAAGTTGTACACCAAACTCTTGTGCAATTTCATATTTCATTTGATCTAGAGCTGCTTGTGCTCCATGTGATGCTAATTGATTAGCGTTACGATTTCTAGCCATTACCGATCACCTCCTTATTTATATATAAATTGTGTTAAATTTCAATTTAAATACATGGTAATTTTTGGTTATTTTTATTTTTAAAAAAAGAGTCTCTACAATGAGAGACTCTTACATCATTTTATATTAAGAAGTTACTACTTCTAAATTTCTATTTATTAATACTTTCATTTCTTCTTTTAATATATCTTTCGCATTATGTCCAAACCATTCGAGTGATGCGAAATGGTCAGTGTCTCTCACTTCCTGAATAATCTCATCATAATTTACGATACCTTCAAATAATGGAACCATACCAATTCGACTTCCCGCTGCTGCATATACATTATTTGGTTCAAACACATGCAAATAATCTGCTGACGATATATTCTTAAAATGGTAATGTTGTATCCACGGCCTTAGTCGATGGAAACTGTCAATTGGATCTGCACCAGACTCCCATATATGAAGAAAATCAAGGTTTATTTTCAAGTTCGGATGGTCTACTTCTTCTAATAATTCCAAAGTAGAGGGTAACGTGTCCGTTAACGTATTTGGATGTGTTTCTAAAAGTACATACATATTGTGCTGAGCAAATACTTCACAAATCATGCGAATTCGATTCACATACTCTTTTCTTTCCTGTTCCGAGAAATCTTCGCTTCCTTTTTGTCCAGCAAACGTACGAATTTTGTTCGTTTTAAACCAATTAGCTAGTATTGCAAGTTGTTCACATTTCTCTATCGTTTTTTCAAAATCTGCCGATAATGATATGTCTAAGTAATCACTTATCATCGTAATTTCCAAGTTTTTATCCTTTAAACAACTCAATTCTCTTTCCGTCGTTTCATACTCTTGCATATACAAATTTTGTGCATGAGTCCCCCACAATTCAATTCCTTCAAAACCGTTTTCATATGCAAATTGAACAATATCAGTAAATGAAATTAATTGATGACGAAAGGAAATAGTACATAACGAATATTTCATAGGTTTGAACTCCCTTATCTTAAAATTCAGTTAGCTTTTTTAAAATGCTAAGACAGACTGGTTTGTTTTCATTTCTTTCCATGATAAAAACTGTCTCTCTAATTCAGCCTTAATTTGCAGTTCAATTGCATTCATTTCATCCAGCTTTTCAACAATTGATAATAACATACCTTTATTATTCGTCATTGCCATTTTAATTGCACGATACTGTACATTTGTAAATCCTTGTACAATATCTTCTACCCGATCACACCAATAATCAAATTCTTGCTCCGAATATTGCAACGTTTCACGGAAGTATGCAAAAGCATGTTCATAACTATATTTACGAATTGCAAGTACTGGTATTTGTTTTACTGCCACTACAAGACTAGAAAGCGAGTAACCTTCTTCTTCATTTGCCATTTTTATAATTAAATTTTTCAGCTCCATAGTCAGTTCATTGTCGTTTCTTTTGAAAGTTTCTATGAAATAATTCGCTACCATTTCTTCTGTTGGCTCCTGAATTTCTTCTACATCAATGATATACCCTCCACCAAATGGGTTGTCTTGAACAGAGTGAAGTACTTTTTCTCTTTCCATATTCCCTTCCCAGCGAAAATCAGGATCTAGCATGAACCATTCTTCTTCTTTCTCTGTCTTCGATATCATTAAATAATGCGGAAACGGTTTTTGATGGAATTTATTTTCCCTCTCTGGTAATAGAGACATATCAACCATTACAATGACATAGCGATTCTCTGGCTTGTTTTCTACTAATTCTAAAAAAGTTTCTACATTGCTACTTTTATCTTTTGCGTGATCATACCATTCGTTCACTTTCATACCATACAATTTTTCATACCATAGTAAATAATTATCATGGTTAATATTTTCGGAGTGATACGAAATAATGCCACCTTCTGTTATATCAAAATCTCCATCCCATAATCCGAAATAAAATGGACGGTAATCTATATCGCTACGCCTTTTTATAATTTCACAAAAACAACTCACTAAACAGTGAACTTTAATTGAAGTCATATTCTCATCCGCTTTCCTAAAGGTTAATTATTCACATTTACTTCTTATAACGGCTGTAATTCCTCCATAAAATCAAGCAAAGATCCTACAGTAAGAAATGCTTTTGGATCTACCTCATCCTCTGGAACGCATAGCTTTACATCCATTTCTATGTAAACTATGAGTTGTAGCATCATTACCGAATCTATATATAAGTCTTGATTTAAACGCATCGTTTCTTCTAAATGTGTCACGTTTTTTAGTTCCATTTTTCCTGTCATAATTTTCAGCACTTCATTTTTTAATGTTTCACGTCTCATGTTGTAACCTCTCCCATCTCTAGTAACTTTCTACTTACTTTTCCAGTTTTATTTTTCGGAATTTCAGTTACACTTTCAATCTCATGTGGAACTTTATAAGATGGTAAATACTGAATACACCATTCTCTTATTCGCACTGGATCAATATGAGAGATTACTTTTGCTTTAACAATTTCGCCCATCACAGGATGTTTCCCTCGATATACAATTGCCTCTTGAACGCCTTCTAGTCGAAGCATCGTTTCTTCTACCTCTATAGGAAAGACTTTTAATCCTGAAACGTTAATCACATCATCCATGCGTCCCATAAAATGAAGGCCACGCTCAGATTTATACCCCAAATCTTTCGTGAAGATTTCTTTATCGTTCATTTTCACTACGATTTCTTCAGGCATATTTTCATCTGAACCTATGCTTATACTCGCATGAGGTAGTGGATTTCCTAAATCTAAATGGCTTTTCATATCATGACATATACTAATACACCCCGCTTCAGAACAACCGTATTGCTGCATCATATATGTTGTCATTTCTTTTAGTCTATAAAATAATGCTTCTGGTAAAGGTGATCCGGATGTCATAATTTTATGAAACTGAAACGTTCCTAACGGAAAACTCCCCATAATATGTAACATAAGTGGTACTGCATATATGATATGTTTTTCTGTATTGCGAACTATATTTAATGCGAATTTAGGGTTTTTATTCGTAATGATGATAGGTTTGCTTCCCCGCGTAATCGCAGATAACGTACCACATATTAGTCCGTATGAATGTGAAACAGGAGCCATAACAATCGGCACTTCATCTACTTCACAGTTTAAAGCTTCATTATAAGCAGTAATTTCTGTATCAACTTCCGTCCATGCTCTACGAATTAGTTTCGGTTCTCCTGTTGTTCCAGAACTATATTGCAATAAAGAAGGCTCTTCTAGTAAAGAGTTCCCTACTTCTAGTTTTGTAAAATCGCTATATTCTCCATATAAAATCCCTATACAATTTGCACGCTTTGCCATTTCAATAGCCGTTTCTTTTGGCGTATCTTCATGTATAAGCAATACTGATGATTTCTTTTCTTTTAAGAAAAACACAAACGTAATAATATCGAATGGATCTTTCAGACAAAGCGCAAATCTATTTCCTGCTGCTTCTTGAAATTGTTCCATTTCCTCATAAGCTTGTAATCTCAAATCAAAATCACTTTTGCTATACTCTTGTTTATTAACGATTAGCATGATTTCCCCCTATAACTACTGATTTTTGTTTGTTAAGTTGTCTTGCTCTATACAATGGATTTGGAACTTCATGAACAAGTGATTCCACATCTAAATATAAACGACGCTTCGTCAATTGCTCGGCGTAAAATGTAGGTGTATATAATTGAATCCTTTCAAATCTCTCTTTTAAATGTGGATATTTTCTAATATGATTTTCTATTTCTTCGACCACTATCATCCAAAAACTTTCTTCTTTCCATTCATATTCATCCGCAAGTACGAAGGCTAATTCTCCTACATTAAATAAGAACAGTGCATCTAGTACCATCTCTTGTAAACATTCGATACGATCCATTTCAAAGAAATCATTCATTTTTCCATTCGCATACGTTTTATGCATTTTAGTAAAGTCAGGACATTTGTCAATTTCTTTTAAGAATGGACGATAAAACTCAAGTCCTTCATGGAAATCCTTTAATGCAATTCGGACAGGTAGCCCTTCTTTATGAACTAAAATCATATTTTGTCCGTGTGATTCTAATGCGATCCCATGCTCTACAACAAGATGTATAACTGGTATAATCGCTTTTTGAATAAGTAATCGTAGCCAATTTTCTATTCCATGTTTGTTTAACCATGCATCAATAACTGGCGTCCCATCTTTCTCTTTTGCATATAAGCCGTTAAAGGGCACGGCATCCTCTTGTCTATCCAAATATTTATGAACGCTTTCACGCCAAATGCATCCTAATGAACCATATACAGATTCCTTATTCGTATCATACGTTACACCCGAAAACTCATTTAAAAAAATGATGCGCGATTCATCTCTTAAATACAGATCATCACTTACAACATCATTTAACCAATTTGATATTGCTGGTGCACTCACAACAGAATATGGTTTCAGCGTACGGAGTGTTGAAGTGTTGAGTAAATTCATCGATAATTTAACGTACGGCTTCTTTGGATTCGTAATATTTCTTAGCGTTCTCATTGACTGTTGCGCGCAATAATCATCCTCTGACTCCTCTAAATAAATGATGCATTTATCCTGTATATGATCAGCATAATTCGGAATAATAAAGTTTTCCCACTGCCAAGGATGAACCGGAATTAACCAATACTGTTCTGGATTAGAACCTAAACTTCGAATACGATTCATATATTCTTCTATTTTCTGCTCACCAATTTCTTCTTTTAAAGTATCGCTATAAATCACTTCATTTTCATAACCTACAGTCGCATAATTCTTATGCGCTGCAATCCATATGAGTTTTATTGGCTGTATAAATTCATATCCATAATGAAAATTGTCACGATATTGAAATCCAACACGTGCTTTATAACTAGGATGATATGGATGGCCGTCTATTAAATGGCTTTCAAACTCATCGTAAGATTTTTGAGTGTATTCTTCCTTATTATTTCTTTCATATTGTGCAATCGTGTCTTTAAATATTGTTTGTTCTAATTCGTGAATAAAAGAATCTAATTTAGTTCGTTCTACGCTAACACCCCGAAAAACTTCTTCTAGAAATTGCGACACAGATTGTATTTCTTGTTGTTCATCTTGGACTCTTACGATTAATGAGTCTAAAGAAATACGTCCAAATGTCATTCGTTCTCTTCCATAGCATTTGTATGTGACACTTTTGTTTTCTTCATCAAGTCCTTGTATTATAAAAAGAATTTGTTCTTCCTTTTCTATGCGAACCGGTGTAATAATCCCCTCATAAATTAACGATTCTACTAATTGACGTAGCACTCTTCTTCGCACTGAAATGTAATCTTCTGATTCGAGCGCCTTCAATATTTTCGTGTGATACATGTCCACTCTCATAAACCCCTCCACTTTATGACAAAATACCATTATTTGTATTACATGAAATTTTAACGCTATTTACGAACGAACAGCCACTTCCCTAACGAGTGGATTATGTACTTGCACATAAATTGCTTGCTCTAATGGATTACTTAACTCATCGACATCGAAAAATCTCGTTAGTAAATTCGCTTTACATGCCAACTTATCTTCGTCCAGCAATTCTCTTAAAAATGTAGAAGGTTCCCGATTATACGGAAGGAATGATTCAAGTACAGACCTTAATTCCGAGAGAAGAATTTCCTCCTTAATTAATCCTGCTGTGCCAAAACCATTAATGAGGCCAAACATATGATTGAAAATTAAGTAGTAACGAAATCTCTCATCTACAATATAATCGTCATATAAATTTCCAGTACGTTCTCCAATACCAGCTAATTCATTATTAAGCATCTCTTTCATTGAATTACAGAAATAAAACCCTTGATTATCACGGAAATAATATTTGACCGGATAACCATCCTTTAGCTGAACAACGCTATTTTGCTGATGAGCTTCTAATGCAACACCATACTGTAAATACATCCATACCATCGGCTTTAAAGAAATGTTCATATATCGTCTAAACCACTCTAAGCTTACTTCTTCACAGCTTCTACTTTCTAAATCTGCTAGGCGATGAATAATATTCGATAACCGAGTACGTTCCCCGGGTATAGCGTCTTGAACTAGCCCAGCAATTAATGTAGCTTCATTTGCATGTTCACTATAAAAAGGATTCTCGCGAATAATCACTTCAAATCCAGATTCTTGTGTTCCATAATTTAATGTAATAAAGGCTGGATCACAAATAAAATCAAAGCCTGGAAATCTTTCTCGTACCTCACCAATAGCCGTATTTAACATTTCCTTCCCTTCAAGACCACTCTCAAGTTCTTTCAGTTTATTAATACGCATTGAATTCGTTACTTTCACCGGAAATGAAAACTTAAGCATATACTTCGAATCCGGGTGATATAGTGTCCTTAATGATGATGTTGCCATATAATACTTACCGGCAGGACCGATATATTCAAGTACTCCTTGATCTATCCAATCCTGTACGTAAGGTTGGTGTAATAGCCATTCTGCCTGAAGCGGATGAATTGGAATTAATGAATATTCATCTTCATTACAATACTTCGATATAAATTCCTTACTAACCATCTCATCATTACTTAATTCTGCTTTTATAATCGTTGTTGTAGAATCTGCTAATAATGATTTTTCATTTACTATACTTTTATGTGCCCTAAAATAATGAAGCTGACATTCTCCTTTTAATTCTGGAGAATACATTGCACTTTTCCACTCCAAAATGCCTTGTCTACTCTTTGGGGTTGGATGAGTTAAATGTCCAAATAATAAAGATTGCTCCGCCTCTATAAAAGATGTATGGAAACCATATAATTCGGATGTATCTTCTATTCTCTCTTTTATAAATTCCTCAATATTTTGACAACTACGAATAACTCGAAGCATAAGTTCAGCAGGATTCGTCCCTTCTCCGTAGTTGATAGACATCTCTTTTATTAAAAATGTAATAACTGTAACGTAATCTGCTTTTATAACATTCTTATTTTCTCCCATTTGATAATAAAATTGTTCTCCAAACAAATGACGATCTGTTGGTGATTTATATATAACCTCTCCATACAAAGTAATGTTTTGTGCCGATAACCGACAGCATAAATAAGTAGAGCAAGTATCTCTTTGTAATGAATGGTAGAAAATATCCTCTATCCTTTTATCCTCTGTAATCCATTCTCCACTTCCTGTTTCTCTTAAATAACAATTTAAAAAACTTTGTATTGTTGCATGTTCCGCGATTTGTTTCGCACGCCTCATACTTGTCCTCCTCTTTATATGAACGCTATCGGAATTTCATATTACAATTGATAATTGAATCTTGTTATCAATTAAGATTCTAATTGATTATCATTATCAATTCAATAGTTTATTTCAGAATTTTTAAATCTGAATAAACTTTTCTTTTTTTCAGACTTTCTTTAATCTGATTAAAAATACATAAGAAAAATTCTCAATTTCAAACTACATACTTACTTTTTTTCATTAGTAATCCATCCAAAATAGTTAAACAAAAGAGGTATACCTTAATTGGTATACCTCTTTCAAACAACAAGTTTACATAATAATATTATTTATATTCCTCCAACAATACGCTGTTTCTTCTACATTCAGTCTTTCTAAAAATTTCGTATCAATTTTTTCTGGACTATATTTTTCATAAAACTTTTTAGAAGGATTATTCGTAACTACCCAAACTAACAGCGATTGCATATTATTTTTTTTGCACTCAGATAAAAATACTTGAACTAGCCTTTTTCCTATTTTCAATCCTTGATAATGTTGTAACACATAAATCGCATATAATTCCCCATCACAATTATATGCACCGCTTCTTTCAACTCCCCCGTCAATAAATCCGATAATTGTTCCATCCAACGTCTCTGCTACAAATCTATATTGGTGTTTATCTTCTTGTTGAAAAATGTTTTCCCATAGTTTTTCTCGTTGCTCATATGTTATATTTTCTAAAATTTTTTCAGCAAATATCCCTTTATACGTTGTTTTCCAGCTATCAACATGCACCTTTGCTATACCTGGTATATCATCTTTTATCGCTCTTCTAATATGTATTTCCATCATTTCTCCCCCTTGTTTACTCATCATTATATCAATTTATTTCCTTGAAAATCCAAATAAAAAAAGAGTGAATTCACTTCACTCTTTTTTATCATAATTATCTACTTTCAACTTCAACTGAGACAACACGATCAATCTCTTTTAGAGAACTGTATAACTCAGTTGTATATAAATCTTCTGGAGCTAAAATAACCATCTCCAATTGCTGGAATGCTCCATTATCAATATCTTTAATTTTCACTCGTTTCACATGCATACCTAAATTTTTAATTTGCTTAAATATACCATCTAATTCTTGATGCTCTTTTACAGTAATTTTTATAGATAAGTCCTTTTGTCTTAATGAATAAGGGCCTGCAATTTTCACAATTTGCGGAAGTACGTTAATCGCTAAAATAATTAAAATCATAGCAACCGTCGCTTGTATATAAAATCCTGCTCCAATCGCAATACCTAAAGCTGAAGCAGCCCACACCATAGAAGCTGTCGTTAATCCCGAAATAACGTCATTACTTCTTCGTAAAATTACCCCTGCTCCAAGAAAACCGATACCACTTACAATTTGGGCAGCAAGACGCATTGGATCCATATTTGTATGACCCGGTACAGAATAAACATTCACTGATTCAATTGAAACCATTGTAATTAAACAACTCGCTACGGAAATAACCATACTTGTTTTCACACCAAGCGGTTTATTCTTTAGCTGCCTATCTATTCCGATGAATAATCCTAAAAAGAGTGCTAAACCTAATTTGAATAAAAATTCATATGACATAATTCAATCTCCTTACTTTACAATGTTTCCCTTGGAATAATTCACTATAACTCTTTTATGATATCAATTCCAGTCTTTTCTATTCATTTAACGACAAAAGCCGAAAAAACATTTTTTATTATAATGTTTTTTCGGCTTTTTCTATAGATTTTTTATCGTAATTAAGATACTTCTTTATTTTTGTTCTTTAATCTTAATTTGGGCATCTTTATAAAATGCTAATTTATTATCATTATACTCTTTTGTATGTTTATTAAATTGTTCTTTCGCCTTTTGCGCTTCCACATTTAACCCATTAACAGTTTTAACTTTTTCACCAATTTCTTTTAACTTCGTTTCTTTTACTTTTAATTTTTCATACAGCTCTTTTTCAGTCGCTAACGCCTTCGTGTAATTCTCATTCATCTTTTGGAAGGCATCATAACGACTTTTATACGATTCTTCTACTGTTTTTGCTTGTTTTTGTAATTTCTTATCTTCGAGTTTTTCAATATTACTTTGAACAGATGTCGTTTCTTTCTGCGCTTTTTCTAACTGTTCCTTCTCGTTTTTCAATACTTTTTCACGCTCGTCTACATTTGCAGTAGCTTGCTCTATTTTCTTTGAAACTGCTTCATTATGCTCTTTACCTTCTTGTAAAATTTGAGAATAAAGTTCTTGTCCTTGCTGTTCTAACTTCTCTAATTTTTTTGTGTCATCTGCTAAAGATTTTTCTTGTGTAGCTGCTGCTTCAAAAGCCGTAAATAAATTTTCTTCTGGCTTTTCACCAAAACAACCTGATAATAATCCTACTGATAATGCTCCAACTACTGCTACTTTTCCATATTTCAACGTCAATTCCTCCATTACATACGGTTATCATGCCAGAGGTTCACAGGGAAGTGATTCTCTTCATGATATGCTTCAAACTCATAACCCTTTTCTTTTAGACCCTTTAATATTGCTGGCACAGCTGCGACTGATTGCGGATGAATATCATGCATTAAAATGACTTCTTGAGGATTTGTTGCACCAGCTAATACATTTTGAGCGATTTGTGCTGCCGCTGCATCAACTGGTACTTTATTGTATTTCCAGTCTAAAGAATCAATTGTCCAGTCCCATACTTTAAGACCACCCTCTACTACTTTGTTTCGAAGGTCTTCATTTAAACCCGGCTTCGACCCGTATGGTGGACGTGTTAATTTAGGTGATTTCCCAATAATATTTGCGATTAAGCTTTGATCTTCTTTCATTTCATTAACATATTCGCCATTTTTATATAACTTCGCAAAGTTGTGTGTCATACTATGCATTCCAACATAATGACCCTCTGCATTTTCACGTTTTACTAAATCAGGAAACGCTTTTACATTCGCTCCGATTAAAAAGAATGTCGCCTTCGCATCATGCTGTTTTAACATATTTAATAATTCAGCCGTATATTTTCCTGGCCCATCATCAAATGTAAGATAAGCAACTTTTCTTTCCACTCCGTTAAAACGACTTGGTGCCGTTTTATTCATTTCAACTTTCGATTGTTCACTTGCAAGCTGCACTACATTTTCTTGTTTCGCTACAGCTTTTGCTGGTGAAGTAATAGATTGAAACATGAAATACCCAATAGCTACTATTGCAATCGCTATTAAAACGACTACTACACGTTTAAAGTTAAAAGCCTTTTCCATTCTATCGAATTCCTCTCTCTATTAATCTCATATATAAATCACCCAATATAATTATACATCTATTTATTTTTATTACACTATATAAACATACTTTATATAAAATTATAGTGGGAGTTTTATCAAAATTGTTGTTCCTACTCTTTCTCTACTTGTAATACTAAGCGTACCACCATGAAGCTCCACCATTTTTTTTACGATAGCTAATCCAATACCTGCGCCCTCAATATGGCTATTAATCTGATAAAATGACTGCTCTATAAATGGTAGATGCTCTTTAGCAATTCCAATACCTTGATCTGTCACCTTAATCACGGCTTTTCCTTCACTTTTGGCCGCTTCAATGTAAATTGTACCTTTTTCATTTGAATATTTAATAGCATTATGAATAATATTTAGAAAAACTTGTTTTAGTCTATTTCGATCTCCTACTAGTTCTACTCGTTCTAAATTAGCGACTAGTTGAATCTGTTTCTCTTCTGATTTAGGAGTTAATTGCCAAATCGTCTCTTCTAGTATATCGTACAATTGCACCTTTTGTTTATATAAATTAAAATGATTTGACTGCAATCTTGAAAAATCTAGTAACTCTTCTACTAAATGTATCAATCGGTCTGTTTCACCTGAAATAATTCCCATACCTTGCTTTATTTCTTCATCTGTTAAATGATCTACTGTTTTTAAAGTCTCACTCCACCCTTTAATCCCTGTTAAAGGTGTTCGTATTTCATGCGAAATAGAGGCAATAAATTCATTTTTCATTTGCTCAGCTTTTTCTATTTTATCGGCCATATAATTTAAACTATGTGCTAACTCACCTAATTCACCAGGATAATCTTCTTTAATTTGCTCCTTTAATGTACCTTCTGCAATTTGCGAAGAAGCATGAATAATAGATTCGATAGGTTTCACAAACGAATTCGCCAATCGTCTACTTATTAAAAATACGATACCTGAGATGACAATTCCAACTGAAATAGTAAACAAAATAATTTCGATTATCTTTGCATTGACATCTGTTAACACAGTCGTATATTTTAAAACGCCAATAGTTTGTCCTTGATGAATCAGTGGACTATATACTTCTAATTGTTTCACACCATCTTTCGTAATAGTAACTTGATTATACATTTCTCCTTCTAGTAAAGAATATGGAATAATCACTTTACCTTCCACCTTTTGTCCACTTGACGACTGTATAATCGTACCATGACGATCAATCAATTGTAATTCCGTTCCTTCTAATTGGAAACTCTCAATTATTTCTCCGCTATATTCTTGCAAGCGAATAAAATATAGTGAATTGTATTCCGAGAAAAAACGTGTACTTGTCTTTGCATGAGATTCAACATATTGCACAATACCATTATAATAATATCGATAAATGGAAACTGAAAATACTACTTCAAATAATACAAGCATAAGTATAATGACCGTCATAAAATATAAAGTCACTTTCCGTCTCATCTTATAGTTTCCTTCCACACATATCCTTTTCCCCACACAGTATGGATAAACTCTGGTTCTGACGGATTACATTCTATCTTTTGACGTAACCGTCTCATATTTACATCCACTACCTTCGTCTCGCCTACGTAATTAGTTCCCCAAATCATATTTAAAATTTCATCACGCGAAACCGGTTTCGAAGCCTGATTCATTAAATACTGTAGTATCATGTACTCCGTAGGGGTTAAATCAACTAATTGTCCACCTTTATATAATCTTTCTTCTATGATATTTAACGAAAACGGACCAGACGTGATTGTATTCGTTTTTTCTTCATGTACTTCTATTCTTCTTAATAAAGATTGTATACGTGCAATTAATTCTACTGGACTAAACGGCTTTGCGATATAATCATCTGCACCAATTCCTAGCCCTTGTACTTTATCTTCATTTTGTACACGTGCGGTTAGCATAATAATACCCATTTTTTTATTTTCTTCCCGGATAGCTTTACAAACTTGAAAACCATCAATCCCCGGCAACATAACATCAAGTAACGCTACATTAACAGTTTGTTCACTTAAAATCTGTAACGCTTCTTCTCCAGTACTAGCTTCTAATACATAAAATCCAGCACGTTTCAAATTTAAGACAATAAAGCTACGGATTGGTATTTCATCTTCTAAAACTAAAATTGCTGACATAATTCCCACCTCCCTACTCTTGTTGATAATCCGCTAGCGGTTTTATATATGCTTTTACTTTTTCAAATTTAGATTGCTTCGGTACTGCATATACGTGAGAAGCCGTTTTAACAGCTGCCTCGTATCCTTTTATTTTGAACCATTCTTTCCGCTTAAAAATATGTACTTCAAGCCATATTTCATTTGTAGTTACATCTATAAATTTTTGAACATCCGATGCGTCTTGCTGAACTGGGACAGTTATTTTTCCAATTAGCGCTTGAGGGATTTTGACAAAATAACCTTTCTCTATATTGACATATCTTTCTTCTATCGGTTTAATTCCCTCTTCACTCCACTGTATATAACGTTCAAACATCGTGCTCTCTCCGTACGATACCTCTTCCCAACCTTTTGGACGCACAGTACGAACAAATTCAATAATACCGTCCTCATTAACGTCTTTACTTTCCACAACATACTCATTGAATAAGTCTTCTTTCCCATCCATAGGTAGTACTTCATAATGATTCTTATCAAATTTCGCTACATATGTTATACCTGAATGAGCCCCAATTCCTGCATCAATTACAATTGCCTTTAATGTTTTAGAAATATGGCCCATTTGTATTCTTTGAATACTATTTATAAAAGGATCAAATGTAACTTCTGATACTGTCTTAAACTGTTCAATGAACTCAACTTTCAATTGTTCGTCTTTTTTATACGTAACAAGACTTATATCATTAAGGTCATTTTGATTTAAATCCTCTATAAATAACTTCGTATATTGCCGATTATAAATCTCCTTCATATCATCATTTTCTTCCGAAAAAGCATACATTACATGTTCTAAAGATTCACGACTTACAGTGATCCCAATTAATAACTCTCGCTTCCCGTTCCCTGTAAAATCACCGACTTTAACGATATCTATATCCTCACCATCAAATGTATGAGTGGACTTTAGTTTCCAGCCATTGTTGCTTTCCGCATAAATAGCTAAGTATATACTCCAATCTTCATTCGGTAATTTATAAAATACAATCGCTTCTTTTTTATTATCTTGTTTAAAATCCATTGACCAAATCATCTGTTTATCTTTATTAGACATTGGAGTAAGCAATCGATAATTAATAGGCAAATCTTTATCTATTTGCTCTTTTAATTCATTCATCCACTTTTCATTTGCAGGAGCTGCCATTAAACTTGTTGGAGCTTCAGACATTTTACATCCAGTCAATATAAAAATGATTCCCAAAATGCTTATCCATTTCTGCATATGATATCTTTCCTTACTACAGATTTTAAGTATTTCTCTATACTATTTGCTTCTCCAATATTCTCATATATATGAGTATAATTTTTCTAAAATAAAAAATCGTTACAGAAAAGTTACAATTATATTCCCATAAAAAAAGATTGGCGAAGGCCAATCTTTTTTACTATTCATTTCGAGTTGGTTTTGGTGTAACACCTAAATGCTCATTTAACTTAGTCGAAATATCTTTCACATTTTTTTCGTTTGGAATGTAATAATAAATACCACCAATACGTTTATCAGTACCTTCAATTTGCATCTTTTCCATTTGCAAATCTGATCCTGCCATATTTTTCGTAATAGCAAGCATATCATCAAATGTTAAATTTGTTTTCATATTTTTATCAACTGCATCAAGTAACGAGCCCATTTTACTAATTGATTGAACAGACATAGCTTTTTTCGCAATTGCTTCAATTACAAGTTGTTGTCTTTGACCACGCATTGCGTCACTATCAATTTTACGCGTTCTAGCAAGCGCAAGGGCTTGTTCACCATTTAAATGTTGGTAACCTTTTTCTAAATGAATCATACCTGCTTGGTCTTTACTATCTTGTTCAGTGAAAGTAACCGGTACATCAATATCAATACCACCAATTGAATCGACAATTTGTACGAATGATTCAAAGTTAAACTTCACATAATAATCAACAGGAACATTTAAAAATCTTTCCACTGTATCTCTTGTGCTTTCAACACCGCCAAATACGTGGGCGTGTGTAATTTTATCTAATTTCTTTCTAGTTGGAATATAAACACGTGAATCACGCGGAATACTTACTAATTTAACTGATTTATCATCTTTATTAATTGTCGCTAATAAAAGTGCATCTGTTCGAACAGCTTCACCATATTGGTCTTTTCTCATTTCACTTCCATCTACACCCATGATTAAAATTGAAATGTTGTCCTTTAAAGGTTCAACTTCTTTATCACGCTTTGATGACTTATCAATTTTTGCATACGCATCACTTACAACAGCTTTTGCTTTGTTATATATAAACGATCCATATCCTACTCCTCCAAAAATAAGTAGGAAAAATGGAATTAAAATGAACCATTTTATTGACTTTCGTTTAGAACGTTTTTTATTGCTTCTCGTATTTTGTTCTAATTCAGAGCTCATGTTCATTCTCCTCTCTTTCTCTTTTCCTAGTATAATGTATGTCTAGTAATCTTCATATTGAATTTCCTTTCAATCA
This sequence comes from Bacillus nitratireducens, assembly GCF_001884135.1. Lineage (GTDB taxonomy): Bacteria > Bacillota > Bacilli > Bacillales > Bacillaceae_G > Bacillus_A > Bacillus_A nitratireducens. The sequence continues at coordinate 309,853 of NZ_MAOC01000020.1, read as the reverse complement.
CCTTACATTTTTGTAAGGTTACATCATGAATCCAATATGTATTCCATTTCACATTATACTCTCGTGCTTATTTTTGGCAAGTCACTGTTTATCAACTTCAAAAATTTAACACTTCAAAACATTTGAAATTACAGATTTATCATTCTTTTATTGCAGATAGTAATATTTTCACCTCACAATTTAGCAGGAATAAAGAGTCCAGTTTGTGCCGTAAAATCTTGATTGGTGCGGACTATTAATCAGTGAGGGATAAATCCCCCACTGACTAAAGTTTCACTTTATTATTTTTCATTTGGTGTGTACATTACTTGTTTCCCATTATTATTAATTAAAGCTGATTTTGCTTTTATTTTCATTTTTTCTATTTCCACATCTTCATTTGAGAAATTCACAATGATTTTAATATCTTTTCCATAAGAAGCAGATTGTACTAACTTATCTTCTGACAGATATGCAAAGTCCGTCATTTCTTCTTTTACTGCCTTTTTATGAACTTCATTCCAAACTTTCAGATGCTCTGTAATTTCTTTTTTATGCTTACTCCACTCTACTGCATCTAAATGGTACAACGGCGGAACATTATACAATAACTCATATAGCATACGGCTTCCTACCTCATCTTTTACTTTCAAACTTCCCCATTCCCAGTGATGCGTTGTAATAACAGAATCGTTGTATACTAATTTATATAACGGAACCGAATATACTGGATTTAAATATACTTGTTTATATTCTTCTTTCAACGGTACTTGTTTTGCATATTTTTCGGGAACATTTTGATTTGGTGAATAATATCCACCGACATAATACGGGCTTGTTTTATTTTTCCTCATATCTTCATCGTCCCATTTAATAACTGGAGTTTCAATTCCATGAGCAAATGCAATCGTACTACTTGCAAAGTCATTTCCGCCCTCAGAGCCAACTACCATACCTTTTTCTTGGGCAATATAATCCATTCGTTGTAATCTTGCTTTTAAGTCTTGTTCTTGTGTCGTTATATGTTTTGCTGAATAGTCATCATAAATTTCACCTGTTGCATCACAATCAATAAACCATGAATTATATTTAGGACCATTTTGTAATATATCGTTCATTCTTTCTTTTACGCTAGGAAGTGATAATGTCGGATTTAGTTTTCTTCCTCTACCTAAAAATCCTTGCACCTTTTCTCCATTTTTCTTCGTTACAGTAGCCTCTTCATATAACGATGGATCATTAAAAGATGCTGTATTCCAATTCTTATCACCTTTCTCATGAATTGAGTGATAAGAATCATACGGACCAACTAAATATCCCATTTTCTTAGCTTCTGTAACGAAATTAGGCTGCATATATCCTTGTTCCCAGTTCGGTAGACCAATCCACGCTTTGTCTATTCCTGCTTCTTTCATTTCCTTTATAATATCTGTCCCATCTGCGTTACCCCATTTACTTACTTCTTCAACCGCATCACCAAGTATCGACTTTAATAAGTGCTTATTTAAGTTATATAACTCCATATTCGATAAGTGATCTATGCCTTTCTTTAATAGTGCACTAGCTTCCTGATCAACTTTAGGAAAAATATCCTCTTTATAAAATCCCTTCATTGATAATACTTCGTTTACATAACGCAAAATAACATTTTTTTGATACTTATCGATAAAATCTTGTTTACTTACTTGCTCAAATACATTCAATTCTCCAGGCTCTGAACTATTCTTTTGAATAAGCTCTTTTATATGGCTAAACACAGGGCTATTTATTTGCTCTCTTAGCTTCGGCCAATTTACGTTACTTTCTGATAATCCATTTTGATTCCAAAAGTAAAAATGAGCTGCCCCGTAAAGTTTTTCGATTTCTTTATTTTTTCTTGCCTTTTCTTGTAATGTTTTAAATTCACCTTTTCGAGCAATATTTTCCTTATACAGTTTAGCAATACTTACTGCATCATTATTTGTCACATATAACTGAAATCCGTACGTTTTATTTTTATTTATACTCGGGAATTCATGTGTAAAATCAAATCCTATTTTCGGATCCGAATGAAATTTCAATTCATTATTAAACATATTGTTCGCAATATATACGATCGAATATTTCGAACCATTTAATGCGAAAAACTTCATAGAAAATGATTCAGCAAATGAATATGAATCATCCTTTAAAAACTTCTTCCAATTCTCATCATTACTTGGGATTTGCTTACCTTCCCATAACGGAAGTATATAATTTTCAGCTTGTACTTTCGGCCATGTAAAGCTTTCTGCACCAGTCGATTCCACTTCAATATTTAAGTGGTCTTTTTTCTTTTCTAAGTTTATTTTTACTTTTTGATCTGGATATTCCCACGATGTGCGATCCTTATCTTTTTTTACATTTGATACTTTCATTTTCGGTAACGGTTGTGATGCCTGTTCCTTTACGCCATCATGTTCTACAGTTAACGCGAAAGTCTCTGGATTTACATCGTAAGTAAAATCTTTATACGTCGCTTTCTTTATTTTAGACTCTTGTACAGCATTATTACCTTTTACATCACACCCAACTAAAGTCGAAAATGACATAGTTGTAAGAAGACATATTGCTATCATTTTTTTCATCTTCTGCACCTCCACCACTGAATATACAGGGGCTTTGTTACAGGAATGTGGCAAAAAATAATAGAGCTAGCGGCGCTAGCTCTATTATGAGTATAAAAAAATTCACGAATAACTATTATCTGATTTAAAGAAAATATGTAATACAATGGGACTTTAATCCTAGTTTTTTATTCGCACTAATAATTAGAATTTCACCAAGCTTCCCTTAACTGAAAAAGTAAGTGTATATTATATATCCTAAAACTAGCACTAAAATTAATATCCCTGTACCTTTCCAATTCATGCCCCCTGTCATATCAACAGGGCTACCTGATTCCGCTCTATTGAGCCCATCATTCAAAGAACCGGTAGGGTTATTTTTCAACTCACTTTGTCTTATGTGTTCTCTTTTTTCTTCTGGTGACTCTTTTGAACTCATATAATCACCTCCAAAATTAATGCGCGCTTTACTGAATTATACAATACTCATTTTCATTTTATATGCTGATGTAAAATATATTTACAACATACAAAAGCTAGCGATGCTAGCTTTCTTTATAATCCAATATGTTCTTCCTTATTTACAGTAATCCCTTTATGATCGATTTCAAGCTCACATACTTTCATAGCGGTAAATACTCTCGCTAATTGCTCCGCAATTTCTTGTCGCTTCTCATATGGAGTTAATATAAAAATGGATGGTCCCGCACCGCTAAGCGCTGTGCCATATGCTCCAAATTCTTTTGCACATTTACGAATTGATGGTAATAACGGTACAAGTTCTAAACGATACGGCTCGTGAAAATGATCTCTCTCCATCATTTCACCTACAACTTCCCACTTCTTTTGACAAAACGCAGCTACTAATACGTTACTTATCGCACTAGCCTTAACTGCTTCATGAAATGGAAACATCTCTGGTAATACAGATCGACTCTCGTCCGTATTTAGCTCTTCATTCGGAATAAGAGAAATTACGCCTAATTCCTTACTTTCAATCCTTACGACAGAAACATTCTTTCCATCCAGTGCTCCGATCACAGTTCCACCTAATATAGAAGCAGCAACATTATCTGGATGTCCTTCAAAATTTGTTGCAATTTGAACTTTCTGATCAGTTGTTAAGTTCAAATTTCCAAGCTGATTCGCAAGCTCTATTCCCGCTACAATTGCTGATGCACTACTTCCTAGACCTCTTGTCAGCGGAATATTACTAGTAACTTCTATTATATAGGGTGATAAAGAGGGACATACTTTACATGCCGTGCTAACAATTAAATTTTTATCGTCTGTTGGAATTGAATCTTCAAAGGAATGGATTACTTGCCATTTATCTGCTTCCGCCTTTACCACCACATCTAAATATAATGACAATGCTATTCCTACTGAATCAAATCCAGGTCCGACATTCGCTGTACTAGCAGGGACACGTACTCTCAATGGTATCACGACATAATCACCCCTTTAATATGATCTTTAATTTGCTCTATATCATTTGACACACTTGCAATATCAAATTTATTAGAAGAAATTGCGATATCAGGATCTTTCAAACCGTTTCCAGTTAAAACTGCAACAACTGTTTCTCCCTTTTTGATTTTTCCAGATTGCACATGTTTAATGACGCCCGCTAATGAAGCATTTGATCCTGGCTCTGCAAAAACTCCTTCAGTTTTTGCTAACAATCTATACGCATGTAATATTTCTTCATCTGACACCATATCTATTTCACCATGAGACCGCTCGGCAGCCTCTACTGCATACGACCAACTCGCTGGGTTACCAATACGAATCGCTGTTGCAATCGTTTCAGGTTCTTCAATTACATGCCCTTTTACAATTGCAGCTGCTCCTTCGGCTTCAAAGCCGTGAATTCTTGGTTTTTTATAACCCTTTTCTTTTTCATATTCACAGAATCCTTTCCAGTATGCTGTTATGTTCCCTGCGTTCCCAACAGGAATAGCTAGAACATCTGGTGCATTTTCCAACTGGTCACAAATTTCAAATGCTGCTGTTTTTTGCCCTTCAATTCGGTAAGGATTTACTGAGTTTACTAATGTAATCGGCTCTGCTGCAGCAATATTTCTTACAGCCTTAAGTGCATCATCGAAATTCCCTTCTATTGAAATGATCTCCGCTCCATAAGCAACTGCTTGCGCTAATTTCCCATGCGCAATCTTTCCTTCTGGTATTACGATAATACATTTCATTCCGAGGCGTGCCGCGTATGCGGCAGCTGATGCTGATGTATTGCCTGTAGATGCACAAATGATAGCCTCTGAACCTTCTTCTTTCGCCTTTGCAACTGCCATTACCATACCACGGTCTTTAAAAGAACCTGTTGGATTCGCTCCTTCATATTTTCCGTATAACTGAATCCCTAATTGTTTTGATATATTTAATAATGGAATTAGGGGTGTATTCCCTTCCATTAAGCTGACATCAGGTGTGTTTTCATTCACCGGTAAATAAGAAGCGTACTGTTTTAATAGTCCTTTATACATATTGTTTTTCCTCCTCAATAATGTAGTAACTGTTTATTTCACTTGCGACATCTTCTATCGCTCCTAAAACTTGTTCGAATTGATATTTTGAAGTTTGATGCGTCACAACTACTACTTCTGCATGCTCACGATTTAATGGTAATTGGATTACCTCTTTTAAACTAACAGAGTAATTAACGAAACATTCCGTTATTTCACGCAACATTCCAGGTTCATCTCGTAATGAAATACGTAAGAAATATTTCGAAACCACTTCTTCATCTCCTTGTAATTCATACGGTTCTGGTTCTTTTAACGCACTTTTATTTTTCGGAACTTGATTCATATTTTTAACGATTGAAATGATGTCACTTACTACAGCAGAACCAGTTGGTAACTTCCCAGCTCCAGGTCCGTAAAACATCACTTCTCCTACCGCTTGACCGTGAACATACACCGCATTAAATTCATTATTCACATTCGATAGCGGATGATGACGTGGTAATAAAGTCGGTTCTACACTTAAGTGAATGGATGATCCTTGTTTTTCAGCTTTACCAATTAATTTCATTGTAAATCCTAATTTTTCGGCCATCTCTAAATCTTCTTTTTCAACCTTTCGAATACCTCTAACTTGAACATCATCTAAAGAAACATTCATCGAAAAACCTAAGTTTGCAAGAATTGCTACCTTTCTCGCAGCGTCTAGTCCATCTACATCCGCTGTCGGATCTGATTCTGCAAACCCTAATTTTTGCGCTTCCTGTAAAGCCTCTTCATACGACCATCCATTTTGACTCATCTTTGTTAACATATAATTTGTTGTTCCATTTACGATTCCCATTATTTTTTCAATTTGATCTGAAGCTAGCCCGTCTGATAATCCTCTTAATATTGGAATCCCACCGGCTACACTCGCTTCGTAACATAGGTCACATTCATTTTTATTTGCCAGTTGCAGAAGCTCCGCACCATATACAGCCATTAAATCTTTATTTGCTGTTACGACATGTTTCTTACTTTGCAAAGCCTTCACAATATGCTCTTTCGCTTCTTCAATTCCGCCCATTACCTCTACTACAATATCAATATTTGAATCATTTAGAACTTCATCGACATTACTTGTTACTACGATTCCATCGATACAAACATCACGTTCTTTTTCCAAATCACGTACAACGACTGTCTTTACCTTTACTTCATATCCTGTATCAAGAGTGATTTTTTTATAATGTTCTTTCAAAATATGGACAACACCACTTCCGACAGTACCTAATCCTAATACCCCAACATTAATAACGTTATTCATCTTCTAATCTCCTCCTAAATAGTTTAATTGTTACACCTATGAATCACCTTACCCTGCTTTTTAATCATGCAGGTGGTGGTTATTTCCGTACGTACTAAACGCTTCATGTTACCGCACCTCCTTTCAAAGTGATAAAAAAAACACACTCATCCCTAGGAAAGGGACGAATGTGTTTTCGTGGTTCCACCCTTGTTCCAACCTAGACTTACTTTCTTCTAGATTGCTCAAGTTCAGATAACGGCTGATACCGTCAATAATTACTAGATTACTCGTTCACTATTGAAGTTCAAAGGTGGTAAGATCATTTTTCGTGTTAGGAAGCTCACACCCTTGGCTTCCCTCTCTGTAAACCGTAAAAATGTTCTCATGTCCTTATCGTTACTTTTTCGCTCATGTTTATTTGTTAACTCATTATACTCGCATAAAATACAAAATCAATACTATTTTTTAATTATTTTAAATTTTCAATCTTAAAAACTATAAAAAAACACACTCATCCCTAGGAAAGGGACGAATGTGTTTTCGTGGTTCCACCCTTGTTCCAATCTAGACTTATTTCCTTCTAGATTGCTCAAGTTCAGATAACGGCTGATACCGTCAATAATTACTAGATTACTCGTTCACTATTGAAGTTCAAAGGTGGTAAAATCATTTCTCGTGTTAGGAAGCTCACACCCTTGGCTTCCCTCTCTGTAAACCGTAAAAATGATTTCATGTCCTTATCGTTACTTTTTCGTTCATGTCTATTTGTTAACTTATTATAGTTATCAACTTTTTAAAAAGCAAGCCTATTTTTCTTCACAATTTTTAAGAATATGAATAATTATATTTTAAAATAACAAATCATCTAATACAGATTTATTCTCTTGCACATATATTCATCACATACAAATTAACAATATTCATAGTTAAAGTCTCACTCTAAAACGTTTAGAGTTTCATACTTCAACACTATATTTAAAAAATAATTTTTAATACAATCTTTCCTTATAACTTTCTTCTAAAGAACGTGCAACTTCCTCTTCTGAAGCATTAACTTTCGCATGCTCCATTAACATTTTCGCCGCTGAGGGTAGCTCTATTTTATTTAACCATGACTCTGGATCCCACATTTTTGAACGAAGAAAAGCTTTTGCACAGTGAATATAGCATTCTTCTATTTCAACAACAATTCCAAGTAAAGGTTTTTTTCCATTTGCCTGCATTTCTTTCAAAATTTCTTCATCGTTTGTAATTTGTGCTCGGCCGTTTATTCTCAAGGACTCCCCGAGACCAGGAATGAAAAAGATTAATCCTACGTGCGGATTCGAAATAATATTTAAAATAGAGTCTATACGACGATTACCTGGTCTTTCTGGGATGATAATTTTATTTTCATTTAATACATATACAAATCCAGGTGCGTCTCCCCTCGGCGAAGCATCACACTCTCCGAATTTATTTGCAGTAGATAATACTAGAAAAGGCGATTTAGACAGAAAATCTACACAATGATGATCAAGTGATGAAATAACTTTTTTCAAAGCCCGTTCACTTGGTTGCCCCAATATTTGTCGTAATTCTTCCTCAGTTGAAATTATTGATTTTATTTCCTTATTCTCTATCTTCACTAATAATCACTCCTTTTTCTTTATTTTCCCAAAATTCAATACAAATATTGTATAATAAAATTTGCAGAAAGGGGAATTAAAATGACAGAGTGGTTAACAATATTTGATCCTGAAAGAAATACACTTGGAAAGAAATTACGTGATGACGTGCATCGTGACGGTGATTGGCACGAAACATTTCATTGCTGGTTTGTAGAAAAAGATGCTGAGGATATGTTCTTATATTTCCAATTACGCTCTAAAAATAAAAAAGACGCTCCGAGTATATGGGATATTACTTCAGCTGGACATATTATGCATGATGAAGAAGTAGAAATTGGCGGTCTTCGTGAAATTGAAGAAGAATTAGGGCTTTCCTTTCAAACTACTGATTTAGCATACAAAGGTATCTTTAAAATAGATTATGAACTTTCAAATCTTACTGATCGTGAGTTTTGTCATATGTATTTTCACAATGTAATAAAGCCACTTCCGTTTGCACCAGGTGAAGAAGTAGACGATGTGATGAAAGTACATGCAACTTCTTTTCTACAACTATTAAAAAGAGATATTTCATCTATAACGACTATTTCTCTTTTAAACAGTAAACCGATAACGATAACATTTGAAGATATTTATCCATATGACCTTGAATACTATGAATTTGTTGTCGAACAAGGAAAAGAATCGCTAAAAAATAACAGTTTGTAAATAAAATAGGACTCCCAACTTATATTGCCTGGGAGTCCTATTTTATTTATCATTATTGTTCAAGTGTCTTCAATCTTTTCTCTACTCCCATAAATAAGTGAATGATTAACAATAGCATGACAGCCATAATCACCGCTGTTGTATGAGGATATCTAAACAATATACTAATAGCACTTCCAATTAACATCATAATGTATCCATTCTTTTTCATCACTTCTGCACTATACTTGTTACCCGCATCCCATAATTCTTTATTTTTCATAGATCGTTTCGTCCGGTAACCATATGCTGCGTTAATATCCGTCGGTGGATTCTTTTGAAGAATACGTGCGGCAAGTATAAATATAATACCGATTAACATGCTTATTCCTATGTTTACTAGTGCATACATCAATTATATCCACCCCCTAACTTACACCTTCATTATACTATACAACCCTCATAATTCCAATTATTAACATTTCATTTTCTCTCTTTAGATGTCTGGAACATACTTGGAAGTGTTACAAAACGTGCCCCTTTCGTTTTTAACTGTGGAATGATTTTGTCTAGCGCATCTACAGATCCTTGCAAGTGTCCACCTGGAGTTGAATGCTGAAGTATGACACTACCTGGAAATGAATTCCCTAACACATTATTTGTAATCGTGTCAGCACTTACACCTTTCCAATCAACCGTATCAACACTCCACTGTACAATCATAAAATTTTGCTCTGTCGCCCACTTCAATTGATTTTCAAGTATTTCACCATATGGTGGACGTATAAATTTCGGTGCATAACCAGCTAAACGATTTAATATTTCTTCCGTTTTTATAATTTGATTACGGTACTCAGCCTCATTTACTTTCGCTAAATTCGGATGATTGTACGTATGATTACCAATTACATGCCCTTCATTCGCGATACGCTTTACTACATTCGGAAACTTTTCTGCATTTTCACCAAGTAGGAAAAAAGTAGCTTTTACATTATGTTTTTTTAACTTATCTAATATTTTTGGTGTAAATAATAAATCTGGTCCATCATCAAATGTAAGAGCAACTTCCGCTTTATTGTAAGGACCTGAAAATGCATATGCATATTTTTCGACCCATGAAAATGGTGTCCATGATCCCCTCTCCTCTTCTTTCATTTGTATTTCATAATTTTGAGGAACATGTAATGCGTATGGCAATGAGCTTATATAGTCTCCATAATAAAATGAGTTATATGGCATATAAGCATACGAAACATTTCGCTCTAACCCCCATTGATATGGAACGAACATTTCTGGCGAATAAAAATAATACATGATAAAAACCTCCCTAAAGTTTCATATGTGATTCATCTGTACTTTGTTAGAGAAATTGTTATTCATGAACAAAAATAAGACTGTCCGTAATTAGGACAGTCCTGCTGCTTTATATTATTAATAAATCGATGTAATATCTTTCGGCAAAGCTTTCACATGTTTTAAATAACTCGTCACTTTGTCATCATCATCTTGCGGATATTGATATCCATATGTGTTAGCAATTTCGTTCGCAACTTCCCTAAATAAATCACCCATTACAAAGAATGACTGCCATAAATTTTCATATTCTGCATTTGAAAAGGTCCTTTTAAATTGCTCCCACATATCTTTTTCAATATATTGCTCGAAATGCTTTCCAAACTTCCCTACATTAACTGTAAAGTCTGTTTTCATACCAATATGCCATTCTAGCATTACGATGAACATATCTCGCATTGGGCCTTCAAGCATTCCTTTCGCATAAGAAAGTTCCTCGCGCCACAATCCTTTTCCTACATTTGTACTGCACCACCAAAATTCATTACAGCAATCTAAAAACTCTTTTTCTGTGGGCTTTTTTATTAAATAATCCCTATCGCTTGCTGGTGGAAATTCATCCATACAATCATCTTTATCAAGAAGCAGTTTACTTAAACTATCTTGCCCAACGAATATATCTATCAAATCAACTGGAACTAACGTTAAATCAATCCGGTTCCCATCCATGAACTGCATTAAGTACGGAAATTTCCCGTCTTCATCTGCTGGAAGTAACGTCATTTCTTCTGGCATCTGGACAATCATTATTTCTCCAAATCTACGTATCCAATTATGATTAGACGTAAAAGATTGGATATCTTTTACAACATACATAATATCATAATCTTGGAAACAGTCTTTTTTCACATTTGGATTTACACGTGATCCATTCATGATGACTGCTCGAATTCTTTTATCCTCTTTTGCTGTATTTATAATTAAGTCTAGCATTTCTTTTTCAGTTCTCATCTATTTCTAACCCCCAATTTTTTTATATAAACTTATATTGTTAAGTATGTTGGAGGTCCACGAGCTAACTGTATTGCACACAATACACGTTATAATTTTTGAAACTTCCTTTTCATCCTTTTTGCCTCCTTACATCACTCTTTTACAACTGCCATTACAAATCCATCATACCCTTTACTTCCGACAGTTTGAAGCGCTGTAGCACTTACACGCGGCTCAGCAGCTATGAGCTCATAGAAACGGCGTATCCCTTGTACACGAGGGTCGTTACTCGTATTGTCAATAACTTCTCCTTCACGTACTACGTTATCCCCAATAATTACAGTACCAGGGCGTGATAGTTTCAGTGCCCATTCAAAATAAGCAGGATTATTTTGTTTATCAGCATCTATGAAAATAAAATCAAATGGTTCATACTTCTCATTTTCTATTTGTTTTAAAGAATCTAACGCTAATCCTAATCGTATTTCAACTCTATCATTCAAATTGGCACGCTCAATATTGCTACGTGCAATTTCAGCATGCTTTTCACTTGCTTCTAATGTAACAATTTGCCCTCCAGATGGCAATCCTCTTGCAAGCCATATAGTGCTATATCCGCCTAGAGTGCCAATTTCTAAAATGTTACGAGCTCCTTGGATTTGTACTAATAGTTGTAAAAACTTCCCTTGAATTGGCGATACATCATGCGCCGGCAAATTAGCTGAAGCATTTGCTTGAAGAACTTCTTCTAATGTAGAATCTTTCGGTATTAATACATCACTCATAAATTGATCAACAGCCGTCCATTTCTCAATCGTACTCATGGAAATACCATCCCCTTCAATTTTTTCATGCTTTTCTACCATTCACGTTTGATTATACAGAAAATTCCGTTTCATACACAAAAAATAAAGAAGGGATACCCACTCCATTACAGAATAGATGTCCCTTCTTTGTATTTTATATTTATCCCTTACGGATTAGTAGACCAAAGTCCTGCTGATTTAATAAATGTACGTTTATTTAATTTCAGCTGCGCTACGATAAACTCTGCAATATCTTCCGCTTGCATTACTTTATCAGGGTTTCCATCAGTTAATCCTAAGTCTACAGCCATGTCAGTTGCTACTGTACTTGGAGTTAAAGCTGTTACACGAATGTTATGTTTGCGAACTTCCATCGCTAACGATTCTGTTAAGCCAAGAACACCAAATTTAGAAGCACTGTATGCACTCGTTACTGGTGCACCTTTTTGTCCTGCTGTAGATGAAATGTTAATAATATCACCAGATTGTTGTTCAATCATGCTTGGTAAAGCTGCACGAGTTGCATAGTATACACCCATTAAGTTTACTTGAATGATTTTTTCCCAATCAGCAACATCTAGTTCTAAAAACTTACCGAACTTAGAAATACCAGCGTTATTAATTAAAATATCGATAGATCCTAATCCAGCTTTTAACGTTTCAATTGCATTCGTTACTTCTTCATATGAAGATACATCCGCAGTCGCAATAACAGCTTTTACACCTTCTGCTTCCACTTCTTTCGCAACTGCTTTTAAGTTTTCTTCTGAACGAGCTAAAAGACCTACATTTACGCCTTCTTTCGCTAATGCGATCGCTACAGCGCGACCAATTCCTCTACCTGCTCCTGTAATTAAAGCATTTTTTCCTTGTAATAATTCTGCCAAGTGTAACACTCCTTAATCATCTCAGTTGTTTATTATATTAAAAGTGTATCTATGTTTATGAAAAAAGGCAATGATGCACTTTCATGTGCGTAGGTTACTTATAGGTAACTATAGTAATGGTAAATGCATTTTTAAAGAAAAATAGTGTTAGAAGGTCTCCTCCTAACACTATTTTTCTTCATGATTTGGAATACGCACAATAAATTTTGTACCATTCCCTTCCTCACTCTCGACTTTTATTTCTCCTTGATGAAGGTCGAGTACTTTTTTTACAATCGCTAAACCTAAGCCACTTCCTCCATAAGCACGGTTTCGTGAAGAATCCACTTTATAAAAACGCTCAAAAACATGTTGCTTCTGTTCTTCTGATATACCAATTCCCGTGTCCCGAATACTTATTTCTAGGAATTCCTTATGTTCTTTTAACTGAATTGTAATCATACCACCACTTGGAGTAAATTTAATACTGTTATGAATTAAATTAATCCACACTTGACTCATACTTTCTTGGTCCGCAGTAATTTGCACTTTCTCTAAATCAAGGTCTAACTCAATTTCTTTTTCAGCCCACAGCGGTTCACTATTTAATACAACTTGCTTTAACTGTTGATCTAATCGATAAGTCACTCTTTCTGGTACATACTCTTCTGATTCTAAAAGTGTTAGCTTTAATAGATTTTGACTTAGTTTAGATAATCTCGTTGTTTCCGTTTCAATAATGGTAAGATAATGCTTTCTTTTTTCCTCAGAAAGATTACTATCTTGCAGCGCTCTAGCAAACCCTTTTATAGAAGTTAATGGTGACTGTATTTCATGAGAAACATTCGATACAAATTCCTGGCGCAGTTTCTCCATCGCGTTCAGTTCATCTGTCATATCATTTATACTCTTTACGAGTACACCAATTTCTCCATCATACTTTTCTTCATTTCGTATTTTTACAGAGAAATCCCCTTTTGCAATTTTTTGTATCGGTTCAATAATAGTCCAAATCATCGCCTCTCGCTTCGGTCTCATTAAAATTCCAATTATTGTCCAAATAAGAACAATAAAAACAAAGCCAACCATATCACTAATTAGAAAAGTAATAAAAGGCGATACGTTTATTTCCAGAGCTTTCATGACACTTGACGATACAAAAAAGGCTATAGACCAAATTATAGTAAGAAAAGTAAAGAGCGCTACTATCGCCCCCATTACTTTTAACATCTTCATCTTACTCATTCTTTCTCTTTTTCTCATTTACTTACCTCTAAGCGATACCCTAAGCCCCTTATCGTCCTTATACTAAACTTCGATAACTCTTCTTGAAACTTTTCACGCAACCGATTAATATGAACGTCTAGCGTGCGTTCATTCCCTTCAAAATCATATCCCCATACGTCTTCTATTAATTGCTCTCTTGAACAAGTTCTTCCCGCCTTAGATCCTAATGTAAAGAGCAATTCAAATTCTTTTAATGGCAACGTCACCGTTTGTTCTCCGGCGTTAACTTCAAATGTATTACGATTTAACAGTACATTCCCAACTTGAATAGATTGCGATACTGTAATTTGATAACGTTTCAACAATGCCTTCACTCTTACAACTAATTCTAAAGGATCAAATGGTTTTACAAGATAATCATCTGTTCCGAGGTGAAACCCTTTTATCTTTTGAGATGTTTCACCTTTAGCAGTTAACATAAGAATCGGCATATCATAGTATTTTCTTAATTCATAACATAAATCAAATCCATCCATATTTGGCATCATAATATCAAGAATCGCCATATCAACTTTCACTTCTTCTATTCTTCGAAGAGCATCTAATCCATCAACGGCTTCATATGTTTGAAAACCTTCTTTTTCCAAAAATACAGAAACAAGTTCTCTAATATGCGGATCATCATCTACAATTAAAATTTTGGGTATCAAGGAATCATCTCCTTTCTGCTTAGCATACTTTTTAGCACTCTAAAATTAACAATCAGTGAAGTGCCCCCTCACTGATTGTTTTCATTCTATAATGCTCCTTCTTTAATTTTCAATTGTTGCATTGCAAATTCACGGTACATGTCATGTGTCCGTAATAACTCATCATGTGAGCCACTTCCTGTAAGATTCCCTTTTTCAATAAAGATAATTTTATCTGCATCTACAACAGTAGAAAGTCTATGTGCGATAACTAAAGTCGTTCTACCTTTCATTAAGTTATTTAACGCCTTCTGAACAACTGATTCCGATTTACTATCAAGACTTGAAGTCGCTTCATCTAACATAAGGATTTGCGGATTTCGTAGTAACGCTCGAGCAATCGCAATTCGTTGTCTTTGCCCTCCAGAAAGCTTCACACCCCGCTCTCCAACTTCTGTTGCGTATCCGCTTGGTAAATCATGAATAAACGCATCAACATACGCCATCGCTGCCACTTTTTCAATTTCTTCATCCGTCACATCATTCTCAACACCGTAGCAAATATTATCACGAATCGTTCCATCAATTAACGGACTATCTTGTGAAACATAACCAATTTGACGTCGCCATGACTGTAATGAATAGGCCGTAATTGGTTCTTCTCCTAATTTTATTACACCATTAGTCGGCTCATAAAAACGTTCTAATAGCGAGAATAAAGTTGTTTTCCCACTACCACTTGGTCCTACAATCGCTGTTACTTTTCCAGATTCAATCGTGAAATCGACATTTTTCAATACTTTCTCATCTTCGTTATACTCAAAATTCACATTTTCAATAACGATCGACTGCTTTGCATTTGTAACTTTCACACCAGTTTCATGGTCTTCTACTTCATATTCTAGAATCGTATTAATTCTTTCAGTTGCACCAATTGCCTTTTGGAATTGTGTAAAAAACATAGATAATTGACTCATTGGCATTATAATTTGAACTAAATATAAAATAAACGCTACAAGTTCCCCTGTTGTTAATGCGCCACTAGAAACTCGCATTCCACCATACCCTACGATAATAACAAGCAACGCCATTAAAACAAACGACATAACTGGTGAAATTAACGCTTGCACTTTTCCTTCTTTCAAACCAAATTGCAATAACTTTTGGATACCTGTATTACCTGTTTCATATTCTCTTTTTTCCGTATTTGAAGATTTCACTAAACGAATTTCTGATAACACCTGTGTTAACACACTTGTAAAAGAAGCTGTTTCATCCTGAAGTGCTTTTGAAATCTTATACATTTTTCGTCCAAGTGGCACTAAAATTAGTACAGATAATGGAATAACCGTTAAAAGTAATGCTGTCATTTTCCAATCTAAAACAAATAATACAATTAACGATCCAATAATTGAGATACCGCCTGTTAATAAGTTTGACAAATGCTCAGAAATTAATGTTTTAACAACACCTGTATCATTTGTCATACGACTAATTGTATCTCCAGTTCTATTTTGATCATAATAAGACACTGGTAAAATAAGTACCTTTTTCCACAATCGTTCTCTAAGTCCAGCTACAATTTTTTGTCCAATATAATTCAGTAAATAAATTGACAATCCTGCAGCAATTGTTTGCATTATAAAGAATGCGACTAACGCAACAATTTGTCCTGTACTAATTGAAGAAATCGAGAAATTATCAACTAATCCTTTTGTTAACATCGGAATAAACAAACTCGCTCCAGTAGAAAGTAAACTCATTAATAATGCAAAAATAAGAATGCCTTTCGGTGGATTTGTATCTTGAATAAGACGTAAAAACTGCCTCCAATTTCCTTTTTTCTTTTCTGTATTCCCAACTTCCATTGTTGTTCATCTCCTCGTTTTCAACAAAACTATGATTTCTAAAAATAGAATACGATATAAATGTAAACTGAATGTAAACACACTTTTTCTATTTTTACAAAATATACATATAAACTCATCTTTACAACAGATATAAATATCTGATATTATTACCTGGTACTTAATATTATTCTATGCAAATGCTAGACTACGCATAGAATATTTATAACCGATTTTCTTAATTAGCCAATTTAAAATACTAAATAAATCTCCAGTTACTGAAAGGAGTATCCTTTTTGCAAACAAATAAACACTCTGAAAAGGAAACAATCATTTTTATTCATGGATTAGTTGGAAATCGCCGTGCCTTCAAAAAAGAGCATAAACGATTTTCTGCATCCTACAACATTATAACTTATGACTTATTAGGCCACGGAGATGATAAAGGAGAGGCTATCGACTTTTCAATACAGCGCCTCGTAGATCAATTGTTGAACTTGTATGAAAAAGAGGGTATTAAAAAAGCTCATATTTGCGCTCTAAGCTACGGCTGTTATATCTCTACGACATTTGCGCAAATGCATCCTGAAAAAGTATTAAGCATTTGTCATATTGGTGGACATTATAATAATCCTTCCCGTTTATATAATGTTTTTCAGAAATTTTGGGAAAAGCGCGGGGATGAATATTCAGCTTGGCTTTCTCAGTATGCAAATACTATTTTCCCAAGTGGGATATTAAAGGCTAACCCATTCGCTGTAATTTCAAGAAATATTTATTACCGTTTCGGATTACAATTACACTCTTCCATTATCGCTGAGTCATTACGACATCGCTTAGAATTCGACTTGAAATCTAAATTAAAAGCACTTCCCCATCCTATATTATGGGTGATGGGAGAACATGATCATCTCTATAAATCTTGTCTCTTTGATTTAAAGTCCATTCTTCCGAACGTTTTATATAAAGAAATTCCATTAGCAGGTCATGCAGCAAACTTATTCCGCCCAAACTATTTTCATGATTTATATGCTAAGTTTTTGCATGGAAAATTGACATAAAGTGAAACTTTAATCAGCGAGGATTTGTCCATCCCCCGCTGATTATTATCCCGCAAATAGCAGGATAAATACTACTATACTGTTAGTTTATCCAACTATGAAAAAGGCTTCCCAAGTTTCCCTGGAAAGCCTTTTCTCTATACGAATAGTATATAAAATACTTCTTCTTAGTATGCTTTTGTGTAACCTAATAGGTGCTTACTCCAGTAAGAGTTACTTACAGAGCTAATGCGTACGCCAGTTGCGTCAGTTTCTGCACTGATGAACTGTCCATTACCTAAGTAAACGCCCATGTGAGAAGGACCTGATTTATAAGTATTTTGGAAGTATACTAAATCACCTGGTTGTGGACTGTTAGTCTTTGTTTTAGAGCTCCAGTATCCAGCAACTGTTTGACGAGCGCCTTTATGACCAGTTTGATTTAATACGTAGTGAATGAATCCACTGCAGTCAAAACCAGCAGGTGTTGTACCAGCAGTTCTGTATGGTGAACCATTTAAAGATCTAGCGAATCCAGCGATTGAAGATGTATCTCCACCTGTTGGTGCTGTTGGTTTTTGTACTTGGTTCGTACCTTGGTTCGTACCTTGATTCGTACCTTGGTTACCACCAGTAACTACATTGTTCACTCCGCCTTTTACAAACTTAACAAAGTCTGCACTTACGTAACCAGTGCGGCCATTATGGTTAATTTTATACCAACCATTTTCAGCGCCAGTAACGTTTAATACTGTACCATTTGTTACCCCACCAATTACAGGGTTATATGTAGCTGGACCTGTACGTACTTTTAAAGCACCTGTGTTAACAACATATGATCCACCAGTTTGAACTGTAGTAGTATTGTTGTTATTTGTAGTTGGTTGCTGAGTTTGGTTAGATACAGCTGAACCACCTTTTGTTACGAAGTCTTTACTTACGTATCCAGTTCCACCATTGAAGTTAATTTTAAACCAATCTTGAACTTCACCTACAACTTGAACTGTTTTTCCTTTATTTACAGAACCTAATACAGTATGAGATGCACTTGGGCCTGTACGTACGTTTAGTGAAGAAACGTTTACTGTGTAAGTACCTGTTCCTTGCTGAACAGTAGTAGTAGTTCCTTTATTGCCACCAGTTGTTACGAAGTCCCCACTTACATAACCTGTTTGACCATTTACACTAACTTTGAACCAACCGTTTTCTTGTCCAATTACTTGAAGTACTTGACCTGATTTCACTTTAGAAATAACGTTATGTCCTGTACCAGCACCTGAACGTACATTTAATACATCAGCTGTTACTGTGTATTTTAATTCAGAAGTTGTTTCTACCGTTTTTGTTTCAGTTACAGTCGTTTGAGTTTGAGTTTGTCCATTAATTTCTTTTAGCGCATCATTTGAAACTTGTGCATGAGCAGAATCCATTCCAGGAACTGCTACACCTACTACAGATGCTGCTGCTAAACCTGCGATTACTTTTTTCATAAGTTGTCTTTACTTCCTTTCCCTACTATCCTCTTGAGAAAACTATAAACTTAGTACTTTACAATATTATCAAAGTAAAATATTCATCCAGTTCCATTTTTTAGCAAGAGTTTTATTTTTCACACATCATTTATTTTAAACGATTGAAGTGAATTTAGTGTGAACTTCATGTGAACTTTATCATTAAACAGTGTGTTTTTGCAACGATTTTTTCAAATTTCTTATGTATTACATCAAGTTTTAAAATTTTTTATGTTATTTCAATATAGATTTTACACTTTCTATCTAATATGGAAATTCCATTAATCTAATACATAAACACAATATATTTTTCTAGAAAGTTCTTTTTCATGAGGCACACTCTTATCATGACAAAAAACCCCTTATTTATCAATAGTATAATATTTTAAGAAAATGAATTCTCAATACTATGTATGATTTTAAACAAAGTGATGATTTGTAAGATTTCACACACGAAAATTTCATCTGACTTGAGAGCACTCCCATTCTAAAAATACAATTGATTATTTTTTCTTTTCTAAATATGGAATTATTAGGGTTTTATTGATAGAATATGTATAATCAAATACAAAGAGGAGTTGCATTTGTGGAAAAAATAATAGACGATCACATAACTAAAAATATCGAAATTTACTATACACTTACTCACTTATTATCATTTGCAACATTTAAAAAGGTACACACTATTGAAACAAAGAAAAATGAATTAAAAGAACAGATGAAAACAATTCAGCATACAAACTCCTACCATGTATAAAAAGGTGAACAGATTATACCTCTGTTCACCTTTTTATTTTATTTGTAAATTTTCACACGAGTTTCTAATGGCTGATATTCTTTATCTCCTGCCGAAACTACCGGTTTACCAAATGGCATTTGCGCAGTTAGCTTCCAGTTTTCAGGTACATCCCATTCTTTTCTTACTTTTTCATCAATCAACGGATTATAATGCTGCAATGTAGCACCAAAACCTTCAATCTCTAACGCTGTCCAAATCGCAAATTGTAACATTCCAGAAGATTGCTGAGACCATGTAGGAAAATTATCTTTGTATAGTGCAAAGTTCTCTTGCAAACTTTCTACTACTTTACTATCTTCAAAATACAAAACTGTCCCATAGCCACTTCTAAATGCATTCATTTTCTCTTCCGTAGGTGCAAAATTATTTTCAGGTACAATTTTTCGTAACGTTTCTTTCATAACATCCCATAATTTGTCGTGTTGTTCACCTAGTAATACAACAACTCTTGCACCTTGAGAATTAAAAGCCGAAGGTGTATGTTTCACAGCATGATAAATCACTTCTTGAATTCTTTCATCAGAAACTACTTGTTCTTTACTAATCGCGTAAATAGATCTTCTGTCTTCAATTGCTGAGTAAAAATCTTTTGCCATCACAATTCCCTCCAATTTTCATTTGAGGCAGTATCATATGTACGAAGCATATAATGCCCCTTAAACTTATTATTAATAAGTTCTTAACTTAATAATATCAACAAACAAAAACAAACTCAAATGATATCACTTAAGTTTTTACTCCCAATACGTCAAAGAATAAAGCAGACAGTCTATTGTCACCAACATCAAGGTTCAATAAACTGTCTGCTTTATTTTATAAAAATCTAATTTACTTCTTTCTTCACCTAATTAAGCAATTGAAATGCATAGGACATTAATTTATTTGTTTCTGTAAAACGTTTTGTTTTACTTTTTGTCCCCATAACAACTGTAATAATGCGATTATCGCCTTGTTTTGCAGTACCTGTAAAACAATACCCTGCGCTATCTGTAAACCCTGTTTTTAAACCGTCTATTCCTTCTATATATAAAGCTTTATTATTTTTGTTTAACATCTCATTTGTGTTTGTAACATTAATATTATTAAATGCTAACTGACTTTGACGTAAGTGAGTCACTTCTAATATCTCTGGGTAGTCTTTTATAAGATGATACGCTAATTTCGCTACGTCAGCTGCTGTCATTTTTGTTTCACTTCCGTCGGGCTCCTGCAATCCGGAAGCATTCGCGAATTTAGCTTTATCTGACATTTCTAACTGCTTTGCTTTTTCATTCATAAGTTGAACAAAGCTTTTTTCTGTCTTAGCTACATGTACCGCTAAAGCGACAGCCGAATTATTAGCCGATTCAATCATTAACGCATGATATAAGTCCTTAACAGTTAATGTATCATTTGCTTGCATCGGGATTTTTGCACCCTCTGTTTGTGCCGACTTTGCACTTATTTTCACTGGATCTTCCCAGTGGACTTTCCCATTATGTATATTCTCTAAAACGAGATATGCTGTCATCATTTTTGACATACTAGCAGGGGCAACAGCTTCATTTTCATTATTTTGATAAATAACTTCTCCATTACTCGCATCGATAATAATAGCTGCTTTTGCATCAATTTCTGGTGGTATATATTTTGGTGGAACTACTTTTTCAGATAGCCCTGTTTTAAGTAGCTCTGCCACTTGTATAGGCTGAGTATCTACATTTGTTTCACTCTTTTGAACCCCTTGGAAAAAGAACCAACATATACCCAGAATTACTACTAATAGGATTGTTAATCTTCCCCATTTTAACCGCTTCATTCTAAAACTCCTTTAACAAACCTTTTATACACTCATGTTTAACCATAACAACAATTACTTTATATCGTCAAGGTAAAAAGCATATTTATTCATCTACAACAATTATTATTTCAATCCCTTTCTCTTTTTTATATGTGTTACACTAAAAATAACGAAATATAAGAATATTCAATAATAAAAAGTTCAAAAACACCATATAATAGAAAGGATTTATACAAATGATACTTCCAAAAGCATTAAAATATGGCGATACAATTGGCATCTACTCTCCCTCTTCACCAGTAACCTATACTTCTCCAAAGAGATTTGAGCGAGCAAAATTATACTTAGAACAGAAAGGTTTTCATATATTAGAAGGTTCACTAACAGGTCAATATGATTATTATCGTTCAGGAAGCATTAAAGAACGTGCTGATGAATTAAATGACTTGATTAGAAACCCTAACGTCTCTTGTATCATGTCGACAATTGGGGGACTGAATTCAAATTCATTACTACCTTATATTGATTATGAGACTTTTCAAAAGAATCCTAAATTAATGATTGGCTATTCAGATGCAACAGCGTTATTACTAGGAATTTATGCAAAAACAGGAATTCCTACATTTTACGGTCCAGCACTCGTTCCTTCTTTTGGTGAATTTGAGCCTTTCGTAGATTGCACGTACAAATATTTTGCGGATACTGTATTAACTGATCAACACCTTCCTTACAACATAAATCAGCCGTTATTTTGGTCAGATGAATTTATTAATTGGGAAGAAAAAACGAAAGAAAAAGATCTTCGACCGAACAATTGGATTTCAGTAATTGGTGGGAAAGCTACTGGACGTATTATTGGTGGGAATTTAAATACTATACAAGGTATTTGGGGTAGCCCCTATATGCCACTTATTCAAGATGGTGACATTCTCTTTATTGAAGATAGCTCAAAAGATGCAGCTACTATCGAAAGAAGTTTTTCATTACTTAAAATTAACGGCGTTTTTGATAAAGTTTCAGGTATCATCCTTGGAAAACATGAGCAATTTGATGATTGTGGTACAAATAGAAAACCTTACGAAATATTATTAGAAGTATTACAAAATCAAAAACTTCCTTTTCTAGCCGATTTTGACTGTTGTCATACTCATCCAATGATTACTTTGCCAATAGGTATTCAAGTAGAGATGGATGCAACAAATAAAACGATACAAATTATAGAACAGTGGAAAACCTAACTCTACTAGCTCTATTATTTTCAGCTCTATAGCTACGCATTGCCTTCTATTGTTTTACATTAGAAGACATGATACTATATATTTTGGAATGTGAAGAAATAAACAAAAATCATTTCAATATGCCTTTTATATATAATAAGAAGCTATTGATTATATACATCGAGTTTACATACGTGTATATAAATGTAAAAGAGAGTGAATATATGAAACCAACTATTAAAAACTATGTATTTTTACATGTGGCCTTCTTGATATATTCTATCATTATGGTTTACATGAAATGGACAGCTCAATTCCCTATTGCATCAATTTCATTTTTTATTGCTTACTTCGGACTTGTTGTACTTTTATTCGGATATGCAATTCTATGGCAACAAGTCATTAAGAATTTTGAAATTTCTAAAGCATATTCACACCGCGGAATTATAATACTGTGGTCTATGCTATGGTCAGTATTCCTATTCGGAGATAAGATACATTGGAATCACATACTTGGTGCAGCTATTATTATCGTCGGGATTGTGGTGGTGACAAAAGATGAATAGTTATATGTTATTATTTATTTTCGGGATAATTTTAGCCAATTACTCACAAATATTATTAAAAAAGGCTACTTTACAACAATACGATTCTAGAATAAAAGAATATGTGAATCCTTATGTTATCATCGGCTACTTTTTATTTGTAATTAATGCCGGATTAAATGTGATCGCCTTAAAGGGCTTGGCATTAAAGCAAGCATCTGCATTAGAATCATTGAGTTATATCATTATATTAATCTTCGGTTGGTACTTCCTAGGGGAGAAAATAACGAAACGAAAAGTCATTGGCAATATTATTATTGTCATTGGTGTAATCGTCTATTGTATACAATAACAAAAAGATCCGTTTATGATAAACGGATCTTTTTGTTATTGCCCTAAGTTTTGAACCTTATCTTTCAAATCACGAACTTGTTCTATCGTCTGCATAAGCTCAGAGTCTTTAAACTGCTCTACATTCATTTTTCCTTCCTCTATCTTTTGCATAGATGTATCAATTAATGTATTTAACTTTTCATTATATCCGACGATTTGCTGGTGAAGATCCTTCGCTACATCCGGTGGTGTTAATTCATTAAAAGCTGGTATATCTTGTTTAATTTCAGTAAGTTTCGTTTCTAGTTCTTTTCGAGCTTCTCCATCATTAACAGCCTTTTCAGCTAATGCTGGTGCTTCATTTGCAAATGCACTTATTTCATTTACATAGTCTGTCGCTTTTTGAGCATAATCTATAGAGTTCTTCCCTTCCTCTACTAGCGAACATCCCATCAAACCAATTGAAACTACAATTGAAAGTAGCATTGTTTTTGTAAACTTCATTTTGACCTCCTAAATAATTATCATACTTTTATTCATTTATAAACACTTTATTTTCTTCTTATACACCCTATCACATCATATCTTATTATTTAATCTTTCTCTAATACATTCTAGAAAAATCATTATTATCCTGTTCAACATGTACTTCGAACAACTTATCATACTTTTATTCATTTAAATATAAAAACAGACATACTTATTTTAAGTACATCTGTTTTCGAGGTACGTATAACTCTCACTAATTAAAGTTTCCCTTTATACTCTTACATGTCCTATGATCGTTACAATATCTATTTCTATATGTACACTAATAATATCTTCTATAATGTCCGTATACCCTTGGCCTAAAGGTGTTCCGTAATGTAATATAATCCCTTTTTTTTCATAAACTGACTTCGGTACAGTAAAAATAAATTTCCTTATATTCCGTTCATCAGCAGGCTCCATAATTAACACAATGCCATCCTCTTCAAACATATAATCACGCCTTCCAACAATCCTTTCACTATGGCTCAGTATTGCCTTGAAAGGCTAGGTTTTAAACCCCCTTTCTAACAATATATAACCATTCCATGTTCAACTAGCTTATACGTCCTATATGATTTGACCACAAATATAAAAAAACACAAACCTTGAACTGTCAAGAATTTGTGTTTTTTTCATTTTAAAGTTTCACTTTATCGAGCTCATAAAGGCTACGATATTTCTCATTTTCTTTCAGTAACTGTTCATGGCTACCTTGCATAGCGATTTGACCACTATCAAGGAAAATAACTTCATCTACATGTTCAATTCCTACAAGGTGATGTGTAATCCAGAGAACAGTCTTTTCTTCTGTTGCAGAAAACATTGTTTCTATTAAGGCTAATTCCGTTTTAGGATCTAAACCGATAGTCGGTTCATCAAGTACAATAATCGGTGTTTCTTGCATAAGAGTTCTTGCAAATGCTACCCTTTGCCTTTCTCCACCAGAAAACCTCTTTCCCATTTCATGCATTTTTGTTCGTAATCCATCAGGAAGAGATGCAATATGTGAAGCTAGCTGTGCTTTCTCTAAAGCTTTCCATATCTCTTCATCATTAGCCTCTGGTTTACCGATTCGCACATTATTTCCAATTGACGTATCGAACAAATGCGGTTTTTGATTTAATACAGAAATATATTCGGATAAAAGATTCGTATGCGCTTGTTCACCATTTAATAAAACGTGGCCATTTACCGGACTTAACGCCCCTGTTAACAATTTTAGTAAAGTAGATTTCCCTGTCCCACTTCTACCTAAAATAGCAATTTTCTTTCCTGCTTTTATTTGTAACGATATATCTTTTAATACCGTCTCGTTACTATCCGGGTAACTATACGATATATGATTCAGTTCAATATCTACATATTTTGGTGCAACGTAATCCTTAGCTCCATGTAAATCCATTTCATCATGTAAAACACTATCACTTTCTACACCATTAAGACGATGAGCAGATTCTACATACGATGGGATTCGATCGATGGCATCTGAAATAGGAATAAGCGCATTCGTTACAGATAAAGTCATTAATACGAAGGCCGCGATAACTGTAGGTGCAATTTGTTCACTTGCCGCTTCATTCCCAGTCCATATAATCATTGAAATAACTACAATCCCTACTACTAAATGAATGAGACTGTCTCGAATATGATACCAGCGTTTCAATCTCTTCTCTGTTTTTAACAATTGATCATTTTGCTCTACATACGCATTAATAAATTCATTTTTTCTACCACTCGCCTGCCAATCAGATAACCCAAATACTGCATCTGTCAATTGTTGATACAAACGATTTCTTCCTTGCTTCAAAGCGATATGATGTTGTTTCATTAAAAGCAGTGATACAAACGGAAGAAGAAAAACGATAATAGCTAACATACAGCCTGCAATGAGTGCAAACACTACGTCAAATGCACCAATAACAACCACAAATATGCTATATACAACTAATGCTAATATGCTAGGAAATATTGTACGTAAATATAGGTTTTGCAAATGCTCTATATCTTCGGATAATACGCCTAACATATCGCCCGTTTGAAATCGTGAACGGAAAAATAACGCCTGTGGTTCTACTATTCTATATAGTTTCGTTCTCATCTTTTCTAATATGCGTAGTACGACATCATGTCCAACTAAACGCTCTAAATAATGAAATACCGCTTGTCCTATACTAAACGCACGTGTTGCAACAATAGGAACATATACAGCCATTACATTTTCTGGTCTGAGAGCAGATTTAGAAATTAAATAACCTGAAATAAAAAGTAACATCGCACCCGAACTAACTCCAAGAAGCCCAAGGAAAATAGTCAAAGTCATTCTACCTTTATTTTGCTGTATATAAGGCTTAATCCAGTTACTCATCGCTCTCCCCTCTCTTCGCTATGAAAATGTAATGTCTCATTCGTTAAAAGTTCTTTATATGTTCCGCTTTCTATAATTTCCCCTTTATTTAAAATAAGAATATGATCCATTTGCTTCATCCAATGTAGACGATGTGTTGCAAGAAACACTAACTTACCTTCAAATAGACGTAACATCGATTGCTTTATTTCAAATTCAGTTTCAATATCAAGATGTGCTGTAGGTTCATCTAATAAAATGATTGGCTTTTTACTTAAAAGTGCACGTGCCATAGCGACACGTTGTTCTTGTCCGCCGCTAAGCATACGTCCACCTTCTCCAATTATTTCATACATCCCATTTGGTAATGATGCAACGAGCGAACGAAGACCTACTTCATTAATAACTCTCTCAACTTCTTCATCAGTTGTATTTGTTTCATAGAAACAAATATTATCTTTTAATGAAAGCGGAAAAATATATGGTTGCTGCGGAATATAAGCAATATTCTTTTGCCAATCTTCACGAGTAGATCCGTCAATTTCAACACCATTTACTAACATCTTCCCAGCCGAAGGAGATAAAAATCCTGCTAATACATCGATTAACGTTGATTTCCCTGCCCCACTTTCACCAATAACGCCTATAGCACCGTTACCTTGCCAAGTAAAATCAATTCCCTCTAATATAGCCTTTTCAGATTCATCATTATTTACTTTTACATCTTGTAATTTCAAGCTACTAGAGGCGTTCCATACTATATCTACATTTGAATCTTTCATTTCTATTCCTTTTTGTTTCTGTAAAATCTCTTCTATTTGCTCTATCGCAAGTTGTCCATCTAATGTAGCATGATAATTCGCTCCAACTTGTTTTATCGGCAGAAAATATTCCGGAGCTAAAATTAAAATCGTAAGTGCTGGCAATAGTATTATCGTTCCATCTATTAACCGTATCCCTAATCCGACTGCTACAAATGCAATTGATAAACTCGTAAAGAAATCTAATGCAAAAGAAGAAAGAAAAGCAACTCGCAAAGTACGCATCGTTGCTTTTCTATATCGTTTACTTACTTTTTCAATCTTTCCTTCATGCTGTTTACTTTTCCCTAAATACTTTAATGTTTCTAACCCTTTTAATGTATCTACAAAATGATTAGAAAGTACACGATATGTTTCATATTGGCTATCCGCCATTTTCTGCGCTGCTAATCCTAAAAGGATCATAAATATAATCACAATAGGAATCGTTACAACTAAAATGATTCCTGACTTAATGTCCAGTGTAAAAACATATAGAACAATTAGTCCTGGTACGATACTACTTCTAATCATTTTAGGAATTGTCAATTCAATATATGTTTTGAATTTCTCTATGCCTTCAATCGATAAAGTAACCAAATGACCAGTTCCATTCGTTTGGACAAATCTCGGCCCTAATGTAAAATACGCTTCTATTAGTTGTTTACGTAATGCCAATCCTGTTTTTTCAGCGAAACGCTCAACCAATATTTGCGATGTTCGCACCAACATTTGGCGTACTGCAAACGTAATCCCAAAATAAACAGTTTCATTTAGCACAACTTGCACTGTTTCTCCATGAAATAAAAATGTGATTGCTCGTGCTAAAAACACTGTCTGTGCAATAATACTACACGCCTCTAAAATGCTAATAAAGGTTAACGTTACATATAAAACTCGGCTACCAGGATACGACGGAAGTCCTCTTTTTCTTTTCATTAGTACTCCAAATCTTTGTCCGACTTAACAGGTTGTCTAAATACATAGAAACTCCATATTTGACTACCGATAACAAACGGTAAAATAGCAAGAGAAAAATAGCTCATCAGTTTTAATGCATAAGGTCCTGATGCCGCATTATAAATTGTCAAATCATTCACCGCTCCTAATGAGCTAATCATGACACGCGGGAACATACCAATGAACACACTTGCACTTAGCAAAATGATTGTTAAACTCGTCATAAAGAAAGCCCAACCATCTCTTCTTCTTTTATTTAATAAAGTAGAAACAAATAGCGCTACAAAAGCTCCGATCGGAACCATTAGCCACTCTGAACCATGTGCGGTGAAAATATCTGTTTTCCATAACCCTACACCTGCAAAAACAAGAAGTGTTATTAATGCAAAAGGTGCAATCTTTGTTGCGGCAATACGTGCGCGTTCTCGTAATGTTCCTGTTGTACGTATGGTAAGAAATTGCAAACCATGAACAATACATAGAAGAAGAAACATAACTCCTCCAAGTAACGCAAATGGGTGAAGTAATTTCATGAATCCGCCTACCATATTTTTACTTTCATCAATTGGTACACCTACCATGAAGTTTGCAATTGCAACTCCCCAAAGTATGGGAGGTAGCAAACTTCCAATAAACATGCCCCAATCCCAGAAACTCTTCCATTTATGATTTTCTATTTTCGCACGGAATTTAAAGGAAACACCTCTTATAATTAATGCAAGAAGCATAAACACAAACGGAATATAGAACCCACTAAATAAAGTTGCATACCAGTGCGGAAATGCCGCAAACATAGCACCACCAGCACAAACAAGCCATACTTCATTTGCGTGCCAAAACGGTCCAATTGTATTTAAATATATACGCTTTTCTAAATCGTTCTTTCCTAAAAACCTTGAAACGATTCCTACACCAAAATCGAAACCTTCAAGTACGAAGAATCCAACGAATAAGGTTGAAATAATTAGAAACCATAACTCATTAAGAGATAACATACTCTTCCTCCTTATCAAATGGATCATGGCTTTGATAATCCTTTTTCACTTTCTTATTCGCATGTCCTTTAATGATACGAACGAATAAGTAAACAGTAATGCCTCCAATAATTACATATAGTGATGTGAATGAAACAAGGGAGAATAATACTTCTCCAAATGTAACGTTTGGAGATACTGCATCTTCTGTTTTCATAACACCAAAGACAACCCAAGGCTGACGTCCCATTTCAGTCATAATCCAACCTACTGTATTTCCGATAAACGGTAGTGCAATTGCATATACCATTAATTTTAAATACCAAGTTTTTTCAGCTAAACGATCTTTTCTTGATAAGAACCAGCCGTACGCTCCTAGAAGAAGCATAAATGTTCCACTCATTACCATCGCTCTAAAACTCCAGAACATAATATGTACTGGCGGAATATAATCTCCAGGTCCATATTTTTCTTCATATTGTTTTTGAATTTGATTCATCCCTTCAACTTGACCGCTAAATTTATCATATGACAATAGACTTAACATATAAGGAATTTGAATTTCAAACGAATTTTCTTTCTTCTCTGTATCAATTTTCGCAAACACTGTAAATGGCGCTGGATCCTCACTCGTATTCCATAACGCTTCAGCTGCCGCCATTTTCATCGGATGCGTCTTAATTAAATTTTGAGCTTGTGCATGACCGAAAAATAATACAAGAGCTGTTGTAATTGTTCCAACAACGATAGAAACTCGGAAAGACTTCTTAAACACCTCAGTCTCTTGTTGTTTTGCAATTTTCCATGCACTAACACCAGCAATAAAGAATGCGCCTGTTGCAAGTGCCGCTGTAATTGTATGCGGGAATTGCACCCATAACTGTGGATTTTGAATAATCGCTAAGAAATCATTCATCTGCGCACGTCCATCTGCAGCCATTTCATATCCTACAGGGGACTGCATAAATGCACTTGCAGTTAAAATCCAAAATGCTGATAACATTGTTCCTATTGAGAGGAGCCAAATACATAAAAGGTGAACTCGCTTCGGAAGTTTATCCTCACCGAATACCCATAAACCTAGGAATGTAGACTCAATGAAAAATGCTAATAAACCTTCAATTGCCAGTGACGGTCCGAAAACATCACCAACAAAACGTGAATATGTTGACCAGTTCATACCAAACTGAAATTCTTGTAAAATACCTGTTACAACACCTACTGCAAAGTTAACAAGGAATATTTGTGTCCAAAACTTTGTCATCTTCTTATAAACTTCTTGTCCCTTTACCACATACAACGTTTGCATTAACGCAATGATAAAAGCTAAACCAATGGATAGCGGAACGAAAAAGTAATGAAAAATCGTTGTAGATGCAAATTGTATTCGTGCCAATTCGAGCGTTTCCATGCTAAATTCACTTCCTTCATAATTTTTTATATCGTAATATCGATTGAATTCACTTCATAACGAACAATTCAATCATTTGGAAATACAAAAAGATAAATTCGTTTATGTACTTTCTGAAAATATAGATTGTCAGTTTTTTAGATAATTACAAAAGAACTTTCTTCATACGATTTACCTTTTCACTATTTCAGTAGTGTTTTATTCGTTAATCGAATTGTATAATATACTTACATAATAAATTCATGTGATTTTTGACGTATTATTGACAGGATTTTGTCTGAAATATGTCTTTTGTAATTTTTTTGAATTAGATTTCTCACATTTTAAAAACTTGTTTTTCAAACATACAACGGACTCTTATATCAATTATTATTACGTTTTTCTCTTCATACGCTTGACTTTCCTCTCAAAAAATGTCCTCGAATCAAACCGGAAAATACGCTACATTTTTGTCAAGAGAAAAATGTATTTCCAAAATTCAAATTAAGAATATTGTTATTCACAAATAGAAAAAATCCTTTCCTTTTTTTAGATTAAAAGTTCATTTTTTCGTCATTTTTTGAAACTGAATTAACATAAAAAATACCGAGAGTCAGCTAGACTCCCGGTATTCTTCAATTATTTTGCTATGTGCTTTCTAACAGCCGGCATAATTTCAGTTGCAATTAATTCGATGTTTTTCTCAATCTTATCAAATGGTACGCCGCCAAAATCAATCTGTGCCATAAAACGTTGCTGCCCAAATAATTCATATTGGTAAAGCATTTTTTCAATAATTTGTTGCGGGCTACCAATCATTAACGCGTCACGATAATCTACTGCATTAGTAAATTGTTGTTTTGGATACCCACCACCACGTAGTGCAAGCATACCAGCATGGATATGAGGATAATATTCACTAAGTGCATCTTGTGAATTTTCTGCTGTATAAAATAAACTTGTTGTAGCAATCGGTAATGTTGCTGGGTCAAAACCACTTTGTTCAGCAGCTTCACGATATGCATCCACCGAAACTTTAAAATTAATAGCTGGGCCACCAAGTGTCGTAAGCATCATTGGTACACCTGCGTGTCCTGCTTTAATTGCACTAGCAGGTGGCCCTCCAACAGCACGCCAAATTGGCATATTGTTATTTTTAGCTCTCGGTATAATTGTCGCATGTTCAAGCGGCGTTCTAAACTGCCCTTTCCATGTTACACTTTCTTCTTTATTTATTTTTAATAAAAGATCCATCTTCTCTTCAAATAGTTCTTCATAATAATTTACATCGTAACCCAGTAAACTATATCCCCCAATACGAGATCCACGACCAGCAACGATTTCCGCACGACCATTAGAAATTAAATCGATTGTAGCAAAATCCTCATATACACGAACCGAATCTGATGTGCTTAATACTGTTGCAGAACTCGCGATTTTAATGTTTTTCGTAGCTTGTGCAATAGCTCCTAAAATAACTGTATGAGCTTGCGTTGTAAAATGCGCTTGATGACTTTCACCGACAGCAAACACATCAAGTCCAGCTTCATCTGCTAACTTAGCTGTTTCAATTAGTTCATGAATTCTTTTTTCTGCACTTATTTTCGAACCATTATGCGGATTTAAAATGTGATCTCCAATTGAATATAATCCAAATTCAATTCCTTTACTTGTATCAATACGGTATTTTTCCATAGTTGTCCTCTCCCTTTTAATCAAGTTGAATTAATTTCTCCTCAATCTCTTTTCTTCTCTCTTCTAAAAATGGTGGTAAATCTAGCTCTTTTCCTAATTCAGAAACTGCTGAATCTACAGTAAATCCTGGTCCATCCGTCGCAATCTCAAATAAAATTCCATTTGACTCACGGAAATATAAACTTTTAAAATAAAAGCGATCAATAATCCCTGTTGATTGGAACCCTTTATCTTTCACAGCTTCATTCCAGTAACTCAGTTCTTCATCATTTTTTACACGAATAGCTAAATGATGAATACTTCCTTTACCAGGTCTTTCACTCTCTCCCTCTTGCTGTTTCACCAAAATTTCTCCAAAAGATTGACCAGCAATAGATTGATAAATCCCCTCATCGTCCGAACGAGATACTTCTTTGTAACCAAACAAACCTGTTAATGTTTTTGATAATTTATTTAAACTGCGCACTGTCATTTCAACTGTTCCCATACCTAAAATACGATGATTCTGCTCTACAGAAGAGTCATCCCATGCAGTCCAATATTCAGGCACCTCTTCACCGTTATTATTTAGTAGCACTAACCGTAGGCCATCTGGATCTTCAAAGTGCAGTGCGTCTCGGCTGGCGTAAGTTGTAATTTCTCCATGCGCCACTTGAAACGACTCAAAACGTTTCTTCCAAAATGTAAGGCTTTCTATTGAAGGTACGAGCAAACCTATTTGCGTTATTGCATTTGTGCCACGGATTGTTCTTCCTACATTCGGCATTTCAAAAAATGATAATTCAGTTCCGGCACTCCCTGTTAAATCGCCATAAAACAAATGATACATAAATGGATTATCTTGATTGACTGTCTTTTTCACTCGGCGTAATCCTAAAACATCTCGATAAAAATTATTATTCGTTTTCGCATTTTTAGTCACCATAGAAATGTGGTGATGTCCTGGAATTGTATACATAAAACTTCCTCCTCTTTATCACTTGATTAGTCAATTGATTGAGTAAAAAAAATTACTCATTCGGTAATTCTTTTTTTTCACTATGCTTATGAACTTTTGTCATCAACTCGTATAGTATTTTCTGCTCTTCTTCATTTAATACATCATCAAAAAATGATGATTGAAATGCAAGTTGCTCTGGCAATGCTCTTTCTAAAGCCCCTTCCCCTTGCTCTGTAAGACTAATTGTTTTCGTTTTCCAATCTTGTTTTCGTATAATATATCCTTCTTTTTCAAGACGTGTTAACATTCGAGAAATACCGCCTTGTGTAACGATAACCTTTTCTGCTAACTCCATTTGTGTTAATGGCTGATAAGTCCGTATTTGCAAAAGCACATCAAATTGAGCTGTCGTTAAATCAAAACGTTTTAAAAACTCATTTGACATTTGATTACTTTGGTTTGTAAATCGTATTAGGCGTAACCATATTAACGACCCTATCGTATTTTCACGCATGTTTCATCACTTCCTAGCGTTGATCTCACTATCACTTTACCACTCAAGTGATAAAAAAGCAAGTAAAGAGTAAATACATATTTAATCCCAAAAATCTTAACCAGCTATTTTTCCAATTAGAAATAATAAATTAGCATCAATTGAACTATTTAATTAACGCAATAGACTTTTATACAAAATAACAATCTCACGAATTCCATACACCCAAGTTCTTTTCTAGAAATGGCAAACCCTCCTTTAGATAAGTTAAAGGAGGGACTTCATATTATATAGCTTCACCTAAAACCTTTTTATCTTATATAGAGCTATTCCTTATTACCAAAACCTTATTCCAAAGAGTTTAAACGTTCTGTTCCACCCCTGTACTCTTCTCCTTCTTACTTCTTTTAAAATTCTTCAACTTCTTAACCGTTCCAACTAATCCTTTTGGAAAAACCAATAACACGATAATGTATAATAAACCTAGAATAATCGTCCACCTTTCAAAAATCGGATACTCTGTAGCTAGTTCTGATAAATAATATTTCAGTGATTCAATAATCCCCGCTCCAGCAATAGCTCCGATTAACGTTCCAACTCCCCCAATCATTGTCATCAATAATGCATTTAACGTCATTTCAATTGAAAATACAGTTGTATTAACAAAGCGTAATGTGATGACAAATAAACCACCGCTAATCGCTGCAACTACTCCTGCAACAACACTAGCAATAATTTTATAATGAAGAACTTTATAGCCAAGTGCTTCAACTCGTTGTTCATTTTGTGAAATCGCCTTTAACACTTTCCCAATTGAAGATTTTGTGAAAAGGCGTAACAAAATGAAAATACTGATTAGACATATAAATGTTATATAATAAAATGTAAAACGATCACGGAATATATCTGGTACACGAAATGTAAATCCATCTCCTCCATGAGTCAGTGAACGCCATTTTTCAGCAAGTACAAAAAACAGCTGGGAAATAGCGAGCGTTAACATTGCATAAAAATGACTTTTCAGCCGTAAAGAAAGCAAACCGATTATATAACTAACGATGGCTGATACAATAATTGCGGCTGCTATTCCTATAAAAAAGTTTGTGATAGACACCCCTTGTCGATCAAATAAAAGTGCTACCCCATACGCCCCTATACCAAAGAACATACAATGACCGAATGAAACAATACCTGTATATCCAAGGAGAACATCAAAACTCATAGCGAAAATAGCAAAGATGAAGATTTGAGTGAACAAAATTAACAAGCTCCGTGAATCATTTACGAATGGAAATACACTTAAACAAATGAGCATAAATACTCCGAAGTATACTTTAATTCGATTCGATGTGCTGTTCACCATTTCACCCCTTTTCACCAACAAGTCCCGTTGGCTTCACTATTAAGAAAAATAGTAACATTAACATATTAATTGCAAGTGATAAATCCGGTATAAAATATGCTGTAAAAGCACCAGCTAATCCAACAATTAAAGAAGCGATTGCTGAACCTTGTACGCTTCCTAATCCTCCAATTATCACTACTATAAAAGCTAAAATCGCATACTGCATACCCATCTCGGCGAAAATAACACCTGAATACGGTGCTAATAAGAAGCCTCCCAAAGCCGCCATCCCTGCTCCTAATAAAAAGACGAAAGAAAATATCGCTTTTACATTAATACCGAGCGCTTGAACCATCTCTTTATCCATTACACCTGCGCGAATCATAAGACCTATCTTTGTTTTTTTGAGCAATAATAGTAAGGCAATGTAAATGATGATCCCAATTAAAATAACGAATAGACGATATTTAATTAATATAACGCCTTCAAATGTATAACTACCTTGTAACCATAACGGTAATTTAGCACCAATTGGATTTGGCCCCCAAAATACTTTAATACATTCACTAAGTACAAGCATTCCTCCAAGCGTCACAAGAAGCTGGCGAACATGATTTCCATATACCGGTCTAATAAGGAATCTTTCTAAAATGAATCCAAGAAACATCCCCATAGCAATTGCTCCAATTAAAGCGAGTAAATAGCTTCCAGTTGTATTAAATATCCATACACCTGTAAAAGCTCCCCATGCAAATAACCCACCATGTGCGAAGTTTAGAACGCTCATTAAACCGAAAATAAGTGAAAGACCTGACGCTAATAAAAAAATGAGCATCCCTGTTGAAATCCCATTTACAAATAAATTGATTAACACATCCATCCTTCTCACCCCGGATTCATGTTAAGAGATTCCTAAATATTTGTGACACATTTCCTTATCCTCTTTTAATTCATGCATAAAACCGTTATGAACAATTCTTCCGTTATCCATAATATAAAAGTAATCACCAATTTGACTAGCCATCATAAAGTTTTGTTCAACGAGTAAAACTGTTGTTTTCTCTTTCATTTTCAAAATGGCTATCATTAATTTTTCTATCATAATGGGCGACAAGCCTTTACTCGGCTCATCAATAAGTAATAAACCATCACTATTAATAAATGCTCTTGAAATTGCTAGCATTTGCTTTTGCCCTCCGCTTAAGAGTCCGCTTTTTTTGTGCCAAAATTGCTTTAAATCTGGAAATAATTCAAGCATCCAGTCTATTTTTTCTTCCGCTTCTTCTCCCTTCCCCCTAGCAAGAGCGAATGTTTCTTCTACTGTCAGGTCGTGAAAAATACCTTGATTTTCTGGTACATACCCTATTCCTTTCCTTGAAATTAAATGTGTAGATAATCCATTTACTTGTGTACTATCATAATAAATTTCACCATGTGCGATATGGTGAAATCCCATAACCGAACGTAATGTCGTAGTCTTCCCTGCCCCATTTCTTCCAAACAGTACAGTAATCGTTCCTTTCTCAACAGTAAGAGATACCCCTTGTAAAATATGAAACTGATCTAAATACGTCTCTATATTATTCACTTGTAATAGTGCCACTATATAATCCCCCTAAATAAGCACTTTGTACACGCTCATCTTTCATCATTTCTTCGGGCAAACCTTCAGCCAATAACTCTCCATGGAATAAAACGATAAGATGGTCTGACAAGCCTAGTACCATATCCATTTTGTGTTCAATAAGTACAATTGTACTCTCTGGATGTTTCTTAATATTTTCAATCACTTGTAAAATAGCCGGTACCTCCTCAACTGATATACCTGCCGTCGGCTCATCAAGTAGTAACACATCCGTTTTTAAAGCTAATAACATCGCAAGCTCTAACTTTCGTTTTTCCCCATGCGCTAGATCTTTCGCTAATACATGTTCTTTCTCGTGAAGTAATACTGTTTTTAAGAAACGTCTCGCCTCTCCAACTTGTTGCTTAAATTTTGCCGAACTCGGAAAAAAACTATAGTAATCTTGCACAAATGATTGAACACTTAAACGAACATTTTCAAGTACCGTTAACTCTGGGAATATATTTGTAAGTTGAAAAGAACGACCAATTCCTAATCGAGTACGATCCGAAATTGATAAATTTGTAATCTCTTGTCCTTTAAAATATACTTCACCCTTTGTTGGAGAAATTTGTCCACTTAGTAAATTGAATAGCGTTGTCTTTCCTGCACCATTTGGTCCAATAATTGAAATGAGCTTTCCTTTTTGTACTGTTAAATTCACATCCTTAATAACATGATGCTCGCCAAAAGATACGCAAAGATTTTTCGTTTCTAGCAAATGTGTCACGAAATCCCTCCCTTTAAAGCTTTAAGTATGAAAGAAATACGTATAAAGAGGGTGTACTCCCTCTTTATACAAAAACAACAGAAAATTCAGTCTATTTATTTTGAACTTGGGGTTCTGTCTCTTTCATCGTTAATTCTCGCTCTAATACTGGCACCGGATAATCAACACCATCTTGCTTTTTCAATGTGATAGAATAAAGTGTCTGCATCGCTTGATGATCCTTCTCTCTAAATTTCATCTTTCCTTTCGGTGTATCAAATTCCATTCCTTCCATTTTCTTAATCAATGTATCTACATCTGTATCACCTTTTGTTTTCTTTAAAGCTTCTACAATTGAAATTGCCGCTGACATTCCTCCTGCTGTAAATAAATCTGGCACCGCACCATTAAATCTTTTTTTATGTTCTTCAACTAACCAATCATTCACCTTATTTTTCGGAAGTGTGTGATAATAAACAGAAAAACCTTGCATTCCTACTAACGCATCCATCGTTTTTAATGCCGGTATATCTGGTGCACCGGTAGAAATTTTAATACCCTGCGCTTCCACATTCATATCTTTTAACTGTTTCCAAGGTGAATTCGCACCTGCCCAAACGATAAATAAATAATCTGGTTTTGAGCTAATAATATTTTGAATATTTGCAGTGAAGTCAGTCGAATTTGTATCAGCATATTGCTCGTTTACAATATTCGCACCTAATTTCTTCGCTCCAGCTTTAAATGCCGCAATTCCCTCACGGCCGTAAGCATTATCTTGTGCTAACGTTGCTATTTTTACATCTTTTTTAGCAATTGCCGCAGCACCAGCGACTGCATCTTGAGATGAATTTCTACCTGTTCTAAAAATATATTTATTCCAGTTCTTCCCGGTAATACTATCAGCTACTGCTGGTTCTACAACCATTATTTTTTCATATTCCTCTGCAAGTGGTAAAACCGCTAATGTATCACTTGAACTAGACGATCCGACTAAAAAATCGACTTTCTCTTCTTCTAATAACTTCGTAGCTTTTTTAACCGCTACATCAGCTTTCGTTTCCGTATCTTCTACAACAAACTTAATCTTCTTCCCTTCCACTTTCCCAGTTCCACCAGTTGCATAGTCTAACCCTAATTCAAATCCGTTCACTGTTTGTTTTCCATATGATTCTAATGGACCTGTTAATGAAGCAAGAACCCCTACCTTAATCGTCTTTTCATCCTCTGTACTTGTTTTCTTTCCTGAACAAGCTACCGTTATTAATAACGAACCTAAAACACAACCAGCAGCCACCATTTTTAGCCATTTACGTTTTTTCATCGACATTGTGATCCTCCCCATACTTTACTTTCTGATAGAGTCAAACACGCCAAAGTTACCCATCCGTAATTATGACTTTTCCTTTGAATAATATAAACGAGATTGTTAGTATACATGTATCTTCTCCGATTTCCATTAAACACCTTTACAATTTCATATAAATATTTTATTCCTACCTATACCGCATTCCCAAACTATTAAACTTCTATCCTTTCTAACAAGCATTTTGAGTCTCCAATATTAATTAGCTTTCTTAAAAAATTGAATTCTTTGGAGTAAACCATCTGTAATAATGATATTCCCTTGACTATCCACATCTATTCCTTGTGGTGAGAAAAACTGCCCTGACATACCATTAAAACTTCCAAAAGACTCTAAAAAATCCCCATTTTCATTGTAAATATTCACACGATTATTAGAAGTATCTGTGACATATACCGTATTATTTATATCGATTTCAATTCCTATTGGCAAAAAAAGATCTCCTGGACCCTCTCTCCAATTTTCTAGTGGATCTAAGTTTCCAGCTCCATGATTTGTACCCCATTTTGTAAGAAAATTACCCTCATTATCAAATTTTTGAACCCTATTATTAATCCGATCAACAACATAAACATTATCTTTTGAATCAATTGCTAATTGCATAGGTTGAAAAAACTCTCCCTCTCTACTTCCTTTTCTCCCCCATTCTTTCATATATACAAAGAATGGATTAAATTTTTGAATACGATGATTTTCTGAATCAGCTATAAATATGTTTCCTTTACTATCAATAGCTATTCCAGATGGAAATTGAAAAAAAACTGGTAATACTCCAAATGAACCATATGAAGCAAGCGCTATCCCTGAATTGGTGAATTTTTGGATACGATGATTTACAGAATCAGATACATACACATTATTGTAACGATCCGTTGCAATCTGTCTTGGAACAAAAAACTGTCCTGGAAGACTTCCGAACCCAAGTGGCCCACCAGTACCAAATAAACTTCCCCACTTAGCAACAATCTTCCCAGATATATCATATTTCAAAATTCGATGATTAAAAGAATCAGATACAAAAACATTTCCATTCGTGTCTCTTTCGACATCATAAGGTCCTGCATATTGTGTATTTCCATTCCTTTCATTACCTATGGTTTTCTTCATTACCGCTGTTAGGCCTACCTCATTATATAAAAGTACACGATTATTTCCCGTATCTGTTATATAGATATTCCCTTTACCATCCGGAAAAACTTGATTAGGATAAACAAACTGAAAAAAGTTACCTACTGTATATAAAAATTGATCTTTATTTGTAAATTTCATTATCCGATTGTTATATGTATCTGCTACATATAGCGATCCAGATGTTGAGTCAAAATTTATTCCTCTTGGATGGTAGAATTGATATGGGCCTAAACCTGCAATTCCTGTTCCGATTACTCGCTGAAACTCCCCTTTTTTATCAAACACTTGAATACGATTGTTATATGTGTCTGCAATATAGACCTCGTCTTGTTTATTTATCGCAATTCCTTGTGGTAAAGCCATTTCTCCATTCGCCTTTCCATAACTCCCTATTGTTTGAATATACTGCCCATCCGGGCTATATTTTTGAATACGATGATTGTATTCATCCGTAATATAGTAATTGTTATCGCTATCTACTGCAATTTCCCTAGGAAACGAGAACTGCTCACTTCCTTTACCTTTTGTGCCCCAACTTTTAATAAATTGAAACTCCTCATTAAATTTTTGAATACGATAATTCGCTGTATCCGCAACTAAAATATTACCTTCTTTATCAACAGCAATACCAAATGGCATATTAAACTGTCCCGGACCTTCACCTAAAGTTCCTATAGCATCAACAACTTCTCCATTCTTATCTATTTTCAAAATCCTATTATTCCCCATATCAACAACATACAAAAATCCTTTTGCATCCCTTGCCATCGCCACTGGTGTCCTTAGTAACTTAGAAGTATCTAGCTCACTCCCCCATGATTTCACATATTTTACAGCAGAGGCACTTCCTACAGAAGCAAACATCCCTAGACTCACAATAACAATGAAAAAACAACATATAATTTTTTTGATAAAATCCATGCTTACTACCATCTAATCACAGTAGCTGCCCAAGTATACCCAGTACCTGCACTAACCACTACTGCAATATCTCCAGGCTGTAATTTCCCTTGCTCATTTGCAAAATGAAGACCTATACATGGGTCAAGCGCTGACATATGTCCATAATGATCTAAATATACAACTTGCTCTTCTACTAAGCCCAGCCCCTGTAACAATTCTATTAGCATAGAGCGTTTTGTATGCAGTGGTAACAATACTTTAATATCTTTAGGAGTAAATCCACTTTTTCTTAACGCCTCCCGAATAACCTTATCAAAATTAGGGGTTGAAATTGGATCTAAACGTTCTTTCATACTAATAGGATCTATTACATCAATATAATGTTGTCGATTCTCAACTGTATCATAGCTCGCAACCTGCTTCGATCCACCAGCTGGAATACGAACATCGTCATGAAATGAACCATCCGTTATAATCGCACTGCCTAATATTTCACCGTTGCTAGCTCCCTTTTTTACTAAAGCTGCACTTCCGCCATCAGCAAAATTAAACATAAAACGTGAGCGTGGATTATCATAATCTACAATTTGAGATTCTTTACATCCACCTACTAATAATATATTTTCAATTGATTTATCAGAGTAGAGCATATCCTTTGCAACTTTGAGAGCGATTGGAAAGCAAGAACTAACATTCATAATTTCAAAAGCATAAGCATTTTTCAATCCAAGTTCATGCTGAATTTTTGGGGCACTAGACCATACGTGGTAATCTTTATGTGGACTGCCAAAATAAATGACTACATCAATAGATTGAGGATCTACTTGTAATAATATTGGCTTTGCAGCAGCAATAGCTAAATCTGATGCATGCATCGTTTCGTCTGCGACATGTTTTTCATATAACCCAAACTTTTCTATAATAATATTCTCAGGAATACCTGTTTTTTTAGATAAATCTGCGGCCGTTTCTACGTCTTTTGGGAAGAAAACACCAGTTGCTTCAATCCCAATTCTCATTAGACAATTCCTCCTTTTTTTGGCACCATCATAGTCGCTACACCCGTTAACACTAAATCTCCTTTTTGGTTATGACACTCAGTTAACAATTTCAAAACTCTCTTTTCTATCATAAATTCTTGTACTGTTGCCGTAGCTGTAATCGTATCTCCTATAAAAACTGGCGCTGTAAATTTAATAGTTTGTTCCATATAAACGGAACCCTTTCCTGGTAAATGAACACCTAACAATTGTGATAATAAACTAGACGTTAATAAACCATGTGCGATTCTTTGATTAAATCTAGTTTGTTTTGCATACTCATGATCAATATGAATTGGATTAAAATCCCCGCTCAAACCCGCAAATAATAAAAAATCCGTTTCTGTTATTG
This sequence comes from Bacillus nitratireducens, assembly GCF_001884135.1. GTDB lineage: Bacteria > Bacillota > Bacilli > Bacillales > Bacillaceae_G > Bacillus_A > Bacillus_A nitratireducens. The sequence goes on along the minus strand of NZ_MAOC01000020.1, from coordinate 267,675 downwards.
TTTTACTACATGATGCCTGTTGACCGGAACTATACATAATCATCCCTTCACCTACTTTTCAGTTGATTTGCTAACTGTGCTTTTTGAATTTTACCAGTTGCATTTTTAGGCAATTCCTCTAGAAACACAATTTCTTTTGGAACTTTATATTTGGCTAGAAATAAACGACAATGATCAATGACTTCCTTTTCAGTTAATACACTGCAACTCTTTTTCACAATAAAGGCGATTGGAATCTCTCCCCACTTTACATGTTGTGTACCAATTACTGCTACCTCACATACTTCTGATAGTTTATTAATAACTTGCTCTACTTCAAGGGGATAAATATTTTCACCACCGGAAATTATCATTTCTTTTTTTCTACCGACAATGTATACAAAACCATCTTCATCAACTTTAGCTAAATCTCCCGTATATAACCAACCATCTTGAATCGTTTCTTCTGTTGCATCTGGCCGATTCCAATACCCTTTCATTACATTTGGTCCTCTTATTAGTAACTCTCCAACTTCACCAATCTCAACTTTATTTTTGTTTTCATCAATAAGTACATAATCACAAAACAGAACAGGTTTTCCAATTGAGCCTACTTTACGTCTTGCATCTTCTTCTGAAAGCATAAATACGGTTGGTGATGTTTCAGTCATACCAAAGCCTTGACCAAATAAAAATCCTCTATCTATAAATTCTCTCATCAACTCTTCTGGACATGGTGCACCACCGTTATAAAACCAGCGAACTGATTGTAAATTTGTAGTTTCAAACTTTGCGCAATTAATTAATGCTTGGTGAATTGTAGGTACTCCCATTACAACAGTCACTTTATATTTTTCTATCATAGAAAGAGCTATGGTTGGCTCAAATTTTCTCGGAACAATGATTATTCCACCTGCAAATAAAGTTGGAAATGCGAATAAACCAATCCCACCAATATGAAATAAAGGCAATAACACAATGGAGCGGTCATGAACAGTTAGGTCAATCGCAAATGTATTATTAAGCGCATTCCAAAACATATTCTCTTGTGTAAGTACAGCTCCTTTCGGTTGTCCTGTTGTCCCCGAGGTATAACATATAATAAAGGATGCGCTTTCATTTATCTCTTCAAAGTTGTCAATTTTTCTATCTTCTATTTCTTTTAAACTTTTAATCGAAATAACTCTTTGTACATATGTTACATTCTGCATTAACAGTGCCATATTTTGAAATGTTTCCTCTACAAATAAAACTGTAGCTCCACTATCTTTTAACTGAAATATAAGTTCATTTTCTGTTAACCGTATATTCAGTGGAACAGCAATACATTCTACCTTTGCTATAGCAAATAAAAGTACAATATATTCCAAGCTATTTTGTGATAAAATAGCTATCCTCTCTCCTTTTTGCACATTTAAGTCGTAAATTAAATATGCTGCTACTTTACTTACATACTCATGTAACTGTTTATATGTCATTTCCTCCTCTTCTGTAATAATGGCAATGCGATCTGGATGTAAATAGGCCCGTTTTTCAATCCAATAAGCAATGCCTTGCATATTTTCCCCACTCCCTTATCTCTTTCTCAATCCTTCAAATATTAATGACATCGCTGCTTCAAATACATCTTCCGGAACATCTTTCTCTTCCCAATAGCCCCATCGCATTCCTAAAAATTGACCAATTGACATAAGACAATACGCAATTGTTTCTTTATCAAGTTGTTTAAATTCTCCCGCTTCCATGCCAACCGATAAACTTTTTAAAAATCCATTTGCGAGCTTTGCATAATACCATCTATATAAATTATCATCAACAACTACCGCCTGTTGTACAATGTTATATAGATTAGGACGATCTTTCACCCATCGAAAAAAGGCCTGAAAACCTCTTCTTTGTGCCTCTTCATAACTTGATATCCCCTTCATTTCTTCTTTAATAATTAAGCGTAACTCACGGTTCAATCTGCGAATCAATTCATCAAATATATCTTTTTTAGATGGAAAGTAATTATAGAAAGTTCCGTGCGCTACCGTTGCTTCTTGTGTAATATTCACGATAGAAGCTTCGTAATATCCTTTATTACCAAATACCTCTTCTGCAGCACACAATAATTTCTCTCTCGTTTCTAACCCTTTTGTTGTTAGGTTTTTTACATCCATTATTATTTTTTCTGACACCTGAATCACCTCTTAGATTTGATTATAAATATATTTATGAATTTTTCAATTATTTTCATTAGACAAAATCCGCAAGCGTTTTTCTACATACAAAAAAGGACTAACTTATTTTGAAGTTAGTCCTTTAATCTTAATTAGAATTAAGTTCTACTTTCTCTAACCCCTCAACCAATTGCTTCTTATCTAATCCTTCCCCTATTACTACCAAGTTTGTCGGGAAACCAAAATCCTGCTCCAGTAAAGTTGGTACGCCAAACGAATATTGGAATAGATGAGGGTATTTATCTCCATGGAATTTCACAAAACCTTTCACTCGATAAATACTATCTGGTAAATTCGAAAGCCATTCATATAATTTGTCTTGATCAATTGATTTCGTAAATTGATACGTCATTGTTTGTATATGTAAATGCTGTTTAACATGAAGTGTCTCGTGTTCTCCATCACTCATAAATTCAGCTTCTTCTATATCCTTTAAAGATATATTACAATACTTTGTTTCATACAACTTCGCATGATTATTTATTGCTTTTACATCTTCGAATACTTTACTTTTATCTTCCTCTGTTAATAAATCTGATTTATTAATGAGAATATGACTTCCATATTTCATTTGCTCATGTAATAGCTGTTGTACATTTGCACTTAATATACTTCGGTTTAACCATCTTACTGCATCTAATACGACTACTATAGATTTCACTTCAAGGAAAGGAGCTAAAATTGGTGATACACATGCATCTAACACTTCAATTGGATGTGCGACGCCTGTTGTTTCTATATAAATTACATCCGGTCTTTCTTGTTGATATAGTGAATGCAATTGTATTTCAAGCTCTTCTTTTAACGTACAACAAATACATCCTTTCAGAAGTTCCTTTAACACATTCTCTTTTCCAATAATATCTGTATCTACCGAGTATTCACCGATTTCATTCATCAAAACTGCAACTTTTCGATTTTTCTTCTTTTCTGCTAATAATAAATTTTGCAGCAATGTTGATTTTCCGCTACCTAAAAAACCACCTAATATATGAATTTCTACTTTACTCATTTGACCGACCATCCATTTCTCTACTTCAAATTTCTTCAAAGCGTAATTATTACGATTTATATTTATCATTTTATTAAAAGAATACCTATTTGTAAACAAAACTGCTAGATTATCGTTTCATTTTCCATTCACTTCATGAGCAACTCTAATTCCAGACTCGATTGCTCCCTGCATCCATCCATGTGTTAATGTCGTATGTTCTCCTGCAAAGTGCACTCTACCCGCTGGCGGCGTAATATATGGAAACAATTCAAGCTCTTGCCCTGGTTCAAAAGCTGTAAATGCTCCGCAAGAATACGGATTTTGACTCCAGCTAAAAGATTTTCCCGCAACATACTCACTATAAACCACATTCCCATAAATTTGCGCTAAATTTTTCAACGCATAACGAATACGTCCTCTATTCGGGAGACTATCCCATGTTAATGCCTCATCTGCCCACGTATAGCTTACTATAACGATAGATGCCCCTGGTGACTGAATGCCATAGCTCGGATAATATGTAAAGCGGATAGGTAAATCTGTAATTGACTTACCACCATATTGTCCTGCTCTTTCCCAAAATCTATTTTTAAACTCTATCGCAATTTTAGTTGAAGCAATATAATTCAATTCACGAATTGCCCGTCTTTTATAATAAGAGAATAAATGATACGGCTGGACTTCTACAAATCGCAAAGCTGAAAATGGAATTGTGACAATAGCGATGTCACCAGTTACTATACATGAATTTAACGTTTGTTCATGTGTTACTTGCATCATTACTTTATTATCTTCCTGTATAATTTTTTCTACTTTATACGGCATAAAAATATTATCCTTTAGCTCTGGTAAAAATGAATTTGGTAATACGTCCATCCCGCCTGTTATCTCATAATATTTCGTCGTTGAAGTGAAAAAGATCATTTCGCGTAATACTTCAATTAAAGACATTCCCATGTATGCTTCCATATCAAGAAGTACTCCGATCATATCTATTGCCCCATCTGAATAATACTCGGTTAAAAACGAACCGAGCGAATATGTTTTATACTTTTTCTCAACAATAATCCAGTTTTTATTAGGATCTTTCTTAATATAATTAAGTATCGGTTCCAATACCCCTAACATTAATCCTTCTGCCGTTTTCCCCCTTTCTTTATCTAAAACTGGATATCCAAGTACACTTGGGTCCTTTTCAAACACATCCAATCTCGTTCTTTTGTTATTCGTATAAATTATATCTGAAGAAGTTTTATTAATAAAAAGGTTTAACGGTAGTTTAAATTTACGAATGTAGGCTAAAGTTAAATCATGAGTATCCGGAATACGCATAGGGCCTGCGTTAAAATATAACCCTGCGCTAAATGGTTCACGAATCGTATACACCCTGCCACCTATTCTATTATTCGCTTCTATAATCGTTACCTCGTGTCCAGACTCTTTTAATAAAGATGCTGCAACTAATCCAGACATCCCTGCACCGGCAATTGTAATCCGTTTGGGGTTATTTGTTTTGGCAAGCCCTTCATGAATAATTTGAAGCATTTCTTCCATCGATAATGGATTCCCCATGCCAATTCCCCTTTTATGAAGGATTTTACTGAATTATATTCTTTTAACAGGATTCCTATGTTTCATTCAAGCAATTGAGCGGATACATTTTCAATTACTTGAATATCTTTTATAAAATGTAATAAAATAGATATGAAACTTTAGAAGTAAGACGTATTATCTTACATAATAAAATTAATGAAATTGCGAGGAATTTTGAAATGAAAAAAGGTATTAACCGTGTTGTATTAGTAGGAACAGGAGCAGTTGGGTGTAGTTATGCTTACTGCATGATTAACCAAGCTGTAGCTGAAGAATTTGTTTTAGTGGATGTAAATGAAGCCAAAGCTGAAGGAGAAGCAATGGATTTAAGCCATGCGGTTCCTTTCGCACCAGCTCCAACAAAGGTTTGGAAAGGTAGTTATGAAGATTGTAAAGACGCAGATCTTGTTGTAATTACTGCTGGGTTACCACAAAAACCAGGTGAAACACGCTTAGACTTAGTTGAGAAAAACGCTAAAATTTTCAAGCAAATTGTTCGTAGCATTATGGATAGCGGATTTGATGGCATCTTCTTAATCGCAACTAACCCTGTAGATATTTTAACTTACGTAACTTGGAAAGAGTCTGGATTGCCAAAAGAACGCGTAATTGGTTCTGGTACAACTCTTGACTCAGCTCGTTTCCGTTATATGTTAGGTGAGTACTTCGATATTGGGCCTCATAACATTCACGCTTATATTATCGGAGAGCACGGTGATACAGAACTTCCTGTTTGGAGCCATGTATCAATTGGCATTCAAAAACTAGAAACGCTTCTTGAAAAAGACAACACATATAACCAAAAAGATTTAGATGATATTTTCATAAACGTGCGTGATGCAGCTTACCACATTATTGAACGAAAAGGTGCTACATACTACGGCATCGGCATGTCACTGCTGCGTGTTACGAAAGCAATCTTAAACAATGAAAACAGCGTATTAACTGTATCAGCATACCTTGAAGGTCAATACGGCCAACAAGATGTTTATATTGGCGTACCTGCTGTCTTAAACCGCGGAGGCGTTCGTGAAATTTTAGAAGTTGAATTAAGTGAAGAAGAAGAATTAAAATTCGATCACTCTGTTCAAGTATTGAAAGAAACAATGGCTCCTGTTCTTTAATCATATATTTTAATCAAAAAAGCAATCCAATTTATATTGGATTGCTTTTTTATATTTTTACAGTTCCCCCTCAATTTAAACGGTAATATTATCTATAATAAAGTGAAACTTTAATCAGCCCTCACCAATCGGGCGTTTACGGACAGTTTATCTCCCACCTAACTTCTTTGCTCCACCCGAATTTTGAGGTGGGAGTTTTACTGCCCGTTAATGCGGGATAGAAAGGAGTGATTTTATGAATGATTCTTGGACAATTGTCATCCTCTTACTAGCTGTATCCGCATTAATACTTTTTCTCTTTTTAATCATCCGAACATTATTTCCAGCCAAAAAATATGATAAGAATCTCGGATTGATTCTTATCATTTTAAGCTTATTAGCAATACCAATCAGTATCTTCCTTATAGGAGGATGGGCAGGTATGGGGTTCGGCATAATCGCGGTGTTTATTTTTACTGCTGTTATTATAGCTTTAATTGCAAATAAATTTATAAAACTACCTCCTCCAAAGAAAAAATAAGAAATAACCGATGTTTTCTCCAAAAGACAACATCGGTTATTTCTATCACTTATTACTTTTAATCGATTTATCATTATTTACGTCAAGTACATCTAATAAAAAGATAAAGATCGGTATCCCGATAATAAGCCCCCATATTCCGAGGAAATGCTCTGAAAAGATGAGAATCATAAATGTATAAAAGACAGGCAAATTCGTTTTTGCAGACATAAATTTTGGATTTAAAAAATAACTTTCAAGAGCATGGATTATTGTAATGAATACTAGTATGTATACAACATACATAACTCCACCGACGTTATAGGCAATGATACAAAGTGGAAACAGGGAAATAATAACACCAGCAACTGGAATCAAACCGAGTAGAAAGACCATGACAGCTAATACAAGGAGCTGTGGAAATCCTAAAATGACCAGTGCGATTACAGTGAGCACACAATTGACCACCGCAATTAAAAACTGTGCTTCAATCACCTTTCCAAACGATCTTGCAAATCTTTCGCCGAAATATGCAATCTCCTCATAAAAAATCTTTAATTTACTATCTTTAAATTTAGACGTGAACGAAATAATACGCTCTTTTTCTAATAAGAAAAATAAGCTTAGAATAAGAGACAATAGTATTTGCAAACTTACCTTTCCTATGTTTGCTATTGATTGATAAATGACATCCACACCTTGTTCAATATATTTTGATACTTCCATTTCATTAATTGCTGAAAGTACATATCTAATCATCTCATTATCAGGTGGATGTTGAAAAAACAATTTAAATTGATAAATCAATTGTGAAATTTGTATCGTTAGTACCGGTAAATACTTATACAATGTTGTGACAATAAAGGTCACTAATATTATATATAAACAAGCAATTACTACCTTCCTATTTACTTTCAACTTCTTTGAAATAAAACGTTGAAATCGATCCATTAAAAATGTCAGTATAAACGTAATCAAAATTAAATTGATCATACTTTTTAATCCATATAATACAAGCACTAATATTATTAAAACGAGAAACCGTTGAAACCCTCTACTTCGAAAAAAATTTTTCACTTCATTCATTAAGATTTAACCTCCCCCTTCAATGGATGGAAATTGGATATATTGCAACACACACTTATTCATTGTAATACTATTACATTTTATGAGCTTCTATAGACAATCTTTCTTACTAATTGGGAAGAATCCTTTTTTTCTTTTTTATTGTCGGATTTTTTATCTAATACTTTTCTAAAAACTACTTTTTCAACTCTATATTTTAGGAGATCGTCTATTTTTAGATTGCTGTTCATACGCATATCCAATATTAAAAAGTTCTTTTTCACCAAACTGTTTCCCAACAAACACTACGCCTACCGGCTGACCATCAGAATCATACCCTGCCGGCACTGCTAATTCTGGATAACCAGCCACAGCTGATAGAAGAACTTCATCGTTATTAATCATCACAAGAGCATCCAAACCTTTTTCTACTAAATACCTATCTAGCTCTTTTCTTGCATTTTCTTGGCTCGTTTGAACTACTTTTTCAAACTCATCTTTCGTTATAGCAGATTTTTCAGACCCCTCAATTAATGTTTGTCCATATTTCATTCGTCTTTTACTATCTTTTTTATTAAACGCTATAATCTCTTCTAACGATTTTACAGGCACATTTTTTTGCTTCGAAAGATAGTCGTTAACATTATGCTTGAACTCATATTCTAATGTTTGCAGATTATCTACACCCTCGCTGTTTAACTGAATATCATCAGTCAATATCGCACCTGCATCTTGAATGTCTTTTCTAATCTTTTCCGCTACTGCTTTTCTATTTTCATCTTGTTGATCTACAGAAAAAAGAATCCCTATCTTTTTCCCTTTTAATCCATCTATCGATAAATCATTCGTATAATTTATTCTATCTCTATCTTTCATTTTTTCTGTCATAGCATCTTTTTCATCATAACTTACCATTGTATTAAATAACGTTGCCGCGTCTTTTACCGTTCTTGCCATAGGCCCTGCAGTATCAAGCGTTTCAGCTAACGGAATAATTCCAGTTCTACTAATCATACCTAAAGATGGACGTAATCCAACTACTGATTGCTGAGATGCTGGTGCTACAATTGATCCAGTCGTTTCTGTGCCAATCGCAAGCGGTGCAAAATCTGCTGCAACTACTGTAGCAGATCCAGAACTTGATCCCGATGTATCAAACGTAATCGGACCGTATGGATTTAAATTTTGTCCTTTTTTCCCGCTATACCCACTTGGCATTGTAAAGGATAAATAATTTGCCCATTCAGACATATTCGCTTTTCCTAAAACAAAAGCACCTTCTTCTTTCAACTTCTTCACGATCGTCGCATCTTCATCTGCAATCCAATCTTTTAATACATAAGTTCCTGCGCTTGTCGGCATCACTTTTTCCGTTTGTATATTATCTTTTACAATGACAGGAATGCCATATAAGTTCGATTTCTTATTTAACGCTCTCTCTTTATCTAGCTTTCGTGCTACTTCCATCGCATCAGGATTAATCTCTGCAACAGCATTTAATGATATTCCACTTTGGTCGTGTTCTTGTATTCTAAAAAGATAAATACTCGTCAATTCTTCATATGACAATTTTCCATCATCGACCATTTTTTGAAGCTCATCCACAGTCGCATTTACAACTTCTTTTTCTTTTATCTTTATATTATCTATGTCGATCCCTTTAAGCTGATTATGTATCGGTTTTAACACTCTGCCTTTATCATATACAATACGTTCAGGTTCCTTCGGAAAATAATTTTTATACACGTAATATCCTCCGGCACATGCCACTAGGACCATACCTCCAGCGATAGACAACGTTATTTTCACCCATTTTTTCATGTTGTTTCCTCCACTCTAAAAGTTGCTCATTTATATAAAAAAGAGAGTTACCTTTTACTTAACTCTCTCCAATCAAAATGCTAAATGAAAAAATGAAAGATTTCAATCTAATTACTTCTTTTTTGCATTTGCTTCGCTAATAATTCCTTCACTTGATTATACGTTAATCCTGAATCTTTATTTAAACGTTTTACTTCCTCAACATCAGTACCTACTACTGTATATTTTTTCTCATCATTCATTTTTCCACTTCCCTTCTTACTACGTTATTTCTTATATTTTTCCCCTAAACTCTTATAAATTAACACAAATACAATTAAGGACACTGTACGAAACTCAATGGATAAAGGCAGTTACGTAAGAGGAAAAGATAAAAAAATGTCGAATTTATATACTTGTTGAATTTAAGGACTTGGAGGTTACATTTTGAAAACATATGAGTTTAAACATAACATTCCAACATTAGAAGAGTATAAATATTTGTGTGATTCTGTTGGATGGACTAATTATATGAATTTTGAAGTAGCGGATACTTCACTGAAGCATTCTATTCACTGCATCACAGTCAAAGATAATGAACAAATTATCGGCATGGGGAGAATTGTCGGCGATGGATCTATCTATTTCTATATTCAAGATATAGTAGTTCATCCAGATTATCAGAAACATGGTATTGGGAAAGAAATCATGCATCGTTTAGTTGCATACTTAAATGAAAATGCACCTGATAAGGCGTTTGTCGGTTTATTTGCATCACAAGGTAAAGAATCATTCTATGAAAAATTTGATTTTAAAGATTACTCACCAAACATGACAGGGATGTTTACTGTCATTTCAAAAAAATAAGCATATAGATTATTGATTGTACGGAAAGACATCGATTCATATGGAGGAAATTGTTCTTGCAGTAACATTTTCCACAATCGAGTTTAAACATTACATACGAAAGGACAGTACATATTAGCCATATGTACTGTCCTTTCATTTATTTAACTCTGTATATATTAAATTTCTTAATAAAATTTCACTACATCTTCAGTAGGTAAGAATGTTCTTTCTCCTGGTTGTTCATTTGGCTCACCAAATGGCATTTGTCCTACTAAACTCCACTCTGCTGGAATGTTCCATGTTTCTTTCACTTCAGCATCTACGATTGGATTGTAATGTTGTAATGATGCGCCAATTCCTTCAGCTGATAATAACATCCATACAGTATGTTGTAACATTGCATTTCCTTGATGAGACCAGAATGGGAATTGATCTCTATATAACGGTGCATTTTCTTGCATTTTTTCTACAGTTGCTTGATCTTCAAAGAATAAAACGGTACCTACACCTGCATGGAAACCTTTTAGTCTTTCTACAGTCGCTTCAAAGTTTTCTGCTGGTACGCGTGATCTAAGCGTTTCTTTTACGATATCCCAAAACTTTTCATGTTCTCCATCCATTAATACAACCATACGGCCACTTTGCATATTGAAAGAAGTTGGTGCATGTAAAGCTGTTTTTAATACTTCTTCAATTCTTTCCTTTGTAATTGTAGCGTTTTTTGTTACTTTACGAATTGAACGACGGTTCACGATTGCTTCTTTTAAGTTTGTTGTAGTTGCTGACATTTTAGTTCCTCCAAATATTTGTTTTATAATTTATTTTGTTATTTCATAACAAGCGAATTAGCAATATCCATCTGTATTACATTGCATTCCTTCAAAAGAATTTGTTTTATTCTTTTCAATTTCTTTATCAATTACTCTCTCTAGCGTTTCTTTACTAGCAAGCCCTTGAATAACTTCATCACCAATCATGACAGTTGGTACCGCCATAATATTCGCTTCATCATATGCACGCTGAATTGCTTCTTGATGTTTTTCTTTATATTTTCGATTTACTAATGCATCTTTAAATTCAGCTTCTGGAAGCCCTACTTCTACCGCTAGTTTTGTTAACACATCAATATCTTCAATGTTTTGTTCTTCTTGGAAAAATGCGGTGAATACGCGGTGATGATACTCATTTCCAAGTCCACGTTCTTTCGCAAATTCACATCCTTCAAAAGCTAAATGTGTATATGGATGCGGTGAAACACGTGGCAAGCGCATATCGATTCCTAATTTCTTCGCTGTAGGAAGAATGAAAGCATCCCATGAACCTAACTTTTCTGGCTCATTCCATGGATCTATTTTTGAATATGGACTTGGACGTAATTCAAATGGCATCCATTCAATTTCTACATCTTTTTCTTTTGCTACTTCATCTAATGGACCTTTTGCTAAAAAACAAAATGGACATATAAAATCTGAGTATACTTTCATTTTTACAGTCATAATTTTTACACCTTACCTTTATAGTTGTAATCAAAACGGTTACATTAATAATAAAAAAATATAGATACTATTTTAAGCATTCATTTTCTCTTGTAAAGATTCAAACAACTGCCCCATCGTAATATTTCTCAAAACTTCTTCCATCGCGGATTGTGCTTGAATTAATATAACTTCTAACACCACTTGAATATTCGCGCCAATTGGACAATCTGGATTTGGTTGTTCGTGAATATGAAATAGTTTGTCTTCTTCCACTACATTTACTGCATGATACACATCTAACAACGTGATTTCATGTAAATCCTTTAATAACCCCGCGCCACCTGGTCCGCGATTTACGTAAACAAATCCAGCCTGTTTCAAGTACGACATAATTTTACGGATTACTACCGGATTTGTATTTACACTTTCGGCCATATAGTCTGAAGTGCAAAGTGAAGATGGATTGTTTTTTAAAATAGATAAAATATGAACAGCTATAGAAAAGCGGCTACTAATTTTCATCGTGATCACCACCTCGATGTAATCATTATAGTTACAACAAAAAGATAAGTCAATCCTTTTGATAGATTTTTTATAAGCAAATTAAAAAGTGTCCCATTATGATATATGAGACACTTCTTTTTATTCTGTAAATAGCGCTTGAAATTCTTCAATAAATAGCTGCACAGCGATTGAAGAATCCTTTAATGAAGGAACAGCTAAAGCAATTTCTCTCCATACTTGCGGTTCCAATTCTCTCGTTTGCACATTCTGTGGTAAATTCGTTAAAGATAATTCAGCTAATATTGCAATACCTAATCCTTCTTGAATCATATTTAAAGCTGTAGTAACTGTCGAAATTATATACTCCGCCCGAAGTGGTACGTTAGCTTGTTTAAACATATCAATAATGGGTGGTTCGTATCCGCCCTTACATAATATAATCGGTTCATTCTCTAAATCACTAATTGTAATAAAGTCCTTCTTACAAAGAGGATGATCCTCTCTTAAGATAACAACCATTTTCCCCTTCGTTAATGGGACAATCTCCATATCTTTATTAGGCAAAATAACAATTCCTATATCAACAACCCTTGATACTAACCACTCTTCAACTTCTTTAATCGTCCCTTCACAAAGAACGACTTCTAAGTTCGGATACTTCTCCTTAAAAAGATTTATCATTTTGGGTAAGAAATGTGCAGAAGCACTTGGAAAACTCCCAATTCTAATCGTCCCAACTTCGTGTCCTTTCTCCATTGCCACCTCTTGTTCAATCTTCTCAACACCGTTCAAAATCTCTCTAATATGTACAAGAATTCTGTTTCCAACATCCGTAACGATTAACCCTTTTCGTTTATCGCGTATTAGAATAGTAACTCCTAACTCTGACTCAATACTTGAAATTGCATGACTAACGGCTGGCTGTGTCATATTTAACTCTCCGGCTGCCTTCGTAAAACTACCTAACTCAACAGTTTTTATTAATACTTGAAGTTGTGTAATGGTCATAACTAATCACTTATACTCCTTATAAAAAAGATTCATTTTATTTATCATAGTCGATATCATATCATAGTGAAATGAATGACAACAAGGAGGTCTTACCGTGACACAGCTTTCTCGAACTAAAGCGACAATAATCCTTACCTTTCTCGTTATTATGTGGGGAATTAATTGGCCGTTATCAAAATTCGCTTTGCATTACACACCACCCGTACTCTTTGCAGGGATTAGAACATTAATAGGAGGATTTATCCTACTTATTTTCGCATTACCGAAATACAAACAGTTAAATTTAAAGGAAACTTGGCATTTATACGTTATTTCTTCTTTACTTAACATCATTATATTTTACGGATTACAAACTGTCGGACTTCAATACATGCCCGCTGGACTATTCTCCGCAATCGTATTTCTCCAACCTGTCTTACTCGGCATTTTCTCATGGATTTGGCTTGAAGAGGCAATGTATGGCTTGAAAATTTTCGGACTTATTCTTGGATTTATTGGTGTAGGGGTTATTAGCTCTAGTAGTTTAACTGGACATATTTCTATTATCGGTGTTCTACTTGCTTTAGGCTGTGCCATCGGCTGGGCACTCGGCACAGTATTTATTAAGAAAACTGGACACCGCGTTAATGCCATTTGGATGGTAACACTTCAGCTTATTATTGGTGGACTTTGCTTAATCGGATTTGGTTCAGAATTTGAAAGCTGGTCTAACATCGCTTGGAGTATACCATTTGTAAGTGTACTACTATTCATCTCATTCTTTGTTATTGCAATGGGGTGGCTTGCTTACTTCACACTTGTTGGAGCTGGTGAGGCTAGTAAAGTTGGAGCTTATACATTCCTTATCCCTCTTATCGCTATTATTGTAAGTTCAATTTTCTTACATGAGGCAATTACGATTAGCTTATTTATCGGTCTATTATTTATTGTGGTGAGTATTTGTTTTGTGAATATAAAACCGAAAACACTTGCTGTAGGGCAGCAAGTTGAAGTGAAATAAATAGACATAAGAAAGAGCCTACAAAAAGTAGGCTCTTTCTTATGTCTATTTTGTACACCATCACTTTAAGTACCAACAAAAAGGGAGATCTCTCTTTTTATTATAACTATTCATATCAATAATCTTTCAGCTCTATCCCGTTAGCAGCTTTCGCTATCATTTTCGAAATCATATTAAATTGTACAACCATAATGGTTGGTATACGCAACATTAAGTTGCGAAGAAAGATTTTGAAGTTTGATTTTTCAACCATACTCCCAGCAGCCATTAATCCTATTTTTTGATTTTTCTCAACAAACTTTCTCATTTTTTGTTCATAGGCAATAAATGCACGGGCGAAGTCACCATCTGCAGCTTTGAGTTCACCAGCTAATACGAAAGCCCCGACAAGCGCCAGGCTAGAGCCTTGACCCGATAAAGGTGATGGGCCATACGCTGCATCGCCTACCAATGTAACCCTCCCCTTTGACCAGGTCGGCATGTGAATCTGGCATATCTCATCAAAATAAAAGTCTGTCGCATCTCTCATGGTCTTGAGTAGATGCGAGGTTTCCCAACCTGTCTGACCTAAGAAGGCATTTTCTACAAGTTTCTTTTGAGATTCTATATCATAGCGGTCGTACTTCAATGCCTCTGATTGGAACAAGAACATCCCCCTTGCCTCGGTATTGTCACGAGCACTATACATACCTACTGTTTTGCCTGGTATCGTATAAAGCAGCTGGTGGTGGTCGAGGTTGAGGTAATTCTCGAGGTTAAAAATTGAGATATAACAGCCAAGCGTACGTTTAAACTGTGCTTCGTCGCCAAAAGTTAAGGTGCGCACATTAGAATGGAGCCCGTCCGCACCGATGACCATGTCAAATCTCTGTGGCTTGCCATGAATAAATTGAACTTCTACACCAGCTTCAGTATCATGTATAGCGGTAATCGAATCGCCCCAAATGTATTCAACCGTATCCTTGGTTAAATCGTACAAAATGTTACTAAGATCGTCACGCATGATTTCTATGTCCAGACCCTGCTGGTTCCCCATACTCGCTTCGCTTATTTGACCTTCGAACTTACCCTCGCTGTTCACGAAATAAACACCAGTCATGTTCGTGTCAGCTGCACGAACTTGATCAAGTATGTCCATCCCCTTAAGCACCGTAATAGCTGCACCACGGATATCAACCCCGTACCCCCCCGTGCGCAATGCTGGTGCACGTTCTATTACAGTCACATCGAATCCGTGGCGTTGAAGCCAGTAAGCAAGTGCCGGGCCGGCAATGCTCGCACCAGAAATAAGGACGCTCATCGTCTGTATCATAATTGCTTATTCACTCCTATCCTAATTAAAGCCTTAACATCTCCACAGTATATTCACGACCTATTCTACTTATTTACCACAACAAAATAATAGGAATTTAATTTTCCAACAAAATGGTCCACTTCAAAAAGATACGTCTTTTTATATGCACCTCTCGATTTTGATTAAAAATTAATTTCAGTAGCTTTCATAAATATTTAATATAAAAGTTGTGTCTCAACTTTCCGCTCAGCTAAGCAAATATTCTTGTGGTTTCATTCTTCTCATGACCAAGTAAGCTTTTTATTACTTCAAGTGGCGCACCGTTGTTAATCATATATGTAGCATAGCTGTGAAGTAATTGATGAGGATGAATACTCTATTTAATCTCAGTACAATTTGATATACGTTTGATAATAAATCTTAGGTTATCAATACTTATACGTCTTTTGAGCCTTCTTCCCGTAATAAACAAACCAGGCCCCTCATCATCTCTTTCATCTAGATACCTTTTTAACCAAATAATGCAACGAGTATTAAAGTATACTTCCCTTTCTTTAACACCTTTCCCATGCACAATGACAGCATTCGTTGAGAAGTTAATATCATCGCGATTCAGTTTTACGACTTCCCCAATACGGCAGCCCGTAGAATACAAAAATTCAAATAATGATATGATTTCTCTCGTTGTATTGGGATGTTTATAAACCATCAATTTTTCGTTCCTCTCCTATTCTTCATACTTCTGCTCATTAGCCAAAGTATGAAGAATAAGAGCTTTTTTATATACAAATAATAAAGCTCAAGGAGTTGTTGACATGAATTTCATATTAAATATTTTAGGGATTTTCATTGTAATATTATTCGTTTTCCTATGTTCGCCTAATAAAAGAAAAATAAAATGGAGACCAATCAGTATTCTAATAATATTGGAACTTTTTATTACATGGTTTATGTTAGGTACCAAATTGGGTAGTATCATAATTAATAAAATTGCGTCATTTTTCAGTTGGCTACTATCATGTGCGAATGAAGGTATTCGATTTGCATTTCCTTCAGCTATGGAAAATCAAACAATTGACTTCTTCTTTAGCGCATTACTTCCTATCATTTTTGTTATCACTTTTTTTGATATTCTTTCTTATTTTGGAATTTTAACTTGGATTATCGATAAAGTAGGTGCAATCATTTCAAAGATTTCTCGTTTACCAAAGTTAGAAAGCTTCTTTTCCATTCAAATGATGTTTTTAGGAAACACGGAAGCACTTGCAGTTGTTCGTGATCAATTATCTGTTTTAAAAGAAAATCGTTTGTTGACTTTTGGAATTATGAGTATGAGTAGCGTCAGCGGTTCCATTCTTGGTGCTTATCTATCAATGGTTCCAGCAACATATATTTTCAGCGCCATTCCTTTAAACTGTATTAACGCATTAATTTTAGCCAATGTTTTAAATCCTATAGAAGTCACTAAAGAAGAAGATATTATTTATTCACCTTCAAAAAATGAAAAAAAAGATTTCTTTTCTACCATTTCAAACAGCATGTTAGTTGGGATGAATATGGTTATTGTTATTTTAGCCATGGTAATTGGATATGTAGCATTAACAGCATGTTTAAATGGGATTTTAAGTTTTTTTGTAACAGGTTTAACAATTCAAAAAATCTTCTCTATTATCTTTAGTCCCTTCGCCTTTTTACTTGGTGTATCCGGCAGTGATGCTATGTATGTTGCTGAATTAATGGGGATAAAAATAACAACGAATGAATTTGTTGCAATGATGGATTTAAAATCACACCTAAACTCTTTACATCCGCATACTATTGCAGTTGCAACAACATTTCTAGCCTCTTTTGCTAACTTTAGTACAGTAGGCATGATTTATGGAACTTACAATTCATTATTTGGCGAAGAAAAATCATCGATTATCGGTAAGAATGTTTGGAAGCTTCTTGTTAGTGGAATGGCTGTTTCTTTATTAAGTGCTATGCTTGTGGGGCTTTTTGTATGGTAAATGAATATCGAAGATACTTGACACCCTTACGGATGAAATTTATGTACACAGTGCAAGGCATAAGAAAATTTGTCCCTCTTATCTTTTTAGCCAAGAAGAATCCCTCCTCAAGGAAAGTGAAGAGTATATTACAGTGAGCACGCAGGATTTGAATTAGCCATTTGAGTTAGCAAAAAATTGTTGCTGCAGTCAGTAGTGGAATAAATCCTTTTAAAATATATACAATAAACATATTGAAAAGTTTTATCGAGGGGCGTCCAATACATATACTGTGTTTATCAAGTCGGAGTAAGGCACCTTAGGGTGTCTTTTCTTTTTTCTTAAAGGACCTGTTCAATTAATTCGTAAAAACATAAAGGAAATTGAATCCGTTAACATACATGAGTGTACCCTTGTTTCCCCCCCTTATTAAAGGAGGAACTATTATGGGATTTGGTGGTAGTTGCGGCGGAGGTTGTGGTTTTTCTGGAGGATTTGCTTTATTAGTTGTATTATTTATTTTATTAATCATAGTTGGAGCTGCTTGCTTCTGCTAAAAAACATCAGAAAAGGCACTCCTATATGAGTGTCTTTTTTCTATACGGGATGGCGTCGGGAAATGCGAATTTACAAAGTTAAGGAAATTTATTAAAGAGCCCAATTCCTCAGCAATAAAATTGAGAATTGGGCTTTCTTGGTTACTATAGTGATAGGTAAGCTTTCGACGTTATCGCCCGTTTTCCCCTCACTCCACACCTACTTGGTTGTCTATTTTTTACGACGTACTACAAAAATACAAGTACCCACCGACGATACAATCGCCAAAATAGATAAAACAATCGCTATTACTTGCATATTACTAGTGCCTTCATTCTTTTCTACACTAGACACTTCACCATGTTCTCCTGTCAATGACGCACCTTTGGCAATCGTAGTAAGGGAATGTGGTTTCTCAGCTTTCTCATCACCTGTCCATTCAACAATTTCTCCGTCTTTATATTGCTGATATGCATCCCACGCTATTTTTTGTTCTTTATCTGGATTTTTAGCGACGAAAGTAAATCGCTGGAACTGACCAGGTAAAATCCCATCTCCTGTTGCTTCCCATATTACAGTTTTAACTTTTCCAGCTGCATCTTTTTGTTCTTCCACTTTCCATCCTGGTACTGGCTCATACTGTTGAAACTCGACTCCAGATGGTATTTTCAGTGTAACTTTTGTTGTTGCCATATTCTTTTCAACTGGTACCTTTATTGTGTATGTCTCCCATGAGTTAACATCTGAAGTTGCTGGTTGCACAGTTACGTGAGCACTAACAGGTAACGAAAAAATTCCCATTGCAATTATTGTTGCGATCATTGTTGTTCCTAATTTTTTTATACGCTTCATTTTCTATTAACTCCTTTTCATCTGTAACGTCCCTTTATCTGCCACCTACAATAAATTTATAATCTGTATCGAAGCTATCAAGAGATTTTGTTAATCCGTGAACTTGTATATTCCAGTTTCCTGTCATGTTAATATACATGCCTTCCGCTTCATATTCTCCCGGTGAAACGGCCGAAACTTTAAATGAACCTTTTCCCATATTCATATCTAACGATTGAGTAGTCAATATAATTTGTTCCATTTCAGTAACAGGTTGTCCGTTCTCATCCTTTAAAGTAATATGAAATGTATTTTGTCCCACTTTATTAGGACTTACATGTAAAGTAAGTTCATATCCATTATCTAATTGCTTACTCTCTGTAAAAGGTCCAGTAGGAGGCATCGGTGGTGTTTGTACGTTTGTCATAAAAGCTACGATGACGAAAATGATAATTCCAATGATGAACTCTACTTTCACCGTAGCGCCTAATCCTTGCTGCGCTCGCATTTTCCCTCTCACATAATGAATAATTCCCAATACCCCCATGAAAACAAATAAAAGCATCTTTGCTAATAAGGCCAATCCATACTTCGTATCAAATAGGGAATGGATCGTGGGAATAAAAAATGTACTGTTAAAAAGGCCTGTTAATAAAATCACTATGACAGCACCTGTTGCCCATGGTGAAAAACGCTTAATTGCATCCCAATACATAGTCCACTTGTCATCCTCTTTACGTAAAAGAAGAATAATCGATGATAGACCGCCAATCCATAATGAAGCTGCGAATAAATGCAGAAAATCCATCACGACAGCAATGTCTTTAAACTTTAAACCATATGCGTGACTATTAATGGCTTTCATAACAAGTAACCCAACAAACAGTAGCATTGGAATGCTCCATACTTTAAACGACGAAAGTTTCTCACGCTTCACTGCAAAATAAGTAATAATCATAAGCATACTAATAAGAGCCATTTGAGTTATCCATACATAACCAAAAACAGATAGTTGTAATGTTTCTTTTAATAATATAGGATCGAATGCTTCTAGCCATGAAACATCAGCATTTATTTTCGCTTGCAATGGTAAATTGAATAGTAAACTAATGAATATACCAAATAATGAGATCCATATTATTTTTTTACTCTTTGATCGAACAAGGGTTTCATTCCCTTTATATATAATAAGATTAAAGAATAGAACTCCTAAAAATAGTGAGAAACTTGTATATAGAATCCCGCGTTCCACAATCATATCGATTTGTGGAACGTAACCCATCTCCTCTACTTGTACATCTTCCCCTCCCGCTGCAGCTGGCCCAATACGGAACGGAATAACTCCTTGAATTGGATGTCCATCAGCTGAAATAGCTTTCCACTGAATAGAATAGAGACCGTCTTTAAGATTCTCCTTTAACCCTGCTTCTAATAATTTTTTATTTTTTTTATCAATATGAGCATCTTTTAAATCTACTCTTTTACCTGAGGTATCTCTTACAAACAATGTATTAAAGTGTGAAACTTGTATATCCTCATCAAATTCAATTTTCACAACAGTTGGTGCTTTCTTCAACGTTTCATTTTCAGCAGGGTTTGATTTTACAACATACGCATGAGCAGACGCGCTTTTTGGGATTAATATGATAAACACGCACGCGATTAGCAACCATGCCCCTAATCTTCTCATTACTTTCACACTCATTTCACTTCTTTCTTCTTCATCGCTACACTTTCATTACTTTATACTTCCTAATTTGATTTCCTGACGAAATATTAACCTGATGAAGTATAAATTTTCATACAATATGATGATTTATTTCTCCCCACCTTTAAACTTCCAATACAATAGTAACTACTCTAATTGAAATAACTTATATTTTTAAAGTCGATTGTAATTATATCATAAAATATATTTATGTAAGTTCCCTAAGAAGAAAAGTTATCGTGAATCATTTGTGAAGAAAATGTGAAATGCATAAATAAAAAGGTGTTACATTATTACGTAACACCTTTTTAAAACATATCCTTCTTCTATTTCTCTTCAGGATAATCACAATACTCAATGATCGTGCCTTCTGTATCCGCCGGATTAAGGTAAATTAATCTTCTACCATGTTTATTCATTCGAAGTGTGTGTTCTAGTGTGCGAATACCTTGTTCTTTTAATTCTTCTAAAGCTACATCTAAATCATCTACACGATACGCGACGTGATGAACACCTTTCCCTTTTTGTTTTATAAATCGTGCTATTGGTGAAGTGGTATTATTCGTCGGAGCAAGTAATTCGATTCTATCACCATCAACTTCAAGAATAGCCACTTCGCTTTCAACACCGGGTGCTTCACTTACGTATCGATCTATTAAAGTTCCTGATAAAACCTTTTCATAAAAATGAATCGTACTATCTATATCACGAACTGCGATGCCGATATGATCAATTGTTTTTTTCATTTTATTTCCCCTACTACTTTATTTTTTCTATTCTTATCAATAGTAACAAAAAAAGTTATAGAATCAAATTCTATAACTTTTTAAATTCAACCTATTTTCTTATTCGCACTAGCTGCTGGGCGAACTTGATTTTTCACTTTTAAAACGCTAATGCCATATCCGATAAATCCGCCGATAATCGCTGGGAAGATCCAGCCTAATCCTACTTCCTGCATCGGAAGGAATTTAGTGAACACACGGCTTACTACTTCAATGTTAACTCCAGCTGCACTTAATCCATCAAATAAGCTGATGATAAACGTTACGATTAAACTCACTTGATAAACTTCAGCTCTTCCTTTGAATAATGAGTGGAAGAATGTTAAGAAAATCAACACGATTGCTAGTGGATAAATTGCTGTTAATACTGGAACAGAAACTGCGATTAATTGCGTTAATCCAACATTTGCAACAATAGCACTAAACACACATAACGTAATTGCAATTACCTTGTAAGGAACATTTGGGAATAACTTATGGAAAAATGAAGAACACGCTGATACAAGTCCTACACTAGTTGTTAAACAAGCAACTGTAATCATTAATCCTAATAATACCCCGCCATATGATCCAAAATAGTAGTTAGAAACTTTCGCTAATACTTCTCCGCCGTTTTCTAAATGTCCAAGCTTCGCAACACTTGAAGCCCCCATATAAGAAAGTGCTGTATAAATAATTGCTAGAATAGATGCTGCGATGATTGTCGCTTTTGCACAAACAACCATAATTTGTGTTTTCGTTTTCGCACCTTTTTCTTTAATTGCATTAATAATGATGATCCCAAATACGAACGATGCAAGCGTGTCCATTGTTAAGTATCCTTCTTGGAATCCTTTGAAAAATGCATGTGATGTATATCCTTCAACTGGTGCTTGCATCTCTCCAATCGGATGAATAAAAGCAACGATTACTAAAATACCAATGAATGTTAATTTAATTGGTGTTAATATTTTTCCAACAATATCGACAATTTTCGCAGGGTTTAGCGAAAAAAAACAAGTGATGCTAAAGAATATAATTGTAAAAAGAATTAACGGTGTAGAACCTAATCCCTCTGGCATAAACGGCTTAAGACCAATTTCATAAGAAACATTTCCCGTTCTTGGTATTGCAAATAACGGACCGATCGCTAAGTATAAAACTGTCGTAAACACAATCCCGAATACCGGGTGAGCTCGACTTGCTAATGACTGTAAATCATCTTTACCTGAAAAACCAAATGCTAATACACCTAGTAATGGTAATCCAACACCTGTTACTAAAAATCCAGCGTTAGCAATCCATACATTCTCTCCTGCCGATTGACCAAGCATCGCTGGGAATATTAAATTTCCTGCTCCAAAAAATAGTGCAAATAACATTAATCCGATAACTACTATGAACGAAAACGGTACTTTATTCGCCATAATATAACCCCCATTCAAATTTCCTTATCTCATTTCCAATTTTAACTAATTGAATTTTCTGAATATTTAATTTAAGTATCAACTATTCTTGAACTCATTATAGTTTGATATATAATATTTTGCAATACTATTTTCAAACTTTTCATTTATTTTATAAATATACATTTTTTAACATGGAAAATAGACTAAAAAACCAACATGGTCATCCATGTTGGTTTTTCCATTTACTATCATTAATTAAAATTTCGCAGCTACTTTTTTAACGTTTTCTAAACCTTCTTCAACAATTTGTTGTGAGCGATCTGGATATTGATTGTGCCCTTCAATTACAACTGTCTCTGGATTTGTAATGCCCCAGAACCCAAGTACGTTTGTAACGTAGTTAACAGCCATTTCCATAGGAGCCATTTGTTCAGAAGAGTAATCTGAACCACGAGCACCTAATACAACTACTTTCTTATCACCAGCTAAACCTTCTGGGCCGTTTGCTGTATATTTAAACGTTTTTCCAGCTTGAGAAAGATATGAAATGTAAGTAATTAATGGTGCTGGTACTGTAAAGTTCCATAATGGGAATGCAAATACTACTTTATCAGCCTCTAAAAATTGATTTAAATATTTATCTACTGTAGCAACTGCCTTCTCTTCTTCAGCTGTTATCTCCATTCCTTGACTACGTTTATATCCACCTGAAATAGCGATATTTCCGTAATACGGAAGATCTAATGCAAATAAATCTAACTCCGTAATTTCTGTATTCGGATTTGCTTCCTTATAAGCACTTACAAATGTTTCATACATCTTTGAACTAATTGCTTGCTCCGCTGGACGATCGTTTGCTTTTACAAATAATACTTTTGACATTGTTTTATTCCCCTCTACTTTTGTATTTTCTTCTTTTTTACCAAACAATGAGCTAAATAATCCCATTTTCTTCACCTAAACTTTCTTATCATATTCATTATTCATCATCATAAAAATTCTTATTCTAATAAAAAGTTCCAATTGATACCTTAACCTAAGCAAATCAAAACTTTTTGTTATTTAATTACCTTATGTAAGTGATTGTAATACACCTACTTACTTTAGTCAAGTAACTTTAAATAAAAAATAATATCTCGAATTAAAAATATTTAATAAAGATATTTCCCCAGTCAAAATGATCAATTCAAAAACACATAAGTGAAATACCTTGTATAATACAACTAGAGAGAGAAATTCATCTATAGAGAGGGTTTATTAATGAGTACTTTAGAAAAGGTTCAAACCTTTATCATTCTTGCAGCTGTTATATTCGGGGTTATATTAGGACAATTTAATATGATACATATGTATTCGGAAAAATTTATTGTTCCCTTCTTATTTTTCATGCTTTATGGATTATTCCTCAGCATTCCATTGAAAGAAATAAAAAATGGATTCCGTAATTTAAAATTTGCTGGGACGAGCCTCACTATTAATTTTTTATGGACACCTATACTCGCTTGGGGATTAGGAGCACTATTTCTTTCAGATCATCCGGCACTTTGGGTTGGATTTATTATGTTAATGGTTACTCCATGTACAGATTGGTACTTAATCTTTACTGAAATAGCGAAAGGAAATGTAGCACTTTCTACTGCAATTTTGCCTGTAAATTTAATATTGCAAGTACTGCTCCTTCCCATTTATTTATTTTTATTTGCTGGTGTCATGAAGACTGTAGCGGTTTCTGTTTTAGTAGAAAGCATTGTTATCGTAATCGTCTTACCATTTGTACTTGCACACGCTACAAAGTTCATTATGAATAAACTGAAAAAAACTGAAACACTCGAGAATAAACTCATTCCGTTTTTCAGCTCTGCGCAAATTGTATTTTTAAGTTTAGCAATCGTAGCGATGTTTGCATCACAAGGTAAATATTTACTACAAAATATGAATGTCGTTTTACTATTACTCATTCCGGTTCTATTGTTCTTCATCATTAATTTTGTCCTAGGACAATTTATCGGGCGCATGATGCGTTTATCTTATAAAGATACAGTAAGTCTAAACTTAACAACATTAGCAAGAAACTCACCTGTTGCACTCGCTATTGCTGTAACAGCTTTTCCTGACGAGCCTCTTATTGCACTTGCACTCGTTATTGGACCGTTGATTGAACTGCCAGTACTTGCTTGTGTTTCACAAACGTTGTTACTTATTAAGAAAAAACAGCAATATACATAAAAAAAAACGTCCTACTTTGGGACGTTTTTTTATTTTCGAGAAATTATAGAAGCAACGATAATTATCCGCTCTAAGGATTTTATACGTTATAGAAAATTAATTTGTCGTTACATTAACAATGCCTTTCTAATTAAAAATTATAGGAAAAGTAAATATAACGAAAGCTGCCCAAAGTCCGTAGATTGGCAGATACTTCGTAACGGCATCTTGGATAGCTGTTGGTCCTGATTTGTTTTGTAGAAAACGCATATAGGAAAACATAATCCAAATGAGATTTGCCCAAATCAGTATGTTTACACCTAAAACAGCAAGTCTATTAGGTGTAATCCCGTAAGAAGAAAGTCTGAATACGATAGCTGACAAAGCGACAGTGTCAATAATAAGTGCCAGAACAATTAAGGCAAAATTTATATAATCTGAAACGCTCTTTTTCTCGTCTGAGTCACTCTCAACGATAGAAAATATGGTAACAGCCAATACACCAAGGAGTATTCCGTTGAAGGCCATTAGGAAATTGCGGTCCAAGAATGGATTTTTCCCGCTCCATATAACCGTTATAAGATAGATCAACAATGTAATCAGTACAAGCGGACTAAAAATTTTAGCTATATATGGTGTAATATTTTTAGCAAGTTTAAGGTTCATTGATACTAAGTATGTAGCCACTACAGCGAGAGCCGCAGCTCCAAATAAAACAACATTACTAAAATAGAATTCTCCTATATCCAAATCAACGAAGCTAAATAACTTCATGGTGAATACTGCTAGTATCATTCCGCTCACTGCCATGCTCGCGTAGAGAAGACAATATTCTAAATTAAATTTAATATAAGCTAACCTTGTACTGCCTTTTGAATATTCATTTCCTGTAAACGCAAGTCCCAATAAGACCCATAACAATATAGGAAGATGCAAATATGCAAGGATACTGCTGTCTTTATAATTTAATGGCAACATATTAAGATACAACCCGGCAATGAGGAACAACGCTACAAGGAAATAAATAATACTTTTTTTCGGAGTATTATTGTAAACAAAATAAGCAGCAATAAAGGGAATTACACCAAAAGCCAAGTTAATTGGAGCAATTGCTTCCTGCTCGACAAAGTGGAAAATGATTCTAGTGCTTAGCCCAGCTAGAATAGCTAACATGCCCATGAATAAGAAACCTTTTTGAAACAACGATACTTTTTCTTTATTTGTCGGTTCCTTGAAATGCAACCTTTCATACCAAGCACCTAACACCTGAGAATCAGGGTTTTGGACCCATGCTTGTGAGAATGACTTTTTAAAAGCTTTCGGGTCTTTTCTATACAGTCTCTCCAACTCATGAGGGTTATCCATATTTTCAATAATCAAATTGTTAACCTCCATATTTATACCTCCTCTAATTTTAAAAATAACGTTGCTACATTTTCGATAAAAGCACCACACTTATTTATCCTGTTTTTGATTTTAATATAAACTTTATCGTTTTACAATAAATTTTTATTATTTTATAAAACATTTTTGTTGTATATTTTTATTCCAAGCAAAAACAAAAAGCATTCCTCATTCAAAGAAATGCTCTATAACTTTTTATAAACATCGGTGTAAGCTACTTTCAGCTGTTCTCTTCATTGCTTGTTTTTATTTTCTAATTTCTTATTTTTCCTTTATATAAAAGAAATGATCAAAATGATATAAGCGTCCAATTTAATAACACCTTTTCAAACAATTATTTCAAATAAATTTTAGTGCTAGTATACAAAACTCTGTAATTATAAAATAAAAAAGCATGACATAAAATTGTCATGCTTTTTCTTTTCTATCCATATAGTAAAATCCAAGCTAAAATGTGTCTTAAGTAAAAAACTTTTTTATTCTAACTATTTTTTAAAGCGGTAAATCCTTTTGTTGGAAGACTCTCATTCCAAGTACATAAAGTACTATACCCACACCAATAAGAATAATGAATGGGATCGCTATATTACCTCCACTTAAAATTGCATCTGTGTCGAACAGCGTATTCAATGATATATATTTAACCTTTTCAAGACTTTTACTTATTTGACCCATCAATTGGAATAAAAAGAATGCGATTGGTATTCCTGCTCCTAAAGCTAATGAGTTTTTTGATAAATTGAACAGACAAGAAAAGAAAAAAGAAATGCCACTAGTAGCAAACATTAATAAAAATAAACCTAAGTTGAGCATAAGAAAATCAGAAATATTTATATCTACATTACTTTGAAAAATTTGAATCGCAGCAAGTCCGACACCTGTTACAATGATAAACATCATCACAAGCGATGTAATCAAATATAAAGCTTGTGTTCTGACAACGGTACTTCTTTTTGTAGGTGTTGACAGCAAGTAGGCCATTGATCCTCTATCAACTTGTGAAGCAATTAGACTATTCGCAGTCATAATAATAAATATCACTGGAAGTAGAATACCATGCATTGAATAGAAGGTAGAAGCAAGCATACCAAGGAACGTTGTAGTTTTCAGCATATCCGCAAGCGGTGTCCCCTTCATCATATCCGTCATACCAGTTATTGTAGTTGGTTCAAAAACGGCAATCATCACAGCCAACATGGCACTAGTTATTATTGTGAATATAATCCATAGTTTTAAATTTGCTTTTAATGTTTGTTTAAAAATAGCTTTACTAAACAATGACTTCTCCTCCTTTTAATATTGGCTATTAAAATATTTTTCGAGCGTATACTTAATTTCCGTAATGAACTTAATATCGTAGCCTTTTAATGTTTTTAGCAGTGTATTAATTTGGCGATCATGCACATTTACAATCACTTGGTTTTGATGCTCGCGTTTATCCGCAATATCAAATGGCTCCGCTAAAAACAGCTTATAATTCTCGTGTGAGGTAAACTCGATTTTATAAACCTTTTCTTGATTGTACTTAATCTCTTTTGTCGATTTAACAGCAATAATTTTCCCGTCTTTTATGAGTGCAACTTTATCACAAGTATGTTCGACTTCGTCAAACATATGGCTCGACATAAAAATTGTCTTTCCTTTTTTCTTTTGTTCATCCAAAATACTTATAAACTCTGCTCTCATAAGCGGATCGAGACCAGTTGTCGGCTCATCAAAAATCAAGATATCTGGATCAGCCATCAATGCGGCAACAATAGCCGTCTTCTGTTTCATACCTTTGGACATTCTTTTTAAATTAGCAGTAGGGTCAAGCTGTAACTTCTTAATAATTGATTCTGCATAAGACATATCTTTTAGCCCTAATAATTCGGCTTGTCTTTTCAAAAATTCGGTTCCTGTTGGCGCATCAGGAAATGCAATTTCTCCCGGAATATAGCCAATCATTTTTTTGATTTCAGCTGAATCTTTCCAACAATCCATTCCTTGAATTATTGCGTTGCCGCTTTGTGGCTTTAAAAATCCCATCATATGACGGATTGTTGTAGTTTTACCTGCTCCATTCGTACCGACAAAGCCAAAAACTTCACCTTTTTCAATTGATAGGCTGACGTCAAAAATTCCCCGTCCGTCTCCATAATCTTTTGTCATGTTTTTTATCTCAATTAATGGCACTTTGTTCGCCTCCTCCCTCATTTTTGGGATTACGATCATAAAATTCCATAAAATAATCTTCAAGCGTAAACTTAATTTCAGAACAAAACTTTAAATCATAGTCACTTATGAAAGCTATAAATTCATTTGTATCTTCATCATTTACCCGAAGTACTGCTTGATTTTTATGAGGTTTTAGAGAAGTCACCTTTATTTTTTGATGAGAAGGTACCTTGTTTTTAAAACTTTCGAACACTTCTTTCGAATCAAATTCCAGTTTAAATGTTTTCTCCTCATTGTGACGCAATTCATCTGCAATAAATGTAGATATTAACCTTCCGTCCTTAATAATGGAAATTTTGTCGCATGTAGCGTCAATTTCATTAAAAATATGACTTGAAAGCAAAATTGTCTTTCCTTTTTCCTTTTCTTCTTTAATAAATTCAATAAAAACTTTTTGCATAATTGGATCGAGAGCGCTTGTCGGTTCATCGAGAATGAGTACCGCTGGGTCATGCATAAAAGCAGTCACAATGGCGAGCTTCCGTTTCATACCAAGCGACATACGTTTCAAGCTACCTGATGGCTCTAACTCAAATTTTTTCATTAAGTAATTTGTATAGGACATATCTTCAATTCCACGTAATTGCGCCATCATCTCAATAAACTCTGTTCCTGTCAGTGATTCTGGTAAGGCAATTTCACCTGGTAAATAACCAAGTTCTTTTTGAATTTCGCTTGCTTTTTCCCAACTGTCCATTCCATTTACAAAAATCTTTCCAATTTGAGGACGGGAAAACCCCATAATATGGCGAATCGTCGTTGTCTTTCCCGCCCCATTCGGTCCTAAAAATCCATACACTTCACCTTTTTTTACTTTAAACGAAACATCGAATACACCACGATTATGACCATAATCTTTTGTTAAATGATCTATCTGTATGACAGCCATAAGAATAAAAACTCCCTTCTCGTTTCATTTCGTTTCTGTGCCAACGTTTTTCCTTATTCAACAGACTGCTTATTTTTTATACCATTCATAACAAATTGAACGACATCCTCAATTTCTTCTTCACTAATAATATGGTTTTCCATAAATAAAAAGCGTGAAACAAAAAATCCTCCTAGTAAAGTGAATAATATTTTTAAGATTCGATCAGCTGGAAGATCAATCAGCTCTCCTTGGTTTTTGAATTGTTCTACAATATTTACAAATAATACTGGAACATGTTTTATAAAGTAAGGTTTTAGCTCTTTTTTTAATTCTTCTTTATAAATGACCTCCTTAACGATGACTCGGAATATTTCTTTATTTTCCGTAATAAAAGCAACCCTATTTTTTAATAAATTTCGTAAAAACTCCTCAAAAGAAGTTGTCTGATCTAACATAGTCTCGTTTATCAATTCCTTTGCCATGGTAGGGAAAAATTCATTAATAAAAGGTAAAATAACAGAAAGTAGCAATTGGTCTTTTTTTCCATATTGCTTAAAGATAGTTCCTTCTGACACGTCTGCCATTTTTGCTATTTCTGCAGTTGATGTATTGGCATAACCCTTTTCAGCAAACAATTTAATCGCTGTATCAAGAATCCTTTGCTGCTTTTCCGTTTTACATTTAATGTGACTTTGAGCAAGTATTGTATCAAAAATTCGATTCGACAATTCTAATCCTCCTTTTAATAAAGTGAGTAATCACTCACTAAAATTATTATAAAAAAACAAGGCTCTTAAAGTCAATATAAAAAGTGAGTAATCACTCACTTTTTATACTAAATACGTATTTTTCAATATGCAAAAAGAAGATTCATCATTTTAAATTTGCTCTAGTATAATGAGTTTTTCACTTAACACCTCAAAACCCCTAGCAACTGAACCATTTTTGTAAAAACAAAAAGCATGACATAAAATTGTCATGCTTTTCCCATATAGTCTCAAAAGTAACTTCATTTCTAAACGTATACCTTCTTGTATTGTGAATAACTTTCACTTCACCTAAGTAAAGAAATTTTTATTTACTGACAACTTAATTCTCAAAAACAAAATTCATCTTATTATCTTTCCACTCTAACTTCGCATCAAATGTTTTCTCGCCTTTTTTAAAGCCTTTAATTAAATCGGTCTTCTCACCTTTTAATAGCTTCGTCATGTTTTTTTGCGAAATTGTTTTACTTAATATCTTCTTCGAAATGGTAAAGTCACACTGTGTTGTATTATAGTTAGAACAACCGTAAAACGTTGACTTATCAATCACATCGCCATCACATTTTTTACAACTACCAACCTTTTTACCCGTTGTAAATTTCGATCCTTTTCGTTCAACCGATTCAACATGTAATCCAGTGAAATCCCATTTCTCCGACATTTCTACCGCGTCTTCAATAATTTTAGCTGATAGTTTTTTCGTTTGTTCCATAAATGTCGCTGGTGAAGCTGTACCTTCTCCAATTTCCGCAAGGCGTTGCTCCCATTTTGCTGTCATTTCTGGTGAAGCCAGTATTTTATCACCAATTGCCGTAATTAATACTTTACCTTTGTCGGTTGCATACACTTGGTTTTTCTGCACATCTATATATTTACGGTCTTTCAGCATTGTAATAATACCTGCACGAGTTGCCTCAGTACCTAAACCTTCTGTTTTCTTTAATACTTTCTCAAGCTCTTCATTCTCTAAATACTTACCAGCCGTTTTCATTAACGTAATAAGTTGTCCTTCTGTATAACGCTTCGGTGGCTGTGTTTTTCCTTCTTTCACTTTCACCTTTACAACTTTTCCTTGTTCACCTTCAGCTACAATTGGAAGAATCGTTTCGTCATCTTTATCGTCTTGGAAAATAACTTTACGCCAACCTTCTTGAATTTGCTGTTTTCCTTTCGAAATGAACGCAGCACGTTCGTCCACAAGAGTTGTAATCGTTGTGTAATCAAAGATTGCTACTTCATAATGCGCCGCAATAAGTCTTCTTACGATCATATCGTAAATCTTCTTTTCATCACCTGATAGTTTGCTTGGATTTGTAACTTGCTCTGTCGGTATAATTGCATAGTGATCTGTAACTTTCTTTTCATTCACATAACGCTTATTATTCATAATCGATTCAACTGGTGCTGGCAATAAACCTTTATATTCATCAAACTGACTTAACTTCTGTAAAATATCAGGGAACGTCGCTGCCTCTCCTTGTGTAACATAGTTAGAATCCGAACGAGGATAAGAGACAATCCCTTTTTGATATAGTGCTTGCGTTATATCAAGTGTCTTTTTCGGTGAAAATTTAAAGGCTTTATTCGCCGTTGCTTGCAGTGCTGATAAATTAAATAAAAACGGTGGCTGAAACTCTTTACGCTCCGTTTTCATTTCTTTTACTACAGCCGGTTTGTTTTGACAAAACGCTGCAATTTTATTTGCCAAATCAGGATCATTTAAGCGGGACTCATTATCTTTCTCCCATTTCCCCTCATACTTCTTTCCTTCTATATTAAAGGTTGCGAACACTTCCCAAAACGGCTCTGACTTAAAGTTCTCAATTTCTTTCTCACGCTTTACGATGAGTGCTAATGTTGGTGTTTGTACACGACCAGCGGAAAACACATCATTCATTCCCTTTTTCTTTAGCAAAATGCTAAAGACACGCGATGCATTCATACCAACGACCCAGTCAGCGCATGATCTTGTATATGCTTCATAATACGTATTAATCGTATCTGCTTCATCAAGTAAGTTTTTAAATCCTTGATAAATAGCTTGCTTCGTTAAAGATGAAATCCAAAGACGCTTCATTGGCTTTTGCACGTTGCAAAGATTAATAATGTTTCGTACGATCAATTCCCCTTCACGCCCAGCATCGCCCGCGTGAATAATTTCTGTTACCTGAGGATTATGTAACAGCTGTTTCACAACGTTAAATTGCTTATACTTTGACTTTGTTACCTCAAACTGAAATCGTTCAGGAATCATCGGTAACGTATTAAGTGACCATTTTTTCCACTCTGCGTGATAATGCTCTGGATTACATAACTGCGTCAAATGACCAATTGCCCATGTACAGTACGCTCCATTTGGAAATAACTCATTCGCTTCTACCTCTAAATATCCATCTTTTCGGCGATATTTAAACTGTGAAACAAGAGCCAAACCTTGATCTGGTTTCTCGGCAATAATTAATTTCATTTTATAACTCCCTATCTGTATTCCAGTGTTACTTTCATTGTATATATGTTTAGAAGCGCTGATAAAACAACCATCTTATTTATCATTCGCGGGTTACTCCCCATGATGGGATAACTATAATATTATACGCTTATTCTTTATGGCTTCACAATAGAAACTCATTATATAACAATTTCTTTCACATGCTCATAGACAAAAAAGACGCTCAAAATCGAGCGTCTTTTCCATTCTCTACTATTTACTTTCATATATTCTATAGAATTTAAAATACAACAATTCCTTATGAATCATCGTCTACTAAGATAACCATCATTATTTGAGAATTATATTGAACTTACCTTTTTTAAATTGTGCAGATAATTTGCAGATATATATTAGCATAAGTATTCTCCATTTGAACATATGATGAAGTGAACGATAGGACAGGGAGGTATCTTGATGTTTGCTTATACGCTAACTACCTTAACACTTTGTTGTATCTCAATTATTATTACATCATATATTTCTAAACGTAAGGGTACCCTAATGGAGTATATGGTATTTATTATGTCTTTTAGTATGAGTATCGGTTTAAGTATCGGTTTTTATTTAGGTATTCTTTTTAAAGGTGAATTACTATATTCTACTTTGCTTGCTATTTTGATTAGTGGGTTTATCGGTTTTTTAGTCGGTCTACGTTTTCACCTATATACTGCTTTAGAAGGAATGTTCTCTGGATTAATGGCAAGTATGATGGGAGCTATGATTACAGAAATGTTAAACGCTCAACAAGCCCACAGTATACTGTTCATTAGTCTTTTACTTACTATAACAATAACTATGTCATGTATAATTCAACTT
Source organism: Bacillus nitratireducens (assembly GCF_001884135.1). Lineage (GTDB taxonomy): Bacteria > Bacillota > Bacilli > Bacillales > Bacillaceae_G > Bacillus_A > Bacillus_A nitratireducens. The sequence continues at coordinate 234,255 of NZ_MAOC01000020.1, read as the reverse complement.
TTATCAGAAACCGTTTCTACTTTTATCCAACGGCGTTTTTTATTATTACTTTCAATTAGTGTGGTAATTATCGTTGCCGTGTTCGTGACATTCCCAGATCACACTCCCCCATCTTCATCCGAGCATGATCAACATATGCATAACGCTAAAGACTAAAATATATAAAGCAGTTATCCTATGGATAACTGCTTTATATTATTCTGGCTTATTAGGAATGTTAGGGTTTGGAACATAATCAGATTTATAATCTGTATATTTCACTTCTGTTACCATCCCCGCTGAAGCATGGTGTAAATCATGACAGTGGAACATCCATTCACCCGGATTGTCTGCTACAAAGGCTACTTCATATTCTTCTCCTGGTTTTAAGTTCAATGTATCTTTCACAATTGGAGAACCTTCTATCGGTTTTCCATCTTTACTCAATACCTGGAAGAAGTGACCGTGTAAATGCATCGGATGATCGTCCATTTTAGAACGATTTACCAATTTTACTTTTACTAAATCACCCTTTTTTACTGGAATTGGATCAATATCCGGAAATACCTTTCCGTTAATTGTATATACCATTTCATTTCCATTCATTTGCGTATTTAAGTCCATATTATATGTGGCAGTATACTTCTGATTTAACGTGAAGCTACCTAATTTTTTAGCACCATATTTCGTCATATCTAATTTTGGTAGTTTTTCTTTTTCGTTTGCTTTGTCTTTCATCTCTTTACTACCTTCATATTCAATAACTGCTTTCATTCCTTTTGCACCTTTATTTTCTGAATGGTCTTCAACATACCATTTCCCAGGATTATTAGCAGTAAATTCAATATCATAACGTTCACCCGGTGCGATTGAAATTACTTTATCCTTTATAACTTTTGGATCGTTAATTGGTTGACCATCTGTTGCAATTACTTTTATATCATGACCGTGAACGTGTATATCATGTGATAGATAACCCGCATTAACGAGTCGAAGACGAACTTTATCACCCTTATTCACTTTTAATGGCTCTACTAAATCTTCGCTTTTACCATTGATTGTGAATAAGTCATACATACTCATATCATGTCCTTCCATCTTCATATTTCCATGATCCATGCCTGCCATATTGCCAGACTCTTTTTTATCACTCTTCATGTCCATACCGGAATGGTCCATGCCTTTCCTATCATCATTCTTTTTCGTATTTTCATTATCCTTAGATTTATTACCTGTTGGCCCTTTTGTCATTTCTTTTAACTGCTTATTAATTTCTTCTTTATCTGTTACCCATTCATCTAACATTAACGTGTAATCTTTATCATACTTTTCATTTGTATCCTCTACAATAAGAGCACCATATAAGCCTCTATCTAGTTGATTTACAGAATCTTGATGTGAATGATACCAATACGTTCCTGGTACGTTCGCTTCAAATTCATAGGTGAAACTTTTTCCTGATTCAACCGCATCTTGTGTCACGCCTGGAATTCCATCCATGTTATTTGGGACAGGATACCCATGCCAATGAATAGATACTGGTGCAGGTAATTCATTTTTTAATGTCACTTTAACCTTTTCACCTTTTTTCACTCTGATTTCTGGACCTGGGGATGAGCCATTAAATGTCCAGACTGGAACAATAACACCGCTACTTAGCTTTTGTTTTTCTTCTTTCGCTACTAAAGTAACTTCTGGCCCTTTTACAACTTTCAATGGCTTTGTAGCCGTTTCAGTCTGTGTTGTTTTTTTATCATTCATATTTTTATGATCATTTGTTGTATTTGTGGTCGCAGAACACGCAGCAATTAAAAATATTACGGAGACTGTAACTGCTGTTAATACAAATCTCTTCATGGAAAATCCCTCCTTTTTCTTTTTCAAGATTATTATAGAAGACAATTTTCAAGAAAATATGGAGGTTTAAAATGGACCAAATAAAAAGACGCCCAAAATTGAGCGCCTCTTCTAATTATTATTTCGTAACAACTTCATCTTCTTTTACATTCACATTATTTTCTCTCATAAACGCTTCAATCTCTTCAACTTCTCTAATGATATCTTTTGACAAGTTTTCATGTCCGTCTTTCGTTACAAGAATATCATCTTCAATACGAATGCCAATTGATTCTTCTGCAATATAAAGACCAGGTTCAATTGTTATTACCATACCTTCTTCTAACACTCTCTCTTTGTATGTTCCTACGTCATGCGTATCTAAACCTAGGAAATGACTCACGCCATGATAATAGTATTTTGATAATTCTTCGTCTTCTTGAATTAAGCCAATTTCTTTACACTCTTCTGCTAGTACCTTTTTTGTATGCTCATTTAATGCAGCAAACTTTACTCCTGGCTTAATGAGTTCCGTTGTTTCTTTCAATGCTTTTAATACAATATTATACATTTGTTTTTGGCGACTAGAGAATGTTCCATTTGCCGGGAATGTATAACTAATATCAGCGTTATAATAGTCTTTTTGAGCGCCTAAATCTAGCAGTACTAGATCACCATTTTGAATTTGTGCATCATTGTCTTCATAATGAAGAACTGTAGCATTTTTACCACTCGCCAAAATTGTATTGAACGCATGATGCTTAATTCCAGATGATTTCAGCGTGAAATCAAAATGTGCTTCTAATTCATATTCCATCGCATCTGCTTTTGCATGCTTGAGTACGTTGTAAATCCCCTCTTTAGTAACAGCAATTGCTTCCTTAATAATTTCAATTTCTTCTTCTGTTTTAAAGACACGTAATTCACACATGTTTGGATAAACATTTCCAATTGTTATGTGCGGGTACTGTTCTCTTACGTGTTTAGCAAATGCTAACGTTCTCGTCTCAGTACCGTTCCACTCACGAAGTTCCAAGTCTAAATTCACTTGTTTCACATTTTCTGTAAAAAGTATATTTGACATTGTCTTTTCAAAGCTATCTAAATATACAACTTTCTTTATACCTGAAATTTTCTCTGCTTCTTCGTTAGACACTGTTTTGCCGACCCATTTTTCCATTACTGGATCCGATTTTTCAATGAACAGAGTTTCTTCTACACTATCTCCAAACTTCTTCAACATGAAAATAACATTTGGTTCATCGATTCCTGTTACATAGTAAAAATTTCGATTCGGCACAAATTTATAATGTGCATCCGCTGACATATGAGGTGCTTGCCCAGCAAATAAAATAGTAATAGATTCATCTGGTAATGTGTTTACTAATCGTTCTCTATTTTGAGCAAAAAATGTTGATTTCATAATAATCCCCCTAGCGTTCTATGTATGATTAAAGAACTAATTATCTAACACCATTCATTTTATTATTGTTATAATTTTTCGTCAATTTTTAACCTTTTAGATGGTGTTGACATAATAAAAATTAAGCGTTAAAATAACTATACATTAGTAAGTAACTAATGTAATTAAATTTAACTAGAGGTGAAAACAAATGAAAAACATTTTATTCCGTATTAACGAATTATCAAAAAAAGAAAAAGCATCTGGATTAACAGTTGATGAAAAACAAGAACAACAAACCTTGCGTCAAAACTATACAAAAACATTTCGTGGGAGCTTAGATTCCATTTTATTAAACACAAAAATCGTTGATCAAAATGGTCTTAACGTTACACCAGTTGCATTACAAGATGCTCAAATACGTTTAAAATTAAGCAAATGAAATCAAAGCTAAAAAAACAATCGTATAAAACATAAAAAGAGCTGAAATTCCTATATAGAAATTCCAGCTCTTTTTATTGTCTTTTCTAATTTAGTATACGAGCGATACATCGCGATTCTCCACGATATGATCATCGCAAAAGCGAGTAAGAAAAACATTCCACTTAATTGGGTTAAATCAATCGACTGACTTAAATATGATTTTAATGCTACTCGTACTGCTAATAATCCAACTAAAATAAATATAAATGCTTTAGACGGTTTCATATATATATGTTCGCCTCTTATTTCGAACTTAGTTGTTTTAATAAGAAATATAGAGAAAATAAGTCCTACGCTGATTGCCTCTACTATTTCTAACGATGTTAACCGAAACTCTGGTAAGAAGTACATCGATGCACCAGTACTCATAAAGATTGGCGGTAATATAATTTTCTTTTTCGTTACCGGTTTTTTCGCTGACTTAAAGCGAAGAAACATCACTCCAACAGCCATACAAACCGCTACAATACTTGATAAAAGTGCTAAACTCATATTCTCCACTCCTATCTATTTAAAAGACTTTTTTAGCAAAATCATAAACCAAACAAGCCCAATACTTATAATGACATGACCTAATCCAGCCATATGGCTTAAACCATTAAAGTCAGTTCCGTTTACTTGTAGAAGACCTCTAAATACCATTGTAGCAATAGTAAAAATTAATCCTACATTATAAACAACAAACCACGCACGAAAACCTTTTGTTTCATGGACATTAAACACTTTAAATAGAGCTAAAGCGATCAAAAAGAATACGAAGCCGAGCACTAATACGTGTGTATGCACTAATTGCAACATAGTGGATCCTTTAATTCCTTGCGCTTTCGTATACTCTCTTGCAAATACACCTGATAATAAACCAATAATTAAGTAAATGAATGCTGCATTATATAATTTTTTCATTATATTCCTCCTGCTGTAGAACGACAATTTATATCGTCACTTTCCATATTCACTCCAATTATTTTACGTAAAGTTTATGAACGGAATATGAACGGAATGTTACATTCTATTATTGGAAACAAAAAAGCCATTCCACAACTTTTCCTTGTGGAATGGCTTTTACTTATTTTAAATCTTCAATTGTGAAAGCACCCGGTAATAACTGTTCAACCGTCACTTCTTTTTCATCGCCTTTTACATTCGTTAGTAAAACTGGCATTTTCGGATCACAAAATTCAGCAATCACTTGTCTACAAGCACCACATGGTGAAATAGGTCCGTCAGTTTCTCCTGTAATGACTAAGTAACTAAAGTCGCGCTCACCTTCTGATACTGCTTTAAATATTGCTGTTCTTTCTGCACAGTTACATAAACCGTAAGAAGCGTTTTCTATATTACAACCAGTATAGATTTTACCTTCTTTTGTAACTAATGCTGCACCAACAGGAAATTTAGAATACGGAATATACGCTTTCGATAACATCTTATTTGCTTCTTCAATATATTTTTTCTTATCCATATTATTTCCTCCTCAAAGTAAATGTAATATTGATTAGTCAGTAATAACTGTATGAACTAATTTAGGAGCCACTGCTGTTTCAGCGATAGAAATATTCTCATAAATTTTTGCTTTTACATCTTCTACATTTTCGCGATTTGCATAAATCGTTACGAACGGCTCGCCTTCTTTTACTGCATCGCCAACTTTTTTACGTAACATTAAACCTACTGCTAAATCGATTTCATCTTCTTTTGTCGCACGACCAGCACCTAATAACATAGCTGCGATACCGATTTCATCTGCAACAATGTTTGAAATCACACCTGAAGTTTTTGCAGGTACATCAATTACATACTTCGCTTGTGGCATTTTTTCTGGATTGTCTACAATCGAGCTGTCTCCGCCTTGGTTGCTTAAGAACTCTTTAAATTTCTCAGTTGCTTTTCCATTTTTCATAACTTCAATTAACATTTCACGAGCTTCTTCTAATGTATTTGCTTTTTTCGCAAGTACAACCATTTGGCTACCTAATACAAGTACTAATTCTGTTAAATCTTCTGGGCCTTCACCTTTTAATGTATCAATTGCTTCCTTCACTTCTAGAGCGTTACCAATTGCAAAACCAAGAGGTTGTGACATATCTGAAATAACTGCCATCGTTTGACGTCCAACATTATTTCCGATACGTACCATTGCATGAGCTAATTCTTTTGCATCTTCTTCTGTTTTCATAAATGCGCCAGCACCTGTTTTTACATCAAGTACGATTGCATCAGCACCAGCTGCAATTTTTTTACTCATAATTGAACTTGCGATTAAAGGAATTGAGTTTACTGTTCCTGTTACGTCACGCAATGCATAAATCTTTTTATCTGCAGGTGTTAAGTTTCCTGTTTGTCCGATAACAGCTACTTTGTCACGGTTTACAATATCAATGAACTGCTCTTTCGTAATTTCAACGTGGAATCCTTCTACCGCTTCTAATTTATCAATTGTTCCACCTGTATGTCCTAATCCACGACCAGACATTTTTGCTACTGGTACATCTAAAGCAGCTACTAATGGTCCTAATACTAATGTTGTCGTATCACCAACACCGCCAGTTGAATGTTTGTCTACTTTAATTCCTTCAATTGCTGATAAATCGATCGTTTCTCCAGACTCAACCATCGCCATCGTTAAATCTGCACGTTCGCGATCTGTCATATCTTTAAAGAAGATTGCCATTGCAAGTGCACTCACTTGATAATCAGGAATACTTCCGTCTGTATATCCATTAATAAAGAATTTGATTTCTTCAGTCGTTAATTCTTTGCCGTCACGTTTTTTCGCAATAATATCTACCATTCTCATTACAATCACCATTCCTTTTTATATGATATGAATCTATTAAAATAATAAGCCTACGATTGTTGCTGATAAGAAACTTACTAATGTTGCACCGAAAAGTAATTTCAAACCGAACCTTGCGACTACATTCCCTTGTTTTTCATTTAAGCTCTTAACTGCTCCAGCAATAATTCCAATTGAAGAGAAGTTTGCAAATGAAACTAAGAATACAGATATAATCGCTGTCGTTCTATCTGAGAAATTAAAGTTTCCTTTTGCTAAATCTGTCATAGCGACAAATTCATTTGATACTAATTTTGTTGCCATAATGTTTCCGGCATTAACTGCTTCATGCCAAGGTACACCCATAATAAATGCAAATGGTGCAAATACATAGCCAAGAATTTCTTGGAATGAGATACCGATTACACCTTTAAATACTGCATTAATGAATGCGATAAGAGCAACGAAACCAATTAACATAGCTGCCACTGTAATCGCAACTTTAAATCCATCTATAATGTATTCCCCTAATACTTCAAAGAATGTCTTTTTCTCTTCTTCTTGTACTTCTAACATATCCTCTTCTTCAGTAACTTCGTACGGGTTAATGATAGAAGCAATGATGAAACCACCAAATAAGTTAAGTACTAAAGCGGTTACAACATATTGCGGTTTTAATAACACCATATATGATCCAACGATAGACATAGAAACGGTAGACATTGCAGATGCACATAATGTATACATTCTTTTCTCTGGCAATAATCCTAGTTGTTTCTTAACTGAAATAAACACTTCAGATTGTCCTAAAATCGCAGAAGCTACCGCGTTATATGATTCTAGTTTCCCCATTCCATTTACTTTGCTTAATACTAGACCGATAGATTTCACAATAATAGGTAATACTTTAATATGTTGCAAAATACCTATTAAAGCTGATATAAATACGATTGGCATTAATACACTTAAAAAGAATGAAAACTCTTTTTGATTTACTAATCCACCAAATACGAAGTTCACACCATCAGCGGCATATTTTAATAATTCTCCAAAACCATCTGCTATTCCGCTAATTAATATATTCCCTACACTTGTATTTAATAATAAAAATCCCAAAATGAATTGTAATATAACCATCGTTATGATTGGGCGATATTTGACTTTCTTTCTATCATTACTAGCAAGCCAAGCGATACCTAAAATCAATACGAGGCCTAAAACACCGATTAAGTATTTCATAAGCCGTCTCCTCCCACTCGTATCCGCTTACATTCTTTTCAATTGTTAAAGCAATAGATACACTTTACTTTAAACGTGTATCTATTGCTCTTCACTCTTTATTGATTAGTAGTTATCTGTAGCACCTTTTGCATCATTTAATACGATTGCAACACTAGCACTTGCTCCAACGCGAGAAGCTCCAGCAGCTACCATTTTGTCTGCATCTTCACGTGTACGAACGCCACCAGATGCTTTTACACCAACGTTTGGTCCTACTGTTTTACGCATTAATGCGATATCTTCAGCAGTTGCTCCGCCAGTTGAGAATCCAGTTGAAGTTTTTACGAAGTCAGCACCAGCTTTTACTGATAATTCACAAGCGCGTACTTTCTCTTCATCTGTTAATAGGCAAGTTTCAATGATTACTTTTACAAGAGCTTTTCCTTTTGCTGCTTGTACTACTTCATAAATATCTTTTTCAACGAACTCGTTATCGCCATCTTTTAAAGCGCCTACGTTGATTACCATATCAACTTCAGTTGCACCTTTTGCGATAGCATCTTTTGTTTCGAAAGCTTTTGTTTCAGTAGTGCTTGCTCCTAATGGGAAACCGATTACAGTACAAACGTCTACATCATGTCCAGCTAATTCTTCAGCAGCTAGCTTTACCCATGTAGGATTAATACAAACAGAAGCGAATTTATATTCCTTTGCTTCTTCGATTACTTTCATAACATCTTCTTTTGTAGTATTAGCTTTTAAAATTGTATGGTCAATTAACTTTGCAATATTCATTATCTTCACTCCTCATATCTTTTAACAACTTCATTCTAACTCTTAGTTGAACAAATGTAAATACACTTTTGAAATTTTGTTCATTCTTTTTTAGAAGGGAATTTCTTGTAATACATTGAAAGTAGTATAAGCTTGTAAATAAAGGATGTGAACCACTTGTTTAAGTCAAAATTCTTTATATTCACATTGCTAGTATGCACCTCACTATCCATATTTATTTTTTATAAAAGGGATGTTATTTTCCAAGAAGGAAACCCCATTCCATTTGCTTTAGCTATGTCTAAGATGGTTATTCAAGACAAAGAAATGGTGGAAGTAGAACCGATAGATAATCAATACCCCTACTTAGTAAAGCGCGGAAAAATGGAACCTTTTATCGATATGATGGAGCAAGATGGATGGACTTTTGTAGATAGAGATATTATGGCTAACTCACTAATTTTTGAAAAAGGAGATCAATCAAAGAGCGTTCCTTACAAATACTTTACAAGGTACTACACCTTGATTTATTCATACTAAAAATAAAAGGCTTTCTCAAAATTAATATTTTGAGAAAGCCTTTTATTTCTAATCTTTATTATAATGTAACAATTCTTTTGCCGTATGCTGGTCTATAATTAATACATTTGCATACCCGCCGCGTAACGCACCATCAATTGCTTTTATTTTTCTATTACCACCCGCAACTAAAATAGAACGTTTCTTTAATTTAAGTTCCTCTAACTCAATTCCAATTGTACGCTTATTAATTTCTTCGCTACTAATATTTCCGTCTCCATCAAAGAAACGTGAACAAATGTCACCGACAGCTTGTTTTTTCAAAATGTTCGTTTCATCCATATCTAAATATCCTAATCGGAATAATAACGCTTCATCTCGCACTGTTCCAACAGTGAAAATTGCAATATTTGCTTGTTTCCCCATTTCAATAATGTGATGAATATGTCTATCTTGCTCCACTAATTCTTTTGTCACCGCATTATCAAATATAACTGGAAGTGGTAGATTTCTTGGTGTCGTTTGAAAAGCCTCTGCAAATAAAGCAATGGTCTCATTCGCATATGTATTTACACTCGAATGACTAATACCACCTTTTAACTGGACAACTTCTACACCTTTCACATGTTGCGGTACGATTTTCCTAGCGATTTCATACATCGTCATTCCCCAGCTTACACCAACGATATCACCGTTTTTCACCGTCTTTTCCATGTACTCAGCTGCATATTTACTAATATACTCAGTAATCGTTGCATATTCTGGTACTGGAGAAAACACAACATGTGCCTCTAACAATTTGTACTTTTCTTTCAGTAAATTCCCAACGTTATCTAAATCAGCAAATGGATCAGCTATACTAATTTGAACAAACCCTTTTTCTTTTGCGTACTTTAATAATCTAGAGATCGTCGGTCTTGAGATATTTAATTTGTTAGCAATTTCTTGCTGACTATAATCTGATTGATAATATAATCTTGCAACTTCAACGCTTAATTGTTGTTTATCTTTTTCCATAGTAACTTATTACAAACCCTTTCCTGTATTTCCCTTTCGTTACAAGCATTATACAGCTTTATGCAAGAAAATTCGACTACCGAATTTTTTTCATCTAAACTTCTACTCCACTTAGTCTTTACAATGAAACTTTATTTTTTAGCTTCATACACTCGATACAGATGATCTTGAATCAAATAAATCGATTTATATTTAATTCATTCTTTGTCTTTCTATTAATATTTATTTTTGGAAAAATAACCTAACTCCAAATATTAATAATACTGTACCAGTAATACCCTCTATTGTACGGTTTACTTTTTCTTTTCTTAAAAAAGTTCTTAATTGACGTATGAGTGAGATATAAAGTAAATACCATATTGCTGTCAAAGTCGTAAATGTGACTCCTAATAAAAGAAATTGGAGGAAATGATTTTGATTACTCACAATAAATTGGGGTAGAAAACTAAGGAAAAACACAGCAGTTTTTGGATTTAAAATTGCCGTAGTAAATCCTTGTCTAAAGCTTTTAATTGCTCCTATATCTTTAGAGTTCATTTCTACTGAACCTGACATAGCTTCTTTTTTATGTAAGGCACTTTTAATTGACTTTACAGCTAAGTAAATTAAATAAAAAGCCCCAGCATATTTTATAAATGTAAATAACATAGCAAATTTCATTAGAATAGCAGAGAGTCCTAACGTAGCCATTATTGTATGAATCATCATTCCAGATATCGTTCCTAAAACAGTCTTTATCCCACCATTTTTACCATGCGAGATAGTATTTTTTGTAACTAGTGCAAAACCAGGACCAGGCATTATTATGATTAGCATTGCTGTAAGGATAAATAATAAATAATTTTCCATGTTCTAGTATTTCCTTTCCAATTTTTAATTTTGCTTACAGTATAGCTTTTTTCGTTAAAACATTAAATATAAAAAGCTTGATCGGAAGTTTATTAAAGTTATTAGTATCAATTTGACTAAACATTATCCCAGAGCCACATTGATAATACACATGAAAAACTTATATATCAAATTACAAGTCCACCTCTCACAAAAAACAGGATAAAAAAAATAAACAGCGGAACTAGTCCACTGTTTACTTCGCCACGCCTTCATGTAATTTTTCTGTATAATCCTTTACATCTTTCCAGCTATCTTTCGCTGTATTTAAATCTTCTTTTATAAAGGTAAATTCTTCAGGGCTGATTCCTTTTACGTTTTGTAGTAAATTATTATATTTTGCCCCTACCGTATACCATTGATTTGATATATTTTGCAGTGCTGTGATTGCTGCATCAATTGTTTCTGTCATGTTTGTTGTTTTATTTTTCACATCAGTCAAAATTGCGACTTCTGCTTGTGCTCCAGAAATTCTATCTTTTAAATTGGCTATTTCTCTTTCTGCATTTGCGATATCTTTTTTCGCAATCGCAATCATCGGTCCGCCAGCAAGACATGTTATTAATGCTACGCAAAGTACGCCACCAGCGATAACCATATCATTACTCTTTTTGATTGAATCGTTATATGTATTTATTTGTTGCTCTAATGCTGGAATACCTGCATTCGTACTTGCTAAAATCGCTGTTAATTGATTTGTATCCTCTTTAAAACTATTTGTATCTTTCGCCATTCTATCGCGAAATGCTTTTAAATTCCCTAATAAAATATCTACTTCATTTTGATTCTTTAAAATGTCCGCATACAACTTTTCTAAATCCGCTTTTAATTTACCGCTATCCTTTTGATCAATCGCTACTAGCAGGCTATTATAGTACGCTTGAAAAGTATTGTTGTAATCAATAATATTTTGATCCGTTTTCATAATTTGAGGCTTCATATTATTTAACCAATACGCCGCATTAATTTTTGCATCTCTTTGGTGCTGAACCATATTTCCTTTAAACTCACTATTAATTGAACTTATTTTACTCAAATCAGTCTCTTGCTGATTTTGAATTAATTTTGCATATGAATCCATTGCGAATATGCTCGATGTCGTTTGCGCCATTACATCTTGGAACCCTGCTGGTCCGAGAGAATAATTTTTCGCACTCTCTTGTAATGTTTTTACGTTTTGTTCCGCTGCAAAAGGATGTAAAGGAAGCACATTACTCGTTGCCACTCCAGCAATCATTATTGCTAAAAGACATTTCTTATAAAATTTTTTCTCCATACTTTTCACCTATTCTCTTTATAAGGATATAAAAAAACTCCTGCTCACAACTGAACAGGAGCTTCAACTCATTCATCAATACTTAACGCTCTAACGATTCGTATTCGATTATGCTTTTTTCGTATCTACTACTTTAATATCTTCAGCATAAATTTTTTCTGCATAGTCTTTAATGTTTTTCCAGCTATCTTTCGCGATGTTTAAATCTTCTTTTATGAAAACAAGGTCATTTGGACTAATTGAATCTACATTTTGAAGTAAAGAATTGTATTTTGATCCCATTGTGTACCATTGATTTGAAATATTTTGCAACGCTGTAATTGCAGTGTCAATCGTATTTGTTAAATACTCAGTTTGTGTTTTAATGTTCGTTAACCCTGCTACTTCTAATTGAGCAGTCGTAACTTGTCCTGTTATCTTTTGAATTTCTGCTTGTGCATTATCAAGCTCTTTCTTCGCTAATACGATTCCAGCTGTTCCACCACCTACAGCTGCTGTACCACCTGCAATTAATGCGATTCCTAGCGGCGTTCCTGCACCAGTAGCAATAACTACTGCACCACCGATAATTGCAATTGGGCCTAAGGCTGTCGCAACAGATGAACCGATAATAATTGCATTATATTTACTAATTGCTTCATTATACGTTGCAATTTGATTTTGCAGAAGCGGAATTCCAGCATCTTGACTAGCTAAGATTGATGTAATTTGATTTGCATCTCCCTTGAAGTTTTGCGTATCCGACGTCATTTTATTTCGGAATTTCTTCAAGTCTTCTACTAACTGATCTACTTGCGCTTTATTTTCATTAATACTACTTGATAATCTAGTTAGACCTTTCGTAAGAGTTGCTTTATCCTTCGCATCTACCGCAGCAACTAAAGTATCATAATAGTTTTGGAATTTCGTATTGTAATTAATAATATTTTGATTCGTTGAAATAAGCTGTGGCTTTAATACATCTAACCACTGTTTCGCATTTCCTCTAGCTGTATCTTGGTGCTGAATCACTTTTCCTTTTAAAGCTGCATCAACAGTCGATACATTACCAAAGTTAACATTTCCTTGTTTAATAATTGTTAAAGCGTACAGATCCATTACTAAAGCGTTTGAACCTGTTCTTTCCATTGCATCTTTTAGGCCTTCTGGTCCTAATGAGTATTCTTCATAGTCATTATAAGCTTTTGCTACTGCATGAACTGGGGCTTGTTTCACTGTACTTTCAGCAGCATACGTATGGGCTGGCATAATATTCCCTGCTGCAAATACTGCCATAAGTGCTGATAGAGCCATTACTTTATAAGGTTTTTTTGTCATTTTTCTTCTCTCCCTATATCGCTAATTATTTTTCTGTTTAATGTACTTCAACGTTTGTAACGTAATCTTCAAATTGATTTGTTTGCTTATTCATTTCATCACTTACTTTTTTAAGTTGATTGAAATGTTTTTGAAGTAAACTACTGTCTGTATACGTGCTTTCTTCAATATTTGTTTGAATTTGGATCATATTATTGTTTAAAACTTTCCAATCCGTTAATAACGTCTCTAAAGTTGAAATTTGGCGATCAATTAGTTCTGTAAAGCTACTTACTTGATCTTCAACGAATGTAATTTGAGTTGCCTCTGATTCAGTTTGTGATAACTTTTGAATAAGTGGTAATAACTCTTTTTGCTTTTGTTGAATACGAAGAGCGGCTTCCCTCGTTTGACTATCTGCAGCATTTACAATTTCATTACTTAAAGTACCGATAGAAACAAAATCAATTGTTTTCGTTTGTGCAGTTTGATTTGTAATTGTAAATACTTGTTTACCGATATTAATAGAACCTTTAATAATTTCTTGTGGTCTATTCAAAATAGTAGTTAGTTCAGCTTGAATTTCCCCTTGAATTCTTTTTATGTCTTCTCTTAATTTCACAATATCTCCACCTGATCCTTGCAGTGTTTTTATTGCTTCATCAGCTTTAATTGATAAGTTGTTACTATCTTTGTCTAATACCGTCTTAAATCGATTTAACTCTAATAAATCTTGCTCCATACTCTCTTGAATGCTTTGTACTTGCAATTGCAATTTTCCATATGCACTCGTAAAATCTGCTTTTGCTTGTTCATCTTCATTTACTTTTCCTGCTAGTTCATAGAGCTTACTATAATAGCTATTAAATCTAGTGCTGTATCTCATCATCTCTTGATTTAAGTCGATTAGCTTCGGATTATATTCATCAATCCACTCTCGTACATTCGCTTTTGCAAATTTTTGATGATTCGTTAAACTACTCATAGCGTTTACCTTAATGTCTGGCTGTTGTAAAATAACTAATCCGTATGCTTGGATAAGTGGTGACTGTGACCCTAACATTCTAATTGAATTTGATAATGTATTTGGGGCAATTGCATTTTGCACGTTTAATACTTTCACTTCTGATTGCCCTCCTTCAGCGTAAGCGCTTACAGGAATGAAGCAACTCGTAGATACTGCTGTAACCAATAACCCTGTAATTAAAGTCTTTTTCACTTTAACTCCTCCTATGTATTAGCAACTATTACTATCGCATTTTATTATTCTATTTTCTTGCAAATGATTTGAGATGGTTAAAAATAGAGAACGTTCTCACCGTGATTCATGTACGAACCATCTCTTCTAACTTTTTTCTACAGTACTTACTTATTGTTATAAAACATTTCATACCTTTTCATATGTGCTTAGTATGAATAAAGTTGTATAAATTTTCTATTCCATTGCAATTTCCACATTCACACAGTGAATATATTACATGAAAATATTATTCATTTTAAACTAAATAACATATGTAAATATGAAATTCCGTTTTGTTTTTATTTAAGTTTTGTACTGTAAGGTCATTTAAACACAGCTATTTATCTACCGTAAAGAAGTATTTTAATTCCCTTTATTTTCAAGCCCTCATGTCTTTATTCCAAAATAAAATCCGATTAACTTTCTCAATTAAAATATCCATATATCACAACAAAAAACACTGTTTACTCATAAGCGATAATATTATAGCAATATAATTTTAAGACCTATATGCAATTATGCATAACATATACACAAAAAGGATAGCTTCACTTTCGTGAAGCTATCCTTAAAAAGTCTTATTACTTTTTCAAATGATATGGAACTGTCGTAATAACAACATTTCTTTTATAGAGTAAATACGCACGAATGAGTAAACTAGACTGATTATGAAGAATGTTATGCCAACCTTTTTTCGGAATAAACTGTGGTATAACGACCGTAACTCGGTAATTTGATTCACTCGCCTTATATTGTACTGTATCAATAAATTTTGTTAGCGGCTGAATAATACTTCTATAATGAGAATGTAATGTAACAAGCCTTACTTCAGGTTGCCACTTCTCCCATTTCTCTTCAAATTTCTTTTCCTCTTCTCTGTCAAAAGCAACATACACAGCGATAACTTGATCTGCAGAAAGAGCTTTAGCATAGTTCAGTGAATTTTCTACTACATGAGTCATACCTGCTACAGGAACGACAATTACATTCCCTTCAATCGGAACAAGTGGTTCACAAGTTTTTAAACTTAATTGATCCCCCACTGCATCATAATGCTTCTTAATTCGATGGAACAAGAAGATAATGACAGGTAAGAAAATAAGGATCGACCAAACTTGTGCGAATTTAGTTAAAAAGAACATACTCATTACGATAAAACTAATGACTGCACCAATTAAATTGACCGTTAATCTCAAAGCCCATCCTTCAGGTTTTTCACGAAGCCATTTTAATACCATCCCAGTTTGAGAAAGTGTAAATGGAATAAATACACCTACTGCATATAACGGGATTAAATGTTCTGTTTGCCCTTGGAAAGCTACAATTAAAATAATTGAAGCGATTCCAAGTATAATAATACCGTTTGAGTAACCTAGGCGGTCTCCTCTAATCGTAAACATTCTCGGTATAAACTTATCTTTCGCAAGGTTAACTGCTAATAGCGGAAATGCAGAATAACCTGTATTAGCAGCAAGAATTAATATTAAAGCTGTTGTACCTTGTATGAAATAGTACATGAAATTACGTCCAAAAGTTTGTTCAGCAATTTGTGAAACGACTGTTACTTCCTTACTTGGATTAATTCCGTAATAATAAGCTAAAAAGACAATTCCTGAAAATAAAACTGCAAGTAATGCACCCATTGCAAGCAATGTTTTCGCTGCATTGTTAGGTGCAGGATCTTTAAAGTTTGGGATTGCGTTAGATATCGCCTCAACACCCGTTAAAGCAGAGCTTCCTGAAGCAAATGCTCGTAACAGTAAGAACAAACTAATTCCTGCAACTGGTGTTCCAATCGGCGTGTGTAAAGTCGGTGACACGTGACCAGTTAAAATATTGTATATCCCTACACCAATTAATATAAATAGTGCTAAAACGAATAAATAAACTGGATATGCTAAAATAGAAGCTGATTCCGTTACTCCTCTTAAATTTAAAATAGTAATTAATATAACAAATATAATCGCAATGATTACATTATGTGCATGTAAGCTAGGGAAAGCTGATGTGAGCGCATCTGTACCTGCAGATACACTTACTGCAACAGTTAAAATATAATCGACTAGTAAAGATCCTCCAGCTATTAATCCTGGATTCATCCCTAAATTTTCTTTTGATACTACGTATGCCCCCCCGCCATGCGGATAAGCAAAAATAATTTGTCGATAAGATAAAATAAGAGCTGTCAATAATACTAATACCCCAACAGCGATCGGAATAGAATACCAATAAGCTACCGCTCCAAGGCCTGCTAGTGCAATTAATATTTGCTCTGGTCCGTATGCAACTGATGACAATGCGTCAGAAGATAAAATGGCTAACGCCTTCGTTTTATTAAGCTTTTGCTCTCCTAACTCAGTTGATTTTAACGGCCTTCCAATTAAAAACCTTTTGATTGATGAAACCACTGCTGTCCACTCTCCAATAATTTTGTACGAACTTTTCTGCTAGTTACAGCGTATAAACTATTTCTTCAGAAAACAAAAAATGTCTACAAGCCATAACGAAATAGACTTGTAGACATTATATTTTTTGTCGCACAAGCTCCACCTTCCTTCTCAATATAACGCTTACGAGGTTAGCTGTCGGATTCGGGCCTTTGAGTAGCCCTACCTTTTTCAAGGATTCACCCCATTGGATTAAGTACTAATCCATAAGAACGGGTCCCCCGCACCATGCGGTTTCAGCGATTTAGAAAATTGAAACTGTGGATTATAATACTCCTTTATTTTCAAAATGTAAACAAAAATTTTTAAAAAGAAAAAATTAAAATGATTGCGTATAATCCGCCGATAAATATACATAATGAATACTAAAAAATCGATAAAGGAGACCTATATGTCTAAAGAAAAGAAGCCTATTTTTTCCGATTCCTATTTAGATGCATTAGCAAATGAAATTAATCAGTTGTATGGGAAACGCGAACAAGAAATAAACTTGACAGAAAGAGTTAAAAGAAATAAATAATTTGTCATAAAAAAGAAAGCAATACATTTATATATTGCTTTCTTTTTTATTTTTTCATACATCCAATTCTATTGCCGATCTGTTAAAGACCATTTCTTCATACACTTTTAAATTTTGATATACTGCTCCTAATAATGGTGCTTCTATAGAAAATTGTTCTGCTAAATCTAGTAAGTATCCTTGTAAGTGCTTCCCTTCAATGGACGAACCTTTTTCCATATCACGCTGCATCGATGATTTCATATCATACGAAATTTTATCAATTGTTTTCATATGTTCCTGGGCAATGTTCTCCTTTACCGGAGCTCCTAATGCCCTCATGATTTGCACAGATTCTTCAAATAAGTTTTGGATAAAATCGCGTCCACCTTTGCTTTCGCGAATCGGTCCTATTGGTGCACGCATTAATGTTGTCACACCTGACATTACAGTAATAAATAAATATTTATGCCACATATCTTGCGTAATATTTTCACTTAAAACAAAACTAGATTTCGTACCTGCAAATCCTTTAGCAATATGATTGATTCTCTCTGAATCTTGAGACTTAATTTCTCCAAATACAAGTCTGTTGGCAGCACTCGTTTGTACAATTTCTCCCTGATCGTTTAATGTCGTCTCGATAAAGCATAGACCGCCAATTACTTTCTCTTCACCGAATTCCTTTTGTAACAGCGATAAATGAGCGATACCATTTAATAATGGGATTATTACAGTATTTTCACCTACAAACGGCTTCAAATCTTGAATTGCCTCATTTAAGTGGTACGCTTTTGTTGAAAATAAAATGACATCAAATGGAGAAGTTCGATCTTCTTTCGTTATTAATTTCGGTTGGAAGGAAAAATCCCCGTTAATACTTCGGATTACAAGTCCTCTTTCCTCCAATTGTTTTTTCCGTTTACTACGAACAAGAAACGTAACATCTTCTCCCTTTTCTACTAATCGACCTCCAAAAAAGCCTCCAACGCCACCAGCTCCTAATACTAAAATCCGCATACAACATCCCCCTTTTCAAAATACAATTTTATAACTTTTAGTATACATCACATTATACATGTCCCCTATTAAATAAGCTGAATTTTCATTCTTAATAGAGTATAAAACAGTGGTTATTTTCAAATGAATTTGGGCATGTTGTTTTTATAGCATACATGGAAAGGAAACAATGTAGATGGAGGCAATACAAGCAATTGAAGAAAAAGATGTAACAACAGCTGTATTTCAATTTATATTCCCGTTTTCTTTTAAAACTGGATATGAACAAAATATGTTCCCTTTCTTACAGAAAAATGATTTTCGCCCTTTTCGACTCGATCACCTTGAAAATGAAAATACATACTACGGAAAGTTTCAAGTTTCACATCAAAATATGGAAGCATACTATCTTTCATTTACAAATAAAATTCTATTTCCTCACTCAGAGCATCAAAAAGGATTACAGCGCTATTCTAAAGACCTTAACTTAACTGGACATTTAACAACAAATCTTATTTCCGTTCCATTCAAAATACACTCTATTGACGTAACACTTTGCCCTTATGAGCTTGGCTTCTTAACAATACGGACAGAAGTAGAAACCTCTCCAAACATGACATTATCAGAAGCAATTGAATTCGCTGCCCGCTTCCGTGTACTTGAAACTAAAAATGACACAACTGAGACTATTTGTATTGAATGTAATGGAAAACAATATTCACAAGTAGAGAAGCTTATATTCGGCGATTTATTTCATGGCTTAACAGACTTCTTTGAGAAAAAGAGATTGCGGAGCTCTTACTTTCAAACATTCCCATTCTTTGAAGATCAACGAATGTATGTACAAACTTTATTATCCGTGAATAAAGAGTCAGACCTTCATATAATCGATGTATACCGAACTTCCAGTCTTTCCGGATTAACAGACGATGGCAAGCCGTATATTAGCGCAAATAATGTTCCTTATATTCAAGATTATTTAACAAAACATTCTTATCAAAGATGGGCTCCTAATCGCTACTTTGTTATGGAAGAACACATTTTTACATGTATAACAAATGAAGGTGAACAAGCAATCGCTAAACTTGCTAGTCAAATGTACGGGGAATTTTATTACGCTTTATTATTAAACTTATTTCATAAAGTTGTTTTATTAAAGATGGCAAACGCTTATGCCGAGTTAAATATTGAACAAGATACAAATGAAATAGAGAAATTAATTTATTCAATCAATTCGTTTACAGCTAATTACTTTTCTTTAGAGTTAGTATCCCAATCACAGAGTGAAGATATTTTTTTTCGCTTAAGAAGGCTATTTAACATTGAGGTTCTATACGCGAATGCGAAACAAAATCTTGATAGTTTGTTTAAATATCAAGAAAACGTCGCCTCTAAAAAAGATAGCCTTTTATTATTAATTTTAACGCTCTACTCTGTAGTAGGCCAAATGCTAGGGTTTACTATGATTGATCTTTTAAGAAACACCGATTCAAAAAAAATATCGTCGCCACTTGAATTTTTCGCGCTTCTAATAGCAATTAGCGGCATAGTCATTTCACTTATTTTAGGTGCGCAAAGTTTATACCAATGGAGTCTACAACATAAAAGAAGAAAAGCATGGGTAAAACAAACTGTACTTTCTGCTGTGAAAGAGAAGGATAATACAAAGTAACTAAAAAACAGATGGCAGCACGATGCTACCATCTGTTTTCTATTATGCTTACTTCCCTGCTTCGATTTTTTCTAATGTAGCAGCTACTTGCTCTTCTGTTAATTCGTGTTGCACGATATAACGATTACGTGGGTGTACACGACATTCATGAGAACATGCACGTAAATGTTTTGCTTCGTTTTCTTCAGAACATAAAATTTTCTTATTACATTCTGGATTTGCACAGTTTACATAGCGCTCACAAGGTTCACCTGAAAAGTGGTCTTTACCA
Source organism: Bacillus nitratireducens (assembly GCF_001884135.1). Classification (GTDB taxonomy): domain Bacteria; phylum Bacillota; class Bacilli; order Bacillales; family Bacillaceae_G; genus Bacillus_A; species Bacillus_A nitratireducens. The sequence goes on along the minus strand of NZ_MAOC01000020.1, from coordinate 213,660 downwards.
ACGATAACATGTTCTTTTTGGTTTACTGGTACAGAGATACGCTCATCGAACACGTAACATTGTCCATCCCAAAGCTCACCTTGTACTTCTGGGTCTTTTCCGTACGTTACAATACCACCGTGAAGCTGACCTACATCTTCGTAACCTTCACGAACTAACCAACCAGAAAACTTCTCACAACGAATTCCGCCTGTACAGTATGTTAAAATCTTTTTACCTTCAAGTGTTTCTTTGTTTTCTCTAATCCAATCTGGCAATTCACGGAATGATTCAATATCCGGTTTAATCGCACCTTTAAAGTGACCTAGATCAAACTCATAATCATTTCGTGCATCAATGATAACTGTATCTTCTTGTTTCATTGCTTCATAAAAATCTTTTGGTTCTAAATAATTCCCAGTTATTTCTTTCGGATTAATGTCGTCTTCTAGACGAAGTGTCACTAACTCTGGGCGAGGACGTACGTGCATTTTCTTGAATGCATGCCCCTCTTCTTCATCTATTTTAAATACGATACCGTCAAAACGTGGATCATTGTTCATTGCTTCCATGTATTTCTCTGTTTGCTCTACAGTACCAGAACAAGTTCCATTAATTCCTTCTGTTGCTACAAGAATTCTTCCTTTTAACTCAAGTGATTTACAAAATTCTAAATGCTGTTCAGCAAATTCTTCTGGATTTTCAATTGTTGTGTACATGTAATATAGTAATACTCTATATGGTTTTGTAGTTGCCAATGTATTTCTACCACCTATCTAAATTTTAAAATCATGTATAAGTTAACGTTCATATCAAAACATATATAATAAGAAAATACATACTAAATTGTACTTAGCCTATTTTCTTCTATTTACAATTTTTTCTATAAGTTAACAAAAATAAAAACAAGATTACATCACAAAACACTATGGTTATGTTGTAATCCCAATATATTATATATCATACAATTTCATTTCCATCAATTAATATGCTGTAATATAGGCTCTATGTTCACATAAATTTCAAAAACAACCCTATAATTTATTATCTTCCCCCTTATTCAGCATCCATAAACTCCCAAAACATTTTTCACATCATCACACCATTCTTTGCACGAAGTCATATAATTTGCATTAAGGAAACTTTTATGTTCAAATGAAATTGCCACATAATATATTTAAATGTATTGAAATAATGTGTAAGAATAAATACAATAATTTCATCAAGTTAAGATTTCAAAGGGGAATACTACTATGAATAAAGATATAACAAAAGATGAACAAGTCCCTTCTCAAAGTACAACAGTTCAATCAGCCCATTTAGCGTTAAGTGGACAAACAAAAGGCTTTAAAAGACTGTTACCATTCTTAGGACCTGCTTTTATCGCATCAGTTGCTTATATTGATCCCGGGAACTTCGCGACAAATATCGCGGCTGGGTCACAATATGGGTATTTATTACTTTGGGTAATACTCGCTTCTAATTTAATGGCTGTATTAATTCAAACTTTATCAGCCAAATTAGGAATCGCTACTGGGAGAAATCTTCCTGAAGTAGCTCGCGAAAACTTCCCCAAACCAGTTTCCATTGGTTTATGGATACAAGGGGAACTCGTTATTATGGCTACAGATTTAGCTGAATTTATCGGAGCAGCACTTGGCTTATACTTACTATTTGGAATTCCGATGTTACCAGCTGCTTTAATTACAGCGGTTGGGTCATTTATTATTCTTGAATTTCAACGCAGAGGCTTTCGTCCATTAGAAGCTATCATTACAGGGATGATTTTTATCGTTGTTATCGCTTTTGGTATCCAAGTCTTTTACGCAAAACCCGAATTAAGTCCTCTACTCTCAGGGCTTTTCACTCCAAAATTCCAAGGTGTAGATAGCATCCTTTTAGCAGCTGGAATTTTAGGTGCGACAGTAATGCCGCACGCGATATATTTACATTCGGCCTTAACGCAGCGCCGCGTAGTCGGAACAAATGATGAACAAAAGAAAAAGATTTTCCGCTTCGAATTTATTGATATCATTATCGCAATGGTTATCGCTGGAGCAATTAATGCGAGTATGTTAATTGTTGCTGCTGCACTATTCTTTAAAAACGGCTTGCATGTTGAAGATCTTGATGTTGCTTTTAACCAGTTCAGTACTTTAGTCGGTCCTGTATCAGCTGCTTTATTTGGAATTGGGCTCTTATCAGCAGGACTATCTAGCTCTTCTGTCGGTACAATGTCAGGTGACATTATTATGCAAGGTTTCATTCGAATGCATATTCCGTTATACTTACGCCGTTTTATTACAATGATTCCACCATTAGTTATTATCGCTTTAGGTGTAAATCCAACTTACGCTCTAGTCATGAGCCAAGTCGTCTTATCATTCGGTATTGCTTTTGCATTAGTACCACTTATTATGTTTACAAGCAGTAAAAAAATTATGGGTGCACTCGTTAACCACCGCATAACAACCTTTATCGCTTGGATCATTGCTGCACTTGTTATCATTTTAAATATTTTCTTACTGTATCAAACATTTGTAGGTTAATGAAAAAAGGTATTCCAATAAAACTGGAATACCTTTTTTAGCGAAGTAATTCTCTTCTAATTACCTCTTATGTATGTACCTCTTTCTGGCATTATCGCACCTTTTTCAGTTCGAAAATAAAGTGGTAATCCTTCCGAAAGAAATATGCTCACCTTAGATGGATCCTGCCTTTGATGATGAATATGTAAATGGGGCTCACTTGAACTTCCTGAGTTACCGACTTGGGCAAGTACCTCTCCTTCATTTACATGTTGGCCTTCCCTCACTTTAATTGATCCTTTTTTTAAATGGGCAAGAATCAAAAATGTCCCTGATTCATCTAGTCGTAAATAAATATGATTCCCCGCCATTGACTCAAAATCATCCGATCCCGGAACTACATCTTTTTCATCGTTATTGATTGATACAACTGTTCCAGAAGCTGGTGCCATTACTTTCGCTCCATATATTCCATAATCCTCTAACTTACTACTTTTCACTTCAGCAGGCGGAATAAGAATATCATATGCCCATCGTTCATTTGGTTTTATAACATGATAGTTCGTTTCTAATCGATCACCGCCCCAGCCCACTAATGCTCGTTCATTTAAGGGAAAACGAACGACTATTTTAGGGCTCATAGAATGTACATCTGCTGGATAAGCAAGTCCCCCTATGTTAGCAAACCATCCTAAAGGCCAAGCTCCAATTATAGAGAAAAGAACTATGAAGAGTAGTATTCTATCTATTCGCTTTCTGAAAATGCCTTTCCACACAAATAGTAATGCTGACCCTATCAAAATAAAGATTGATACTAAGCTAAAAGCTTGTATAATCCACCAAAAAATGACTGATATAACACCATTAGCTAAATAAGCTACACTCCAACTTGTCATTAAAAAAGCAGCTAAAATTACTAATACATATTTCTTCCACATGTTGTATCCCTACTCTCATATCTTTGTTCTAAATGATACGAAGTGAAAATTACGACATACAAAAGAAATACTTACGACTTTCTTACATTTCTTTATACTGCGGTAAAACAATAGTGAAAACCGTTTCTTTATCGTTACTACGTACAGTGATATCTCCTTTATGAAGTTCCGCTATACTTCTCGCAATTGCAAGTCCCATTCCTTTTCCACCCGTATGAGAGCTACGTGATTTTTCACCACGATAAAACTTCTCAAAAACGTAAGTAAGGTTCTCTTTCGGAATACATTGCCCAAAATTTGTAATTTCTACTTCAACATTCATGTCTCTTTTAGAAACTTGAATTAAAATCTCTTTTCCGTCTTTCCCGTACATAATACTATTACTAATTACATTTTCGAATAGCCTCACCATAAGCGCTACATCAATTTCCACATGTAACTCTTTATCACCTTTAATACAAAAGCTCATATCGGCATCATCTAGCTGTGGTACAAAATCAATCATGATTCGTTCAATGAACGCTTTCATATTTACTACACTTTTATGTAATTCAATCTCTCTATAATTTATTTGACAATATTCTAATAAACCATTTACTTGATTTTTTAATTCATAACTTTTTCGCTTTAATATACTTACATACTGTTCACATTCTTCTCCATTTGAATGAAGCTGATTCCCTAACAGGTCCGCGTAACCTATTAGAGATGTTACAGGTGTTCGTAAGTCATGAGAAATATTACTAATCATTTCATTTTTCATTTCCTGCGATTTTTTTTCATTCTCGATAGACTCTTTTAAATTTTTGGCCATTCTATTAACATTCGCTGCTAATTCACCAATCTCGTCATTTTTTGAAATAGGTATATGTATTTCAAAATTACCACTACTTATTTCCTTCACACTCTTGTTAATTTCAGATAATCTTTTCATCATTGTTTTTGTCATGAATGCAAAGTATATTGTAGTAAAAATTAAAAAAGCTATTAAATATAAAAATGAATATTTTTCCTCTAACGCAGTAACATGACTATATATATTTCCAATTACAATTTGAAACGCTATTATACTTACAGTTGCTAACAAAATGCTACATATGAACGCGATAAAAAACTTAGCTCTAATGCCTTGTAATGATTTAATCTTCAATTTTATATCCGACTCCCCAAACATTTTGAATAAACTTCGGCTCTTTTGGATTCTCTTCAATTTTATTTCTCAATCTTGCAATATGAACCATTACTGTATTATTACTTTCATAAGCCCTTTCTTTCCAAACGCTCTCATATATTTCTTCAATAGTGAACACACGATTCCTCGTAACTGCCATTAAGCACAAAATATCATATTCAGTTTTCGTAAGATTGATTGTTTCTCCATATAACATTACTGTTCTCGACACTTCATCTATTTCTAAACCTCTAATGTTTATTTTCTTTTCTATTACTTGAACGGTATTTTGATTAAAATATGTATACCTTCTTAATTGAGCTTTCACTCTTGCTATAAATTCAATTGTACTAAACGGCTTCACAATATAATCATCTGCCCCAGTGCTAAATCCAATTACTTTATCTACATCTGATGATTTAGCGCTTAAAAACATAATTGGCAAACTATATTTCTCTCTTATCCTTCTACACAATTCAATCCCATCCATTTGAGGCATCATAACATCAAGGATAGCAAGTTGAACATCATTATTATTCAATACCTCTAACGCCTCTTCTCCGTTGTCAGCACTAAAAACAGTAAAACCTTCTTGCTCTAAATTTACGTTAATGAATCGAATAATATCTCGATCATCATCTACAATTAAAATTGAGTTTTTCTCCATATCTAAACCTCTTTTTGAAATATATTCCACAATCAATTTTAACATAAATTAAAATCATCATTATACCTTGAATAATCCTTATTTTCAGACTAAAGTATACAATAACAAATACATTCTAGTTTCATATGAACAGGAGTGAAGGCATGTTCCCTATATTAAAAACTGAGCGACTTATTTTAAGAGAACTTACTGAAGAAGATGCGCCGAGTATATTAGATTGCTTTTCTAATTCCGATGTCCTGCGCCATTATGGCCAAAAACCATTACAAAATCTCGATCAAGTAAAGCAAATCCTTAACAATTTCAAGTTGAGTTACAATGAAAGACGCGGTATAAAATGGGGCATCGAATTAAAAGACAAGAAAGGAATCGTTGGAACAATTGGTTTTCATGATTGGTCTTCTGAACATAAACGAGCAAATATTAGTTATGCCTTTTTGCCTGAACACTGGGGAAATGGATATGCTACTGAGGCAGTTTCTGAAATAATAGGTTACGGCTTCAATACGCTCCATTTAAAACGTATCGGGGCAATTGTCTTTCTTGAAAACGAGGCTTCAAATAAAGTGCTATTAAAATTAGGTTTTGAAAAAGAAGGAGTTCTAAAAAATTATATGTATCAAGATGATATTCCATATGATACGAATTTTTATTCTTTATTAAAATCGGTTTAATAGAATTAATGTGTAAAAACTCATATCAGTACAACGGATTCAGGTAGTGGATTTTTAATGAGGGATGGAAAAACGAACGGTTTTCATTTCTTAGATCATCGTACGACTGATGCGAAGTACAATACATTATACAATCTAAAAAAACGGTACATGAGCAAAATCTTACTCATGTACCGTTTTTACGTTCTTTTTCTGTTTTCGCAATGCTTTTGGAATGTATACACAGAAAGGTTCACTTTCCATGTAATACCTCGTCATCGCATATACTCTAGAACGAGATCCCCACAAACATATCGAAACTCACAAACACCGCACTTTCCTTTATACTTATCCGGATTACGAAGGTTTTGAAAAACAGGGGAGTTTCGATAAATTTCGGCTAGCGATGTTGTTCTAATATTCCCAGTTTTAATCGGCAATAGTTCCTTCTCTTGTAAAACGACCACTAAGAACTACTAAACATAAAACAAATAAAAATGTATTTTTAAAAGTTTTCAACATCATTACCTCTTTTCTAAAACCATAAAGAACGTACTATCCGGTAGCGCAGCTGCATTCCCAGACTCATCTTTAAATTCGATTTTCTCGCTAAGATGATTTGTATAGCCATCCTGCAAATAGTTCATAGCTTGAACGATGTTTACTTTATCTCCAAAGATACCCTTTACGAAATCCTTATAGTCGTTTGGTGTAAAGATTCCAAACTGCTCCTGCACCTCATGAACGAAGGAACCCTCGCCCCAGGTATACGTATATAAGAACTCCATCGCATCGTTAACAGGCATTTTGACTGTATTGTCTGCAAGTACCTCATACTGGATTATACGCCCCTTAAACTCATGGACATACTGCTCTAAGAACTTCATTCCGCCCGCATCTTTAAAACGAATCACACGCATTAACGTTTTATCTTCGGTCATGATGCCATCACGAATGATAATACGCCCCCCTGGCTTTAACACCTCGTAGGCACTTTGCAGCCCCTTTTTAATTACTTCATGATTGAATTTCTTACCTCCATACTCGATATAAGAAAACAGCTCATGAAGGATAGAAGAATATACAATCGTATCAACCGATTCTTTATCAAACGAGCTACTTAAGTTGATTGCATCCCCTTTAATGACGTCCCAAGACCGACCCTCTTTCTGCTTCTTCTTTTTCAACGTATCAATCACGTTTTCAGAAATATCGATACCGTAGATTCGTTTATTCTCAGTCTCTTCTTCGATCATATCTAGCATGACACCACCACCGGCTCCGACATCTACAACCGTATCTCCCTTTATATAATCAAGAATAATTCGTTTATCATCAGCCGAACTATTCATATGCTCCAGATACACTTCTTCGTTATGGAATCTATCATACGCATCCTTACGTAACCCGAAGAAATCAAATAGCAGCACATTTGCCCGAGCATGCATCATATCTATCTTTTCTGCCTCTACACAGAAGGTAATTAACGCCTCACCTACAGCAGAAAACTGAAACGACACGTACGCAGTCTTCATATCTTCATCAACTTTAGCCTCAAAAGAAACATGCGTTGTATCCGGCTTCTCGTTCTCACGGTACTCCCGTAGATACTTCTCAATAACCCGCTTACGATACACGTTGTCCTTCTTCTCGCCTTTGAAATCATAGTGCAACTGCTGCATCAATGTCTCGAAATGGATATGCTGAACCTTTCCAGTGCCTATCTCGTTCTTTAACATAACAAAAACTGTCCAAATATCCTCGAAGCTAAGAGCATGCATAGACGGTTCTACATACCACAAATCCTTATCAGATAAGAAGGTTTGAACGCCACTCTTCTCGCTCCCCATAATTATATCTTTTTCAAATGCTGACTCCTTATTTTTTGGCGTGAGTCTATGTATGCGAGAAGTAAATGGCTCCACATAACCATCAAACAGACCATCAATTGTAATCTTCACATCGTCCTTTACTTCACTCCACAAGGATTTTGATACGCCCTCAATAATACATTGATTAAGATAGTATAGAATCTCCTTTAACCTAACGTCTCCGTACTCTTCTTTATACGTGTGAATCAAATCAACATGAGAGTCTAAGCGAGCCTCCCCGCGGATATACTGTCCGATTAATCCATGTGTTCTAATTAAATCTCGAACAAACAAATACTCAGTAGAATTTAAGTTTGTCTCTATACGTTCGCTAAACTGAATATCAGTAAAGATATCAGCAGAACCCTCGTTATGTACCAATAGGTTAATCCCGTTTTTCTTCCATTGCTCCCGCTGTTTTAAAGAGCCTACCTTTGCAAGCTCACTATACGTTAATACCTGCTCAATAATGCGATACGCTTCTTCATCTAAAGACAACCCCTCTAACACTTGCAGCGTACGGTGTACATAGTACAACACCGCATCTGTCTTTAATGCACCGAGTACCTGTACATTCTCATAGTTTTGATGTATCTCCTCTGCCTCGATTAGATGCTTTAACCACGTAGGGAGAGCATCAGAAAATCCTTCAATGTATTTGTTTAGAACTTCAATGTTTTTCAACTTATTTACCCCCATATATAATCAATATCTGTAGTAAGGTCTGGGACACCTTCTCCAAAAAGATCATCACCTTATGTCCCCCTAAATGCTACTACTTGCTATTTACCATCTACATCTCTTTCAAATACAAATGCATCAAATCCAGTCTTTTTATCATGTAAAAGAGAGTTATCGATTTCGTTACTAACATGCCAAGTTTGTAACACATTCTTTTGTTCATCTCTTATTTTAGCTTCATCAGGAATTTCGGCGGAACACTTCTTAAATTGATGAACATATATTGTGACAGAATCAACTGAAAATGGAAACGGCAAGCGGGTGCACTCCACTTGCCGTTTTTTCATAGCTTAGTATGTATTTGAATTTCTTTTGCTTTCTCTTTTTCACCCTTCACGCGTACAATTAAATCATATGATCCAGATTTTGGCGCTTCAAAAGAAAGCAAACCTTCTTTTTGAGAAGTGACTTCTTCTTCATAAATAACCTTATCATCTTTTGTAACTTGCAATAAAATCGTACCTTCTTCAACGGCTGCTTCATAAGGAATTTCCACATTTCCTTTTTCAGCTTTAAGCGTTTGCACATCGTAATACCCTTGCAACGAACCAATTTTCAAATTCGTTTCGCCATTTTTTTGAACCTTTGTGACTTGTGTTGCTGTATTGCATGCGCTTAACAATACAACAAGAGTGAGAATTATAAATATACGTAATGATTTCATAGAAATTCCCCTTTTTTATGTATATGAATTAAGATTCATTCTTTAACTATTTCAAAAACACCAACAGCTTAAAAGAATCACTGCTTTTCTTCAATTTCTTTTTTAAATAATTTTTGAAACTCTAATTCTGTTTCATTAATAAAACCGAGATGTAACACACTAGAGATATCTTCATGATTCAAAAAGAAATTGTACTCCGAAGAAATATTACCATGAGGGAAATAACAACATACATAATCCCATGTTTTTTTTGTTTCAGAATCCATCTGTCTTCTTCCATAAACCATTAATGGATGCTCCCAATCTTTAAACATTACAACAGAACCTATTGGAAGTAATTCTAACTCTAAATTTTGTCCCATCTTATCTCGCACCTCTTAAAATAGCTTTTTTTACAATAAAATAAATAATAGAAAATAGTAAACAAGCTCCAATTGTACCGAATATTGCAACTGAAATGTTACCTGCTAATGATTCATTTGGATCTAATGCATTAGGTAAAACTGTCCCAAAAATTGCAATGCAAGCTAATATAATCATAAAATATTTTAAAATTTTTACTTTCTTATTCACACTAATTTTCCCCTTTATTCTTTAATAGCAAACTCTCCACCAAATCCCCATAAACCTACACCAGGACCAAATGGCACATGGAATTTTATTCCGTTTTTTCCAGCTTCTAAAGATCCACCGACTGTCCCAAGTGACGCCGATCCTCCAATTTGTAATTTTTTATCAGAAAATGGAAGAGGAATTTTTATAGCACTCTCATATTTTACTAGGGTAGCTTCAGCTCCTATATGTAAATTCCCATTTTCTACATGAGCACCTAACTCTGCAGTAGCAAGTGCTACTTTAGCTTCACCCCCTACTCCAAATCCTCTAATATTCTCTTGTTCTATTCCAGCTTGAGCTACTGTAAAACCAACCATAGGTCCATAAGTTTGTTCCCTCTTTTCTTTATCTTTCACATCAAATCTATCATAAGTACGAGAACTTACAAATGGCTCCGCTTCAAGTGTCAGACCCTTAATAAATAAACCACCATAACCCTTGTCCTCTACAAATGAATTTTCATACTTTTTACCATTGACTACATTACCAATTCCTTTTACAACTACTCCAACACCTAATTCAGCTGCTGATTTTGAATTCATCAAAAGTGAGTCATTTTTAGAACTTTCAGGTGAATATTCCAAATCAGCCTTTTCAAATTTCTCTGCTATACGAATTAATTCATCTTCTATTTGTTTTAATATATTAAGAAAAGATTCATGTGCTTTATTCATTCTAGGTAAATCATTATAAAAACTTAAACTTGATGCACCAATCCATCTCATTTGAAGATTAAATAATTCCCCTTGAATATTCAAATGACGATCTAATTCTACATTACTAGCATATTTAAAATTCTTTGCAATTCTTCTTAATTCTTCCGGTTTAACTTGTATATTCCCCATTTATATCCCCCTAATAACACATTCAATAAATTCTATAACATAAACATTTAATTCTAATCATTAAAAATTCTACTTTTTCTTACTTTAATTGTCTCTAAAATATAGATAAGAACCCCTAAACCAAATATCTTTTCAGCATCAGAGATATTATTACCTAATTTAATAATGGGTACATTTAATCCGAATCTTTCACTCCATTCTAAAGGCATATATCCTCTTTTACAGTTTATTAATATACGATTATCCGTTGTACGAAAAGACGTTTCGAAAAAATCAAATTCAACTTCTACTTCAGAAAGTTTTATCTTTTTTTCATTCATTAAAGAACCACGTACCATTCCAAATCCCTGTACAATATTTTCTTTAAACATACCTACACAATTATAATTTGAATCATAAATAGCCCAATCATAATTTTCAGATTCACTATGAAAATATGCAAGTATTTCTCCATTATTTGTTTCCAATCCAAAAACTTGTTTATTTTTAAAAAAAGGTAATGTTGAAGAAGTCATCTTTGTTCCTGCTACATATTTCCCATCAGGAGTATATAAACCCAAATGCTTATTACTTTCGGGCAATTCTAATAAAATGTAAGTATCGATATCCCAAAAATTTAAACCGCTTTCAACTATATTCTCTTTTAATAAATTCCCTTTTCTTAATTGCCAAAATCCAATACCAAAAACAACAAACGAAACTATAATAATGAAAATTACTGGTCCCCAATTAATATTACCCCAGGTATTATACATACCAATTAATCCATAAAGAAAAAGCCCAATTCCAATCAGACACTTAAACTTCCCCTTTTTTTTATAATACTCAAATAATTCCACACAAACACCTCTATCAATTCATCTTAATACCCCAAATTACCTTTTAAGTATACCAAGGACAAAATATATAATCTAATATTTTTTTTATATAATTAAAAACAAGCATAGTTACAGTAAGAAAATGCTTGTATGCTGATCTGTACTGCATTCCCTTATTCCATGTATGCTATATTTCTATTCTTCTTTTTCTAATATTAAAATCCTACAAAGAATAGAATAACATTCGTATATTTCGTTTTTAAATTGTGTGAATCAAGAGCGAATTCAGCTTTTTTTAACTATTTAATTTCATTTACTACTAACTTCTTTTTACTTAAATAAATTGCTCGATCTAATTTTTTACAATTTCTTATGAATACATAACTACAATTTTTCATTTATCTCCTTTATAAGGTGGGAACACCACTAAAAGATTCCCCTGCACTCTGTAAAAAAACCTTACTTTTAAAAGTAAGGTTTTTTTATTTACTTCTTATCAATATAGGCATTCCTATAAGTATAAACGCCACCAAATTGATGCTTCTCAATTCCTTTTACATAATCCTTTTGTACGTATGCTGAGCCCATTTGATAAAGCGGTGCCACCGCAGCATCCTCTAACAGAATACGCTCGACCTCTTGCAATGCTTCCCATCTTTTCTTCTGATTTAGTACTAGATCACTTTTCGCTTTCTTTATTAATTCATCATAGTGACGGTTAGAATAATTCATTTTGTTATTCGGATTATCCGTCGTAAAGAGTTCTAAATAACTAATTGGGTCTTTATAGTCTGGCCCCCAATTTGCCATAGATATTTCGTAATCTCCTGTTTGTTCTAACTGTAATTTTTGCTTAAATGGCTGTTGTTTAATTTGTATCGTTAATCCTTGCAAATTCTTTTCTAAGTCACCTTTTATATATTCTGCCATACGTTTTGCATTATCTTGTTCATATGTTAAAAATTCAAGTTTTACTTCGTCTACTCCCAGTTCTTTTTTCGCTTCTTCCCAAATCTTTTTCGCATTTTGCAAATCATATGGAGAAAGATCTCCGTTTTCTTTTCTAAAATCTTTACCAGTCTCTTCATTTATATGACCAGCCGGTACAAGCCCACTTGCAGGTTTTGCTCCGTTATTAATAAAGTGAGCGACGAAATCATCTTTATTTAATGCTAATGAAATAGATTGACGTACCTTTTTATTTGCTAACGCTTTATTTTTTTCATTAAAACGAAGCATAGCAATTCCAGGATCGCTCGACGTATGTAATTCCTTACTGCCTTTATACTTGTCTACAAATTGAGAATTAATAGGCACTCGATCTAAATCACCAGCTTCGTATAAATTAACAACCGTCATTGTATCTTTTACAATTTGAAAGTTTATTTCGTCTAATTTCACTTTCTTTTCATCCCAATATGTAGCATTCTTCTTTAATTGAAACTCTTGTTCATGCTTCCATGTCTCTAGCACGAATGGACCATTATATATGAGATTATTAGGTTCGAGCCCGTAATTCCCCCCTTGTTCTTTCAAAAATGATTCATGCTGTGGTAAGTATATAGGTAGGGCTAGCAACTGTAAGAAATATGGAATCGGCTGTTCTAGTTCCACTTCTAACTTATAATCATTTATGACTTTAACCCCGAGTTCATCAAGAGGCATTGTCCCTCTGTTTATTTCTTTCGCATTTTTTATATAAAACAGCATGTATGCATATTGAGACACTGTTTCAGCACTTACCGCTTTTCTCCACGCAAACATAAAATCATTTGCTGTTACTGAGTCTCCATTTGACCACTTTGCATTTTTACGCAAATCAAATGTATATTTTTTACCATCTTCACTTCTTTCAAAAGATTTTGCTATAGCGGGAGTTGGATTATCTTGATCATCTAGCACATACAATCCCTCAAATATGTTTTGCATAACGTGTGCTGATGTACCATCCATCGTTTTCGTAGTATCAAGGGAAGGAATTTCTTCTGATACTGTTACATTTAACACTTGTTTTTTAGCTTCTACATCACTTTTATTCGCTTTATTATTACAAGCTGTTAAAAATAAAGATGTAACAAGTGCCATTACCATTAAACGGCTCTTTTTTCGCTTCATGAATTGCGCTCCTTAAATATAAAATATTATAAAACGTTATATTTTGTTACTTCCATTATAATAAACCATTATTCATTATTAGTGGTTAATTATTCTCATTTTATTTAGCGACATATCAGCGATATTTTATGTCTATTTCGTATAGGTGATAGCAAGTTCGTTTGCAAACTTGTTAGCGCTTTTTATATTTCTTCTATTACATACACTTTCACAAACACATCATACTTAGCTGCTAACTCTTCCATTTTCTTTCCTCTGTATTTTGGGACAGTAAAGAAATGAATGACTGGCATCTTCCCGTTATATTTCTGCTTATATATTTGTGTGAACTCTTCATACTTTTTTAACTTCTCTTCATTCACTTTCATTTTCTGTGACCGATCTACTTCGACTCCATGAAGTATCCCTTCTTCGTCACGAAATTTCACATCAGGAATATAAAAAAATATGAGGTAACATTGAAATCATCATTCCAGATGAAATAAAGAAAGAACACAAAAAAGAATTAAAGAGAATGGAGATAGCTCATCCTCAAAAATAAAAATAAAAGCCGTAATTAACGGCTTTTATTTTTTGTCACCAAACTATTCTTTTGTTAAAAAATTATTAATTCACTTTAATATATTCATACCACCACTTACCACCTGGTCGAGTATCCATCCACCAAGTGATTTTATCTAGTTCTGAATTAGGCAATACCTCAGTTTGGATATAAGCAAGACCTGTTAATGGATTAACAACAACTTTCCCCTTTGTTCCTCGTTCAACCATAGCTTGAATCGCTTCATTTAGATGGTTTGTCCCGAATTCACCAGACTTAACATATTGATATCCACCATTAGAACCGCCGTTTCCTCCACCATCTCCAACAGTTTGTCCCGTTAGAGCATATACGATAGAATTTGCGATTTTATCAACATTCCATTTAGCCATGTCGGATTCGTTATCGATGAATCCTAATTCGATAAGAATAGCTGGTGCTTTAGTTCCATTCAATACGGCTAAATCAGTACGTTGTTTCGCACCACGATCACGCCATCCAATATCTTTTGCTAGTTGAGCTGAGATTTTAGCCGCTAGGTCTTTTTGATCATAATACAGAACTTCCACACCCTGCCCATTCCCATCACTTGCATTAAGATGAAAAGAAACAACCAAATCCACATTGTGGGAATTACTATTTCGAACGATATTATTTAAATTTTGCGCTTGAGTGCTGCCTACTTCGTCTGTATCATCATAGACTGTGTGTCCTAAAGCTCTTAACTTAGCTGCCACCGCATCTTTCACCTGACGATCCATAATATGCTCTTTTCGATTTCCAGAATTAGCCCCTTGTACAATACTGTTGTGCCCTCCGTGTAAACTATAACGAGTCATTATTCAACATCTCCTTTCTTATTATCATATTCAGAACTTGTCTTATTGCTCTTGTCACTTGAAATTTCAACTACATTCGTTAGTGCTGAAGGTTGTGGAATTCCCATACGACCAGCGTTTTCTAAAAGTGAAAGCAACTCATTTCCGATAAAAAAATTGTCGCTTCACGAATAGCACTATTACTTCCAAGTGCTGTATCTAATTGGGTTGCCACTCCGATCAAAAGAAAAAGCACCGCCTTTTTGCGATGCCTTTGAAGCCAACTTTACTTTTTAACCTGCACACAGGATGTTCAATGCTCCGTCAAAAGTACCTGTATCTACACTGTTTATTGTTCCAAGTGTAACCGTATTCCCGTAATCATTTGTACCTCCGAAAACAGTAATGATATCTGCGTCATCGGTCATGTTTGCATATCTTGTACACATTGGCTGGTCGTGTCCTTCCCACACTGCTATACGAGACTCCGAAATACCATAGTTGTAAGGAATTATATTATTAACATTACTAATCACTTTCCAATAAGGAGTGTCTGCATAATTTAGTGATGTAATACTACCTCCTAATACAGCACATATTACAGCAGAAATACCAACAGAAAAATGTCACATTCTTTTGAATGTTTATTCGTTCAATAAAAAAAGCTACCCTATTCTATTTTCTAGAAAGGATAGCTTTCTCAAAAAGGTATATAAATACCTATCTTTGTAAACCACGTTTATAACGACTTGCTTCAAATATAATACGCTCTTCATCTAACGTTTTACATTCGCCATTCCAAACGACACGTTTTCCGTTAATAATTACATCGCTTATATCTTTTCCACTAGCAGCATATACAAGGTGTGATAACACTTCATCAGCTGGTTGTAAATGCGGTTTATTCGATGGATCGATTGTAATAAAATCAGCACACTTACCAACCTCAAGTGATCCCGTTTGTTTCATCCCAATTACTTCAGCTGCTCCTTTCGTCGCAAGAGAAAGAGCTGTTTCAACTGGTAATGCTGTTGCGTCTTGATGAATACCTTTTTGTAATAAAGTTGCTATACGCATTTCTTCAAACATATCTAAATTGTTGTTAGATGCCACACTATCTGTTGCAATTCCTACTTTCATTCCTGCTTCTAGCATCGCTTTTACATTCGCTATACCAGATCCCAGTTTTAAATTACTATTTGGATTATGAGCTACGCGAACATCATGTTCTGCTAAGAAAGTACGCTCATTTTCATTTAATACTACACCGTGCGCAATAACTGTTGGGCGTTTAAACAACCCGCAACTTGCTGCATATTCTACTGGACGTTTTCCGTACTGTGCTTCAATATCACGTACTTCACGCTCTGTTTCCGAAAGGTGAATATGAACCATCGTTTGATTTTCTACGGCAATACGTGCACACTCCTCTAACAATTCTGTAGAACATGTATATGGACTATGTGGTGCAACCATCGTAGTTAACATGCCACTTTCGTTATAATAACGCTTCACATATTTCTCAGCTTCCTCAATCGCTTTCTTTTCGTCTTCTTTCGTTCCGAAGCTAAATAAAGTTCTTGAAACAGCAGCTCGCATCCCACTCCTTGATACCGTTTCCATAATTGCGTCTTGATCTACTCCAATTGGATTAAACATGTCAGAGAATGATGTTGTACCACTTTTCACCATTTCAAGTAATCCTAATTCCGTGCTAGCGACCGCTAGCTCTGGCGTAAACTGACTTTCAAGTGGCCAAATTCTCGTCTCAAGCCATGGCTGCAATAACATATCATCTCCGATACCTCTCAAAAGGCTCATAACAACATGTGTATGTGTATTGACAAGTCCTGGTAAAACCCACTTTCCTTTCATGTCAATTACTTCATCTACTTCAAAATCATTAGCGAATTCTCCGCTATTTATATCTATAATTTGATCATTTTCTACAATGATATATCCATTTTCTATCACTTCATTTTGTTCATTCATCGTTGCAATTGTAGCGTTTACATAAGTTGTTTTCAAAAGTATTTCCCCTTTCAACTCTATGAAGTTCCCTTTAATAAGTTACCACCATTATAGTAACTTATTAAAGATTAAGAGTCAAAAGATAATTTTAATTCTTTCGTTGTCTTTTCCTTTAAAATGCTATATTGTTTTTCATTTGTATCTGCAAATGCTTCTTCCCGATTTGATTTCTCATCCATATAATTCAATTTTTCATTAAATTGTGTCTCTGTAAAATCAAACACCTTTCCATCTATAAGGTTATAAAAGTGCCATACTTCTCCTACTTTCGTTTTTTTAATCTCTCCTCCGTATAAGTCTTGAACAACTAGAGCCGTTACACCACATTGTCCCTTTGCCGGATTTTCGCTCGTCCACTTTGAACTTGTTTCAATTGACCACGATTTTATTAGTGCTTCATATATTCTTTTTCCCTTTACATTATCCATTTTCAGCTTCTCCTACTATTAATAGTTTTACACATCATATTTCAAAAGAGGCAGTAAACGATCCTTACAAACCGTTGATGGTGTCTCTCCGATTAACTTTGCTCCCATCTTCAAGTAAAACCCTTTTGCATTTGGATCACTATCAATTGTAAAACTTTTTATTCCTAGTCCTTCTGCTTGCTCTATTACAAACTCCCAAAGTATTTTCCCGTACCCTTTCCCTTTGTAACTAGGATGCATGTATAGAAAATCAAGAGCATTGTCATTACGTAAAAATGAGAAAAATCCAATCTTCGTATTATCGTTTTCTAAAACATATACAAAATTATTTTTTATGTACTCTTCTGTAATTGTTAAATCTTCCTTACAAGCAAGTATGAATTCTTCACTATAGTTCCAGGTTGCTTTTGAATGTAGTGCGAGTTTACTTAATTCATTCGCTTCACTTAATAACGCTTTTCTTATCTTCATGATTCTTTCTCCTCACCTTCGATATGTAAACTATAAAAATGATTCGAAAAACCTTTTATTTTCATAGATTAGAGATTATTTTTGTAAATCTTTATTATAGGTAACAATTTTTAAAAAGAAAAAGAACGCCATTCCTGAAAATTGGCGCTCTTTTTCTTTTAACCTATAATGGCATATTATATTAAGAATTATTTGTTTTACTACTCCTATAATACACTCCTATACAGTTTCTACTACCGCTTCAAGCATTGTTCCATTTTTAGCATAATTCGTATGCCAAGAAAAAGCTTTTTCTAACACATGAGGAGTTTGTCCACCTCTTGTTTGTGCTTCTTCGAAATAAGCTCTTAGCTGGTCACGATACATTGGATGTACGCAATTCTCAATAATAAGTTCCACTCTTTCTCTTGGCGCAAGTCCTCTTAAGTCAGCATACCCCTGTTCAGTGACGATAACATCTACATCATGTTCCGTATGGTCTACATGAGAAACGAAAGGAACAATACTTGAAATGTTACCACCTTTTGCTATCGATTTAGTAACAAAGATAGCTAGACGTGCATTTCTCGCAAAATCACCAGAACCACCGATACCGTTCATCATTTTTGTACCTAAAACATGAGTAGAGTTAACATTTCCGTATATATCTAATTCTAAAGCAGTATTAATAGAGATTAATCCAAGGCGGCGAATGATTTCAGGATGATTAGAAATCTCTTGCGGGCGCATCATTAATTTGTCACGATATTTTTGAAAGTTAGAAAATACTTGTTGCATTTTCTCTTCAGAAAGCGTGATGGAGCAGCAGGAAGCAAAATTGACTTTCCCAGCATCCATAAGATCGAAGACCGCGTCTTGTAAAACCTCGGAATACACTTCTAAATCTTCAAATTCCGAATCTAACATTCCATGAAGAACTGCATTGGCCACTGAACCAATTCCCGATTGTAACGGCGCTAAACGATTTGTTAATCGGCCCACTTTGACTTCTTTTCGAAGGAACTCTATTAAATGTTGTGCCATAATAACAGTTTCTTCATCTGGAGGAACAATTGTCGATGGCGAATCCAGTTGATTCGTAAACACAATCCCCTTCACTTTTTCAGCATCAATTGGGATACCGATCGTTCCAATTCTATCATCTGTTTTTACGAGCGGAATTGGAAGTCTTTCCCCTTGTTTACCTGGTTCATATAAATCATGCAGCCCCTCTAGTTGCGCGGATTGGGCCATATTCATTTCAATAATAATGGACTTAGCATTTAGGGAAAATGCTAAGGAATTTCCAATTGAAGTGGTTGGAATAATCATTCCGTCTTCGGTAATCGCAACCGCTTCCAAAATAGCGAAATCTATATCCATAACGTCGGCACGGAGTAACTCTGCTGTATGAGACAAGTGCTGATCCACAAATAAAAAGTCTCCGTTATTAATTCCTTTTCGCATAGTCGCATCGGCTTGGAAAGGCAACCTTTTCCCTAAAATTCCTGCCTCAGCAAATAATTTATCTACATCCGAACCTAAGGAAGCTCCAGTATAAACATTTACTTTAAAAGATTTATCATTTTTAACTTGGTTCACTAGCGCAAATGGGACTGCTTTTACATCCCCAGCACGTGTAAATCCACTTAATCCTAAAGTCATTCCACTTTGAATCCATGAAGCTGCTTCTTCAGGTGTAACTACCCGATTTTTTAAACGTTGATCCCTGATTCTATCCAAATTATTCTCCATATGTAATCCCTCTCTTAATGAATATTTATAATTATTTTACACATTAACACTATCAAAATAGGGATTTTAGTATACAATGCCGAAAATTCAGATAAAACAGCGGATCTAGGTTCCAAAGCAGAAAAATCTAGAATCCTAGAAGCTTACGAAAATAGCTAGCATACGATTGACTAACTGGTACCCTCTCTCCGTTATCCATAGAAAGTAAAAAAGTAGAATGGGTATCAGGATAAATCGCTTTAATATGATTAACATTTACAATAAAGGAACGGTGGCATCTAATAAATGAATCTTTCGGAAGCAAATATTCGAATTCTTGTAGAGAGTACTTATGTGTTCCTGTTAACTCTTCTGAATTCACATACGTCTTTTTATCTTTAGCCTCTAAATACATCACCTTTGAAAAAGGAACCGGAACCCATCCGTCTGTTGTTTTTAAAGTAACGACTGACTTACCATCCGTTAAAGCGGGATAAATTGCCGTCACGCAACCTTCAATCTTTCCATTATTTGAAAATGGTACGGCCATTCCATGATAAGGAATACCAAAAACATCCCGGTTAATAAACTCAGAGGCTTTTTGCTTCGTTACCATTGCTTTATGAGCAATCGTCCCTTCCTTTATAGGATCACCGGCGCTAATCCTTAAATCAATTCGTTTACTTGGCCGATAGTAAATATATTCTTTCGTATTCGAAACGGCGATTGATATTTCATCTGAAAATAATTCCCCAACAACATCTAGTAGTATACCTAATGTTTTATCTTCCATATTATTAACACCTCATTCACTATTATACTACTATTATGATTTGTAAAACCGTTCAGCAATTTGAACGGTTTTACAAACAATTTAGTTCACCTTAGCTCCATAACATCTTGCTACTGCAACTGCCTGCGCTATGTCTAATTTCACATTTTTCAAATCGAAACTTTTAAAATCAATTCTATCAACTATCGCTCCTTTTAAATCTGCACCACTAAGTTTCGCCTTACCTAATTGTGCACCTGTTAAATCCGCTTCACGTAAATCTGCTTTTTCTAAATTACATTCATATAGGTCAGCTTCAATTAAACGTATACCCTTTAACATTTGTTTACTTAAGTTCGCGAACCTTAAATTTGTATATGACCAATCACCCGATATTATTGTTATTCCGTCTAAATTCGCTTCTTCAAAATCGGAGCCCGTCATTTTACATTCTTCAAACTTAGAGACGAACAAATTCGCACCCACAAACTTACAATTTGCAAATGTAGTTCCTTGATGGATAGAAGCATTAAAAAGAGAACCAGTAAAATCACATTCTATAAAATTACAGTTTTTAGTAAAAACTTCTGATGCGTCTATCCCTCTAAAACGGCATTTTATGAAGGTACAATTTTTTAGTTCCTCTTCTTTAATCAATTCATATTGAAAATCTATTTCTATATATTCTTTATTTACAAATCCGCTCATAATCTTTCCTCCATTTCCTCAAAGAAACCTCACTTCAAAAAAGTGAGGTTTCTTCTCATACGATATGTCTATCTAACCAAGAAATCAAATCTTTAAACACTTCATCTCTATTCACTTCATGGAACATTTCATGTCTACCATTTTCATATAAACGTAGTGTCACGTCTTTCACACCACATTTTTTATAGTTTTCATAAACTTCCGTTACACCTTTTCCCATATCTCCAACAGGATCACGATCACCAGAGAATATATGTATTGGAAGATTGTTTGGCGTCTTCTTGTATTCTTCTAGTTTATTTACTTCTAATACACCAGAAAATAATTCTCGATAAAAACTCGTAGTACAAATGAATCCACATAACGGATCCGCAATATATTTATCAACTTGATTCATATCTGAAGATAGCCAATCAAATTTTGTACGATTTGGTTTAAAATGCGAATTGAAATTTCCGAAAGATAAAAAGTTTAGCATCGGGCTTTTCGTTTTGGGCCCGCGTAATTTCATCTCAATTGTCGCTACTTTATGACCGATACTTCCTAAAAGCCCTGGATTTCCACCAGTTCCTGAAATAAGAAATCCATCATATAGTTCACCTTTAAGTTGTACAGCACGTCTTGATAAAAAAGAACCCATACTATGTCCAAGTAAAAATAATGGACCTGTCTGCTCTTCTTTTATCATTTCCGAAACAAAAACCACATCAGACACAGCTTGATTCCAACCTATATTTGGTTCGAAATGACCATAGTCTTCTTCTCTTTTTACTGTTTTCCCATGTCCTTTATGATCATGAGCATAAACACCATATCCTGCTTCTAATAAAGCATCAATAAAGTCTGTATAAACACCTGCATGTTCTGTCATACCATGTGCAATTTGAATAATCCCTCGCGGATTTCCTTCTGGTAACCACTTACGCAAATAAATTTCCGATCCATCCAATGCCGTAACGAAACTTTCCTGTACGTTCATTTCGTCAGCCCCCAAATCTATTATGTATCTCAAAAAATGAATATCTATTCATTATTCTTATTATGTATTATATGCAATTGCTTCTATTATGACAAATGCATTCATTCATTGTTTATCTTTCAAACTATTCTCTTGACGGACCTAAAATAAAATTATATAGTTACTTACATAAAGTAACTATATAATTTTTCAGGAGGTTTCTACTATGATGCCATCACTATTTTTAGCACACGGTTCACCAATGCTTGCTATTCAAGATACAGACTATACACGCTTTTTAAAGACACTTGGAGAAACATATAAACCGAAAGCTATTGTTATTTTTACCGCTCACTGGGAAAGTGAAGTATTAACGATTTCCTCTTCAGATGAAGAATATGAAACAATTTATGATTTTGGAGGTTTTCCTCCTGAGTTATACGAAATCAAATATCGTGCGAAAGGCTCTTCTAGCATTGCGTCTATGCTAGCAACAAAATTTAAAAACAAAGGCATTCCAGTCCATCATAATATGACGAGAGGGTTAGATCATGGTTCATGGACACTCCTGCATCGTATGTATCCAGAAGCAAATATTCCTGTCATACAAATATCAGTAAATCCATTCCTTCCTGCAGAAAAACAATTTGAAATTGGAGAAGCACTAAAAGAAATCGGACAAGAAGATATTTTAGTAATCGGCAGCGGAGTTACTGTTCATAATTTACGAGCATTGAAATGGAATCAAACTACACCTGAAAAATGGGCAATTGAATTTGATGATTGGATTATTAAACATATGCAGACCAATGATAAAGATGCATTGTTTAATTGGGAGAAAAATGCGCCTCATTCACAATTGGCTGTTCCACGAGCAGAGCATTTTGTACCTTTATTTATCGCAATGGGTAGTGGTGAACAGACAGGGAAAGTCATTCACCGTAGCTACGAGCTTGGTACATTAAGTTATCTTTGCCTTCAGTTTTAATAAAAAAGGATGAAGCAACTATCGCTTCATCCTTTTTACTGTTCATTCACCTAATTAACTAACTTCCAAATGTTGTTTCTCTGATACCTCTGCATTCTTACTATGAAAATAAACCCACATACATGCAATAAATAATAATGATGATGTAGAGAAGAAAACATATTGGAAGCCTGCGTGCGCTGCAATTTGCCCACCAAGCACTGGCCCAATCATATTTCCTAAAAACTGAAACGATTGATTATATCCAAATATTCGTCCCGTTACATGGGTTGGCGTATGTTGTTTTAGTAGAGTTTGTACGGAAGGTAATAGTCCTGCTTGTGCAATACCTAATAAAAAGCGAAGAATTAATAGTTGCCAAGCTGAGGTTACAAATGCTTGCGGAATAAAAATAATTCCGGCAGCAAACAACGCTACAACTAACGTTTTTTGAGGTCCAATATGATCTGATAATCTTCCTAGCTTAGGAGCTGCTAAAATTACTGCTAATCCTGTCGCAGACATGACTGCACCTGCAAGCATTTCAATATGATCTGTTCCTGGTCCCGCCAAATGCTTTACGTACAACGTAATAATAGGTTGAATCGACATATTTGCAAGCTGAATAATAAACGTTGCTACAAATAAACTTATTATTAAATGTTTTGCAGGGACCATCGTCCATACTTTTTTCGGCTGTGCCTTTTTTGCTTTAGCAGAATGTTTCTCCTCATGTAAGAAGAAGAAGACGATGAGAAAGGAAAGGAATAAGAAAGCTCCTGTAACTAAAAAAACATGGCGCATTCCGATTAACTCTGACAAATAACCTCCGAGTATCGGTCCAAGTAATGAACCACTCACGCCTCCAGTTGAGATTGTAGAAATTGCCCACCCTGAATGTTCTTGCGGAGTTTCTGCAGCAATAAATGTCATCGCTGTAGAAAGGAAACCTGATACCGCTCCCATTAAAAACCGAAGTGCGACTAGTTGATACACGTCCGTCACAAACCCCATAAGCGTCATAATTATGGCCATACCAAGGCTCGCACGTATAAGCATCAATTTCCGTCCATGTATATCACCAAGCTTGCCCCATATTGGTGATACGATCGCACCCATTAAAAATGTCACACCAAATGCAAGTCCCGACCACTGTGCAATACTAGAAGTGCCGGTCACCCCTAATTCCTCAATATAAAAAGATAAAAAAGGAATTACTAAACTCATACCGGCTGCAGTGGTAAAACAACCTAGCCAACAAATCATTAAATTTCGTTTCCAGTTGGCCATTTTCACACCTTCTTTCTTTCACTCCCCATTCTACACCGTTTTCTAGAAAAAGTTTAGTAATTTGCTTTATACATAATAAAACTCTATCCCTTTGCATTCTTTGCAAAGGGATAGAGTTAATTATCTCCTATGGGTATTAAACGTGCATTACAGCATCGTTCGTAAAACTCAATCGGACCTGCTTGTCCTATAATTGCATACTCATATCCGCTTTTCTTCATGTTATATAAACAATGATTCAATAACGTCTTCCCAACACCGTTTACACGATTATGTTTCGCTGTACCCATCGGGCCAAACAGCCCTTTCTTTCCTCTCACAACGTCATAACAAGCGAAACCAATGATTTCTCCTCCTTGTTCAGCAATAAAAATAGGTAACTCTTCTTTATACGTCCGAAATCCATAATCTAAAGATTTTAACCAACGTTCACCAAATTCCCCCTTAACAAAACGTGCCAACTTTTCAAAATCAGAAGAGATCGCTTTTCTAATATTACAGCTTAAACTATTACAAATAGGATTAAATCTTGTTAATGCAACCGTCAAGTCCCTTGGTTCAGATGTAATTTGCAATACATCTTTTTTCATCTTTTTACTTATAACCTTATCAATTACTGTATCCTCCTGAAAAATTGCATATAAAACATGCCCTTCATTTATTACTATTTGCTGAAAACGTTCCATCCGTTTCTTCGCTACTTTTAAAACTTCTATCGTCTTATTTGAAACTTTAAACTCCCCAACATTTATGTATTCTATTTCATTTGCATAATATTGTTGGAGTAACGATATCTTTACTAAAAAATCCATACCCACCGTGTGAAATAAATACATATGTAACTCCGCACTAACTCCAGTACCTTCCTTACAAGCTCCTATAAATAGATGAACTGGATGGATAATACCTTTACTACACTCAGCCTCTTCTGCTGCGATCTCCAATATTTTATATGCACGTTTTGTAAATTGGAATTCCACCATCTATATCCCTTCCCCTAATGACTTATTATCAAACCATAACCATATATAATAGAAACAATTACTCCAACCATTAATATGCCTGGAAGTAAATTTGCCACTTTAATTTTAATAAATCCAAGTAAGTTTAATCCGATTGCGAATATCATAATACCGCCAGTAGCCGTCATTTCCACTATAAATTGATTCATTAATTCTTTTGGAACAAAACTATTAATTTGTGTTGCAAAAACTGCAATACCTCCCTCATATAAAATCACTGGAATCGCTGAAAATACTACACCAATTCCTAGAGTTGTCGTTAATATAATAGAAATGAATCCATCGATAATCGCCTTTGTAAATAAAATATCATGATTTCCGCGGATCCCACTGTCCAATGCACCAAGTATCCCCATCGCACCAATTGCAAAAATAAGCGTGGCTGTTACAAAGCCTTCTGATATGCTCCCTTTCCCTTTCGATCCAACTTTATTTTCTAGCCAATCCCCTAACAGTTTTAACCTTTCTTCTAATTGTAGCCATTCTCCAATTACCGTACCAATAACTAAACTTAGTATGACCACAAGAAAATTTTCACTTTTTAATGCCATTTGAAGTCCAAGTACAGTAACCGCTAAACCGATTGCATGCATAATTGTTCCCTTCATACTTTCTGGAATCGCACTAAATAATTTACCAAGTAAAGTACCAAATATAATACAAATCCCATTTACAACTGCTCCTAATATAACCATTTCTCATTCTTCACCCTTCGAATTCTTTATTTCTATATTTTGGTTTATACATTGATTTACAGGTTATCTATATGTTAACTTAATATTGTGAATATTGATAAACAAATTTTACTACATAACCCGCAATTTTTTTGTTACGATACATAGACCGATAACTTTCCTTTATTAGATTCATCGATAATTTAATTGAGGAAGTTTTCAATTGCGGGATAAACTCAAAAGGGACGGTAAATATGAAAACTTTACTAAAACGATTTCTGTTAATAGCCTTTTTCATTACACCAATTGTTTTATTAATCAACTACTCTTTTATTTCAAAAGCGAAAGACAAACCTGATATGCAAAACAAATCTAGTAAAACAGCTTCAAAAAGCGAAAAGAAAATAGAAGAGCCTGAAATCACACTCACCTTCTCTGGTGATACAATGTTCGATTGGCAATTACGTCCCGTAATCGAAAAAAATGGGGCTGTTTATCCATTCCAACATGTAAAAGAAGAAATAACAAAAGCTGATATTTCTTTTATTAATTTAGAGTCAGCATTTACAACGAGAGAAAAAAAAGTACCCGGACAACAATTTTGGATTAAAAGCGACCCATCCACACTACAAGCAATAAAAAATACTGGATACGATATTGTCAATATTGGCAATAACCATACGCTTGATTATGGACAAGATGGACTACTAGACACCATTTCTCACGTCGAAAAATTAAAACTACCTTACACTGGAGCTGGAAAAAATACTGAAGATGCTTATACCGCTCGTGAACTAACTGTAAAAGGAAAAAAGTTTAAATTTCTTTCCTTTGTACGCTTTATGCCTAACTTTAATTGGGTAGCTGGTGACAATAAACCTGGTGTTGCAAACGGATATGATCTAGATCTTGTAACAAAAACGATTCAAGAGCAAAAGAAAGATGCTGATTATGTAATCGTTTATATGCATTGGGGCGTTGAAAAATCAAATCGTCCAATAGAATACCAAAAACAATATGTACCTAAAATGGTTGAAGCAGGAGCTGACGCTATTGTTGGCAGTCATCCACATTGGTTACAAGGGTTTGAGTATTATAATAAAGTTCCTATCGCTTACTCATTAGGGAACTTTTTATTCCCAAGTTATGTGAATGGAAAAAGCGCCGAAACTGGCGTATTAACTTTAACCTTTAAAGGAAATGATGTCCAAATGTCATTCAATCCTTACATCATTCGCAACAACCAAGTTTCTCCTGTAAATGAGGAAGAAAAGAAAAAAGCTCTACAATATTTACAAGCAGTTTCAACTGATGTAGAAATTGATGATACAGGGAAAATAATAAACAAACGCAACTAAACAGCACGAGTGCCATTTCTCTGTAACATACATTACAGGGTAGGTGATGAACATGCTAAAAAACTTATTAGAAAATGTAAGTCTGTTAGAAAACATATATAAAATATCTATAGCAATCCTGCTTTTATGTTCAGTTTTTTCTATTAGGCTACTAAAAAAAATAAAACGAGAGAGAAAACTTTCTCCCTTTGAATTTACAATGTACATAATCATTCGTATTGCCATATTTTTTTGGTTAACTAGCTTTATCCTTCTTGAATATGGAGCGTATTTAGTTTAACTATAAAAAGATAGAACAAGCACTATTTCCTCTGCTTGTATCTATCTTTTTTCATTTCAAATACAATCATATGTTTACTTTTTTCTACTAAATAAGTAAATCAAACAAAACAGGATTTTTATTAAGCTCCACAAATTGAATATCATTTTCTTTAAAACGACTAATTAATTGCTCGTAATCTTCTTTATGCTTTAATTCTACACCGACTAGCGCTGGACCATTTTCTTTATTATGTTTCTTAATGTACTCAAATCGTGTAATATCATCTTCTGGGCCTAATCCCTTATCCAGAAACTCTCTTAGAGCTCCTGAACGCTGCGGGAATTCAATGATGAAGTAATGCTTTAATCCTTCATAAATGAGAGAACGTTCTTTCATTTCTTGCATTCTATCAATATCATTATTTCCACCACTTAACGTACATACAACTGTTTTCCCTTTTATTTCATCTCTGTAAAGATCAAGCGCTGCAATTGAAAGCGCACCAGCGGGTTCAGCTACAATTGCATTTTTCTTATACAGTTCTAAAATCGTCGTACAAACCTTTCCCTCTGGTACTAAAACAATATCATCAATTACATCTTTACAAGTTTCAAATGTTAACTTCCCTACCTTTTTAACCGCTGCCCCATCAACAAAACTATCTATTTTCTCCAATGCCACATTTTCATTTTGAAGAAAAGCCTCCTTCATAGATGCAGCCCCCATCGGTTCTACACCAATGACCTTTGTAGCAGGACTAACACCTTTCACATATGTACCAACACCTGATGCTAACCCACCACCGCCGATTGCTGTAAAGATATAATCAACTGGTTTCTCCATATCATGCATAATTTCAACCGCCACTGTTCCTTGACCAGCAACGACATACGGGTCATCAAACGGATGAACAAATGTCATCTTATTTTCATCACAATAGCGCTGTGCTTCTTGGAAAGAGCTATCAAATGTATCACCGACTAATACAATTTCCGCAAAATCACCACCGAAAAATTGTACTTGTGATACTTTTTGTTTAGGCGTTGTCGTCGGCATGAAAATTTTTGACGGAATCTTCAATAAATTACAAGTGTAAGCAACTCCTTGTGCATGATTACCAGCACTTGCACAAACAACGCCGTTTTGTAATTGTTCTTTCGGTAAGCTTTGAATCAAATTATACGCACCACGAATTTTGAAAGAGCGAATCAATTGTAAGTCTTCTCGTTTCACATAAACGTCACAATCATATTTCTCAGATAAAACTGTATCACGTTGTAACGGTGTTTTAATAACGATATCTTTCATGCAATTATGAGCCATTAAGATATCTTCAATTTTCACTCTCTCCTTTACCTTTTGCACCATTTCATATCATCCTTATCTCTTTTAAATTGGCTCAATCAAAATCCGGGATTTTTAGAACTGCACCTGTATTCGCCGATGTTACCATCTGTGCATAACGTCCAAGCCAGCCAGTTTTCACTTTCGGTTCTGGTCGTTTCCATTCTTTTTTACGCTTATTTAATTCTTCATCACTCACCCTTACTTCTAACAAACGTTCTTCAACATCAATACAAACTATATCCCCTTTCTCAAGAAGAGCAATCGTTCCACCTGCAGCTGCTTCCGGTGAAATATGTCCTACCGAAATACCACGTGAAGCACCAGAGAAACGTCCATCCGTTAATAGCGCAACATCAGCACCTAATCCCATGCCGGCAATTGCTGACGTCGGAGCTAACATTTCTGGCATACCAGGGCCGCCTCTTGGTCCTTCATAACGAATAACAACGACATCTCCTTTTTTCACTTTTCCAAGCATAATGCCCGCAAGCGCCTCATCTTGTGAATTAAAAATAACGCAAGGTCCTTCAAATCGTTTTACCTCGGTTGCCCCGCTTTTAATAACCGCTCCGTCTTTCGCAAGGTTTCCTTTTAATATACGTAATCCCCCTTCTTCACTATGAGGGTTTTCAAGAGTATGAATAACTTCTTTATCTTGAATCTCTGCATGAGCAATGTTTTCTCTTAATGTTTGCCCAGTAGCAGTTATTCGATCTAGATGAAGTACCCCTTCCTTTCTGCTCATCTCTTTCAAAATTGCACTAATCCCGCCTGCTCGATCAATATCTTCCATATGCCAATTAGAAGCAGGGCTTACTTTACATAAATGCGGTACACGTCTTGAAACAGCATCAATACGGTTCATATCGTAATCTAATCCTGCCTCTTGTGCGAGCGCTAGCGTGTGTAATACTGTATTCGTAGATCCTCCCATCGCCATATCAAGTGCAAATGCATCATCAATTGCCTCTTCTGTCACAATATCGCGTGGCTTAATATCTCTCTCAATTAAAATTTTTAATTTCTCTGCTGCTTGTTTAATTAACTCCTCACGTCTTGGATCAATTGCTAAAATACTACCGTTTCCTGGAAGAGCTAAACCTAACACTTCACATAAACAATTCATAGAATTCGCGGTAAACATACCCGAACAAGAGCCACAAGATGGACAGCCATGATCTTCGATATCCTTTAATTCTTCTTCTGAAATTTTCCCGGATTGATAAGCTCCTACCCCTTCAAAAACGGAACTTAAATCGACAACTTCTCCTTTAGATGTTTTTCCCGCAGCCATCGGGCCGCCTGAAACAAATACAGTTGGAATGTTAATACGAAGAGCCGCCATCATCATACCAGGTGTAATTTTGTCACAGTTTGGAATACAAATCATGCCATCAAACCAATGTGCATTTACAACTGTTTCTACTGAATCTGCAATGATTTCACGACTCGGAAGCGAATAACGCATACCGATATGTCCCATCGCAATACCGTCATCTACTCCAATTGTATTGAATTCAAATGGCACCATGCCTGCCGCACGAACGGCTTCTTTTACAAGTTTCCCAAACTCGTTCAAGTGCTTATGACCTGGAATAATTTCAATAAAAGAATTACAAATCGCAATAAACGGTTTATCAAAATCCTCATCTTTCAAACCAGTTGCTTTTAATAAACTACGATGTGGCGCTTTATCAAAACCTTTTTTAATCATGTCACTTCTCATCTTGTCAAATCCCCTCTTACGTATTTTTCACTTATATTCTCTTAATCTATTTCTTTACTAATTCTTTCGGTGCATGAATCCAGCTCATCATTTCACGAAGCTCTGCTCCTACTTTTTCTAGCTGATGATTTTGTTCTGCTTTTTTCATCGCATTATACGTTGGACGCCCTGCTTGATTTTCTAAAATCCATTTCTTCGCAAATTCACCTTGCTGAATTTCTGCAAGAACACGTTTCATTTCCTTCTTCGTTTCATCTGTAACAATTCTCGATCCTGTTACATAATCTCCAAACTCTGCCGTATCTGAAATAGAATGACGCATACTCGTTAATCCGCCTTCGTACATTAAATCCACAATTAACTTTAATTCATGCAAACATTCAAAGTATGCAATTTCAGGACGATATCCACCTTCCGTTAACGTTTCAAAACCAGCTTTCACAAGTGCTGTTACTCCTCCGCAAAGTACTGCTTGCTCACCGAATAAGTCTGTTTCTGTTTCTTCTTGGAATGTCGTTTCAATTACCCCTGCACGTGTACAACCCACACCTTTTGCATACGCTAATGCTACATGTAGTGCTGTTCCCGTTGCGTCTTGATGCACTGCGACTAATGCCGGAACACCATTTCCTTCTTGGAAGACACGGCGAACGAGATGACCTGGACTTTTCGGCGCGACCATCGCTACATCTACGTAACTTGGCGGATTAATTTGCCCGAAGTGAATATTAAATCCATGTGAGAAAAGTAACATTTGTCCTTCACGAAGATTCTCTTCTACTTCTGTTTTATATACATACGCTTGCTGTTCATCCGGCAATAACATTTGTACAACTTGTGCGGTTCGAACCGCTTCTGAAACGGACATTACTTCAAACCCATCTGCTTTTGCTACTTCATATGATTTACCAGGACGAACACCAACTACAACTTCCACACCAGAATCTCGTAAGTTTTGTGCTTGAGCATGACCTTGAGATCCATATCCAACTACCGCAACTGTCTTCCCTTTTAATAGCTCTAAATTTGCATCTTTCTCATAATAAGTTTTCATATTCCATACACTCCTTATAATTTATTTACTTGCAGTACATTGATTAATTTTTTCAACTGACTGACAAGTAACGTTGCTTCATTTTCAGTACAAACTGCTGTTAGTTTCATATCAGAAACACCACTTGTATCTCTTTCGTTTAAATTTAAAGAAGAAATATAATAACCACGCCGAGCAAAAATTCCGCTTATACGTAATAAGACGCTCGGATCGTTATGAATAACTAATGAAAAAGTATGACTCATTCTTCCCACCTCTTCATAATCATTTCGTTATTCCCTTTGTTTGGCGGAACCATTGGAAAGACGTTCTCACCTTCTTCTACACAAAAGTCAACTACGACAGGACCTTCATGAGAAAATGCTTCTAACATTACCTTTTTCGCCTCAAACGAATTTGTTGCTCTTAGCCCTTTTACACCATAAGCTTCTGCTACTTTCACAAAATCTGGTGACCCAATTCTCGATTCCGACAAACGGTTTTCATAAAACATTTCTTGCCATTGCCTTACCATTCCTAAAAATTTGTTGTTTATAATGAATACTTTGACAGGAATATTATTTTCAGCAATTGTTTGCAGCTCTTGAATGTTCATTTGGAAAGAAGCATCGCCAGCAATACAGATGACAAGTTCTTCTTCTTTTGCAAGCTGAGCACCAATTGCTGCTGGAAAACCAAATCCCATCGTCCCTAATCCCCCTGATGTTAGAAAAGTCCGTGGTTTTCTCGCTTTATAAAAGTGAGCAGCCCACATTTGATGCTGTCCTACCTCTGTCGTGACAATCGCTTCACCATTCGTTAATTCACTTACTAAGTTGATAACATGCTGTGGTTTTAACTCAAATTCTTT
The DNA here is from genome assembly GCF_001884135.1 of Bacillus nitratireducens. Classification (GTDB taxonomy): domain Bacteria; phylum Bacillota; class Bacilli; order Bacillales; family Bacillaceae_G; genus Bacillus_A; species Bacillus_A nitratireducens. The sequence continues at coordinate 181,065 of NZ_MAOC01000020.1, read as the reverse complement.
TTGCTTATATGAAAGTGGATATTCTTCTTGCCACTTCTTCACTTTCTGAAGCCATTCATCTGTTTGTGTATAAATAGACATATGTAACAGCATATGTAGCGCCTTTTTCACATCACCAACAATCGGATGCTCTACAGTTACATTTTTATGGAACTCAGAAGGATCAATATCAATATGTACTTTTTTCGAATGCGGAGAAAAAAGTTCTAATTTTCCTGTTACACGATCATCGAAACGAACACCTAACGCCAGTAATAAGTCACATTCTGTTACTGCCATATTTGCAGCGTACGTTCCATGCATACCGAGCATTCCTAAAAACAACGGGTCTCCTGGCGGATATGCACCCAGTCCCATTAAAGTTGAAACGACTGGAATACGATTCTCCCTCGCAAACTTGATGAGTTCTTCAGATCCGCCTGAATGAATGACGCCTCCCCCGATATAAAGGAGTGGGCGTTTTGCTTTTGAAATTGATTTTGCTACCTCTCTCAGTTTCAAACTGTCTGGAAAAGGTTCTGGTTTATATCCTAGAATCTCCACTTCTTCATTAAAGAAACTTGTTACATTTGCATTTTGAACATCTTTTGGAATATCAATTAATACCGGTCCCGGTCGCCCGCTTTCGGCGATGTAAAAAGCTTCTTGCACAGTTCGTGATAAATGATTTACATCACGAACTTGGTAATTATGCTTCGTAACAGGTACTGTAATTCCGACAACATCTGCTTCTTGAAATCCGTCTTTACCAATTAAAGGCGTTGCAACTTGCCCTGTAATGACAACTAAAGGAATCGAATCCATATAAGCATCTGCTAAACCCGTCACTAAATTCGTCGCCCCTGGGCCAGAGGTAGCAAAGACTACCCCAACCTTTCCCGAAGCTCTCGCATATCCTTCTGCCGCATGAATGGCAGCTTGTTCATGACGAGTTAACACGTGCTTTAAACCACTTTCGTATAACGCATCGTATATTGGTAAAATCGCGCCTCCCGGATAACCGAAAACAGTCGTTACACCTAATTTCTTCAAACATTGAATAGCGTGTCCAGCACCTGTAGCTTCTTCACTCTGCAGTTCATCATATGCTGTATACTGTTCCTCCATTTCAATTAACTCCTCTCCCTATTTACGCTAAACTTTCCGCCAATCCTGGAACACGTACTCCTCTTTCTCTCGTTAATTTTTTAAATTCTTCGGTTAATCTTTTTGTTACATCTCCTCGTTTTCCATCTCCAATTTCTCTTGAATCTACTTTCACTACAGGAATTAGTTCCGCTGCAGTTCCTGTTAAAAACACTTCATCTGCTACATATACGTCATGGCGAGTAAACGGCCTTTCCTCACACGGAATATTAAGTCGCTCACATAACTCAATCACACTATTTCTCGTAATACCTTCTAGCGCCCCTAAGTACGAAGGAGGTGTTAACACTTTTCCATCTTTCACAATGAAAACATTATCTCCAGATCCTTCACAAACATATCCTTGTTGGTTGAGCATAAGTGCCTCAAGTACACCTGCTTGTGCGGCTTCAATTTTCACAAGTACGTTATTTAAATAGTTCATTGACTTAATACGTGGGTCTAATGCATCTGGTGTATTACGTCTTGATGCAACAGATACAACGCTTAGTCCATTATCATAAAATTCCTGCGGGAATAGCTTTAATTGCTCTGCAATAATAATTACGCTCGGTTTCACACAACTTCTCGGATCGAGTCCTAAGTCACCTTTTCCTCTTGAAACAATTAATCGAATGTAGGCATCCGCGTATTCATTTTTTTGCAATGTTTGTAAAACTGCTTCTTCCATTTCGTCAACCGTCATTGGAATTGTAAGTAAAATAGATTTCGCCGATTCATATAATCGTTTCACATGTTCTTTTAAACAAAATACATTTCCTCCGTAACTACGAATCCCTTCAAATACACCGTCCCCGTATAAAAAGCCGTGATCATATACTGAAACAACTGCCTTTTCTTTTTCTACAAATTCCCCATTCATATAAATGTACTGGTTTCCCATCTCACATCGCTCCTCTTTTTTTCTCTCTATTTTTGCAATCTATTTCTATATCGATTGCTGAGATGAGTATTTTTAACAGAATATTCAGTATATAAATCTTAAAAATATACTCGTCTCAACAATCGATTACATACTTGTAGCAATCCATTGCTGAGACGAGGGAATCGTGGTACCACTCAGCTTCCTTATACTTCTCACGAAATATAAGCTCTGCAAGTCCAATTAGACTTTTTGTTTTTCTATCGGAAACAACTCCGCTACTTTTTACTAGTTTTCAAAAGTAGTACTCCGAGGTGATCTTCAATGATGAAATTGTTACCACCCTCACAGCTTCTGGCAGCTCTCTGAAACAATTTTTATCATTTACTCTCCTCTTCTACGCATTATCGTATTCTATTTTTAAAATAAAAACTCTCGCCTCAGCAATCAACTACTACAAATTAGTAGCTTTGATTGCTGAGGCGAGAGTTTCGCGTTACCACTCAGCTTCCTTATACTTCTCACGAAATATAAGCTTCATAGGTCCAATCAGACCTCCGTCCTTTTACCGGAGACGATGCCGCCGCCCTCTACTCAGTTTCCCTTTCGCAAGCGATGCTCCGAGGTGATCTTCAATGATTCGATTGCTACTACTCTCACAGCCTAGGAGTAGCTCTCTGAAACGACCATAATCATCTACTTTCCTCTTCTTTGCATATACAACATATAAAGTTAGAAAATTCTTAATTAACTTTTATTTGTTACACGTATTATAGGACGCGACTCTTTTCATTGTCAACATGTTTTTAGAAAAAAATTAAAATTCATTCTATTCACTAGAAATCTATTTATTTTTTCTCAAAACAAAATCGGAATGAACTTCTTACACATACTCATATATTACTTAAGTATGTTCGCGTTACTACATAAAGAAAAACAACTTAAAAACATATACAAGTTATGAGGAGATGAGAAAATTATGTTAAAAGGTAAAATAGCATTAGTTACAGGAGCAAGCCGAGGAATTGGACGTGCTATCGCAAAACGGTTAGCAAACGACGGTGCATTAGTTGCTGTTCATTATGGAAATCGAAAAGAAGATGCTGAAGAAACTGTTCATGAAATTCAATCAAATGGCGGATCAGCTTTTTCTATCTGTGCAAATCTTGAATCTTTACACGGTGTGGATAACCTATATATTTCTCTAGATAACGAACTACAAAAAAGAACTGGTGGAACACAATTTGATATTTTAATAAACAACGCTGGAATCGGTCCTGGTGCTTTTATTGAAGAAACGACTGAACAATTTTTTGATAGAATGGTTTCAGTAAATGCAAAAGCACCATTCTTTATCATTCAACAAGCACTACCACGTTTACGTGATAATAGCCGAATTATTAATATTTCATCAGCTGCCACCCGCATTTCTTTGCCTGATTTCGTTGCATATAGTATGACGAAAGGTGCAATTAACACGATGACTTTCACGCTTGCAAAACAACTCGGAGCACGAGGAATAACAGTAAATGCAATACTTCCAGGCTTTATTAAAACAGATATGAATGCAGAACTATTGAGCGACCCAATGATGAAACAGTACGCTACTACTATTTCCGCCTTCAATCGCTTAGGTGAAGTAGAAGATATTGCCGATACCGCTGCTTTTCTTGCTTCTCCAGACAGCCGCTGGGTTACTGGACAATTAATTGATGTGAGCGGAGGATCTTGTTTATAAAAAACATATATTTTCAAATCTTTTTTATTGCGCAATAAAACAATTTATATAATACTATATAAAACATATACATTTAGGAGGATTACAGCAATGTCCGAAAAAACATACGAACTCGCAACCTTCGCAGGTGGTTGCTTTTGGTGCATGGTAAAACCATTTGATGAACTTCCTGGTATTCATAAAGTACTTTCTGGCTATGCAGGTGGTCATATAGAAAATCCAACATATGAACAAGTAAAAGCTGGAACATCTGGCCATTTAGAAGTCGTTCAAATTACATTCGATCCTTCTATTTTCCCGTATCAAAAATTACTAGATTTATATTGGCCACAAATCGATCCGACTGATGATGGCGGACAATTTTTTGACCGTGGTCCCTCTTACCGCACAGCAATTTTTTATCATAATGAAACACAAAAAGAGCTTGCTGAAAAATCAAAACAAACTCTTGCAGAAAGCGGTATGTTTAAAGAGCCAATCGTAACTGAAATTCGCCTGGCTGCACCTTTTTATGAGGCTGAAGAATACCATCAACATTTCTATAAAAAGAACCCAGAGAAATATGCTACTGAGCAAAAAGAATCTGGCCGTAAAGACTTTATAAAAGAAAATTGGCAAAAAAAATAATAAAAATGCATCGTGCTTTCTATTCAAAGTGCGATGCGTTTTTATCTTTGAAAAAAGTACCATACAATGATGAGAACAACCGCTGTTAATGTCCAAAGTGCTATTTCATTTTTCACTCTACTCTTTTTCTTAGTCATTTCCTCTCCTCCTAATAGCAATACAACGTATTCAAGATTTCCTCTGTTTAATTGTCCACCTTATATACGTGAATACATCCTTACAAATTCTTATAACAAGACCACCGATGATTCCGATTGCAATTGAAATTACTAACGTCTGTCCAAAACTAAAAGATTTTGTATATGTTATGTAGAAAACAATACACACAAGTAAAATATCTGGTAAAGAAAATAAAAGCTTTTTATACAATTCTTCACCTCTCCTATGCTTTATTTATAAATCATATCCTCTACTGTAGCTTTAAAAAATTCCATTTAGACACTCATTTTACGGAAAAAGAATAAGAACCTCTTTTAAAAAGGGATTCTTATCTACATATCCTATTCCATAATTACTCCTAAACTAGAATAATATTACTAGTGATTTATTATAAATTAACTATTTACCAGGCAATCGGATGCTGCGCCAACTACCTACATCGCATTGACCGTATGTATTATCACCTACTGCTACCACCGTGCCATCTAATTTAAGTCCAACCGTATGCGCACAACCAGCCGCTATCGCTACAATATCACGCCAATCACTTACATTACATTGGCCATACTCATTCCAACCTACTGCCGCCACAGTACCATCTGATTTCAGAGCAATTGTATGATTACTCCCTACCGCTATCGCCACAATATCGCGCCAATCGCTTACATCACATTGCCCCCGTTTATTATTACCCACAGCCGTCACCATACCGTCAGATGTAATACCAACTGTATGAAGATATCCCGCCGCTATCGCCACAATATCACGCCAGCTACTTACATTGCATTGGCCATATCGATTATTACCCACAGTCGTCACCGTTCCGTCCAATTTAAGACCGACTGTATGCCAGTCACCCACCGCGACCGCCACAATATCACGCCAGCTACTTATATTACATTCTCCTTCTTTATTTCGGCCCACTGCTATCACCGTGCCATCCGGTTTAAGGCCAATGGTACGGCGCCACCCCGCCGCAACCGATACAATATTATGCCAATCATTTACATCACATTGGTCATGATTATTCCAACCCACTGCAACCGCAGTACTGTCACATTTAAGAGCGATTGTATGAGCATTACCCGTGTTCGTCGCCATATGAACATTGCCCGCTGCGACCGATACAATATCACGCCAGCCACTTACATTGCATTCTCCTTCTTTATTTCGGCCCACTGCTACCACCGTGCCATTCGATTTAAGAGCAACGGTATGACCACGACCCGCTGCTATCGTATTTTTAGGCCACCTTTTCACTTTTAACACCTCTTCTTTCGGTGAAATGTAATTCATGTTTTACCTCCTTGCATATAAGCAACTGTATCCAAATAGATATTTTCATCAAATTTCATTATAAATGAACTAACTTTTTTATAAATCTACATCTCCAAAGGAACCTATTACTTCTTCTTCAAAAAATAAAAACCTCCAGTTTAAATACTAGAGGTCTTCTATTTTTATTTCTTTAGTCTCTCAATAAAATCCTGTAACTTATCAAGCGATTTCATATTATGATTACAAGCTACACCATCTTTGCAAATATAGTTTCCCTTTCTAACGAAAGTTCCTGGTACATCACCTTTAATTTCAACTAAAAACATTCCTACTTCTTCATGCCCATGACATAATGAACAAATGCTTTTTTTATTTAAACTTTGAAATGTTCCTTGCAGACCAACAAACTTATTTTTATCATTTTTCGCTATAATAAATTTCCTGCTTGATCCCTTGTCAATCCAGCTTAAATAAGTTAATTCTTTCATATCCAGTTCTTCCATATCAGGAAGTTTTAACTTTTTCGCCTTAGGAAATAATTTCTTTAACGTTTGTGCTGTAACTTCCTGAAACGGAATGACATACGGATTTATTTTCATTAAAAACGATTCTGCATCTTCTCTATTTTGAACTGTTAATACCGTATCAATTAACTCTTTCTGTTCATCCGTTAAATTCTCAAATACATGTATTATCTTTTCAATCGCAAGTGATTTTAACGCTTGAATTACACCTCTATCATTTGCCGTTGCATGCCCATTTGCTAAAATATAAGCTTGTGACTTTATAAAATTATATTGATCACTTCTAATAAAAGCTTCCATCTTTATCACTCCATACAAATTGTTGATCTAGTCTTATTGTATACAATGATTCAGCTTTTTGATATGTAAAAGATAACTTAGAAATGAACATTACATACTCCGATTATTTTCTACCGATTCATTTCCTGACAAAAGAATCCTTCATCTGTTTTCCATTCCGCATATAGTACATCCTCAAATTTAGTAATCCCTTTTTGCTTTATTTGCTTATACAGCCACCCTTCATCAAAGCCCGCTTCCCTTAAATTATCCTTCACTACTTTTCCGTCACTAATTAATGAAATGGGTAAGTATACAGGCTTATGCTTTAAACTTAAATCATTTATAGTGGGAGTTTCATATTTACTTTTTTTCAGAACACTTATGTTTCCGTTAGGTTCCAAAATCATATACTCAACTTCCCGGATTGAAAAAATATCTTTTTGCTGCCGTAGCATTTGCTGTAATTGGTTTATGTCCAAATGATTTGAACTTAGTTGTTCCCGGTCAATATATCCATTACGGATAATGATTGACGGAGAGCCTTCAAAAAAACTTCTCGTCCCTCTAAATTTTTGCGTTATTACTTCTATTGTATAAATTAACACTACCCATACAAGTACTGCATATAAAATAGACCATACTTTTATTTCCGGATCATATATAGTATTTCCTACTAATTCTCCAAGGACAATGGCCGAAATAAAATCAAATGGCGTTAACTGAGATATTTGTGTCTTCCCTAATATTTTAGTAGCAATCAATAGCACAAAAAAACCAAAAATCAATTCTATTGTTATTTGTCCAAGATGGTTCATATAGGCTCACCTTTCTGTCATATGAAATATAACGTTTTCATTTCCCATCCACGCCCCAACACTATACAATTACGATTCATTTTTGCTATTATCATGCCCATTCATACTAAAAACATCGAATCCAATTTTGTAATGAACCTATAAAAAAGAGTCTGATTCAAAATAACATATGAATCAGACTCTTTTTTATAATTTATTTGGAATACACTATCTTTTTAATCGTTTCTCCAGAAAGAAAATATTCTTCTGCTAATTGATGAATTGCAATTCCACTTTTAAAAGCGTCTTTAATTGCTTTATTTCTTTCATCTAGTTGTTTTCTTCCGCCAGATCGTGTACCCCATTTATAATGTTTTGTTTCTTGTTTTGGAATGTAAATTGTTTCACCTTGTATATACTTTTGAATTTCAGCAATTAAACTCTCTGGTAAAACGGCCTTAGCTTTTACGTATTTCACTTCTGCTCGCCCCTTATTTTTTATGGTTCATTTCAATAAGGTGCAAAGCCAAATATAAAAAATGATACAAGCTCATCTTGGCGATTAATTGTATATTACTTGTCTACCTCACGCAAAGTATCGCCATTTCCATACTTGGCTTTGCATGAGACGTTGCAGTGTCTGGCAATTGAATTGTAATCGCCATATAAACACCTCCTAATATACCTTTTGCATTTTATTATATGACAAATTCCTTCCCCTTGCATCCACATCCTTTTTAAAGCACGAAATTACTTAGTTTGATATAATACTTTTTAGTCCAATCAAAAAGTATAGTGAGGTTGCGTTATGAAGAAGAAAATAATCATTACAATCGTTACATTATTCATTATTACTATAGCATTATTCGGAACATACAAATTGATGAACGCAAGAAGTTTTCAATTGTTTGGAGATTTAACAAACCGAGTAGAAACAAATGAAAAAGTGATTGCTTTAACTTTTGATGATGGCCCTACTAACAATGTAAAACAAATATTACCGCTACTAGATAAATACAGTGCAAAAGCTACTTTCTTTTTAATCGGAAATGAATTAGAGAAAAACCTATCGTTAGGAGAAACTATCGTACACTCTGGGCACCAAATTGGAAACCATACATATTCTCATAACAGATTGGTTTTTAAAACACCTTCTTTTATTAAAGAAGAAATAGAAAAAACGAATTCATTAATCCGCCAAACAGGATTTACAGGCGAAATTGATTTTAGACCACCAAACGGTAAAAAGCTAATTGGTCTGCCATATTATTTAAATAAAAACAATATCGAAACAATCACATGGGACCTTGAACCTGATACTTTTTATAAATCTGCGGCCGATAAAATTGAATATGTTGCTAAAAACGTAAAACCAGGTTCTATCATTTTACTGCACTCTATGTATGATGAGTCTAATGAAAATTTACAAACGATTGAAGGTATTTTAGACTCTTTATCTAAGAAGGGCTATCAATTTGTAACAGTAAATGAGCTGCAAAAAAGAGCAAAGTAAAAAGGTAGCGTATCATACCACGATACGCTACCTTTCTTTTTATATAATTCCAAGTACATTTAGGAATACGATAATAATCGCAATTGGTGCAATATAGCGAAGTAAGAATAACCATAATACGAATAATTTATAGCCTTTATTTTTACTTACACCAAGCTCTTTCATTAATACATCTTTCTTCATTTTTAAAGGAACAAAGATAGAAACTAATAAAACACCAAGTGGCATTAGTATGTTACTAACCGCATAATCTGCTAAATCAAAAATTGTTTTTCCAAATGGTTTCACATCGCTTAACAAACCGAATGATAATGCTGATGGCACCCCAACAACAAAGATTAATAATCCTACGATTAAGGCCATTTTTTCACGTTTCCCTTTACCTTTTGCAGTTAAAGATGCAACGCTAATTTCTAACATCGAAATTGCTGATGTAATAGTAGCAAAGAAGAATAGTAATAAGAAAACAATGAAGAATAATTTCCCGAACGCCATTTTACTGAAAATAGCTGGCAGTACGATAAATAATAGTCCAGGTCCTTGAGATGGTTCCATTCCAAATGCGAATACAACTGGGAAAATTGCTAGTCCTGCAAGTAATGTAATCACAAGTGTTAAAGCTACGATAGAAAATGCTGAACGCGGTAAACTTTCTTCTTTCGGTAAGTACGAGCTATACGTTACCATAACGGCTACACCAACAGATAGTGAGAAGAACGATTGTCCCATTGCATATAAAATAATTTCTGACGTTACGTTTGAGAAATCAGGTTGTAAGAAGAAGCGAACTCCTTCTCCAGCACCGTCTAATGTAAGTGCACGAACAATTAATACAAAGAATAAAACGAATAATGCTGGCATGAAATATTTATTTACTTTTTCAACACCATTTTGCACACCTTTACTTACGATAAAAATAGTAATAAGGATGAATAATAGCTGTGATCCAACTGCTAAATATGGATTGGAAATGATTTCACCAAACGTAGCTTCGTATGCACCATTGCCTTCCCATAGTCTACCTGTAATTGCATTCCATAAATATAATATAATCCAACCCCCTACAACGCTGTAGAAAGAAAGTAGTATGAAACAAGTTACAATCCCTAATTTACCTAACCAAGGCCATAGTGTTTTTGGTGCGATTTCTCTATATGCATCAACAGCCTCTTTTTGTGTACTTCTCCCGATAACGAATTCAGCTAATAATAGCGGTAAACCAATTAATAATGTGAAACCGATGAAAATAAGGAAGAACGCGCCGCCCCCTCCAATTCCGGCCATATACGGGAACTTCCAAATCGCTCCAAGACCAATCGCTGAACCTGCTGCAGCTAATACGAAACCTAATTTCGATGTCCATTGCTGTGAATTCATTTGTTAATCTCCTCTCTTTATCTTTTTCTGTTTTACAATCCGGTATTTATATTGTTCTATCCATACTCTTTTCTAATACGTTCACTTCCTCCCTAATAATAAAAAACGCCCCTACGTAAATACGTAGGGACGACAAAAATATCGCGGTACCACCCTAGTTATGAAGATACAACAAAAGTAAGACCTAAATAAAAAACGTCCCTACGCAAATACGTAGGGACGATAAAATATCGCGGTACCACCCTAGTTATGAAGCCACAACAAAGTTAGGACCTAAATAAAAAACGTCCCTACGTAAATACGTAGGGACGATAAATATCGCGGTACCACCCTAGTTGTGAAACAATCTTCACCACTTTATTTGATAACGGTATAAACTACCGTCTTTCATTTCCTCATAATGTGAGATTTATGAAAGATGCTCCAGGACGAACTTCATGAATAATCTATATACTGATTCACACCAACCATCAGCTCTCTGAAATAGGGAGATTTTCACTACTATACCCTTTCATTGCCCAAATATTATTTTCCGAATTGATTACTATCATTTTTATCACACATTAAAAATAGTGTCAACTTATATTTTGAATTTTTATGTATTACATTCTATTTAAAAATTCAAAATATGACTTTTGTATGAATAGTATTAGAACATTTATGGTTTATACTGTATTAACTTCTCTAGCAGGTTTATAGTAGTATACGATGAATGCAAGACAGCACGAGTAGGAGGAAAGGATTTTGTCCACTTCAAAAGTTTTAAAAGGCACTGCTTTATTAAGTGGTGCAACAATGATTTCACGAATTTTAGGTTTTATATACTTCTTCCCTTTTCAATTATTAGTTGGAACGCAAGGGGTCGCTTTATACGGATATGCATACTCTTGGTACGGTATTTTATTAAGCTTTTCAACAGCTGGTATTCCTATTGCCGTCTCCAAATTTGTTGCAAAACATAATGCGCTTGGTGATTATAGTACAAGTAAAAAATTATACAACTCTAGCGTAAAATTGATGTTGTTTATGGGCTTTTTAGGATTTTTAATTTTATTTATTGGAGCACCGTACATATCACAATTTATTATTCGCTCGAAAACGCCAGATCCACAATTTATCGCCGACGTGACACTTACAATGCGAGCATTAAGCTTCGCGCTTATTATCGTACCGGCTATGAGTGTTACACGTGGTTATTTCCAAGGTTTTCAACATATGAAACCAAGTGCTGCTTCTCAAGTTGTGGAACAAATCGCACGCGTTGTTTTCATTTTAGTTGGTAGTTTTATCGTCTCAAAACTATTAGGTGGTTCAGTAGCTTCTTCTGTTGCGGTTGCTACGTTTGGTGCTGTTATCGGGGCACTTGCCAGCGTCTCTATTTTAATGATGTACTGGAAAAAATATAATGGATTAAAACCTCCTGAAGGTGAATTAAAGTCAAGGGCATCCGAGATTCCATTAAAAAATATTTATATAGAATTACTTCGATATGCAATCCCAATTGTATTTGTCGGTATTGCAATTCCGCTCTATACGTTAGTAGATCAATATACTGTAGCTGATGTACTTAGAGCGATGGGAGAGCCTTTAGAAACCGCGAATGCAGTTTTCGCTTATATAACGAACTATGCACAAAAGTTAATTATGATTCCCGCTTCACTTGCAACCGGATTCTCATTAACGATCATTCCAGCTATAACGAAATCATTTACAAGCGGGAAACTAGATGAATTACAAGGACAAATTTCAAAGATATTTCAAGTATTATTATTCTTCACTATCCCAGCTGCATTCGGTTTAGCTAGTATCGCTTACGATGCATTCCGCATGGTTTATGTAAATCCCGAAATTGCACTTGGTGGATCACAATATTTAATTTCATTTGCACCTTCTGCTGTATTAAGTGCGATTTTCACAGTTTCAGCTGCTATATTACAAGGAATTGATTATCAAAGAAAAACAATGATTGCATTCTCAGTCGGTATTCTCGTTAAAATTGTGGTGAACACACCGCTCTTACATTTATTCGGTGGACATGGTGCTGTGCTTGGAACAATTCTTGGCTATCTCGTTTCAAATATTATTATGTTGTACTGCATCGTTAAATTTGCGAAATTTAAAATTGGCGAAACAGCAAAAACAGTATTTCTTATTACGATTTATTCCGCGGCAATGTCTGCTGTTGTAATCGCATTAAGAGCATTTATAAGTTGGATTATTCCTGGCCAATCTTATATAGAATCATTAATTATTGTGTTTATATGCGCCGTAGCAGGAGGACTTGTTTATCTTTTATTCGTACTAACGAGTGGACTTGCTTCGCATATTCTCGGTGATCGTATTCAACGTTTACCTGTATTAGGAAAGTTAGTAAAATAAAAAAACAAGAGATGTAACGCGTTGTTACATCTCTTGTTTTTTACTTCGCATATTGAATGCGCTTTTGTTGTTCAGCAATATTTAATTCTGGAGCATATTGTTCTACTAAATGTAATACCTCTTCGATCAACACTTCTAACTCCTGTACACTATACTCCGGTTTCCCTATTAACGTATTCACCATACGCTCATATAGATTTTCAGGTTTGATATTCATACGCTCTACATTATAAGCCATCCATTTAAATGCAGGATGATGTACATACAGTTTATTCAAACCAAATAAAACACCGAATAAATCTCTTTGTACTTCACAAATAACATCGTAAAGCATAAGCCAATCCTTTCGTGTTAAAAGAGCCTCTCGATTATGCCAACGATTGCTTAACCAAAGATTTTCTGAAATCATCCTTTTCGCCAATTCTTCTGGATATACTTCAATCCTATCTTTTAGAGCATGTACTTTTACTTCTCCATACAAACTCACACCATCATGAACCGATGATACAATACATTGTTTCTCATAATTTATATCATACTGCTCTACAACTTCTGAAATAATCTTTTCTACTGTCAATGTTAAAAAGTTACTAATCTCTAGCTTAATTCCTTCTTTCGTCAAATACGTTTCCGACCATTCTTCATCCTCATAGGGATGATATGACAAAATCGTTCCACCAATATTGTTAATTGGACCTAGACGCTCTTCATCCTCTGGTGGTTCTGACCATAAAATATGTAATTCAATATCTGAATGTTCATCTTCTAACTTTCTCGCTACAGATCCTGCTAAAATAATAGCTTCGACTTTCTTGTTTTGCCTATAAATCTCCGACATCTCTATCGCTTTCTCTTTTAATCCCATTGCATTTCCCCCTAAAGCCGCAGTATTCCCCTTACTTTTCATTTATCTATTTCGATATTAAACATTACATTACCTTTTCAAATTCCTACTAAATCATATTTCTACCCAATAACGCTGAACAATTTCGCCAGAATTAGAAGAAACTACTTCATTTTCTAGCACACCGCCAACCTTTTGTATTGTTTTAGCAGAACCAATATTTTCTTTATCACAAGTTATTAACACTTTCTTCAACCCTAATTTTTGCGCCTCAGCCAATGAAAGTTGCAGTTGCTTCGTAGCGTAACCTTGGCGACGTTTATTCGGATGGACACTATAACCGATATGACCGCTTTCCAGTAATAATTCTGGATTTAATCGATGTCTAATATTCACAAAACCTATAAGTTCTCCTTTTTCAAAACTTAAAAATTGGCTAGACGGTACTCGATTAGCCAGTAAACTTTCTCCTAATTCTTGTTTACTCACTTTTTCAAACCATTCATCGAGAGAATCAAAATTTTGTAGAGAACTGCTGCCGTGTGGTTGTTCTCCTGATTGTAAAAACGCATGTCTATATGCCATAATTTCCCCACTATATTCATGTATTGGCTTTAATAGTTTCATTGTCATTCTCCCCTCTTAATAACCAAAAACAAACACCTTAATAGCTCTATTTCGCTATTAAGGTGTTTCTATCAATTTCATTCAAATAATCCCATACTCAAATAACGCTCACCTGTATCAGGTGCAATACATAAAACTTTTTTACCAGCGCCTAATCGTTTCGCTATCATAATTGCTGCGTAAACAGAAGCTCCTGAAGATGGCCCTACTAATAAGCCTTCTTGTCTTGCTAAATTTCTCATTGTCGTTAATGCCTCTTCATCTGCAATTTGAATAATTTCGTTATACACTTCTGTATTTAAGTTTTTTGGAATAAAACCAGGACTTGTTCCTACTAGTTTATGAGGGCCTGGAACACCGCCAGATAACACTGGTGATCCTTTCGGTTCTACTACTGCAATATATAAGTTTGGTAGTTTCTCTTTTAATGTTTCACCGGTCCCTGTAATTGTTCCACCCGTCCCCGCCGTTGCTACAAATGCATCAAGCTCTCCATCCATTTGTTCATAAATTTCAAGTGCAGTCGTATAACGATGTATATTCGGGTTTGCTGGATTTTCAAATTGCTGCGGAATAAAACTATTTGAAATTTCTTTTTGTAACGCTACCGCCTTCGCAATCGCTCCTGGCATTCTTTGTTCTGCTGGTGTTAAAACTACTTCTGCGCCGTATGCTTTCAATAAATTAATACGCTCTTTGGACATATTATCTGGCATAATTAAAATCGCTTTATATCCTTTAGCAGCTGCATTCATCGCTAAGCCAATTCCTGTATTTCCACTTGTCGGTTCAATAATTGTATCACCAGGTTTTATAAGTCCCTTTTCCTCAGCGGCATGAAGTAAATTATAAGCTGCACGATCTTTCACACTGCGTGACGGATTAAACATTTCCAGTTTTACATACACATCCGCTGCGTCCTCTGGAATAAATTTAGATAATCGGACGACAGGTGTATCTCCTATTAATTCTGTAACGTTTTCACATAATTTCATAGCGCATCCCCTATTCTATCGTTTTCTTATCATTCGGCAGTAACCATGAAGTAAGTCCAATTAATGGTAAACAACTACATAATAGCATAATAAATTGAAGGCTATATATATCAGCTAATTTTCCAAGGACTACAGCACCTAATGCTCCAAGACCAAACGCAAGGCCAACAATCAATCCTGATACCATCCCTACTTTTCCAGGAACAAGCTCTTGTGCATATACAACAATTACACTAAAACTACTTGAACTAATAAAACCAATACATAAAAATAATGGTACAACCCACACGAGCGAAACGTGAGGTAGTAAAAGCGCAAGCGGTGCTGAACCGAGCATTGAAAATACAATTATCTTTTTCTTACCGAATTTATCTGCTAACGGACCACCAAAGAAAGTACCTAATACACCAGCAATCATAAAAGCAAAGACGAAATACTGTGCGTTTTTTATAGATAATCCATAATGCTCTATTAAATAAAATTGATAGAAATTCCCGATACCAGCACCGTACCAAGAACGTACAAATGTTAGAAAAACAAGAAGTATAATAACAAATTTAATATGTGTACTTACAATTGCATTTTCCGCCTCAAGTGCAGCCCTCTTTTTCCTTCTTACAGCACCAGTGGCTAATTCATTTTTATACCAATTTGATACAAAAATTAGTAATACAATTCCTACTGCTGCAAAGGCTGTAAAACCTAAAGAACCAATTTGACCAAGCGGGACGAAAATTAATGCTGTAAAAATAGGTGCTAGAGAATTCCCTGTGTTTCCTCCCACTTGATAAATCGCTTGTGCTAAACCACGTTTGGCACCTGCCGCCATATAAGCAACGCGGGCACCTTCTGGATGAAAGACTGCGGAACCTAATCCAATAAATAAAACAGAAATAATAACAATAATAAAATTCGGGGCAAACGCGAGCCCAATCATCCCAAGCATGCTCGAAAACATACCGAGTGGTAATAAAAATGGTGACGGCTTCTTATCTGAATACATACCAAAAACCGGTTGCATAATCGATGAAGTCATATTTAACGCGAACGCTATCCACCCTACTTGCATGTAGGATAAATTCATCGTTTTTTCCAAAATAGGAAACAACGCCGGCACAACTGCTTGCATCGAATCATTCAAAAAATGTCCGAAACTAATCGCAAATAATATTCGATATATCGTTGGTGTTTCCGCTGCACTTTTTTGTGAAACTGCCTGCATATACGAATCTCTCCTTCCCGTACAAAATATATATTTATTACAGTAAGTGTAATAAATTCTGAGTTTTGAAACATTTCTATTCTATACTGGTTTCATTTCTTTTTCCAGAAATATCACTTCATAAATATTAAATTTTCCCTATCTGTTTTATCAGATTTATTTATATGAACTCTCTGTACTTTCTTTTATACTAAGTTAGGACGACGGGAAGGCTTGCAATTATGAAGAAAAAGACGACCCTAAAACATATTAGGATCGCCTTTTTTATTAAATAGCAAAACGCTTATACTTCTCATAATCACTCGTCTTACATTCTAGTGCAATTTTCGTACCTTCGTTTTCATAACTCGTAGATAAAACGTGCGCATGATTGTTGAAATACGAAACTACCTGTCCTTGATCATATGGAATTAACATTTCACACTTCGTATACTCTTTATAAATGTGTGAGCGAACTAATTCTACAAGCTCTTCAATTCCAACATGTCTCTTCGCAGATAGATACACGCGATCTTCTTGCACTTTCGGAATTTCAACATCTACCATATCTGATTTGTTGTATGCATAAATCGTCGGGATATTTTCCACGCCAATTTTCTTTAACGTTTCATTTGTAATATCAATTAATTGCTCATAATTGGGATTTGAATAATCTACAACGTGAATGAGTAAATCTGCTTCCGCCACTTCCTCTAGCGTTGAACGGAATGCTTTCACAAGATGATGCGGTAATTTACTTACAAATCCAACAGTATCCGTTAATAAAAATGATTTATTATCCGGCAAATCAATATTTCGTACAGATGTCTCTAACGTCGCAAATAACATATCTTTTTCAAATACTTGTTTTTCTACAGTACCATTAAAAATTTCAAGCATTGTATTCATTATTGTTGATTTACCTGCATTCGTATATCCTACTAATGACACAACTGGCATTTCATTTTTCTTACGTTGTTTACGCTGCGTTTGACGCTGTGCAACAAGTGCCTCTAATTCTTTATTTAGAGCCGCAATTTGTTCTTCAATTTTACGACGGTCTAATTCCAACTTCTTCTCACCGACACCTTTATTTTTCGTGCCAACTCCCCCGCTCTGTCTTCCTAACGATTCACGAAGACCGATTAAACGAGGCATCATGTACTGAAGATGGGCCACTTCTACTTGTAACTGCGCTTCTTTCGTTTTCGCACGTTGCGCAAAGATATCTAAAATTAAAATGGTACGATCAATTACTTTACAATCTAAATCCTCTTCTAAATTTCGAATTTGTGAAGGAGATAATTCGTCATTAAAGATGACCATATTTGCATCTGCTTCTTTCACATACGCTGCTACTTCTTCAATCTTCCCTTTTCCAATATAATGCGACGGATTTACTCGTTGTAAATTTTGCGTCACTTGACCGATTACTTCCACATCACAAGCTTCCGTAAGATTTGCTAACTCTTCCATCGAATATGCAAAATCAGCTTCATTACCTAAATTTACTCCAACTAATATTGCTCTTTGTAATAATTCTTCCATATATTTATTCCTCCATTTCGATTACGCAAAATAAAAAACACAGGTCACTGCCTGTGTTTTCGTAAACGGATAAGGGTTCACCAAAGAAATAGAAGAAAGCAGTGCTTTCATTCTATAACATGGTCAAAAAGTCCCAAGATAGTATACGTATCCAACAAGTGTTCACCTATACTATCCCATTCTATTTATAAAGGCAAAACAAAAAGAGGGCGTATTCGTCCCTCCCTCTTTTTCACATATAAGCTTAATAAAAAGGGTTCCTTTAAAATAGGCAGACCAATCCCGTTCACTCTGTACACAGACAGAGCCTTTGAGCGCTATTCAATTATTGGCACAAAGTATTGAGACGTAATCTGATTAAGATCAAAGGAAGCCCCTCCGTTCATTTTAAGTTACATAAAGTGTAGCATAAGTAATTCGCTTTCACAAGATTAAACCACCCATAGAAACAGAAAGAAAATCTTTGTATTTTTACTTTAATCGTCATTTTTTGCGCGTTCTTCTTACAATAAAAATCACAAGAGCTACTATCAGTAACAGACCTATAGAAATGGTAACAACTTGCCACCAACTTAAACCACTCACCATTTCATCTTTTAAATCGACTTTCTTCGTCGGAACAGCTTCCTTCGCAATATGACTTAACGTATTTCTCTCCATCTCTGCCTCATCTAATCTCTTCGTTCCACTGCACATAGATGTCTCTAATTTTCCCTCCCCTCTATAAGAAGAAAAAACTAAATACTCTCCTCCCTCTGCAAAACGAAATGCACAGCTACTTACATTTGTATATATAATAACTTGCGAAGAACTTGTCCCTTTCCAAATTTTCTTCACTTCAAATAATGTTTTCATTCTTCCGTCCTTCTCTTGAACTTCTAATACATTACCTTCAAACACTACATCATTATTTTGTAACCTCTCTTCTGGTGATGCTTTCGTACAATCACAAGCATAAGACTTCTCTGGTAAAATAAAATAAGTAAAGCTACAAATTAAAACAAGAGACAATACATATACGATTCTTTTCAAGAATCTCAAACCCTTCATTATCAATTTTAGAAGCTTTCCGTATATTATTTGGACATCACTCCTCAAACCCCTTTCTGTTCATTAAAATATATTGATTTTATTAAACAGAAAATCTTTATTGACATTTTTATAACCTGATATTAGTATCAGGTTATAAAAACAAGTTAGGAGATGTTCTTATGAATTCTCAATCTCGTATTACTGCAATTGGTACTTATGTTCCAGATCAAATATTATCTAATAATGATTTAGAAAAGATGATCGATACGAATGATGAATGGATTGTGCAAAGAACAGGAATGAAGGAAAGAAGGATTGCTAACAAAGAAGAATACTCCTCACACTTAGCCATTAAAGCAATCGAAAATTTGTGTACAACATATAAGAAAAACTTAGAAGATATTGACTGTATCATCGTCGCTACAACTACTGCTGACTATGTTTTCCCTAGTGTTGCTTGCCAAATACAACAATACTTCAACATACCTCATACACTAGCTTTTGATTTAAATGCGACTTGCGCTGGTTTCACATACGGACTGCATGTCGGTAATAGCTTAATCACTTCTGGATCACATGAAAAAGTACTCGTCATAGCGACAGAGACATTATCTAAAGTTACTGATTACACCGATAGAACGACCTGTATTTTGTTCGGTGATGGCGCTGGAGCTATTTTATTAGAAAGAGATGAAAATAAACCAAGCTTTATCGCTGCTCACATGGGAACAAATGGTGCTGGTGGCATTCATCTATACAGAACAAACTTATCTACTACTATGAATGGCACACCACTGCAAACAAATGAAAAAATCGTTCAAAACGGAAGAGAAGTATATAAATGGGCAACACGCACAGTGCCAGCAGGTATAAAAGAACTATTACATACCACAAATATGCAAATAGATGATATAGACTGGTTCGTACCACACAGTGTTAACTTACGGATGATTGAATCTATTTGCGAGAAAACTGAAATTCCAATTCAAAAAACTTTAACCAGCGTAAAATACATGGGCAATACATCTTCAGCTTCCATTCCACTCGCTTTAGATTTAGCTAGAAAAGAAGGGAAATTAAATAACGGAGATACACTTTTACTGTACGGTTTTGGCGGTGGTCTTACGCATTTAGGGCTTATTGTGGAGTGGGGTTTAGACTAACACTTTTTATACAGCTAACATTACGGTAAATGAAATTATATAAACGATTCCAGTTAAACTATTAGTTAATCACAAAAAGCGGCATTCAAGGATTTATTAGCTCCCTTTGAACGCCGCTTCTTTCATTTAAATTTTATTTACCTGTCCGAGACCATATCACAATTGGAATAAGCAGTAAGGCTACAGCCCCTCCCGCTAATGATAATGCCGCATAACTGGAATTAGCTACTACCATTCCTGACATCGCTCCACCTGAAGCTCCGGCTAACGCAATAAAAACATCTATTTTCCCTTGTGTTTTAGCACGTGTAGAAGGAGTTGTGGAGTCAACGATTTGAGCTGTACCACTAATCAATCCAAGGTTCCACCCTAATCCAAGTAAAGAAAGAGCAACAATTAATAATAGTAAAGAATCACTCGGTGCTATCGCAGCTATGACACCCGCTGCAAGTAAAATCATCCCACCAGCTATACTCATCGTAGTACGGCCAATTTTATCAATTAACATTCCTGTAACAAGCGATGGAAGGTACATTGCCCCTACGTGGAATCCAATGACTAGCCCTACTTCACTTAGTCCATGACCATGGTGTCCCATATGTACTGGCGTCATAGTCATAATCGCAACCATCACTATTTGAGTAAGTATCATTACGATTGCTCCAACAGTAACACCACGTTTATTTTCTATCTTTTCTTCTGTTACTGGTTGCCCTTTATATGTATGTTCTTGTTTATATGTTTCTATTATGTTAGCGATAATTAACGGGTCTGGACGAAGCATAACAAAAAGAACAAGACCCGCAAGTATAAATGCCGCTGCTGATAATATGAACGGACCAGCAAGGTTAGGAATTCCAATTGAATCAGCAAAATTCCCCATTACACCTACTAAATTTGGACCAGCTACCGCACCAAAAGTCGTCATAACCATCGTAATACTAATAGCAGTTGCTCGCTGCTTCTTATCTGCTAAATCGGTACCAGCATAACGAGCTTGTAGATTCGTCGCTGTACCTGCACCGTATATGAGTAAAGAAACTAGTAAAAGAATAATACTATTTGTTAACGCAGCCAATACAACTCCAATAGCCCCTAGTCCCCCTACTATAAACCCTGTTGCAAGTCCTATTCGGCGACCATATTTCTGCGATAACTTCCCCACAAAGAAAGCCGCTACCGCAGATCCCATCGTAAACATAGCAGCCGGTAATCCTGCATATGCATCTGTTCCAAGCATTTGCTGCGCAAGAAGTGCACCTACTGTAATTCCAGCAGCTAACCCCGCTCCGCCAAACATTTGTGAAATACTTACGATTAGTAACGTTCGTTTATATAATTTTTGTTGGTCTTCTTCTGTATACATATGGTTACTTATTGAAGCATCCGCCTTACCTAGCATTTTTTCACCCTCCTTTTGAAATTAATTCCTCTTGTTAATGTACTATAAAACAACAAAATCCCAAAATTTAAAGCGCTTAAATTTATCCATATTTCGTTACTCCTACACCTTAAATAATGCTAAGTTCCTTTCGTGAGAAACTTAGCAAAAAAAATTATTGTTTCCAAATAATGATTAAAGTGCGATTTATTATAAATACCATTCCAAGAATAATAGCTAAGGTTATTTGATCAACAACGTATAGAGCAACCGAGATAACTCCAAACAATATAATTTCCAACATAAACCTATATGGTTCTGGCAGTTTTAATGATGCTTTAGGTGCAATGAAAATCCCCCATATTGTCGCAAAAAGTAGTGGTGAGCCAATTGCAAAAATAAATTTCACATATACACTTTCCCAAAATTGAAAGCCCCAGTAACATAGTGATGCAAGAGCACATAATTCTAGAAAAAATCGAATCGCTAAATTTATAGGTTTTATAAACATTTAAAGAACACCCCTTTGAAAAATATATTTAAAATCCTATGAAAATAATATTATGCATCCGTTATTTGAACTTGATACGTGCCCATTCATGACATGTAAAAAACAATTATACATCTTATTAATATTATTCAGTTTATCTTTCTAAACTTCGAAAACTTGACCTTGACGGATAATGAATGAAAGCAAATACTTAATGACAGTGATACATATGCATATAATCACAAAATAAAGAACTCCACGGTTTACGTTTCGCCCATTACCGAGGAGTTCCCAAAATAACTCTATAAATTTTTTTGACAGCTAACGTTCCATAAATAAAATGCGATTCATATTTAGCCTATTCCCTTACTACTCTTTCTTAAAGCTTCCCCTTCCTAAAACAACAAACTTACTACAGCACAAACTAAAATAATTGGTACACTCGCTTTATATAAATATATAAAATACTTCCAACTAAAAAGCTGTCTTGTAATTTGGTAAAACCAAATTACAAGACAGCTTCCCTTCATATTTCCTATACAAACCTTTTTACTATTTGACTCCTGCATCTTGCACAGATTTAATTTCCTTTTTCTTACCTTCTTTTATTTCATAATAATACGAAGGTAATTCTATATTATGTTCTAAGAAATAATCTTCAATTAATGAAATAATCACTTTCAATGTTTTCAAACGAGCGTATAATTTATCATTACTCGCAATAATATTCCATTTCGCATTCGGTTTATTTGTGTTTTCAAACATGTCTTCCATTGCTTCTACATACTCATCCCATTTTTCACGATTACGCCAGTCTTCGTCTGTAATTTTCCATCTTTTAAGAGGATTGTTCTCTCTTTCTTTAAACCTCTTTAATTGTTCATCTTTACTAATATGATAGAAAAACTTTCCTATTATGTAATGATCATCAGTTAATAGTTTTTCGAAATCATTAATTTCACCATACGCTCTCGTCCACTCTTCTTTTGTAGCAAAACCTTCAACACGTTCAACTAATACACGCCCATACCATGAACGGTCGAATATAGTAATTTGCCCATATTGAGGTAGTTTCCGCCAAAAACGTTGTAAATAATGATACCTTTTTTCATGAGGAGCAGGCGCGCCAATTGGATTTACTTGGAATCCACGTGGGTCAAGATGTTCAGTCAATCGCTTAATTGCTCCGCCTTTACCTGCTGCATCCCACCCTTCCATAACGAGCATAACAGCGATTTTTTCTTCTTTTAAAATTTGCTGTAGTGCTAATAAGCGCATTTGATATTTTTCAAGTTTCTTATTGTACTTAGATTTTGATTCAATTTTTTTCGTTAAATCTACATTGACAAGATATCCATTTTCCATAAACCAAATCCCCCTTGTTGTAAGACAATGTTATTTTAACATATTATTGGGAATTTTTTCGCATTAGAAAAAAACTGTGTAGAAAAACCTCTACACAGCTTCCTTCTCTAATTGCACATCTACTTCAATATTCTCATTTTTATTTTTCACAGCTTTCATAAAGAATACAGCAGTTAAAATAACTGTAATAACCGCACCTACAATATACGATGTATTTAGCGGAATATTAAAACCAATTTTCGCATTTAAAATATAAACAACTGTCATGAGCGTCATAAATATCGCTGGAATTAAAGAAACGATATACTGTTTTCCTTTTATAAATAAATACATCGTTCCAATCCATAACGCAATGGCTGCAGTCGATTGGTTAGCCCAAGAGAAATATCTCCATAGTAGTGTAAAGTCAATTTTCGTTAAACCATATGCAATAACAAATAATGGAATCGCAATAATTAAGCGATTTTTTAATTTTGTTTGATTGAAATGGAAGTAATCCGCAATAATAGAACGTGCCGCACGGAATGCTGTGTCTCCAGATGTAATTGGTAATACAATGACACCAAGAACAGCTATTGTGCCACCCACAGCACCTAACATCGTCTTCGAGATTTCACTTACAACCGCAGCTGGTGTACCCGATTTAATTAGCTCATTTAATTCACCGTAAGAGAAAATACTCATTGCCGCAGCTGCCCAGATCATTGCAATTATCGCTTCTGCAATCATCATACCGAAAAATACATAACGGCCATGTTTCTCCGTTTGAAGTGTACGTGAAATAATTGGTGATTGTGTTGCGTGGAATCCTGATAAGGCACCACACGTAATCGTCAACATTAATAATGGGAAAATAGGTGCATTGTCTGGATGCATATTTTCAAACGTTAGCTCTGGAATCGGAGAGCCTTTTATTATCATCATTCCCCCTATGCCAATAGCACTTATTAGCAATAATGCACCTAATACCGGATAAATTTTACCAATAATTTTATCAATCGGTAAGATAGTCGATAAAATATAATATATGAAAATTACAGATAAAATAATAGTTATTGATACTTTCCCTTGCAATACGATATCAAGTAATGATGCTGGTGTTGTTATAAACACAGTTCCTACTAATACTAAAAGTAAAAGTGAAAAGATATTTACAATATGTCTCATTGCATTTCCTAAAAATTTCCCTGCTAATTCAGGAATATGCGCCCCTTTATTTCGAATAGAAATCATCCCTGTAAGATAATCATGAACAGCCCCTGCAAAAATCGCTCCGATAACGATCCAAACAAATGCAACTGGACCATATAAAGCACCTAATATTGGTCCGAATATAGGACCAGTACCTGCAATATTAAGTAATTGAATCATAGAATTCTTTCGCCTATCCATAGGTACATAATCTATCCCATCTTGATTCACATAAGCTGGTGTCTTTCTTGAATAATTTACTCCAAATATCTTTTCAATAAACTTTCCATATGTAAAATAACCGATTATCAATACGACGATTGATACTAAAAATGTAATCACGTCTATCCCCTCCCCTTCAGAAAGCATTTTCTGATTTCTATATAAGAAATCGCTTTCAATTTATTCTAGCATATTTAACTATATTAAATAAATGATTTATACGGAATTTTTAGTATATTCTTTTTATAAGATAAAAAACAGCCTCTCTTATTTACAATGCCACCTTACATTATATGGTATATTTTTTCCCAAAGAGAAGATAATAACCAATAAATCCATTAAAGAATGGGAGCTCTATAAAGATGAAACGAAAAATATTTTCCCTCTTTGCACTAATCTGTTTAGCACTACCAATACAAGCTAGTGCATACACATTTCAATCACTACCAATTGCGTCAAAGTCTAAACAGTGGTATATCGAAATTGACAAATCTCATAACTCAAACAAGCAAGCAGTACAGCCAAAACACGGTGTATATGATACGTATAGTTTATTCGTAAAAAACATCGGTAATGATGTCTCAAATGTATCAGTGGAAATACTTGATAACACACCTACATCTAAAGCTACTTTTAATCCTAATACATCAAATAACAACGTTTCAAAAAGTCATACAAGCTTTGACTACATGGTATTCCCATTAGACTTTAATAGCCATAATTTTAAAGTCGTCATTACTTGGGAAGAAAAAAAATTCTCTTACAACGGCCATCCAGTAAATGAGAGTAAAAAAATGAAACAAACATTTGTGTTTAATGAAGAGTAAGCCCTAATTTGATTAGGGCTTACTCTTTATTTACAAAACCCGATTGAATTGCTTCTGTCAATTCTCTTGCAATATGTATTTTTGTAGCGTCTACACAAACTTTTTTGTCCCAAACATGTACAGAAGGCCCTTCATTAGACAAATGCTTAATTAAGATGAATCGATTATATGCCATTTTACTTTCTATAGGAGTCGCAATATACACCGTAAAATTCTTTGCTGCAAATACCTTTTCTCCCAAAACATATTTACAACCTAACTCACCTATTACTAAATCATGTAGGTTTTCTATAGTCATATACCATATCCCCCTTTTAGCCTACATAATCAATCGAACCGCCGAATATTTGGTACAGACAATGCCATTCCAATTGTTATGAGTACTAAAATAGCTAGCATTATAATTGTTATCTTTCCACCTATTACAGTAGCTAACCAGCCTACAACCACATACCCTAATGGTAATAAAGCAAATGAACCTAACATATCAAGGCTTGCCACTCTTCCAAAAGCTTCTTCTGGTACAAGCTCTTGTAAACTTGTTTCCCAAATGAGCCCAAATATCATCATACCGAATCCTTCCATTGCCATTAAAGCTATTAAAGCAGGTGCCCAAGAAACGAAAGGCATAATTAATAGTGCTATTCCACTTATTAACACACCACCATATGCTAGTAATCCCCTCTTCCGCCACTGCTGCCTCCCACCAAAAATTAGTGCTGCAATTACAGCTCCAGCACCAGAAGAAGCCATACCCAATCCATATACGTAAGCTTCAAAATGATGATGAACATTAAACAACCATGGAATTAATACAACGATAATTCCTGCATAACAAATATTTATGAAAGAAAAGACTAAAATTGTAATCCATAGCCACGGATGACTTTTTAGAACAAGAATCCCTTCCATAAAATCTTTTTTGTAATTGACTTTATTTCTTTCAAATTTCTGTACTTTATTAAACTTTATTTCTCTTAAAAATAATAAACATAAAAATGATAGCAAATACGTTACTGCATCCAGTCCAAATCCTATTCCAGCAGATGCAACTGAAACGATTAATCCTCCAAGAGCCGGTCCAATTAGTCGTATACCTTGATTACTCATTTGCGTTAATGCATTAGCTGCATTTCGAATTTCCGGTACAAATACTTTTGCTCTTACAGCTGAATACGCCGGCTGAAATATACCTTCCATAAGTCCATATAACGCAACCAGTACATATAAAAGTGGAATTGTTAAAACGTCCATAAATATAAGTGTTGCGAATAACATCATTAATATGCAGCGGATTATATCTGTAAATAACATCAATTTCACCCGGTCAATTCGATCCACGACTAATCCAGCAAACGGTAACGCAAGAATATTAGGAAGCATGTACATTGCCATAGTCATTCCCATTACAACTGTTGAACCAGTTAATGAATATACAACGACTGGCAGAATAACCATCGTTACCGAACTACCTAAAGTCGAAAGTAATTGCCCAAGCCATAAAAACTTAAAGTGTGGTGACACTTTAACTGGCAATAACAATTTACCGACATAACCTAAATTCTTCTCTGTCGGTATTTCTCCTTGCATATCTCTCTCCTCCTTTCAAATCAAGTTAATATCTAGGGTTAAACACAGAAAATTCAAACTTCAATACTTTTAATTATATACGAAACTGTTAATCATCGGTAAAAATATAAAAAGAAAATCATAATGAATCAACAAATATTACGTGTTGAATACAAATAAAAAAGGTGTTTTCATATATGAAAACACCTTTTTTATTTATAATTTTAAGTTCTTCTTCAATGTCCAATACTTTTCTTGAGCATTTTCAAATGAGAATTCTACCCAGCCATTTGGATCTTCACGATATACATTTACTTTTTTACCATTCTCTAATTTTCCAACTTCATTTTGTGTAACATTTGGTACACTCTTAATTGGATTGTTAAACGGGAATGGAACTTGATAGTAAGATCCTACTGATTGAACAGTAGCTTTCGCATCTTTCGCATAATCTTTATATGGAATTGCTTCACCTAATGCCTCTACATTTAATGTATTAGGGTTTTTCGGCAATCGGTTTACATTTTGATAATCTTTGTTATTGAAAGGCTTAATACGCTCCATAATATTGGCGATTTTGCCAGCCCATTCTTTGTCAGTTGAATACATTACATTCATCGCAGGTAATGTGTAACCGTTGAAATACTTAGCACCTTGTTCTAAGTAATTCTTTCTCACATAATCAGCATTGTATGAAATACTTAATCCATAAGATGGTAAGTATTTTGCATGTGCGAATGGGTCCCAATCATACGCTCGTAGTCCAAATAAATTATGTTTACGATATGCAATTTCTGATTTCCCGTATCCAGACTCTAAGATTGCATGTGCTGCTAAATATAAAGAGTTCACGCCATACTCGTTTTGCGCTTTAATAAAGTCTTGTCCAACTCCAACAAGCGGACTATCGGGATGATATCTTTTAATATAATTATCAATCTCTTGAGGTGTTACATTAGAAGGTAATGTTACATCTAAATCGATATATGATGCCATGGCATTATATAAAAATTGCGCATATTCTTCACGTGTTAAGACACTAGTTGGATTAAATGCACCTGCACCATTACCTGCAGCAACGCCGTTAGACTCTAATGCACTAATCGCATCATTTGCCCAATGATTTTTCGGAACATCATTAAATGTATGATTAGCTTTTACTTTTAGTTTAAAAGCTTTCTGTAAAATTACAGCCATTTCAGCACGAGTTAAAGATTCTTTCGGTCTAAATGTTCCTTTACCGTCACCTACGAAAATCCCCATATCTGTTAAAGCTAAAATTTCTTTTCGGAACATTGTTGTCCCTTCGCTAATATCAGAGTATGGATTTTTATACTCGCTTTTCGCTTCTGGCTTTAATGCACGATATATTAATGCGGCTACTTGCTCACGATTTACAATATCCCCAAATCCAAACTTACCATTATCATATCCTGCAATAATTTCTTTTGACGTTAAATTAGTAATTGCCTTATATGACCAATGACCTTTCGGAACGTCTGGAAATTCCTTTTCAGCTGCAAATGAAGTTGCTGGAGCCATCACTACTTGAAGTGCGACTGTCACTGCTAACACATTAGAAATAATTTTTTTCATATTTTTTAACACGTTATGTATATGCTTGTCCCGTGTTAACTTGCCTCCCTTTATAATAAAATTTTCCCTATTAAACTAACAAACTCTTAATTTAATTAGTCAACAGTAAAAGTATACGTGATAAAAATAAACTAATCTACCATTATTTTATTTATAATCAGCATAATACGATATATCTTTTTATTTCGATACAAAATTATATAAACACATATAAAAAGCCCATCTCTATATAGACGATGGGCTTAACAAACGATGTTTTTTATTTAGCTAAACGATACTTTGAAACATTGAAACCTTTCCACTCATAATAATCTAAAATACCAGCATAAACTGCCTCTGCAGCAATTTGTCTTCCTGATTCAGTAGCTAATTTGCCATTATCTATATTATTATCAATAAAGGCAAGCTCTGTTAAAACTGCTGGTACTGTATTTTTATTTACTACATAAAATGAATGATCATCTTTTATATCTCTATCTCTTGTATGTAGTGCCTCTACTACTCGCTTTTGAATTTTTTTCGCTAATACTTCGCTATCCTTTTCAATCTGTGTCTCTTCTCCACGCTTGGATTTTTTATAATAATATGTTTCCGTTCCATGACCATCATGATTTTCAGAAGAGTTTGCATGAATGCTTACAAATATATCTGCATTGTTCTCTTGACCAAATTTCACTCGATTCACAAGAGACTCATTCTTGTTACTTCCTGGATTTCCGTTCTCTTCACGTGTTAACAAAGCTTTTAAAGGTGTATTTTTTTCTAACAATTGCTGTAATCTTAAAGATATATCAAATACAATTTTACTTTCCTCTACACCTTGTCCTGGATTCCCTGGATCAAATCCTCCATGACCAGGATCAATAATAACTACCTTTTCTACTAAAGGGTTACCTATTTTAAGAGAATCTGCCTTTTTAATAAATTGAGCTGCCTCTGCTTTAGTTAGAATTTTTTCAGGCTCCCATTTATCACCAGTACCAACAGAAATCCCTAATTCAACTAGGATGTTAGCTTTTGCTTTACCCCAGCTTTTTTCTAAATCACTGAATTTAGTTGCTGGAGTACCATTTACTTTAGAATCTAATCTGTAAGCTTCTACAATAAGAGAGGCCATTGAAACCCGGTCAATTTTCCCAGTTGGATCAAATACACCTGGCCCTTTCCCTTTAACAACACCAGCTTTTTCTACAGCTGCGATGTATGGGGTATACCATCCGTTTTGAGAGTCAACGAAAGATGGTTTAGCATCTTTATCGAATGGTAAGTTTAAGATTTTAGCCATCATTGTAGCTGCTTCTGCACGAGTGATCTCTTTTCCAGGCTCGAACATTCCTTTCTCGTTACCTGTAACTGCGCCTTTTTCTGCTAAGTAGTTAATAGAATCTTCTGCCCAGTGCCCTGCTTGGACATCTGGAAACGTTTTTATTTGTGCGAAACTACTAGATGAATAAGATAATATACTAGCTGCGATTATTCCTGCTGCGATTATTCTATTTTTCATAGAATATATTCCCCTCTCAAGTACAATGTTTTTATATAACAGACTAATTATAGTTCTGAAAATTAGTAATAGTCAATTGTGATTTGTATAATTTTGTATTATTATTGTATTTTTTGTCATACATAACTATAGTTAAAAACTATAAGGTTTTATAAGAGGAGAGATTCGTATGAGCAAGAATTGGAAAGATATAGAACACCGCATTTATACAATGTGTATGATTCAGTGGAATAATGAAGTATTGCTAATACAGCGCCCCGATCATCTAGGCTTCCCTGGTTACATCGCTCCTGGTGGTAAAGTAGATTTCCCAGAAAGTATCGTTCAAGCCGCTAAACGAGAAGTAAAAGAAGAAACTGGATTACTTGTTTCAAATTTAACTTTTAAGGGATTAGATGAATACGTAAATCCGAAAGAAAATGTTCGATATATGGTATTTAATTATTGGACAGATTCATTTGAAGGTGAACTCCTTTTGAATCCTCCTGAAGGCGAATTATTATGGGTACCAATCGATACAGCACTAAATCTTCCTATGCAAGATTGGTTTAAAGAAAGATTCCCATTATTTTTTGAAAAAAGTACGTTTGAAATTCAACGTGTTTGGGACCAAGACTTAGATAAACAAGTTGCTATGACAATTACGCATACATAAAAAAGCTTGGAATCTCTCCAAGCTTTTCTTACTTCTCTTCTATTTTCTTAATCTCATAATCAATTTCTAAAAACTTAACTCCGAATATCCACATTCGATGGTTAGCTGTTAATATTTGATCCTTGCCCTCTTTAATCATAAAAGTCTCTGCTAATGGTAAGCGTATTGTAAAGAAGCGAGTATGTAAGTATATCCCTTCATCTCCCTTACCATTTCTTCTCAGCTTACTAGTAATGATTAAATCATTACTCTTATTACATAATTTCAAAACTCCCGTCATATTCGAATATGGTAAAGGTAATCCAATATTCATATACGTCTCATTCTTATGTGTATGTTTTGAGTAAAGAGCTACAAAAATAGATTCTCCCGCTTCATTTTTTCTTAGCCAAGCCCTTACATTCTCTCTTCCATCCTTCTCATCTATTATCCCCATGATAGAGCCATGCATCGTTTCCCACTTGCCGCCCATTCCTAAATGTATTTGTCCTACACGCTTACTCATTTTTGCATAACAAAATGCAACCGGGTGGAACCAACGAGTCCATTTAATATGCGATTGTAACTGATACTCTTTTGTATTTTCATAAAAACGAATAATACTTAAAGGAATCTTCATCGCGTCAAATGCCTCACTATGAAAATCATTCATTTTATCAACTAAACCTTTGTATTCCTTGCTATCTATTAAATTTCTGTTATGTAAAAATGCTTCACCAACTGTCGCAGTTCCTCTTAACCTGCTCATTGGTTTCCCGTAATATTTATAATTCGGAGTACTCTTTTCAATCATCCAGCCAACAAATGCTGGTAACGCTACTCCAATTCCATTTACCACTCCGTGAATCCAGACCATTTGTGCAATTGTAATCGTCATTACTTGTTTGAAATTTCCGTATGAATATATGAGTGAAAACATTATTGTTACCATAAGTGTACTAGAAGAAAGAACTAAAAGTACCTTTGCACTTATAGCATTGAATTTCGTTTTCCATACGTAAATCCCATATCCATAAATGGCACATAAATATATGAATACTGCAAAGAATTCAAACGTCCTCGAATACGTAATTCCTATTGCAACCGTCATTGGAGAAATGACGATGATAAAAATAATAGCATCATATACTTTACTTCTCTTTTCTCTTTTCCTCCCAATTAAACCAGCTGATAACGGCAATAGAAATGCCGAATAATGAAAGTGTGCAGCTGTAAGCAAAACAATGTCGGAACTAAAGTGCATAATGGAAAGCTTTGCTACAGAAGCAAAAAACCAGAAACCACCTAAAAACAAATACATAAACGCACTATCGATAGCTGTCTCCTCTAACGGTTTCAATCCTCTTTCTAGCAATCTACTTACACCAAATAACGCAACGACTGCAGTATATGCAAACCAAATTAGCGCAAAGAAATAGTGATTTGTTATGAAAGCTAGCATTGCACTGATTGCTGCGATTGGATATAAAAACGCTACAAATTTATAAAATAATACATACGATCCATTTCTTTTTTTCTTGTCAATAATACAAAAAGACATCGGTATAAATAACAAAATAGATAACAATATAATTGCTTCAACAGGATTTACATTCGACCACTCGTAAATTAGAAATATAATATAACAAGCAAGCCCAAATAGTATATTTTTCATCTCGTATATTTCCTTTCCACAAATGTCCCCTTATAGGAAAATAGTGAGCCAATTAACGGATTTCGTACTTGTACATGAATTCGAAAGCATTGTAGTGTTTCATCATAACTTTCTACAATTTTCGCCTCTCCGTATAAAAATCTAGGTAACGGTATTTTTCTTCCAAACATAAAAAACCATTGTTTCTTTGAAGAAATATGCATCCCGCCCTTTTCATCAATATAAAAATTCAATGTAGAAACGAGTAAATGTGGCTCACCAAAATAATCTACAATTTCATTATTCTCTTCATCCAGCTGCATAACAGCGTTAAAATATCTTTTCTTATTATGAAAATAAAAAGTACGATTCCACCGTACAAATTCTTTCCCCTGTTCATCTCGCTCAGCGGTATTATGTATCGTAAATGGCACCTTCTTTCCTCGCTCAGAGAAAAACATTCGAAACTTCGATGCAATTTTCAAAATTAATTTAACGAAAAAAGAGCCACCGTAAATTTCATCCATTTCCCCTTCTCCTGTAAAACTATTCTCTTCTGTAATCGCATATCGCTTCTGTAATTTTGGATGAAGATTTTTATAGGTATCTCCTAATAATCTCTCATAAATATTAACCATACATTTATCCCTTTCTCTTCCTCTTGCAATTTTTTGCGCTTGGCAAATTAGTGCAATTCATATAACCGACAATCGATAACCCTATTAAAAGAAGGTTTAATGTAATTGGATTAAATGGTTGCGTAAAACTAGCGATATTCGTCGATCCTGCCGCTAATGTTAAAACTATCAACAATATAATATGCAATATAAATAGTTTTCGCTTTTGAAGTGGCAATAGCCACATAACACCCCATATTATTTCTAAAAATCCAACTATTTTAAGTATAAAAATACTACTTTCATTCGATCCGATTAGTGCAGAAAGCATCTTTACTTCTTCTGAATGAGTAAACATCAATTTTGGTACAATCCCTTGATATAACCATACGAAGGCAAATAGAAAGCAAACGAGCCAATACGTCATTGTTCTTCTAATTAGCAACTTAGGATGAAGTCCCTTTTCTAACCATAATTTTAAAGCATCAAAACTCCATGCTGTCGCCCAACCTAATAAGGGTCGAAAAACATATGAATCTATCATATTTCCTATACGACCAAACCTTGTATCATAATCATATTGCGTCTCAAAATAAATATGTTCTTTACGCGGTGTATACTTCCAATAACCACGCCCCATTTGAATAAGTGATAATTTATTATCTGTCCAAAATTTTAAAGAAGAAATCCGTTCACCCGTTTCTTTTCTTATTTCTCCTATCGATTCCCCTTCACCAGCTATTTCAAGTCCAAATCCAATTTTAGTTTTATATAAAAACTTCTGCGGTTCTCCTTCTTTTTTCTCTAAATACGAAATTTCAGTAAAGCGAGCATCCCATTCTGTGTGTATATCTGGTTCCTGTGTATATCCCCATAATTTTTCCATTGTTGTGTTCATTTCTGCTGAAACATAAATAGGCTTTTTCCCCTTCATTCTTCCACCTCCTATGCACTATAAATTTAATGTACATGCTATGAATTTATTTTGCTACACTTTTCACAAACTAACCCCCAAAAAAGATGGAATTTTTAAAAAATATACAAAACACTTGATTCCCTGAAAAATTTAAATTATTATAAAACAAATGTTACCAACAACTTTATAAATCAAACACTCTCGCCTAAAACGTGAGATAGAGGTTGCAACGCTTATAAGTATTCTAAAGGAGACACAGAGATGTCTATGAATTTAGAAGAAAGGAAGTGTTGCCGAAATTGATAAATTTCTCTGCATTTATCGATTGGGGCTGTTTTCGAATAGAAACAGAACTGTCATATGTACAGACATGTACGTGTGAAGAGCTATCTACAAAAAAGAGATATCATTTTTTATGATATTCCTTTTTTGGCGGTTTTTTTATTAGCTCCGTTTTCTGTTTCCCTTTTCCTGTAACAGCACCATCCTCACTTATTTGAGATGGTGTTTTTTGTTTTTCTCTCTGGTAACTACAGGAATATTGGGATTTGTATATGTCCTAACCTATTCTTAAAAATGGACGAAAGAAGGAATTCGTAATGGAAACGATTGTACAAAAGTTTGGCGGTACTTCTGTTGGAAGCGTCGAACGCATTCAACATGTAGCAAATTTAATTATTGAAGAATATGAACGAGGACATAGCATTGTCTCTGTCGTTTCAGCAATGGGAAAAAGTACAGATGAACTTGTCGCACTTGCTAACGCTATTACTGAAAATCCAAGTAAACGTGAAATGGATATGCTCCTATCTACAGGAGAACAAGTAACCATTTCATTATTAACAATGGCACTACAAACAAAAGGTTATAACGCAATTTCATTAACAGGGTGGCAAGCTGGTATTACGACAGAATCTGTACATAGTAGTGCACGGATTACTGACATTCATACAGATCGAATTCAGTCTTATCTTACTGAAGGTACGATTGTTATTGTAGCTGGCTTCCAAGGCGTTAGTGAAAAACATGAAATTACAACGCTTGGACGCGGTGGTTCTGATACGACTGCTGTTGCATTAGCAGCGGCATTAAAAGCAAAAAAATGTGATATTTATACGGATGTGACCGGCGTATATACGACTGATCCACGCGTTGTACAAGATGCTTATAAATTAGATGAAATTTCTTATGACGAAATGTTAGAGCTTGCCAATCTCGGTGCTGGCGTGTTACACCCACGCGCTGTTGAATTTGCTAAAAATCATAATGTAGTTTTAGAAGTACGATCAAGTATGGAACAAGAAAACGGAACAATTGTAAGGGGAGAATGTAACATGGAACAACAATCAATCGTTAAAGGTATTGCATTTGAGGATAATATTACACGCGTCACAATTAAAGGATTAGAACAAGGTGCACTTTCAACAGTTTTCTCTACATTAGCAGTGGCACATATTAATGTAGATATTATTATTCAAAGTATTACAAATGAAGGAACTGTTCACCTCTCTTTCTCAATCCATTCTAATGATTTAAGAGAAACATTAGAAGTATTGGAACAAAATCAAGAAGCACTTCACTATGAATCTGTAGAATATGAAAACCATTTAGCAAAAGTATCAATTGTAGGATCAGGTATGGTATCTAACCCAGGTGTCGCTGCGAATATGTTTACTACTTTAAAAGAAGGCGGTATTCATATTAAAATGGTAAGTACATCGGAAATTAAAGTATCAGTTGTAATTGACCGTATTCACTTAGTAGATGGTGTTGAAGCACTACATCAATCATTTATGGCGAAAATTGAGCCTTTAGTGCAAATGAGCTAATTTCCACCGGTAAAACTTACAATAAATTATATGAATCTATTTCCTACCTATATAAATAGAAAGCTGTTTGCATTGTATAGAGTGACAAGAAAGTTATTTACGTTAAAATAAAGTCGTTTACAACAATCGGGCCATTTAATGGCGTACAGGATAGGAATATTTTGTGGGGAAGTCGAAGTTATTTTATCGAATAGCAACTACAGTATCAAGTTCTTGAAACCACTTGAACATGATAGCATTCACGAAATAAAGTTCGCGCACATTTCAATAGTAGATGTTTTACGAAGTGTTGTTCGTTAACAAGATGGTATATACTATACCCGAAAACACCTTGTCACTTTTTCCTACACTGTGACAAGGTATTTTTGCATAGAAGGAATTTGTAACTTTTTAATAGTATAATTATGAGGATGATCAATTAATATATTTTTACACATAAGGAGATAAAGACAATGACAAAAAACAAATTACTAAGAATGGACAATGTCAGCATCGTTGTAGAATCCCTTGATGACGCAATATCTTTCTTCGAGGAGATTGGCTTGAACCTCGAAGGGCGAGCCACTGTCGAAGGTGAATGGGCTGGTCGCGTAACAGGACTCGGTTCTCAGTGCGTAGAGATTGCTATGATGGTTACACCAGATGGCCACAGTCGAATTGAACTTTCGCGATTCCTCACCCCACCTACTATAGCAGATCATCGGACAGCTCCTGTGAACGCCCTCGGTTATCTGCGCGTCATGTTCACCGTTGAAGACATTGACGAAATGGTATCCAGACTTACTAAGCATGGTGCTCAGCTCGTTGGCGAAGTAGTTCAGTACGAGGACTCGTATCGACTCTGCTACATTCGTGGAACCGAAGGAATTTTAATCGGTTTAGCGGAAGAACTCGGTAACAAATAAGTAAGTAATGTTTTATCAAAAGTCTTTACTGAAATATACAGTACTGAAGTAAAAATATTTGAAGAAAATTCTTATTCAATAAAACTTAGATTTTCAACCCCGTCCTAACTTTAGAACGGGGGTTATGCTTGTTTGAGCTTTTAAAATTAAATAACTTTATTATCATTTTACACATAGATTTCAAGACTCTATACAAACAGCTTTTTAACATATTCTTTACATCTAAAAATCATTATAAAACAATATAGTTATTTACAATACCCTTTCCCAGGAAATATAACGGCCTCTTCTCACTTCTTATCATATATATTTTTCCCTTTAAATAACGAGCGAAATTCATTCAAAATAACTTTCTTCACGTCAGAATAAAAGACCATCATGAAAAGTGCAATTCCTAATAAAATCTCTTGAATTCCTTCATAATCAATGAAAGCACTCATAATTAGCAAACCAAACCCAATATAAAAACCAAACTCATTCTCTTTCTCAAAATCCTCATCTTCATCAATATGTATTTTCTCTTTTAAATTTCGGTTCCCTTTTATTAACTCATCGAGCGTAACATTATACATTTCGCTCAATAAAATTAAATTTTCAATATCAGGGCAACTTTTATCATTTTCCCACTTACCCCGCTTTAACAGGCAGTAAATCTCATCAAAGCTTTTAAGCACAATCAAGGCAGCCAGATGCGATTAACTGCCTATAAAAGCCCGATTGGTTCAACTAATAATCAGTAGGATAAATCGCCCACTGATTAAAGTTTCACTTTATACACTGCTTGCCTCGTTATACCAATCTTTTTAGCAACATCTTCTTGTGAATACCCTTTTGATTCTCTTAATTTTTTAAGTTGTTGTCCTAAGCTCATAACGTCCCTCCTTTAACAAATTATTACATAATAGGAGATAAAAAAGAAAGAAACTATTGGTAAAATTCAATGTAAACCATTCGTTTACACAATGAAAAAGAGAGAATAACTCTTTGAGTTATCCTCTCTCTTCTATTAAAACAGATGAATGTTTTCTTTCTTGCAAGCTTCACGTAAATCGTCAGGCCATACAGAAGATTGAACTTCACCGATATGTGCTTTACGTAAGAAGTACATACACATTCTTGATTGGCCGATACCACCACCAATTGTTAATGGTAGTACATCTTCTAAAATACCTTTATGGAAATCATACTCTCGTTTGAATTCTTCTCCCGTTTTCGTTAACTGCTCATCAAGTGATTTACTATCAACACGAATTCCCATTGATGATAATTCGAATGAAGCTTGTAGTACTGGGTGCCAGAATAAAATGTCACCGTTTAATTTCCAATCATCATAATCGGATGCGCGTCCATCGTGCTTTTCACCTGAACGGAGTGCATCTCCAATTCCAATAATAAAGACTGCACCATGTTCTTTCGCAATTGCATGTTCGCGATCTTTCGGTGTTAATTCTGGATATTTATCTTCTAGTTCTTGAGAAGTAACGAAAACAATTTCTTCTGGTAAATACTTTCCAAGGAACGGATACTTTTCAAATAAGTGATCTTCCAATTCTTTGAATATTCCATAAATTGTTTGTACTGTTTTTTGTAAGTAATCGAAAGTACGCCATTCTTTTTGAACAATTTTTTCCCAATCCCATTGGTCAACATAAATGGAATGCGTTGCATCAAGTTCTTCATCACGACGAATCGCGTTCATGTTAGTATATAAACCCTCACCAGCTTCATATCCGTATTCATGTAATGCGAATCTTTTCCACTTCGCTAGTGAATGAACAATTTCTAATTCTTCTCCTGAATGTAACATATCAAATTCAATTGGACGTTCTACACCGTTTAAGTGATCGTTTAATCCTGATTTTTTCGTTACGAATAATGGTGCAGATACGCGGAATAATTCAAGGCGTTTTGCTAATTGATCCTCGAAAAATGTTTTAACTTCCTTAATTGCGATTTGAGTCTCTCTTACTGTCATTAATGATTGATACATGGTGGTTTCCTCCTAAAATGTTTGGATGTTGTGAAAAGAAGCCAACAAAAAAAGCCCTTCTTCCCCAAAAAACTGGGACGAAAGGCTTTGGTTCCGCGGTACCACCCAAATTAGCAACAGAGGTTGCTCACTTATACAGTACGGAGATGAAAAAATCTCGATACTGTTCTTCTTGTAACGGCGAAGTTCCCGGCTAAGTCTACTTTCCTATAAAGGATTTTGGTTAGCGACTCCAGGAGGTTCTTCATAATAGGCTTCGTATCAGGCTCACACCGTCCCTGACTCGCTTAAACTACGTCCTACTACTACTCGTCCTTTCATAGTCGTTTTGTTGTCACATCTCTGAAACATTTTATTAATGATTATTCTATACAAAAAATAGAGAAAGTCAACAAAAAGTTTCCAAATATTTTTCAATTCTTTATTTTACGTCTTTACCGACTGTTCTTAATATAACATTTTTATTTCCTTTGTCTCTTCAATCCAAAAAATGTTTCACTAATTGAAACTAACATATATACCACAAGTAGTGTGATTGTTCGAAATATGGAATCCGCAGTATTTCTTATTATTTTCATTTTCTTTATAATTCCTTTCAGTTTACTCGCAATTTCATGGTATACTATAGCATTCAAGCAGTTTGTTTTTACTTAAAGCAAGCATAGTCATTTATCGATAGTATTTTTCTAAAACATTGGCTATTATCAAATAAGATTTTTTATATAACGGAGTGATCATATGAGTAAAACGAAAGCAAAACCGAAAAAAGGTGTAGGACAAGGTACAGGAAGTAAAGGATGGAACCGTTGGCAATCAAGTGCAAAGAAAAAGGCAGCTGCAAAGCCATACAAAAGTAAAGGTACAAAGAAGTAAAATAAATAGTGTCTTATCCCGCATTAACGGGCAGTAGGACTTCCACTAATTAAAGTTTCACTTTATCTCTTTACTTTGTACAAAACAAAATATAATTATTACAACAAAAAAGCTATGCTTTCATCTCTATGAAAGCATAGCTTTTTCCATATTAAATCATAAGAATATCGCGGATTTCTTCCTCCGTAATAGAAGATAACTTCTCTTCTCCCGGTTCGATAATTTCAGCGATTAAATTTTTCTTACTCTCTTGTAACTCGTGCATTTTTTCTTCAATTGTTCCATGTGCTACTAACTTAATCACTTGCACTGTATTTTTTTGTCCCATTCGATACGCTCTATCCGCTGCTTGTTGTTCAACAGCTGGATTCCACCATAAGTCGTACAATATAACTGTATCTGCACCTGTTAAATTTAGTCCTGTGCCACCAGCTTTTAACGAAATAAGAAATAGATCCCCTTCTCCTTCGTTAAATCGATTGCATAGCTCTACACGTTCTTGCGCTGGTGTACTCCCGTCTAAATAAAAGTATGGAACTGCTTGACGATTTAATTCACGTCCAATTATCGAAAGCATCTTCGTAAATTGGGAAAAGATAAGAATTCTCTTCCCTGTACTTCTGCATTCCTCCAAAATTTCTAGAAGCTGATCAAATTTAGCTGAACTCCCTTTATAGTCATCAACAAACAATGCAGGATGACAACAAATTTGCCGAAGCCTCGTTAAACCAGCTAAAACTCGAATTTTATTTTTACGTAACGTATCTTTATCCAAATGTTTTAACGTTTCTTCTCTTAACTTCGCTAAATAAGCTGCGTAAAGCCTCTTTTGATCTGGTAAAAGTTCTGATGATTGTATGTGCTCAATTTTTTCTGGTAGCTCCTGTAATACATCTTCCTTTAACCTTCTTAACACGAAAGGTTTTACCCGCTTCGCAATATCTTCACGTCTTAAATCACCGAACTCTTTTCTTCCTGGTAATAATTCTGGGAAGACGACGTGGAAGATAGACCATAGCTCTTCTAATGAATTTTCTACAGGTGTGCCTGTTAATCCAAAACGATACTCAGCTTGAATCGTTTTCACTGCTCTTGCCGTTTGCGTTGTAGGGTTTTTAAACGCTTGTGCTTCATCAAGAAATAACGTATGGAATGGTATTGCATATAACCTTATATCTCTTCTTAGTAAAGGGTATGACGTAATGACAACATCAAATTTCGTTATATCTTTTACAATTTTCCGGCGCTCTTCTTGATTTCCATCGGCAATAACCGCTCTAATATGTGGAGCAAATTTTTTCAACTCGCTAAGCCAGTTGTAAACAAGGGACGATGGAGAAACAACTAATATAGGCAGTTTCTTCTCTCGAATTTCCGGCAAAACAGAATCTATAAAAGCAATGCTTTGCAACGTTTTTCCTAGTCCCATATCGTCTGCTAAAACACCCCCAAAACGGTAATGTGCGAGTGTTTTCATCCACTGAAATCCGTATACTTGATAATCTCTCATTTCTGCATTTAACGTATTTGGCACAGCAAACTTTAATTTTTTCGGATTTTGAATATTTTCTACTAACTCTTGAACAGACTCATCTAAACTTAAAACATTTCCTTCTTGTAGTGAATTCATCCATTTCACACTACGAATAAGAGGGACGTCTATTTCTTCTCCCTTTAAAAACTCTTTTCGAATACTAGACTCTTTTATAAACTGATTAATGTCATTAAACTCTTTACTCTCAAGTGATAGTAGGGAACCACTTGCTAAACGATAATATTTTCGCTTCTCCTCAAGAGCAACTAATACCCCTTTAATTTCTGCCTCTGGAATACCTTTTATATCAAAGCGGAATGATAACCAATCAATTCTCTCTTTCCTTCTAACCCTTATAAGAGGAGCGGTGTCTCCTTTATGAATACGTAATTTGATTGCTGTCGTCGCATAAATATCAACTAAACCTTTTAACGTTGGAACAACATGATATAAAAAATTATACTCAGCTTCTTCATTATGCATAAAATAACCGCCTTCCGTTTTCGCAAAGGCACTTTCACGCATAATGTCTAAAATCTCTTTTTCCTTTTTCTCATCACGATTAAAAACAGACGGCTGTCCATCCTCTTCTAACGGATTAATCAGGACGTTTCCATAGTGAAATTCAAGACCTGCTAATAAGCGGTTTTTCACTCGATCTAAATATAATTTCGCTTTTAATGCGGGTGTTTCAACACGATCTGATACTACCTCATCTATTCGCACAGTTCCTAGCTTCATTAACCCTGGTACAACTTTTGCTACAAAGTGCTCCATCTTATCTGCTGGAATAAACAATTGGTTACTACTAGAACGATTCATCATTTTTTGTAATCCGATAAGCCGCTTGCAATCCTCAGCGTTCAACTGATACAGTTTCCCTCCAAATAGAGCATAACTATACGTATCCATTACATCTACTTGTTGTAAGCCGTCAATATAAAGTGTAAACCCACCGTTACTCCCTTTATTAAACTCAAAATGTAAAGGAAGTAGTCCTTTTGAAATTTGTAAACCGTGAAAAGATTGTCCATCTTGATTAAGTCTGACAAACTCAGCTTTAGAAAGGAAAGAAAGCATATCCATCCACGAAGCTGGCGGTATTAAAATCATGCTATCATCTTGTTTTGCATGTACTTCGAGTGTATCTTCATACATTTTTTCGTTATGATACATTTTAATAAGTTGCTGAATAATCGCATCCGTTTCTTGCCTAAAGCTATGTACATCTGGTGTGTATGTAAATTCATTGGAACAATTAAAAGGTTCTCTTTTCTCCACATTAGAAAGAAATTCTCTAATATGATTTACGAAATACGTTTTGGCAAGTTTCAACTGAATTCCTAGAAGTGCCCCGCCCTTTTTCGTAACTACTGGTGTACAAATAAATTCAACATGAAGTAATTCACGTGTATCAAAGCGGTGTTGTTTACTTTTTGGCCGCAGTGGTTTGTCTGCAAACAACTGAAACATCCCGCTTGTTAATTGTTCATTTCCGCTACTAATAGGCACCATTCCACCGGTTTGCTGATTATAATTTATTTGTATCAATACTGCCGCAACATGTTGACAGTATGTTTGAAAAGACGCTAACGAAGGACAACTACATTTCGCAACAACATCACCTTTTTTAGCTTTTTCTACTGTAACATGAAAATCTTCGTTCCCTTTTACCGTCGCCTCGCAAATTTCTTTATTTTCATCATAATGATTTATTATTACTTTATTTGATTTATAATAAGCTTCGCCTCTTTTATATGAGGTCTCTCCGCATACTTCTTTAATAATCGATTTGTTTAATACAAAACTCATTTTTTGACACTTCCTTAATTTAAAACCAGTTTCTCTTAACTAACATTTTACATGCTCTACGAGAAAATATAAAATGTAGATTTAATAAAAAAAGATGCTCGTATATAAGCATCTTTTTTCACCCTATCTCCATCAACCGTTTCGCCTCAAAATACAACACTTGAATAAATTTTTTCGTATTAATTCGCGTATGTCCAGAAGTTGCTACTTCTTCCTTTGTCATTTCTGTCATCCGTTTTCTAACTACAGTGAAATCAAAAAATTTCGGAGCATAACTTTCAAATTTTGGATTTGAAAAGTCTGTTAATCCAAGGGAAGCTAAGTGATTTAACGATTGATAAATCGCTCTACGTACCCTTTGTTCAGATGCTTTTCTCTCCTTATCTATATCTGCATCTGAAGCTATATTCTCTAATTTTCTTATAGTTATATGATGAAAGATATCTTTTAGCGCAGGAAATCCAAATTCAAACGTTTGCTCTTTTTCTTGCCCATATAAATATTCCAACATACTAAGTAAATCTTTACTTCCATTCTCTCCCGCGATACCGAGTTCTGATAATAAATAGCGTCCTGAATCCGTTATTTTTTTCCCTTCTTGCATTGGCTCATTTCGAACTTGCGGCTGTTCCCACTTGAAAACGTTATTCAATGATTTTTGAATATCATATATAGAGCGCTCTAAACGAATACGTTCCATCACTTTCCGTACAACAGATATAACCTCAATTTTATTTAATGGTTTTGTAATATAATATTCCACACCAAGTGTATAGGCCTCACCTATAAGCTGCTTCGATTCAACTTGAGAAATCATAATAATTTTCCCAGTAAAAGAGGATGCGATATGGCGAACTGTTTCAATGCCGTCTCGCATTGGCATTAATAAATCAATAAATAAAATATCTACTTTTTTAAAATTTAGTTGATCTGCTTCAATAAAAGCCCCGTCTTCCGATTCTCCAATTACTTCCCCAAGATCGCCATCTTCAATAATTTGTGAAAGCATGGAGCGGAAAACTTCATCATCATCTACGATATAATAAAACAAACCTATTCCCCTTCCTGCTTTAAACTGCACTCCGGTAAACAAACGATAAACTTACACCCTTT
The DNA here is from genome assembly GCF_001884135.1 of Bacillus nitratireducens. Classification (GTDB taxonomy): domain Bacteria; phylum Bacillota; class Bacilli; order Bacillales; family Bacillaceae_G; genus Bacillus_A; species Bacillus_A nitratireducens. The sequence goes on along the minus strand of NZ_MAOC01000020.1, from coordinate 136,954 downwards.
TTCAGTTTCATTGTCTTCTAACCTTACTTCTCCGCCGAGCTCTGTTACCATTTCGTGTATGTAAGAAAGTCCAATACCTGTTGACGGTGTTCCCGTTTGATCATACTTGGAAGTAAACCCGGGCTTAAATACTAATTTCTTATACTTTTGTGCAATACCAGGTCCATCATCAATTACTTCAAAGATTACATGTTGATCTCGTTTATATAACTGAATAAGAATGAGACCTCTATCTTCAATTGCTTCTACTGCATTCGCAACTAAGTTATTAAAAATTGATAGCACTGTATACACGTGATATGCAGCGTGTTCACCTTCTATATGTTTAGAAAAACGTATATCTTTACCTAGCATTTCAGCATACTTTTCATTTATTCTTACAATCATTTCTGCAAGTTCATGACCTTCTACATACTCAGCCACATTTTTATCTAATAGCAGTTTAGATAATCCTGCAAAAATTCTTTGATTATCCTTTTTTATTTCGTGCACTTCTCCTGCTATTTTCAATGCTGTTTTACTACTGGAATCACCGTTCGCTTGTAAGTTTCGATATAGTTGATATGCTTCTTGTGTAATCAACTCTGCATTTTGTAACGTTTTTTTCAAGTGAACAGATTCAACATATAAATTTGAAAGGTGCATGAACATTTTTTCATTTTCTTTTCGGACTTGTGACTCTTTTAATTTCGTTTCATATAAAATCATCATATTTAAAAAGCCAAGTGCAAAGAAACTACGGAAAATAGCAATAATGATAAGTTTATTTACTTCAGAAACTGTTATCGTTGTACCGAGCACGACCATATGATAAATCGCTAGTTCTGACATACTTGCGATAATTTCAATTGTAATTCCAAGGCATCCAATAACGATTGGTTTCTGATGAAACTTATTTACCCTACAAAGTGAAAAAAGACTTCCATAAATAAAATAATAAAAGAACACAGGATAACGCAAATAAAATGATTCTGTCATATGAAATGAACCTTGCATAACCCAGTCAAGACATACGCGGAATAAAACGACACATATACCAACAAGAATACCTGCAGCCGCTGCTGGTATTCTTCTTAAAAATAGTAATAAAAAGAAGAAAAGCGGTGTCCCAAAGCTAACACGAAACATATCATTAAAAGGATGAAAATTAAGCTCTCCAGCAATCGGAACAACTACCATTAATATAATTAAAAGGGATATATCTTTCTTCCATAACTGATTCCAATTCAAAGGTGCCACTTCCTATACTTTTTTCGGCAATAAAAGTGAAAGCCCGCTTATTTTTATAAACGGGCTTTATTTCTATATTCTAACCTTTTCTACCGCTTTTATTTGGCGATACTCTGGCTCCCAGATTGCTTCTTTCACTGCAATCTTAATATCGTTATCACTTAAGTTCTCTCTAGCTACACCTTCTGCAACAGCAACTTTCGCTACTTCAATTGCAACCATTTCCGAGATATTACGTAACTCTTCAACTTCTGGCAAAATAGGTGCTCCTGGCTGACTTGTGTCTACCATGCTTGCAACCGCTTCAGCAGCTGCTGCGAACATTCCATCAGTCATGACGCTTGCACGTACCACAATTGTTCCAAGACCAAGCCCTGGGAAAATAAGTGCATTATTTGATTGTCCAATCACATACGTTACACCGTTATATGTAACTGGTTCAAATGGACTTCCTGTTGCAACTAATGCTCTTCCTTCTGTCCACTCAATTAAATCTACTGGTTTTGCTTCAGCAAGTGGCGTCGGATTCGACATTGGTAAAATAATTGGTCTTTCAACGTGAGAAGCCATTTCTTTAATAATTTCTTCTTTAAACGCGCCTGCAACAGTTGATGTACCGATTAAAATTGTCGGTTTTACATGTTTTACAACTTCAGCAAGTCCGATCACATCATTTTGTTTCCACTCACTTACTTCCGCTTCTTTTCTTGCATACGGCATTTGGAAATCAAGAAGATCTTCCATATTATCTGTAACTAACCCGTTACGATCAATACACCAGAAACGCTTATATGATTCTTCTTCTGATACGCCTACGCGGACCATCGCATCTCTAACTTGATCTGCGATACCGATTCCAGCCGTACCAGCACCAAATACAACAACGCGGTGTTCACTTAGTGGTACACCCGAAGCTTTCACTGCCGATAATACTGCAGCAAGTGAAACTGCACCTGTACCTTGAATATCATCATTAAATGTACAAACGTCATGACGATATTTATCTAAAATTTTTCGTGCATTTCGAGAACTGAAGTCTTCCCAATGTAAAAGCGCTTTCGGGAACTTATTGCCTACTGCTTGTACAAATGTATCAATAAATTCATCGTAAGCTTCACCAGTTACACGTGGATGACGATTTCCAATATAAAATGGATTATTTAATAGTTCCTCACGATTTGTACCTACATCTAAAATTACTGGTAATACACGACTAGGATCGATTCCAACTGCGGCCGTATATACAGCTAACTTTCCGATCGCGATGTTAATACCACCAACACCCCAGTCACCAATTCCTAATATACCTTCTCCATCTGTTACAACAACTAAATCAATATTCTCAGCTGTTGCACCGATATTTGCAAATGCTTCTTCAATACCTGAAGGATCATTAACTGATAAATAAACACCGCGTGGTTTACGATATTCATGGCTATATCTTTGAATTGCTACACCAACAGTAGGTGTATATACGATTGGTAACATTTCACGTAAATGATTTGTTAAAATACGATAAAATAACACTTCATTTCGATCATGTAACGCTGTTAAGTATACATTCTTTAATAAATCATCCGGCTGAGAACAGAATTGCTCATACGCTCTACGTGCTTGTTCATCTAGTGTTAAAACCGCTGGCGGTAATAACCCTTTTAAACCTAATTCTTCTCTTTCTTCTTGCGTGAAAGCTACCCCTTTATTTAAAAGTGGTGTTGATAATACTTCTACTCCTCTTAATGTCGTTTCTAATGAACCATTAGAAGCCACTGTAAACTTACTCATAACATCCCTACCTCTATTCATATATAGCATTTCTATATTGTAAACAAAAAAGAGGGGATTGTCCCCCTCTTCTTTTAATTTTTCTTTAAAAGAGTTGCCCCTGCAATCCCTGGGTGTGTCATTTCGAATGGATCTAGAATTAACTCTAATTCTTCTTGTGATAATACACCATTTTTCACACATAGTTCTCGAACGGATTGCCCTGTCGCAATTGCTTCTTTCGCAACGCGAGCTGCTGCTTCATAGCCGATATGAGGGTTCACGGCTGTAATAATTCCTACACTCTTCTCAACATACTCTTTTAAGCGATCTTCATTCGCTTCAATTCCTTTTAAGCAATTATCTGTAAAGGCACGGAAACCGTTATTCATAATGCTAATAGATTGAAGTAAGTTGAAAACAAGTACTGGTTCCATAACATTTAATTCTAATTGTCCTGCTTCTGAAGCAAGGCAAATTGTATGGTCGTTACCAATTACTTGGAACGCAATTTGATTAATTACTTCTGGCATAACAGGATTTACTTTCCCTGGCATAATTGATGAACCTGGTTGACGAGCTGGTAGCATAATTTCCGCTAAACCAACACGTGGACCTGATGCCATTAAGCGAAGGTCATTCGCAATTTTAGACATATTCATCATACATACTTTAAGTGCTGCTGATACTTCTGTATATGCATCCGTATTTTGCGTTGCATCTACTAAGTCTTCTGCACCAACAAGTGGTAGTTCACTAATTGTAGCTAAATGCTTTACAACTGCTTCAATATATTCTGGATCTGCATTTAAGCCTGTACCAACTGCAGTTGCTCCCATATTTACTTCATATAGATGTTGACGTGATTGCTTGATACGTTTCATATCACGTTCAAGTACGCGAGAGTACGCTTTAAATTCTTGTCCAAGACGAATTGGCACAGCGTCTTGTAAATGTGTACGACCCATTTTAATAACATGGTCGAACTGTTCTGCTTTTAATTCAAATACATCATGCATATAACCCATCGTTTGTAATAAGCCTTCTAATGCATTTAATGTTGCAATATGAATCGCTGTTGGGAATGCATCGTTCGTTGATTGCGCCATGTTTACATGACTATTTGGACTAATATAATGATAGTCTCCCTTTTCCATTCCTAATAATTCAAGAGCACGATTGGCCATGACTTCATTTGCATTCATGTTCATTGAAGTACCTGCTCCGCCTTGAATTGGATCTACGATGAAATGATCATGCCATTTTCCATCAAGAATTTCTTGAGCTGCTTCTGCGATCGCGCCGCCCTTATTCAATTCCAATCTTCCTACATCTGTATTAGCAAGTGCTGCAGCTTTCTTTACAATTGCGAACGCTTTAATTAAACCTTCATGAATTTTGTATCCTGTAATTGGGAAGTTTTCAACTGCACGCATTGTTTGTACGCCGTAGTATGCATAGTTTGGTACTTCTTTTTCACCTAAAAAATCTTTTTCAATTCGTACTCCATTTTTAACTTCAGTTAATGTTGCCATGACTTTTCACTCCTTAACGATTTCTTATGCTGCTTTTGTTTGGTTGACTGTTTCTACATATTGTTTTGCTTTCTCATTATCGAATTCGCCTTCCCACTTCGACATAACAATGGCAGCTAATGCATTTCCTAATACATTGACAGCTGAGCGAATCATATCTAAAATACGGTCAATTCCCGCAATTAATGCGATACCTTCTAACGGTAAGCCCATTGATCCTAACGTCGCTAATACAACAACGAATGATGCACCTGGAACTCCCGCCATACCCTTGGATGTTAACATGAGAACGAATAATAACGTGATTTGCTCTGTCAGCGACATGTGCACACCGTACATTTGTGCAACAAACAATGCCGCTAAAGCTTGATAAATAGCCGATCCAGTCAAGTTAAATGTATAACCTGTCGGAATTACGAAAGAGGCAACTGCCTTTGGACAACCGAACTCTTCCATTTTTCTCATTATATTAGGTAAAACAGCTTCTGAACTTGCTGTCGTAAATGAAAGAATAAGTTCTTCTTTTAAAATTTTCATTAATGTAAAAATGTTTACTCCAACCATTCGTGCATTAATACCTAATACAATCACAACGAATAGTATAACAGTTACGTATACAGCTAGCACTAGTTTTCCTAAAGGAAGTAGTGTCGCTACACCAAATTTTGCAACCGTAACAGCAATTAATGCGAATACACCAAATGGTGCGAATTTCATCACTTGATTTGTAACCCAAAACATTGCTTCGAGTACACCTTCAAAAAAGTTAAAAACAGGCTTTCCCTTTTCACCGATTGCTGCAACTCCTAAACCGAATAGTACTGAGAAGAATATAATCGGTAATAAGTCACCTTGTGTAATAGACTCAAATATATTTTTCGGTACAATATGAACAATCGTTTCTGCAAAGCCTTTCTTCTCTGTAGCATCTGCTGTTTGTTTATAAGAAGAAATATCACTTTGCTGTAAATTACTCATATCAACGCCAGTACCTGGCTGGAATATATTCGCTGCAAGTAATCCCATTAAAATAGCAATTGTCGTAATAATTTCGAAATAAAGAATTGTTTTCCCGCCTAGTTTCCCAAGCTTTTTCATATCTCCTACACCAGCTACCGCAACAATTAATGCTGAAATAACAATCGGTACTACAATCATCTTAATTAAATGAATAAATATATCCCCAACTGGTGTGATATAAGAAATCGCCGTTTTATTGCCATAAAAGATTGCCCCTACTACAATCCCTAAAACAAGTGCGACAAAAATTTGTGTTGCCAATCCGAATTTTTTCATTTATGTTCATCCCCTTTTATGCGAACGCTTTCATTTAGTATTTATAAAAGCTTACTCACACATCATATAGGCGAACCTACAAAATCATACAAAAACCTACAAGTTCGTCACAAAAAATTCAAATATTTTTCTCCAATTTTTCATTGACACCATTTTGTTAAAAAGCGATAAAATATACTTGATAAGTAATCAGATTGTTTTGTATAATCAAAAAGATATACACTTACAATAAATCGAAATGAAAAGGAGTGGATGTTATGAAAAATTATGTACAGAAATTCAGCCTATCTTCTTCTTTTCTTTTTCATTTTCTCAGTAAGGAACAAGGGCATTCGCCTTTGTTCCTTTTTTATTGCCATTTATATAGGGGGAATTGTTATGAAACCATATAAACGCGTCTTAATTAAACTAAGCGGTGGCGCGCTTGCTGATCAATCAGGAAATAGCTTTAACTCCAAACGGTTAGAACATATCGCAAACGAAATAATATCCATTATTGACCTAGATATCGAAGTATCCATTGTCATCGGCGGCGGTAACATTTTCAGAGGTCATCTAGCTGAAGAATGGGGAATTGATCGTGTAGAAGCTGATAATATCGGTACGCTAGGTACGATTATTAACAGCTTAATGCTTCGCGGCGTTTTAACAAGTAAAACAGATAGAGAAGTACGCGTTATGACTTCCATCCCTTTTAATGCAGTAGCTGAACCATATATTCGCTTACGTGCAGTACATCATTTAGATAACGGTTATGTTGTCATATTCGGTGGTGGTAACGGGCAACCATTCGTTACAACAGATTATCCAAGTGTACAAAGAGCCATTGAAATGAATAGCGACGCCATTTTAGTCGCAAAACAAGGAGTCGACGGCGTCTTTACAAGTGATCCGAAACATAATAAATCAGCGAAAATGTATCGAAAACTGAACTATAACGATGTTGTTAGGCAAAACATACAAGTAATGGATCAAGCGGCTTTATTGCTTGCTCGAGATTATAATTTACCGGCACACGTCTTTAACTTTGATGAGCCTGGCGTTATGAAAAGAATTTGTTTAGGTGAACATGTTGGGACATTGATTAATGATGATGTTTCGATGCTTGTGCATGAAAAATAGTATTTTCCATTAACAAAGGGTGCCTTTTATAGACACCCTTTGTTCGTTAATCATCACAAATAAAAATCAACCCATCCAACTACTTTCTCTTTACAACGCTCCCAGAAAGATAAGTTGTCAAAAAATGTTTCTGTCATCTCTTTCGAATCACCAATGTCTTGCGTTAACGCCTCATTCACTTGCGCTATGATAGGTCCACCATGAATATACAAATTCATCTCATCATTTATATAGAAGCTACGTGCAGTTATGTTCGTTGTACCGATAACAGTTAATTCATTATCAATAAGCATTAACTTTCCATGAAACATCCCTTTTTTATAACCATACACAGTAATCCCGTTTTTAACAGCTTGACGGATATAAGGATATGCCGCCTCTTTAATAAGAGGTATATCCGGTTTATATGACCAAAGTATTTTCACTGTAACACCACGTTTTTGCGCCGCAATTAAAGCATTCATTAACTCTTTATTCTTCGCTATAAAATAAGGCGTTGTAATTACGATTGAATGTTTCGCTTGTTTGATTAACTCTATATACTTTTCAGCGACGTGGTGACCATTGTAACTAGTCATCGTATGTACTGTGTTCCCTTTACTGGCTTTATTCGTACTTCTCTTTATATCTTCTTTCGTATCTCGCTTCCAATCTAAAGCAAATTGTTCCTCTAAATCTTTTGCTCCTTCTCCTCTTATCCTTACATGATAGTCACGCCAATATCCAAATCGCTTATCTTTCCCTAAGTACTCATCTCCTATATTAAAACCACCTGTATATCCAATCTCCCCATCCATCGTCGTAATACGCCGATGATTACGATGGTGAAGTGAATAAAATCCGAATGGCAATTCAGGTTTTCTACTATATGTAAAATGTACACCACTTTCCCGCAATTCATTTTTCATCTTTCTTTCAAATGATAAATCATTAATGCGATCAACCGATAAATAGACGTTTACTCCTTCTTTCGCCTTCTCTTTTAATAAGTTTAAAAAAGTATGGCTACTTTTATCATCCGACAAAATAAAAAAATACGTGTAAATAGACTGCTTCGCTTCTCTTATATCAGTAAATAATTGTTTATAAAACGACTTCCCTTCTACATATAATTGAAAGTCACTATAATGAGGTGCATACTCTGTCGGCATATTTTTCCCAGCTTCCATTTTCCTGCCTACAGTAACATCGATATGCATCCAAATTAAAATAAAAACGAAAATAGCAATAATAATAGAAGTAACTCGCAATATCTTTTTAATCATTTTGATTTCCTTCCGCTCATATTACTTACTATTTCGTAGTGTTTCATTAAATTATTTTTTCATACGAAATGTATTTCTTACTTTTAATTACGAATATAAAAAAGGCGTGGCATTACGCCACACCTTTTTTCATTAAACAAAATTCCTCGCATCATTATTTCTTCCAAACTTATAAATAGCAATTAAGAAGAATGCTATCGCGAAAGCGAATAAAATTAAAATATTTAAATACAAATCTGAAATTGGAATTCCTTGTTGTAGTTTTGATACTGTGTCTAATAGCCATCTCTGCGGAAGAAAATCAGCTACTTTTTGTACCGCTTTTGGCATAATGTCATACGGAAAATAGCATCCAGCGAGTAAACATGTCGGTACAATGATCATATTTTGCAGTGCATTTGCCGATGCTGAGTTTTTCGAAAAAGCGACAAGGACTAACGATATTCCAATCGCTATTAACGCAAATAGCATGAGTACACCAATCATCACTACGAAAGGCATATTGATATTTATATGAAAAACATTCGTTAAGAATAAGATTGTAATCAGAATTTGTACTGTTAATAGCATCATATTTACCCCGACATTAGATAATATAAATTTCTTCCCATCTATCGGCGTTGATAAGAGTCTAAAATACGTTCTATTTTCTTTTTCTTTTAAAATATAACCTGATAAGTTCGCTGCTGAAAATAGCATAAACATAATAAGGTAACCCATCGTTTGGTTTGTCATATCTTTATTTTTCGAAGTATCTTCTAGCGTCTCAGTTTTCATTTTAATTGAACCTTTTTGATATCCTGCGTACATATTATCAAATGTACTTTGCTCTGTTCCTGCTACTTTACTAATCGCAGCGATATTATCAACATAATTGTATAAATATGATTTTATAAATCCTGTTACTTGATCACCTTTAATCGATGAAATTTCAATATGAGCTGGTTTCCCTTCTCGAACACTTTTTGAAAAACCAGAATCTAATGTAATAACTCCATCAAGTTTTTTGGAAGTGAGTTTATCTTCTACTTCAGATTCTTTAATTTTACTTACCTTTACATGATTTAATCCTTCTAAAAATTTCACCGTATCATTTGCTATAGATTGATTTTCTTTATTTATAACCCCGATATTTAACGTCCCTTGCCCCACATTCCCATACATTGAGAAAGAGATTAGCGTTCCGATTATCGGCAAACTAATAATAATGAATAACCCTTTTTTATTTTTCAAAAGTACAGATAACGTTTTTTGTATGAGCCATAAAATATCTTTCATACTATAGCCCCTCCCGTCTACGTAATGCAATAATTGCAATTAATAAAAAGAGTGCCGAAATGCCAAGATTTAAACATATTACCGGCAGTGCTGCTCCTACATCATTTGCATAAATAATTTTCATAATAGCTGTGTTTGCCCACGTTAATGGTGATAAATTCGTAACAAAATTTTCTTCTATTACGAAATATGCACCACCAAAAATAGATGCTAATTGCACAATAACCATAATAATCGCTCTAGATGATTCCGGTGTTTTTGTAATATATCCGATTCCTAAACCGAAGCTAATTGCTAGGAAGATTTGTGTTAATAAAATAAGAAATATGATTCCAAGATGGTCGCCCCAATTCGCTTGAAAAACAAATTTACTAAATAACATGACGAGTAATATGCACAGAGCATTTGCTACTAGGCTACCAAGTACTTTTCCAATGAATATTTCAGCCTTACTGATAGGTGCAGCAATGAGACGATCTCCTGTTTTACGTATTCGTTCTCCTCGAATTAAAGAACTCGCTCCCATCGCAGCATATAGTGCAATCATCGTTGTCATTACAACCGCGTAGTAATCCATAGAACCTGGTTTTTTCGCAGCTTGTAAAGATGTTTCTTTTATATAATCATTATGATTTCCGCTTGAAAAAACTGTGCTCACCTTACTAGGATCTACTTTTGCAACTTCGGCCGCTACATTGTACTTATCAACAAATGTTGTAAGCATGCCTTCCACAATACTTCCCTCAACACTACTTTTGTCACTTCCGTAAAATTTTGCACCATCTTTATTTAACTCTACATAAGCAGCATATTTATTTTGCTTCACTTCTTCTTTCCCATCTATACTGCCGGAAGCTTTTTTAAAATGAATACCCGATTTATCGACTTCTTTCGTAAATGCTTCGAACGATTGAGAAAATGTGCTACTCGCTTCATCTTTGTAGAGCACTTGTATATCTTTAATTGCTTGACTATCGCTATCAAATGCATTCGTTAACGCTGTTCCTAACACAAGCATAAGTACAATCGGAAATGCTAACATAAAAACTAAAGTTCTTACGTCCCTGAAATCTCTTTTAATATGCATAACTGCAATATTGAAGATGTTCAATTGATGAACCTCCCTTTACCTTTTCTTCATTTACCTTTTATTTATCTCGTAAGTTTCTTCCAGTCAACGTAAGGAATACTGTTTCTAAGTTCGGGGCCTGCTCCTCTAACGAACGAATTTCAATGTCATGATTAATGAAATGCTGAATAATTTTATTTAAATTATTTACTCCTGCATCCGAGTTTACTTTAATTACGTTCTCTTCAATTTGAACAGCTTTCACACCATTTATCTCTTTTAAATTTTCTACATCTAAATTTTCTACTGACTTTACTTCAATCCAAATATCTTTCGTATCTGTAATAATCGCTTTTAACTGTTCTTTCGTTCCTTCTGCAATTACTTTACCGTGATCGACAATTGCTATTTTCGAACAAATCTCTTCTACTTCTTCCATGTAGTGACTCGTATAAATAATGGTGCTTCCCATTTCATTTAATTTTCGAACAGACTGGAGGATATAGTTTCTTGATTGTGGATCAATTCCAACTGTCGGCTCATCCATAATAATTAATTTCGGTCTATGAGCGATTGCACAAGCGATATTCAGTCTTCGTTTCATTCCACCAGAAAAGTTTTTTGGGTAACTTTTATGTTTATCGCTAAGCCCCACAAATTGAAGTGCTTCCTCTACTCTCGCTTTTAACTCCACTCCTCTTAACCCATACAATCCAGCAAAGAATTTCACATTTTCATAGGCAGTTAACTCTTCATAAATCGCAATATCTTGCGGAACGATACCGATGTTCATTTTGGCAAATCGATTATGTTTCTTTATATTTTTTCCTAGTATGCTAATTTCACCTTCATTACTTCTTAACAACCCAGCAATCATATTTATCGTTGTACTCTTACCAGCACCATTTGATCCTAAAAAGCCAAATATCTCTCCTTCTTTAATAGATAACGACATATTATCTACCGCGATGAAATCACCAAATTTTTTCGTTAAATTTTTAATTTCTAATGTATTCATCATTTCACCCCTATTTCGGTTTCTCTGCTGTTTATTATAAACAAAAAAAGTGAACCTGCTCAGTGCAGAAGTTCACTCTTTTCACATGAGAATATTCACTTTTTTCATATGAGATGATTCATCCCTCATATCGGCAACAACATCGTTACTGAAAAACCACTTGTTCCATCTACAATGATTTTACCGTTTACAGACGCTGTTCGCTCCTCCATCCCCATAATACCGAGGCCTTTCTTAACGAGATCTGCACCTTTACCATTATCCTTCACTTGTACTTTCACCATCTTGTTAAGTACATGAATATCGATTGAAATGACTGTCGCATCAGCATATTTCATCGCGTTCGTTAGTGCCTCCGTAACATTTTCACCGATAATCTTCCACTGAATTGGTGAAATCATATCCAAATTCCCTTTATATACGAAAGGAATATTTATATCATGCTTACCAGCAAATTCCTCTATGAATAATTTCATACGATGAATGCCAATTTGCTCTGTTGGTGGCTTCATATTTTTTAATGTAACCCGAATACTTTCAATTCCATCTTTCGAAATATGAATTGCATTTTGTAATAACTCGGCAGATTTTTCTTTATCTATCCCCATTAATCTCTTTGCTGCTTCCATTTGAATTAGCGCACCTGTCATCGAGTGACCGATTTTATCATGAATTTCTTGTGATAACCGATTTCTCTCTTCTAACTTAAATGTGTACTCCGATTGCCTTATGTACTCTTTATTTTCATTTAGGCTTTTCGTCAGTCGCTGCATATCTTTTCGCATCTTATCATTTTGTGATTCAAGCTTTAATACACGCGATATATACCGTTCTGCCATAGTTAATACGATGAAAGAAAATGCAACAATTAATCCATATGTCATTCGAATACTTTCTTCTGTAAAGATAATAGGAATCATCATAATGATAAAAAGCTGCCATTTCTTCTCTATATAATGAAATATAATTTCATATAAGTTCAATGGTAAAAACAAAATAAAAAACGGATGAACCTTCCATGTAAATAACATAACTATACCAATTGAAACACTAGTTAATATATTTTTGTACGTATCTTTTTTAAATATAGAAATCAGAACGTTTACAGAAAGATATAAAAGCAAAGTAAGTATAATCCATGGTAAGTTCGCGACATTTAAATAAATGTAACTAAACACAATATATATAAAGACAATTAATTTACTTACAATTAACCAAAATTCCATATCTTTAATCTACTTTCCCTGTTAAATAATAAATTGCAATTTGTGTACGATGTTCAAGTCCAGTTTTCCCTAAAACTGATGTAATATAATTTGCAATCGTTCCTTCAGATATGAAAAGTTTCTTCGAAATTTCTTTATTTGAGAAACCTTTCGCAATTAATGCGATAATACTAAGCTCTCTTTCTGTGAAAAGGCTCTTATCAATTTTAGATTCTTCTTCTTTACTTTCCATTAAATTAGACTTAATTTTATCAAGTACTACATCTTGCATAACAGTTTGACCGTTATATACTCCTTTTATTGCATCACGGATACGCTCTGGATCGTTATTTTTTAACAAATAACCTTTCGCTCCGTTTTTTACTGCGTCCAAAATATATTCATCATCATCAAACGTCGTTAAAATTAGCGGTTTCGTTTTCGTCTCTTCACAAATGAACTTTGTTGCCTCTACCCCGTTCATGTTTGGCATACGAACATCTAAAAGGGCAATATCGACGTCGTTCTTTTTGCAATAGTCCACTGCTTCTTTCCCATCATTTACTGTATCTACAACTTCGAACTCTTCATATGTATTTAAAATAATTTTCATGCCTTCTCTAATAAAAGAATTATCATCCGCTATTAATATTTTAATTTTCATGTTTGTTAGTATGGACCTTCCCCTACTAACATTCACATCCTTTCTTCCCGTAACATTTCCTACTTGCTCATTATATACTTCTCTTTACCATTTTTTCACACCTTTTTTCATATAGCTTCCTTCCTAAAAATATATTATTCTTTTTTTACAACATGTGTAGGGTGACCGATCATTTCTTACGTCTATATAATAGAATGCGTCAAAAAGGAGGGAGAGACCCATTGAGGAAAAACAATTAATTGAAAAAGCACAGCAAGGAAGCGAACATGCTTTTCGTATCCTTGTACAAACATATCGTCATTATATTTTTCAAGTTATCTTTTCTATTTTAAGACATGAAGAAGATGCTAAAGATGTTACACAAGAAGTATTCGTAAAAATTCACAGCTCTCTCCCTAATTATCAATTTCGCGGATTAAAAACGTGGATGGCACGTATTGCCACCAATCACGCTATTGATTATAAAAGGAAGAAAGCTAGAGAACACGAAGAACTCTCCTTATGTAAAGAAACTGAGGAAAATATAAAATCCTCTCATAACATTGAAGCTTTACTATTGACGAAAGAACAAAAATTATTGATTGCTCAAAAACTGAGAGAACTTCCGGAAAATTACCGTGATGTCGTTCTCGCGCATTATTTAGAGGAAAAAAGTTATCAAGAAATTGCTTTTCAGGAAAATATCGAAGTGAAAACAGTCGAAATGAAACTGTATCGGGCAAGAAAATGGATTAAAAAACATTGGAAGGAGGAAGAGTTTCTATGATGCATTATTCAAAAGAAGATTGGCGCAATTATACTTTAGATTTTATAGCAAGCAATGAACGTGAATCTATGGAAGAACATCTTTATGAATGTGATCATTGTTTAGCACTTTATATGGAAAGTATTGATGAACAACATGAAAACCTTCCAATGATAAATGATGATTCATTTACGAACGAAGTTATGACGCAAATTAATTTTGAAACACTACAATCTAATGAAAATATAAAAACAAACTCACTAAAGCGCACGATTATTCACTACATAATTGCAACTGCGGCTACAATTATTTTTATGGTAAGTGGTTTATTCCAGTATATTTTCACAGCAACATCAAATTTCGAGAAATCTTCAAAACATAACGAGTCTTCTATCTCACAACAAATTGTAAACAAATCGGTAGACACATCAAAAAAGGACGGAGGTTCAAAGCATGAATAAAAATCCCTTTTTAGCACTTGTATTAGGGCTAATTCCCGGGCTTGGACATTTATATTTAAAGAAATTTGGACGGTTTATTTTATATAGCGGAGGGGCTGTATTTCTATTTATCTTTGCAGCATTTTGTACAATAGCATTAGGTGCGCGTGATATTGCTTTTCTTTCTCTATTTTTACTAGTCGTCTTATGGGCGATCAATTTATTAGATTTAGTTATCACTATTATTAATCAATCAAAAAAACAAGCTGCCGGAGAATTTACAGAGTCCTCTAAAGAGAGCGAACGATTTTATATCATTCTCCTATCAATCATCCCTGGACTTGGACATTTTCAATTAGGACTTATGCAACGTGGACTTACATTTTTAGTAGCTTGCACAGGAATCGGAAGTATGATTATTTTCGTTGCACTTTTAACATCGCAAGAAAGTTTCCTTATCTTCCTTATTACATTACCTGTTTTATGGATTTACAATTTCTTCGATGTTGTTCAGCAACTCCAGAAAAAAGAACGTGGCGAGCAACTAGATGATCGTACTATTTTTGAAGAGTTTGAAGAACACCGTGAACAAGGAAAGAAGAATAAAACATTCGCTTCTATTTTAGCGATGTTCCCCGGAGCAGGACATATGTATTTAGGCTTACAACGCCGCGGCCTTCAGCTTATGGCAGCCTTTTTACTTTCCATATATTTACTCGACTTATTAAGACTTTCAGCGTTTTTATTTTTAGTTCCAATCATTTGGTTCTATAGCTTTTTTGACGCTTTACAGCAAACCGCAAAGTATGGAAAAGAACGTGTAAATGACGAACCTATCATTGATTATTTTATCAATCATCAAAGATGGATCGGCATTGGGTTAATTACACTCGGTGGTTATTATTTATTAGATCAAACAGTCCTTCCTATTTTGAACGATTACTTTGCAACTATATTTAACATTCATCTTAGCGAACTATATTATCGCTATTTCCAAACATCTATCGTTGCACTCCTCTTAATTGGTGGCGGCTTTAAATTGTTAATTGGAAATAAAGAAAACAAAGGTGGTACAAAAGAATGAGAACATGGCGCGTTGGAACATTTTCAATGGGGCTTTCTATTATTGCATTAGGTTGCTTCTTACTATTTTCAGTTATAAAAGGTACTGAGGTATTAGATTCCTTAACAGCTTGGTGGCCTGTTTTACTTATCATACTTGGCGTGGAAATTTTACTATACCTTCTATTTTCTAAGAAGGAACAATCCTTTATTAAATATGATATTTTTAGTATTTTCTTTATCGGCGTTTTAGGAAGCGTCGGAATTGCTTTTTACTGTTTATTATCAACTGGATTACTAGATGAAGTTCGTCATTCTATTCATACCACTCAGCAAACGAGTAATATTCCAAGTGGACAACTTGATATACCTGAATCTATCAAAAAAATTGTAGTGGATGCAGGGCATTATCCTCTAACAATAGAGGGTAATGATACAAATCAAATTCACCTTCTTGGAACATATGAAATGACAACGAAAGCTAATGAAAAACTTAATTTAAAACAAGAAGATTTCCTTTCAGTTCAAACAGCTGGGGAAACGATGTATATCACTTTAAAATCATTACCAGTTCAACATACGTTATGGAATTCAGCACCACAGGTAAAACCAACACTCGTTCTTCCGCAAAATAAAAATGTAGAAGTTCGTGCTTCAAATAACGAACTATCCCTTTATCCAGGCCAATTACAAAATAATTGGTTTGTACAAGAAAGTTCGAATGTATCTGTTCATTTAGCAAAAGAAAGTGATGTATCTTTAATCGCCGTAACAAACAAAAAAGAAACTCATGGAAACACACCTTGGGAACAAGTAGAAGATTTAACGAAAAAAGAAAATAATTCTTCAGAAGAAAATCCAGAATTAAACGAGCAAGAACATTGGTATAAAAACTCGATAAAAACAGGAAATGGGACGTACAAATTAAATATTGAGAAAGCTTATAATATAAATATGAGTGTTATCGAAAAATAAGAAACCTTCCACAATTGTGGAAGGTTTTTCTTATATAATCGCTTTTATTCCTTCTAAAACTAATCCAATCATAAAACCACAAACAGCCCCGTTTACACGAATCCACTGCAAATCTTTACCGACATTATTTTCAATCATTTCGATTAATGTTTTATCATCTAACTTATCAAGGTTTTCTTGCACAAGCTTTCCAATTTTCGAATGATTCTTTTCAACTATAGTAACAACTTGTTTTTGTAACCAATCTTCTATTTTTTGAACAGTCAGTTCGTCTTCTTTTATTTTATTCATTTGTGTTTGTAAGAATGGAACAACATATTTATCAGCAAATTCTTCATTCTTCACAAAGGTAACTGCCCTTTGTTGTACTTGCTCTAGCATCTCTTTTATTTTTTCAGTAGCATCCCAATTTGCAATCCATTTTTCTTTCCACTTCTCTAATTCCTCTAATAAAGATTCATTTTCTTTTACATTTATAATTTCTTGACGAATCTTCGCTAATATAAGTTGTCTTGTGCTATTATCAGCATCTTGCAAGCTGTTAATATTGCTAATAATAAACTTCTGCAAAATGCCACCAATTTTATCTTCATCAACAATGTTCATAAACGATTTCAAAGTAAACTGTAGGAATCCATCTACTTTTATGTTTTCCATCGCCTTCATTCCTAAGCTTCCGAGCTGATAACGCGCTTCATCTTGAGCTGTCCAATCTTTCACTTTTACCAATATGTAATCAAGTGTTTTTTCATCATATTCTTGCACTACTAATTGATCCACGAGAACTTGTAATATGTTACTTGTGTTAATTGTATGCAAATACGTTTTTAATTCTTTTTCAATAATAACTGCCAATTTTTCCGTATCTATTTGAAGAATCGCTTTCTCAGCAATTGTTACAATCCCTTTTTTCACAGCATCAGACTGTAACTCTTTCTCAGCAATTTGCAGTACCATTTGCGCTAGCTGCATTTCTTTTACTTTACTTGTAATACTTTCTTTCGTTAGCCATTCGTTTTCTAACGTAGAAACGAGACCCTTTGTTACCCGTTTCCGATTTTTAGGTAATAATGCTGTATGTGGAATTGGAATTCCCAACGGATGACGGAATAAAGCCGTAACCGCAAACCAATCCGCAAGTCCACCAACTAACCCAGCTTCAAATCCCCCTTGAATAATCTCCCCAGCTACCGTTCCTTGAAAAGGGATGGTAGCCGCAAAACCTACGCCCATAACCCCAAGCGAAATACCCGCTATATATTTAGTCTGTAATGACATCGTATACACATCCTCTTATTATGTAAAATAAAGCTTTTTGTTATTTTCATTCGATATTAGCAATCCTTTATATCTATACTATAAAGAACTAGTGCGAAAATAACAAAGAATTTTATGTACATGAAAAAAATGAGGCTGTAAATAGCCTCATTTTTATTTATACGTTAATTCCACACCTGTTTTATAATACCCATTCATCACGTCTTTTGGAACCATACTTCCACCAGTTCCCCACACAATATGTGTACCTTCCTTCACCTTCTCTGTTAACTGTTGTTTTTGTAAATATTCATTTTCAGTTTTGCATACATTCAACGGCCCTATCATACCCGCTAATGCAGATGGCTCTAAATAAATATTTTCAGTATCAGCCAGTTCTTTTAATAATCTATATAACGCTTCATCACTTACTGTGTAATTTCCACTCAAAAATGGTTCCATCGTTTTACCGACAAATCCAGATGGTCTTCCTACTGCAAGCCCATCCGCATCAGTTACATTGTCAATCCCGATATCTTGAACGGCAATTTTATCGTGAAGCCCTGTCATTAAACCGAGTAACATACATGGAGAGTGCGTAGGCTCCGCAAAGAAACAGTGTACGTTGTCTTTATACAATAACTTTAAACCAAATGCTACTCCGCCAGGTCCTCCCCCTACTCCGCACGGAAGATAAACGAATAAAGGGTGCTCTTCATCTACTACAATCTCTAACTCTTCTAATTGTTTTTGTAAACGTGACGCTGCTACTGCGTATCCTAAAAATAAATCATGTGAGTTTTCATCATCAACAAAATAACAGCTAGGATCTGCATCTGCTTGCAGTCTTCCTTCTTCTACCGCTTTACTATAATCAGCTTCATATTCAATAACGTTTACACCTTTACTTCTTAATAAATCTTTTTTCCATTGTTTTGCGTCTGCTGACATATGGACCGTCACATTAAAACCTAATTTCGCACTCATAATCCCAATGCTAAGCCCTAAATTTCCAGTAGAACCTACTGCAATTGAATACTTCGCAAAAAAACCTCTAAATCTATCACTATCTAAAATTGAATAATCGTCTTCCTCTGTTAACATTCCATGCTGAAGTGCTAATTGCTCTGCATGTTTCAACACTTCATAAATGCCGCCTCTAGCTTTAATTGATCCTGATATCGGAAGCCCGCTATCACATTTTAATAATAATTCCCCTAAAATAGGTTGCCCATAACTTTTCTCTAAAGATTGTTTCATAGAAGAGATTTTCACTAAAGGTGATTCTATAATACCGCCCGTTTCTTTCGTTTCAGGAAATACTTTCGCAATATATGGTGCAAAACGCTTTAATCTCTCTTCCGCATCTTTTACATGTTCTTGATTAAGTGGCGAATTTTTTATTGCTGTTTCATACTTTTCCATATTCGGGTTTATCCAAAATACTTCTTCTGTTGCGATTAAGTTATTTACTAGTGGATATTGCTCTTTTAATGCCTCTATCTCCTTCATTCCTCTTCCTCCTCATATCCTTGTAGCTAGCCATATAATAAATTATAATTAAATTAATTTTAATATAGTTTAACATAAATAATTCATTTTAGTTAATTTTAATTTAATTTATTTAAATATAATTTAATAATTATTAAGGAGCATTTATTATGGAGAATATAGATATCGGTAAAAAAATTGAAAAACAAAGAAAAGAGAAAGGATTAACTAGTAAAGAATTGGCAAAGATGGCCGAAATCACACCATCCATGCTTAGTCAAATTGAACGTGGTTCTGCTAACCCTTCCATTCAAACGTTAAAGGTACTCGCAAAAGCTCTTGATGTTCCAACATTTAGTTTTTTACTCGAAGAAACAAATACAGATGATTTAATCGTGCGCTCTCATAAAAGAAAAAAAATGATTATCGATAATTTATCATATGAATTGTTATCACCTGATTTCACAGGAAATTTAGCAACAGCAATTATGACTATCCCACCGAATACTGCTTCATCAGAAAATGTTCTAGAACATAAAGGAGAAGAATTAGCATTTGTATTAGATGGAAAAATCACATTGCACTTAAATGAAGAAGAATACACATTAGAAACTGGTGATAGCGTAAAAATACCAGCTTATTTAAAACATAAATGGGTAAATCAATTCGAGAAAAATGCGATTGTTTTATTTTCTGTTACTCCGCCGATTTTTTAATTCATATAATGATACAGAAATAGCCATGCATAGATGCTCTCTGTGCATGGCTACTTTTATTTTTTTGGTACGAACAAGATCCCTAAACTAATAACAAAAAAACTGAGTATTTGCTGTATTGAAAGACCAAATAGAACTGAATTTTGTTCACTAATAAGTGAAATAATGATATGAGCAATTCCCTCGCAAATTAGAAAAAAGCTTATATTCTTTCCCTTTCCTAATCTTTCATTTTCAATCCATAACGAGCCAATTATACAGAGTGCGAGTATAATCTCATACATGAAAATAGGATGATACAAAAATCTTGATTCATATATTTTCATCCCCCACGGCAGTGTCGTTTGTGCACCTACTTCTTGATGGAATAGAAAATAAAAGATAATACTCACGCACAATCCAAAAGGCAATGTATCAAGTAAAATCCGAAGAGAAAATTGCTCTTTTTTACTTTTCCAAACAATATATATACTGGCAATTATGCATCCTACTATAATATGTTGCATGCTCCCTACAGCTAATAATGCTTGCACCGGCGATCCAAAAGCCCATACTGGATTTAATATTGCCGGTGCAAATTTCCATACTAATACAATGATGAGAAAACCATTCGTTACTGCATCCATCATTTTTTCATATTGAATATTTTGCTTTTTCATCCTTAGTTTCATCAGAGTAAATCCAAATAAACTTCCTATTATAAGAGAAACTGGTTGTAACCTCACCATCCACTCCATCACTATGAAATCCCCTCTTAATTCTCAATTAATTTCTTAAACTTCTTTTCTAATTGATCTGGAGGTAATACACCTCGTGCTTGATCTACTATAATTCCATCTTTATTAACAAAAAATGTCGTTGGTAAAGAGAATACTTTATAATCTAATCCAGCTACTCCGTCCATATCTAATAGAACTGGAAATGTAAATCCGTGGCGATCTGCAAATGCACTCGCTTCTTGTACTGGATCACCGATTGTTGCATTTACCGCAAAAATTTCAACATCCTTTTTATATTTATCATACAAACGAACTAAATCAGGAGCCTCCATTTCACATGGGCCACACCACGATGCCCAAAAATTAATAACATATGGTTTTCCCTTTGCATCATTTAATGAATACAACTTCCCATCTAATCCTTTTAATGTTATGTTTGGTGCTTTAAATCCTACTTGTGGTAATACTTCTTTCTCTTGTAACTCCGCTTGTTTCGCTTTTCTTTCTTTTTCTTCTTTCTTTGTATTATAAAAGTTAACTCCTGTCCAAATTAGTGCCCCGGCCAGTATAATAGCAATTAGTTTCTTCACTTTTCTTCCTCCTCATTTCTAAAATCCTGTAAATCCACCAAATATACGAATAAAGAATGCTGTAATTTTCGTCATTTGATTTGTATATAATAAAACCCCTGTTAGTATCATCATTCCACCACCAATTTTCATCATGACATTGGCATATGTAACAATCCACTTTACCTTTCCAATAAAAAATGCCATCACGAAAAACGGAACTGCAAATCCAAGGGTGTACGCTGTAATATACAGAAGCGCACTTTCAGGATTGGTCGCACCGAGCATAAGCACTGCAGAAAATATCGGTCCAACACACGGTGTCCATCCTGCTGCATATGTCATGCCGACCAAAATTGAGCGAATATACCCTGTCGATTTACTTCTATATTGTACTTTTTTCTCTGCCATAAGCCACTTAGGCTGAATCAATCCAGTCATAAATAGCCCCATTAAAATAATAAATATCCCACCAATTTGCTGAATCAGCCTTTGATTAGATGAAAAAGTAACCCCAATCCAGCTTACCGATAAACCTAACGCATAAAAAATAACCGAGAAACCAATCATAAAAAATACTGTATGTATAATCGCTGACTTTTGCATAATTCCACGATTTTCTTTTAAATCTTGAATAGAAACACCTGTAATATACGATAAATAAGATGGATATAGCGGTAAAGAACATGGTGATATAAATGAAAGTACCCCAGCCCCTACTACTAGCCAAATTGTTAAATCCGCCGCATTCATTTTATCCCTCCTAAACACACTACAATGCGTAGTGTTAATTATTAAAAAAAGAGGCTATATGCACTCTCCGACAATAAGTACAATCGACATACAAAATAGCCCTAACGTTACATATACTGAATTTGTATGTAATGGCATATTCAGCTTAACAACTTTCTCATTCAACACTTGCTCAATTCTTAAATTAATTGCGGTTTTCGCAAACGACGCTGTAATACATTGATTTTCCATCGTCTTTATTTTAATTAATTTTAATAATGCACTACCTAGCTCAAAGGAAGATTTCATTTTTTGCATCGCATATTTATCTGCTGATAGCTCTTGATATACATGATAACGCTGCAGCATCCCTTTTAATATAGGAATATACATCATTCCTTCAGCTAACAAGGTAAAGAAAAATAACTTTAATGGATCTCGATTTTTTTGATGATATTCCTCATGTAATACAATCGCATCAATTTCTTCCTCAGAAAATGCCTGAAACATTCCTTCTGAAATGACAATTTTCGGTCGAAATAATCCAATTGTAAATGCCGTAATCTGTAACGTTGATAATACGTATACTTGCTTTCCTTTTCTAGTAATAGACACGAGATTTCTTTTCAATTTTTTACTATAAAAAAATTGCTTCCAAATTCTTTTACTCATAATGATTACAGTAAATAACAGTAATCCGGCTATCATTATACGAAGTATTGATAGTTCCCTCATATGTTTTTGTAATTCAAATAAACAAAATTGCGAAAGGAAAAATGCTTTATTTTGAAAAAGAAATGGGTATGTAACGTAGTATACTAACATGCTTAAAAAAAGCACACTAATAGTCACTGCTAACAAAACGATTTTACGCATTTGCCACTTCATTTTATCGGTCCTCTTTTTTTAGCTGACTTAATTTCTCTTCTAATTTTTTTATTAAAGATGGATCAGCTTGTTCTAACTCATCTATCATATGGTTCACAACAAGATCCCCAAATTCACCCATTAATTCCTGTGTCATTTTCTTCGTTTGATTAGATAAAAATTCTTCCTTCGTTTGTGTAGTACGATACATACCACTTCTTTTCACAATATGCTTTTCTAAATGTGCTTTCTCTACTAATCTGTTCATAACTGTCATTACAGTATTAAAATTCACCGGGGTTTCTTCACTTAATTTCTGTTGCACATCTTTAATGGTAATACCTTGAGTAGCCCAAACAATTTCCATTATTTTCGCTTCAAGCGGTCCGAAAAAGTGATTTAACCCTTGCTCATTTAATTTGTAGTTTTGAGTAAACATCGTATGGCCCCTTTCACACTACAGATTGTAGTATAAAATATATAGAAGGTCAAACATAAATGATATTAACTGATACTTAAATGAATCCTAATCCCTACTAATTAGTTAGCTGTACCGCGTTCGATTCATTGTAAACCTAACTTCTCACCAAATGTATCATAAAGATAATATTCTAATATTTGCACGCTAAATTTCTCATTACGCCCGAGTGCAAATAATTCCCGATCCTTAGCTACGATAGTATCTAATGGAATCACCACATTATCCACTATTTTTGCAATTTCAATTATATTACTTTCTACGTTTACTTCTGTTTTAAATTCAATATTTTCTAATACTATATGTGAACGTCTTCCTGATGCAAAAAAAGTAAAGTTAGGATTTTTAAAAATTCCAATTTCACTCTCTAACGGATATAAATATTTATAAATTATATCTCTGTGTCCATCTTTTATTATTTTTTCATCTTTTTCATCATCTAAATATTCTTTCACCTTCGCTGCGAACTCAAATCGAAAATCCACTCTTTCACGCTCCCTCTTTTCAGTTTACGCTAATAAATATATTAATATAATTTTACCATATTATGAAATAAATTCCTATAAAAAGGAAAAAACATTTTTGTAAAACTACTGTTATTCCCCGTACTTTTTAATATAAATACTCTTTCAATATTCATTAGTACGTCATTATATTCATTTAAACATATTGTTTCCATACTTTGAAACAATATTATCCAGTATTATATATCAATAAAGTGAAACTTTAATCAGTGGGGGTTTTGTTCATCCCCCACTGATTATTAGTCTTCACCAATCGGGCGTTTACGGGCAGCCCGACTCCCACCTAACTGCTTTGCTCCAGTCGAATTTTGAGGCGGGAGTCTTACTGCCCGCAAATAGCGGGATAAACTGCATCTAATTCCTTTCTATCTACAGCTATCAATACCTCATGCTATTTCAATATATTGTTTGCTTTATTTCCCCTTATTCATTAAATCACAGAAGGAATGTAACTCCCCACTATCGAATTTTTACATAACAAATATTATTAGGTGGTGCTTTACTATGAAATTAGCTGTCATTGGTGGCGGTGATTTACAAGATCCAAATCACTTGCATATTAATGAACGACTTATAGAATTAACAAATAAACAATACCCAAAAGTATTATTCATTCCAACAGCTAGTCATGATGATGAAGGATATATAAAGTTATTTTTAGAAACATTTGAAAAGCAATTACATTGTGAGGTTCAAATTTTACGCATTTCAACCGAAACACCTACTAAATATGAAATAGATGAGATGATTTATTCTGCCGATTTCATTTATCTTGGCGGTGGAAATTACGTTCACATGCTTGAACAATGGAAAGAACATAAACTAGATGAAAAGTTACTATTTGCTTTAAAACGTGGAACACTTATTGCAGGATATAGTGCCGGCGCTATGTGCTGGTTTAC
The DNA here is from genome assembly GCF_001884135.1 of Bacillus nitratireducens. GTDB lineage: Bacteria > Bacillota > Bacilli > Bacillales > Bacillaceae_G > Bacillus_A > Bacillus_A nitratireducens. Next base: position 112,031 of record NZ_MAOC01000020.1, on the reverse strand, counting down.
ATCTAGCATACGTTCAGATTATGAAGGTTCTGGTTATGTAGAAAGTAGTGGCTGGAGTATTGTTAACAAAAGATTTTGCCCTCATTACAATCAATTAAATAGAATGAATGCCTTCCATACGTTTTTACAAACTCACCAAGGTAATATAGAGGGCATCGCATTAGAAGATAATTGCGCTTTATATATTACAGAAGGTTCATTTGAAATTATAGGTGCGCCAGATACAGCTTGGGAGTTTTATATGAATAATGGAAAACTCATTAGACAACATTTTGACATAACTTTAAAAAGTTATTTATAAGCATTCATCAAAAAATGTCCCTAAGTATAATGACTTAGGGACATTTTCATCTTTTAACTCACTAATCGTGTAATTCGTTTCTTCTGCCATGAAAGCTTATAATATGCATACTGTAATATTAAGCTGACGATGAATGCAGCTGGATACCCAATCCATATCCCTTCTATTCCAAGGCTCGTATGGTAAGAAAGATAATACGCCACAGGTACTTCAACAAGCCAAATTGATACAACACTGATTACAGTTGGCCATAGTACAGTACCACTTGCTCGCATTGTCGCACTAATAATTTGTGCATGACCGAAAATTAAGTAGCTCCATAATGTAATCATGATTAGACTATGAGCAATGTCAATTGTATTTTGACTTGTTAAAAATAGTGCTAAAATATCTCTTGAGAACAAGTAAATAAGAGATATTAATACACCACCAATGATATAATTCATAATAATTCCGGCCTTAACAACTTTCTGCAATCGATCAAATTGGTTCGCACCGATTGATTGCGCTGCAAAAATTGATACGGTAATACCGAGGCTAACCGCTGGCATTTGTACATAACTTGCAACTTGGTTCACAACACCATACGCCGCTGTTGCATCTGATCCATAGCGATTCACAAATGCAATTACTGCAATTTCTGATAATGAAACTAATATCATATTAATACTCGCTGGAATACCAAGTCGTAACAATAACTTTAATAACTCCCAGTCCATACGAAGATATTTTCTTACTGTCCCGTCTAATTGTAGTGGATGATTTTTCTTCTTTAAATACACTAGCATGACAATAAACGTAATAACTGTAGATATAACTGAAGCATAGGCTGCCCCGTAAACATCTAATTTCGGAGCTCCTAACCAACCAAAAATAAGAATTGGTAATAAGATCATATTTAGCGCTGTACTTACGATTAAAAAGTAAAATGGTGTTTTAGAATCTCCTGTACCTCTCATAAATGTTGTGTATGCAAAATATAAAAATAATACTGGCATAGATATAAATAAAATTCTTGCGTAATGCACACTTATTTCAATAATATTTTCTGGTGTTCCCATAAGACGCATAATATCCATCGCAAAAATACTTCCTATTATCGCCAACACGACTCCGATAATAAAAGTAAACGTAAGCGTCGTACCAACGATAGCTTTTAAGCGCTCTTCATTTTTAGCACCAAATGCTTGACCAATTAAAATTGAACTACCAGAACCAATTCCAATTACAAATGAAACGAGCAGGAAAAATAATGGGAAGAATGCCGATATAGCTGCTAGATCATTTACGCCAAGCCACCTTCCTACTACTACCATTCCAAATAACTGTCCAACTGACTGTAATACATTACTTAAAAGTAACGGCACTAAAAACATGGACATCGATTTCCAAATCGGTTTACTCTCACTTTCTAACTTATGTGACTCCGCACCTTCTTTATTGTTATCTGTAGGTGGTTTCAAATTTCATTTCTCCTTTTATTAAAAATCTGTTTTTCAACTTCTATATCTTTGTATAGTTGTTATAACGATGTGCTTCTATTCATCTTCTTTTCCGTATTATTATAACTTCACCCAATATTGGCTTCCATCAGCTGTTCTATCTAAAAAACCATATTCGATTAAATATCTTCTCAAAGTTACAAAATCCGGATATATATTTTCTAAAACTGTATTTACTTCTTTTTCAGTATACTTTTTGTTACTATCGAATTTCTTCACTAAATGACGTAATATAATTAATTTACGCTTTTGCTTTTTCGGAAATTTAGAAAGCGGTCCATCCAAACCTTCTGTAAAATGTGCTGTTAAAACTTCAGCATTTTCTTCCTCTGTAATATTGTATCGATCATCCACCATCGTAGCTGTTCTATGAATCGGTACAAATTTAGTTTGAACTTTTGATTTTTCTTCTGACAATTCCATTAACGCTAAAAATACTTTTGCTTGCTTCATTTTCTCGCGCAATGTAAATCGATGATTACGAATTGTCGACGTACTCCCACCATCCATTTCTTTTACAATCTCTTTATCATTAAGTCCCATATGGAAAAACTGCACCATCTTCTTTTGCAACTCAGTTAAACCCGTAAACTTCTTATCAAGATTTAATAAATATTCAAACATAGATGTATGCTCATTTTGAATATGCAACTGTATAAACTTCTCTGCTTCATACAAAACTTGATTTTCTTGATAAATAACCCCTTTTATAAACGTTTCTCCGCAAGCTAAACAAATATATTCTTCTGCTACCTCGTCAAACACATACCCTTTCTTTAATTCCTCTACCGATGCATCCCAAAACTTCTCTGAAATATCACTCATACTAAACACTCCTTTAAAAGGTTTACTTAAAAACAAACAAATTACAATAACGTTTATTATCACTACATCATCTTACCATATCAAAAGTAAACATTTCAATGTTTCGTTTACCTATTTTATAAACTTTAATTAAAACATCTATTTATACGTTATAAAAAGGACTTGTCACAACAAACAGCGAATGTGTTTTTAGAAACCACTTATTATTAGGATGTGAAATAAAATATGGTTACTTTAAAAGGTCCTTGGTTTACGATAAAACAAATCCTACAGATTTAGTTCAATCTCTAGACAAAATCACAACTTTCTTGCCCATTGAACAAATTTACGGTTCACATCATACTCTTGGTCTTTCACTTACTATATTGAATGAAGTAAAATACGCTATTCAATATTTAAGTGATAACAACCTCGTTCAACATGGAACCGGCATTCACTCATTCCAAAACTTCAGTATTCAATTTTAACTACAAAAAAGGTGTTTCCACATATAGAAACACCCTTTTTATCCTTTATATATTTTATAAACAACTTCCACTAAAACTTTACTCGCTTGTACAAATACATGTTTTCGCTTTCCATCTTCAACGAATCTATTTGAGCAGCCATTCATAATCATCATACAACTAATTATGACTAGCACTACGCTTCTATTCTTGTTAGTCACTTTTTGCCACTCCACTACTAAAAACTTCATTTAAATTTATCCTATCAAAAAATTTTACACGAATAATAAACCGAAAGAATATGCAATTCTGCATATTCTCACGTTTCATTACGATGCTGTGATTTAATTTAGTTAAAGAACACGTATAACGAGGTGACTAACTTGAAGTTTAAAGCGAAAAAAAATCCATTTCACGTCATTTTTATTACATTATTTATAATTATTTTTTTCATTTCGCTATTCTTCCAAAACGAAAATTCTATTTTTTTCACTCTTATGATGCTGTTAAATATCGTGAATCTCTCTTCATTCTATTTCTCCCACTACAACATAACGGAATCTTCTCTTATTGTAAAACACGGTTTCATATTACGTACTGAAATTCCATTTGAAGATATTCGTCACATTAAATACTCTGGCAAAACACTCCGTTCAGAAAAATGGACTAGGCAGCAATTAGAAATTGATTATAATTTATTTGACTCAGTGACAACTTTCGTACCACAAGAAGAAGAAAGATTCATTTCACTCTTAAAAGAGAACTGCCCACATATGAAAGTAATGAATACGTCTGCTAACAAATAATATCTTTTGGAGCTTGCAGTAGTACAAGTGGCGGAAACATAAAAATGAATATCAAAAAAGCCAAGATTCTAAACTAAGAATCTTGGCTTCTTCTATTACTCTTTCGGAGCAATCATTTTTTTCGGATCTACAATTTCATCAAATTGCTCTTCTGTTAATAATCCAGATTGCAGTGCTGCCTCTTTTAAAGTTAACCCATCTTTATGAGCATGCTTAGCAATTTTCGCTGCATTTTCATATCCGATATGCGGGTTTAATGCTGTAACAAGCATTAATGAACGATTCACATTCTCTTTAATTACTTCTTCATCTGCTTCAATACCAACTGCACAATTATCATTAAATGAAACAACTGCATCTGCTAATAAGTGAGCGGATTGTAAGAAGTTATATGCAATAACTGGTTTAAATACGTTTAGCTCAAAGTTACCTTGGCTCGCAGCGAATCCGATTGTTGCGTCATTTCCCATAACTTGCGCTACAACCATTGTTAATGCTTCACTTTGCGTTGGATTTACTTTACCTGGCATAATAGAGCTTCCTGGCTCATTTGCAGGAATAATAATTTCCCCAAGACCGCTACGTGGACCACTTGCAAGCCAGCGTACATCGTTAGCAATCTTCATCAAATCAGCAGCTAATGCTTTTAATGCTCCATGTGCAAATACAACTTCATCATGACTCGTTAACGCATGGAACTTATTTGGCGCAGAAATAAATTGCTTACCTGTAAATTGACTAATTTCCTCTGCTACCATATCACCAAATTTAGGATGAGCATTAATACCAGTTCCAACCGCAGTACCACCAATTGCTAATTCTTTCATATATGTATTACTATCTGCAATCATACGCTCTGTTTTTTCAAGCATACGGTGCCATCCGCTAATTTCTTGTCCTAACGTTAATGGTGTTGCATCTTGTAAATGCGTACGACCGATTTTAATAATATGTTCAAATGCAGTCACTTTTTCTGCTAAAGTTTCTTTTAATTTCGTAATTGCCGGTAATACGTGATTTTCTACTGCAATTACACATGCTACATGAAGCGCTGTTGGAAATGTATCATTTGAACTTTGAGACATGTTCACATCATCATTCGGATGAATATGTACGTCAGATCCCTTATCTTTCAAAATTTGATTCCCTCGATTTGCAATTACTTCATTCACATTCATGTTTGACTGTGTACCGCTACCCGTTTGCCATACGACAAGCGGAAAATGTTCATTCCATTTCCCTGCAATCACTTCGTCAGCTGCTGCTACAATTGCTTCTGCTTTTTCTTCTGATAGCTTTCCTAATTTTTGATTGCTAAGCGCTGCACTTTTCTTTAAAATGGCAAATGCTTTTACAATTTCAAGCGGCATTTGCTCTGTTCCAATCGGGAAGTTTTCTTTACTACGCTGCGTTTGCGCTGCCCATAATTTATCAGCTGGAACTTTTATTTCTCCTAATGTATCTCTTTCAATTCTGTACTCCATTTTTTCATCCCCTTGAAAATAAAATACCTACATCTCTTATATTAACAGACTTTCAATCAAATGATAAGGATTCTCACTCATATATACAAATATTCAATATTTTTTTTGAAAATTCCTCTTGACCTAAACTTAAGTTTAGGCTGTATCCTTTCCATTGTAACCTACTATAACACTACTGGAGGAATTCAAAATGAAAAAATATGCTTTCATAACAGGTGCGAATAAAGGGATCGGATATGAATTGGTTCGTCAATTAGCAGAAAAAGACTATCACGTATTTTTAGGTGCTCGTAATAAACAACTTGGACAACAAGCCGTAGAATCTTTAAATGTTTCAAACGTTTCCTATATTCAAGTAGACATTTCTAGTGCTCAATCCATTCAAGAAGCAATCAAAAAAATCCATGAAAAGACTGACCACTTAGATTTATTAATCAATAATGCAGGCATAGCACTCGACTTCCATACGCTACCTAGTGAATTAAATATTGAAACTTTACGCCAAGGATTTGAAGTAAACTTTTTTGGAACATTCCAAATGGTGCAAGCCTTTTTACCATTATTAAAGAAATCAAACAACAGTAAAATTATAAATGTAACAACTGACATGGCCTCACTAACAATGTTTGCTAGCGGTGAAACACACCCAATTAACATATTAGGATATAATTCTTCAAAAACAGCTATTAATGCTTTAACATTAGCATTTAGCAAAGAATTTGGTACTAACGGTCCAGCAATTTTCGGAGTAACTCCTGGTTTTACAACTACTGACCTAAATGGAAATTCCCCAGGTGGCCATACGACCAATGAAAGTGCTAAAATTATTATTAAATATGCATTAAGTGAAACAAACTATAATGGTAAAATACTAAATAAAGACGGCATTATACCTTGGTAATAAAGGGGTGAATGATATGTATTATACAATTGGGCAAGTCGCCAAAATGCACTACTTAACTATTTCTCAAATACGTTATTACGATAAACAAGGACTGTTTCCTTTTCTTAAAAGAAATGAAAAAGGAGATCGAGTTTTTGATGAAGAAGCACTGAAATATTTAGAGATGATTTTATGTTTAAAACACACCGGTATGCCAATTCAAAAAATAAAACAATTTATCGACTGGTCTATGGTGGGAGAATCCACCATCCTTCAACGGTTGGAATTAATGAAACAACAGGAGACCAACGTCTTACAGCTCATTCAAGACACTGAAAAAAACTTAAAAAAGATACAACAAAAAATTGCTAAATATGAGGACGAAATAACTTCTTCAACTCCTATTACAAAATAAAAAATCACCTTCTACATATTGTAGAAGGTGATTTTTTATTTTATGATGCTTGCTTTCCTTTATCTGCATCATCTACATACCAAATGAACTTGCCTGTATATCCGTAAATAACGGCTAAAATTAACGATACAAAGCTTAACCACATAAACGGAACGTATGAGAACGTTGCTACACCTAAAATACCAGCCATAAAAATACCATTATCCGACCACGGAACCATACCAGAAGTTAACGTTCCACCTACTTCTGAGTTACGCGCTAATACACGGCGGTCTATTTTTAATTTATCATAGCTATCTTCCATAATTTTCGGTGTTAAAATAAGTGATACGTACATCGCACAACCAAATATATTAGCTAAGAATGCCACGATTAATGTAGACAATGTTACATTACCTGCAGAATTTAATTTCTTCTCAAATTTTGATACGATTACTTTTAAAACACCTAGCTTTTCAAGTAGTCCACCAAAACCTAACCCGAAAATAATAACGGCTACTGAACCGAGCATACCGTTAATTCCACCACGGTTTAATAACTTATCAACAAACTCGACACCAGATTGAATTGAGAATCCATTATATGCTGTTCCAATTGCCTCTCCAAAGTGCATTCCTTGGAAAAGAGTTGCCCAAATTGCACCAATTAAAGCTCCCATTGCAATTGTTGGCATAGAGGGTTTCTTCATCGCTAATAGAACGATAACAATGACCGCCGGAACAAGCATCCATATTTTAATATCAAATTCCTTTAATAAAGCTTCTTTTAAAAACTCTACTCGATTCAAATCTACATTATCGCCGCCATACATCCAACCAGCTACAGTAAACATAATGCTAGTAATAATATAAGCCGGAACATCTAATACGAGCATAGCTCGAACGTGAGCAATAACATCTACTTTTGCCATAGACGCTGCAAGAACTGTGCTATCAGAAAGTGGTGATAATTTGTCGCCGAAATAAGCTCCTGAAAGAACTGCACCAGCAACAAGCGGAAGTGGTAAGCCAAGTCCTTCACCAATCGCCATCATAGCAATACCTGCTGTTCCAACTGTTCCCCATGATGTTCCTGTCGCGATAGAAGTTATCGAACAAATAATTAATGTTGCTAATAGGAATATGCTAGGGTGAATAAACTCTAATCCATAATAGATTAATGTTGGTACAACGCCACCAGCAATCCAAGTTCCAATTAAAGCACCTACTGCAACTAAAATCAGTATTGCTTCCAATCCGTTAGAAATCCCTTTCGTAATTGCATCTTGCAATTCTTGATAACGAAATCCTAATCTTAATCCAAGCGCAATTACTAAAAACCATGAAATAAATAGCGCTAATTGAATTGGGAGATCAAAAATCGTTTGGAAGGAAAAGACAACAGCAAGAAATAGTAATAAAAGAACTATGATTTCTAGCATCGATGGTAATCTTACACTTTTCATTTTTTTCTCTCCTTACAGGTCGATAACATGACGTATGTCGTCTTACATGTATGTAATATACAATTAGCGAAGACAAAACAAAATTTTCATATTATTTCGATTTATTTTTCCAGTATAATATATGGACACCTTTTCTATTGTAAAAGTAGATGTTACTTTTCGCAATGGAAAATATAAAAAATGTTACATTTTTATTTAGATAGAACAATTCAAGAATAACTTTTTTAATATTTGCCACAACAAAACTTTTTACTATTATCCTCACCTTTTAAGGAGTACCATTTTTCCCCATATAAAAAAGCACACATCATTAAAATGATGCATGCTCCACTTTTATTTATACATATTTTGTATTTCTTCTTTATTTTTAAGTATTTCCACAAACTTATCGCTACAACCTTTCGGAAATAATACACCAAGCCCATATGAATGCTCAAACTGAAAATGAGGATGCTTCGCTTTAACTTCATCCCAAAACTTATACACGCCGAAGTCTCCAGTTTTAACTTCAATATCATGAAATAAAACGATACCGTTATCCGCAAGTTTCGGTAACCATGTTTTATAATCATGAGAAACTGCTTCGTACGTATGATAACCATCAATATGCAACACATTTATCGTTCCATCTTGAAACTGATCCACTGCCTCGTCAAAAGTAGAACGAATTAAATTACCTATATTAGGATAACTCATATTTACTACTTTATTTACTATTTGAAAAACACCTTCCCCATATGGACCTGTATGCTCATCTCCCGTCCAAGTATCTACAGCAAAACATTTTGTATTTAATCCTCCATCTTTTGCCCCTTGACAAAAACTGAAAAAGGAAGCCCCTAAATGTGTACCTAACTCAACTAATACTTCTGGCTTTTCAAACCTTACTAAATCATATGCGAAATCTAAATGCCCAACCCACGCCGTATTCGCCCTAATAAAATGACTATAATTATCAAATTCAAATGTTGGTTTATGAGTAACCCAGCTCATCACATATCTCCTTCTACATATATTTTTAGCAAATCAAATTACTCTTATCTTTATTTTTTTATCCTCTTGATTATGATTCAATCTTATAATTTTAACTTGCTTTATTTAACCTACTTCCTTGTATTGTAGACCTAACTACACCTTATACAATTTCCACTTAAGGAAATCAGAAATTTAAATTTATAAATCCCTCATTTCGTGATATATTGCATATTGTATACAATATATTTTTTAGGAAGGAGGACTACATACCTTATGGATCCAAATCGATTAAAAGGAATTCTAATGGTCATAATCGGCGCTTGTTTATGGGGGTTGTCAGGAACAGCAGCGCAACAACTTTTTCAATCCGAAAAAGTTTCTACTGAATGGTTAGTTACCATTCGTCTGCTTATATCCGGCGTCATCTTGCTCATTATTTCATCATTCGGAACGAGCAGAAAAGAGATATTCGGCATCTGGAAACAAAAATCTGATGCTTATAAAATGATTTTGTTTGGCCTATTCGGTATGCTTGCTGTACAGTATACGTATTTCGCTTCCATTAAAGAGGGAAACGCTGCCGTTGCAACATTATTACAATATTTAGCTCCTATATTTATTACTGTATATTTACTTTTCAAATGGAACGTTCGTCCATCAAAAATTGATTTTATTTCAATTACCCTTTCATTAGTAGGGACTTTTCTATTACTAACAAACGGGTCTGTTCATAACTTGGCTGTTTCTACACCAGCTATCGTTTGGGGCATTTTATCTGGATTATCTCTCGCATTTTATAGCTTATATTCAAAGGAATTGTTAGAAAGATGGTCTTCATCCGTTATCGTTGGATGGGGCATGATTATTGGGGGAGTAGGCGTAACGATTTTACACTTTATTTCCACAAACGAATTCATTTTATTATCAACTATGAAATATGTAAAACTAAGTACCCTTCCGCTCATTGCCTTTGTAGTTATTTTCGGAACACTTATCGCATTTTATTTATATTTAGACAGCATAAGATACCTTACTCCAAAAGAAACAACATTATTTGGTTGCACAGAACCGCTTGCAGCTATTATATCTTCTGTCGTAATATTGCACGTACCATTTCAATCTTTTCAAATATTAGGTGCTTTTTGTGTCATTATAATGGTGCTCATATTAAGCCAAAAACCAGATGAAGGACAATCGAAGCTAAAACTCGTTAATGAAAAAAGACACAATATACAATGAAAGGATTGAATTCATTATGCCTGTCCCTCAAAACTATAAAAAAACCGGAAGAATTTCCGCAAAGTCACTCGTTTTAAATCAACTACAAGATTGGATTATAGAAGGTGTTTTACAACCTGATGAAAAGATTAATGACGGGGAATTGGCGGAAGCACTAGGAGTAAGCAGAACACCAGTTAGAGAAGCTTTACAAATTTTAGAGCTTTCTGGGTTAGTCGAAATGATTCCCGGCCAAAAAACGAAAATTACTCCTATTAAATTTGAAGATATATCTATCATTTATGAGACAATGGCTGGTCTTCACTCAATTATTGGAAAGCAAGCACTTCAAAATATTACAGACTCTGATATTAAACTACTCTCCGAGATAAATGATGATTTCCAACAATCTATAGAGGAAAAAAACTCAAAACGAGCTTTAGAACTAGATATACAATTTCACAATACAATTACGTCTATTGCTAAAAATCGATATATTGAACCTTTTCTAGAAAATATGCAGCTTCACGTTTTACGTCTTGAATATTTATTTTTCCAAAACTTTGTTCCTGCGAGTCAATCTATTAAAGAACATCACTCTATCATTCAAGCATTGCAAAAGCAAAATGAACAACAAATGGAACAAATGATGTCTCAAAACTGGCTCCGTCCTATGAAAGAGATACAAAAAATGATTTCTATGAAATAATAATAGAGCTGGTTACACAAAAACGTAACCAGCTCATCTTTTATTAATCTATATAGCTATGCCTGAATATCCGCATAATCTTCCATGTCTTCGTACTCTTTTTCCAATTCCTCTAAAGACAGCTCGTATAATTGTCGGTCGCGAATCTTAAACACACCTGCTCCAATTAACTCATCAATTAAATGCCTCTTACGATTTTCAACAGCAAAACGGAGTTGACTACTCATCTTTTAAAAAACTCCTTTCTACGATAATTGAAAATGATAATCTTTATCAATTACCACTTTTGATTATAAAAGATGATTCTTAATAAGTAAAGTAATCTTATGAAATATTTACCTTACAAAGTATTTGTGGCCACATTATATATATGTATGCTGCGCGAAAAATGTTATGACACTTTTTCTTATCCTTTTTCTTTCATACTTTGCAAGTTGTCTCACTATGATTAAATTCACCATCTATTTCTACTTGAATGGTGACATGTTCTACATGAAACTTCTCCTTTAATACATCCGTAGCCTCTTTTAATACACTTTGTGTTTCATTACCTTTAATAATCAAATGGCAAGTTAATACTTGAAAATCAGATGTGACAGACCATATGTGCAAATCATGTACTTCTTTTACAATCGTAATATTTAATAAAGTACTTTTTATCTCTTCAACATTTATATGTTGTGGTGCACCTTCCATTAATATATGGACCGTATCACGTGTTACACGCCATCCACTAATAATGACTAAAATAGACACAAGAATACTAGCAATCGCATCTGCAACAGTCCATCCGAAAAATTTAATACATAGCGCAGCAATAATCGCTCCGACTGATCCTAATAGATCGCCTAATACGTGTAAGAAAGCACTTCTTAAATTCAAATTCCCCTTCACATCTCCGCCTCTCATTAATATCCAAGCTGATAAAATATTAATAAGCAGACCAAGTACAGCAATAATGAGCATCCCATTACTAGCAATCTCAACTGGTTCTTTAAAACGGCGAATTGCTTCAATAAAAATGTATACTGAAATGACAATAAGAACGACACCGTTACATAATGCCGCTAACATTTCGACTCGTTTATACCCGTATGTTTTCGCAGTTGTTGCTGTTTTTTCTCCAAGCTTGAACGCAAGTAAACTTAGCGCTAAGGATACTGCATCACTTAACATATGCCCCGCGTCAGATAATAGTGCTAAGCTATTTGTTACAAATCCCCCAATAACTTCAGCAATCATAAAGCTTGTTGTTAATAAGAAGGCAATTAATAACGCTTTTTTATTTTTTGAATGACCGTGATCATGTGAGTGTCCCATACAAATGCTCCTTTAAGTGCAATATCTGTATGTTAGTATGAAACACATTCCCTATCTTTATCCACCATTAATGCCCGGTAGTGAACGCTACTAATCCGTAGAAGATGAACAATACCCTACTGATTAAAGTTTCACTTTATCCCGCTTCCTCTGTATACACACTTCGCTTTTTTTCAAACAAGTCCTTTTTCTCAACAAAAAATAAGACTACTTCTTTTTCAGCTTCATATTGTTTACTAATGAAAGAAATTTGAAGGGGGTTATTGAATTGAAACGACTATTTCTCTGTATGGAACGTGAACTTATTGTTGTAAAAGAACGATATGGTAACTATGAAACCTCATATCACTTACAAAATATGCAACCTACTTGTATCGCAGTTGATCCATTCCTAAAGAATCGTGTATATTGCGGCACATTTGGACGAGGTTTATGGCTAAGTGACGATGGCGGAGATTCGTGGAAACCAATTGGAGATTCATATCGTTACTTTGATTTCCCGAAAGAAGATGGGATTTTACACTCTTCGATCACTTCCATTACGATAAGCCCTAATGAACAAGTTAACGGATATGGCGTCGTTTATGTAGGAACAGAACCTAGTGCTTTATTCCGTTCAGAAAATGGTGGTGAAACGTGGACTGAACTTAAAAATATGAAATCATTATTATCTTCTTATACGTGGGCTTTCCCGCCTAGACCTTTTACCCATCACGTACGCTGGATTACAGTTGATCCAAACAACCCAAATACAGTCCATGTTTCAATTGAAGCTGGTGCTGTTATTCAAAGTAACGATAGAGGGCATACATGGATTGATAAAAAGTTCGGTGCTCCTATCGATGCGCATCAATTACTCATGCACCCTGAAGCTCCAAATCGCCTTTATGCATCATGTGGTGATGGATTTATGGGTGGACCTGATCGCGCATACCTTGAAAGTTATAACAGTGGAAACAGCTGGATTTCATGTAGTGACGGACTTGAGCATCATTATTTATACAGCATGGCTATCGATCCGGCTGATTGCGATACAATTCTCGTTTCTGCCGCACCAAGTGCCGATCTCGCTCATCACCGTATTCCTTATGAATCTTATATTTATCGAAAAACGAAAGATACTCCGTTCGAGCAAGTACAACAAGGTCTACCATCTGCAATTGGTACAGTCATTTCGATGTTTGCTACAAATCCAGCAGAACCACATACGTTTTACACTTTAAATAACAATGGCGTCTTTCAATCCAATGATAGCGGCGAATCGTGGGAACAACTAAACATTCCGTGGAAAGATGAGTATAAAACGCAGCATCCACATGCATTGCTCGTAACTAATTCTTAACGAAAAAAGACTGCCTACTTGTTTTAGGCAGTCTCTCTTTTATTTCTTTAAATCAATTACGATATCATCTAGAACAATATCTTTACTCTTCGCTTCTTTTTTCGGCACTTCAATTTTCTTCTCTTTTCCATTCACATATTCCACTCCACCATGATTTTCAGGTGTATGCACTCGTAAGTGTACGCGTGGTGTAACGATAAGCTTTGTTGCATTTTCGTTCAGTTTTTGGAATGTGGCACTCCATCGAATATTGTAAGGATCGTGGCCACTTCCTCCATTTCCTTCACCCGAATAATCATTCCCTAAATCATCCTTAACTGTCAATTCAACATCTACACTATCCCATTCTTTCCTCGCACCCTTAGAAACTTCTTGATTGTAATAAAGAATAAATGAAACCGGCGACATTGCGACCTTTTCCATATTTGCCTTTATACCTTCTTTTTCCGAACTTCCACCAATTGTTCTCTCTTTACTATCCATTGATTTTACAGTTAACGCGAAATTCCAATTACCTTGTATTGATTTTTTCCTATCTGGCATCTCTATTCCCTCTATATTCCATCTAAAATTTACTTTGTCCTTTTTATTACTATCATGGTGCGTCGTTGTTACCATACCTACATACTTTTTTTCAGTAACTTTAGTCATTTTCCCACTTCCTGAACTACCATGAGCGTCCATTATATCCAATCCGCCTAATATAATAGGATCATCCCCTAAGTCTTGCTCACTTTCCAGTGAATACGTTATAGATAATGTTCTGCCATCAGAAATTACATCATTAATTGTAACCTTAACCCCATTACTCTCTCTCGTCATATTCAATTCAGTCGAAAACTCTTTATAATTTTCATATAATCCTGTTCTACCGTTATCTAAAAAGCGGAATATGTCACCTACAATTGGCAATCCCCCGGCATATGTAGGAAATCCGATACCGAGTGTTGCAACTGAGAGTCCTACTAAAATAGATGCAGCAGCGACACCTTTTTTCCAACTTTTCATCTTTTTCTTCGTACGTATCGATTGTTTTACATTACGCTTCACTTTTTCTTTTTCAATTTCAGAAGCCTCAATTTCCTCAAGCTCTTTTTCATCTATATCAATATCATTTAATAGTTCATAAATGTCTTTCATATTGCACTACCTCCAAAACTAATATTCGTAGCATTTTGTTGTAGTTTCTTTTTTCCACGGTACACTCGATTATCGATCGCCGCCCTGGTTAATCCTAACTTGTCTCCTATTTCCTCTGTCTTCATACCGAGAAGATATTTCATAATGAATACTTTTTGATCTAACGGTTCCAATTGATTAATAAGCTTCAATAACTCTTCCCTATCTTCCATAAGAATTAATTCGTCTTCTGCCGATTTTTCCGTACTTATATGAAACTCATCTGAAATGATTTCTACTTTTTTAGTCGCTTTCCGGTAATAATCAATTGCCTTAAACTTTGCAATCGCTGCAATCCATTTTTTAAAATCACTCGGCTCTCCATGAAACTTATTTGCGTTATTCCAAATGGAAAGAAATATATCATTTACACATTCCTCAATGAGTCCATCATTTTGAACTGAAAGAAGAACTTTGTGCGTTATCCCCTTTATGAGCGGTAAGTATGTATCGACAACAAATTCTAGCGCATCTTCTTTTTGCCGCTGTAATCTTTTTATAAAATTTTTCTCATTTGATTTCATGTAGCGAGTCCCCTTATTTTTTTGTAAAAGCTTTTACACCCTATATAACGTTTTGGAAATTTTTTTCTCTCATCTTTTTTTATTTTTTGTATGTAATGGGATACTTTTCCTTATCCATTGTCTCATATAAATATAAGCTTGAAGAAAATTTTCTCAAGTCTGTAATTCAATTAGTGTAGTACACTATTTATGCAAACACTCTTTAACCTGGTGTACATTTCATTTAATTAATCTACTTTTATAATTTTAAATTAGGAGATGAGATATGTATGTGTGGAATTACAGGTTGGGTAGATTGGAAAAAGGACCTTTCAAATCAACATGTTATTTTAGAAAAGATGGCAAATAGTATTGGGCATCGTGGACCTGATGCTGAAGGATTTTGGTTTTCACCTCGTGCGGCCTTTGCACACCGACGTTTAATTGTTATTGATCCAGAAGGTGGGACACAGCCGAAGATATTTCGTGCTGGTGATTATACGTATGCTCTTACTTATAATGGAGAAATTTATAATTTCCGTGAGCTGAGAGAACAACTTCGAAAATGTGGTCATGCATTTGAAACGCATTCAGATACAGAAGTATTACTACATGCTTATTTAGAATGGAAAGAAGATTGCGTACAACATTTAAACGGAATTTTCGCTTTCGCCTTATGGGATGATCAAAAGCAACAACTGTTTTTAGCACGCGATCATTTAGGCGTAAAGCCACTCTTTTATACAGAAAGAAATGACAGTATTATTTTCGGATCTGAAATAAAGGCACTACTAGCTCATCCATCTATTCCTGCTGAAATTGATGCGGACGGCATAAATGAAATATTTGGATTAGGCTTATTTCGAACTCCAGGATGTGGCGTCTTTAAACATATTCAAGAAGTTCGTGCTGGACACTCTATAACATTCACACGTGATAACAAAGTAGTTCAAAAGTATTGGAATTTAGAAAGTAAAATTCATACAGATTCTACTGAAGATACATCATCACATATTTTATCTATTTTACAAGATACAGTAAAAAGACAATTAATTGCCGATGTTCCTCTCGTCTGTATGTTATCAGGCGGATTAGACTCTAGCGGTATTACTGCACTAGCGGGTAAAGAATTTGCAGCGGAAAATAAAACACTTCATACGTATTCCGTTGATTTTGTAAATAGCGCAAAAGATTTCGAGCTGACATTTGCACGTACTGGTTTAGATGCTCCTTGGGTAAAACGCGTTTCTGAACATGTAGGGACATCGCACCATGATATTATTGTGAATGCTGAAGAGTTAGCAAATCACTTATTCGTTCCCCTCCGTGCAAAAGATTTACCGAGTGCTGGCGAAATGGAAACTTCACTATATTTACTATTTTGCGAAATGAAAAAAGATGCAACCGTAGCTTTATCTGGAGAATCTGCTGATGAAGTATTCGGGGGATATCCTTGGTTTCATCAAGAAGAACTATTATATGTAGATAAGTTTCCGTGGTTAACAAACTGGAAAAACACATCTTCTCTATTATTAAGCGAAGTAACAAATCAATGTAATCCTGAGCATTATGTTAATAAACGATTCCATGAGGCTGCTCTTGAAGTACCTACTCTTGAAGGGGAAAGTAAAAAATCCGCGAAACAACGTCAAATGTTTTATTTATTTTTAACGAGATTCCTTCCGTTCTTACTCGACCGTAAAGACCGTATGAGTATGGCTGTAGGATTTGAAGTTCGTGTACCATTTTGCGATTATAGATTAGTTGAATATTTGTGGAATGTTCCTTTCAACATAAAAAGCATTGATAATATTGAAAAAGGCATTTTACGTAGAGCACTGAAACCAGCTTTACCTGATGACGTACGAAATAGAAGAAAAAGTGCTTATCCAACTTCACAAGATCCACATTATTTACAAACAATCCGTCATTTATCACTCGACATGTGCAGTAATAAAAACAATCCTATTTTCTCACTTATTAATCATTCCACATTACTTGCTATTGCCGATCAAAGTAACAAAGAGATTACCAATTTTGAAGCAAGAAGTGCTATGGAGTATATGCTACAAGTAAATGAATGGTTAAAAACGTATCATATTCATATTGCTTAACAAAAAAGAGTTCAAGGACAAAAAAACTTGAACTCTCTTTCATTTATTAATTGGCACATTGTCTATTTTCAGTATCGATGGACCAGCCAATAATAGTGGCACAATCTCTACCTTTCCACTGAAGTACATTTGTTAATACAGGCTCAATCTGTAAACAAGTTCCGTCGTGTAATATTTCTACTAAAGATTGATCATCATCAAACTTTAGTTTATCACACTCTAAAATACCATCCGTTGCCATTACAATGTGATTCTGACCTTTTTCTAATCCCCTTACCCCTGATGTAAAACAAGGTGTATTCGCTGCAAAAACATTTTTTCTTCCTATATATTCATAGTTCTTACGCTTATTTAGCCTACCTTTTCCATTTTTCGTTTGCTCTGAATGGAATAAATACGCGAAGCAATCACCAACTGATAGCCAATATAAGAACTCGCCTTTTCGTAAACAAATTAAACATGCAAGTTCCTCATCATCTTGGTCACATTTCTCGATAAAGAGCTCATCTGTAAATAACGCTAATAAATACATATGTGTATGATGAAAAGCTAAATGGATTGGGTATGAAAATAATTCTTTTAGTTTCTCTTTTCTTTCTGAAATTGCTTCTATTATATAATGGATATTTTTCGTTTTGTGGTGTGTATCAAAAATCATAACAAATTCAAATTCTAAATTCGGATCCCACCAAGCTAGCACTGCATCTCCTCTTTCATATGCATCACTCTCTTGATTTCCTCCATATACGCCGACTGAAAGAGGACCACATTTTTCAACATGTATTTGATCTACATACATCTTTTCATGACTAATCCATTTAAATGTATTCACAGCTATCATCCTCTCTCTTGCTAAATGTATACCTTTACACATAGATTACCTTATATTTCAATAAAAATAAACTTTTTCAACATTTATTATGAAAATAACAGGATTTTAATTCTTACAAAGCGAATATATCTTATAATACGACATAAAAATCGAGGGGAATTATAATATGAAAGACATTAATCCACATTGGGAGACAATCTACTACCACTTACGCTATGAATATGAAGACAATCTTACTCATCAAGCAATTCGTATTTTACAAATCACTTCCCGAGAGAAAGATATAACAATTGGAAAAATTGCTTCTGAACTTGGTTTATCTCATAACACAGCGTCCGAACATGTAAAACGCCTTATTCAAAAAGGATTTATTATTAAAGAAAGAAATAAACAAGATGAACGAGTTGTGAATCTTACACTATCGACAGAAGGAATTGAAGCATTAGAAAAGCATACTTTGCTAGACAAAGAAAAGATACAAATATTAGAATCACAGTTATCAAAAGAAGAGCAACAACTAATAGAAAAAGCCTTTTCGTTATTAGCTAAGGAGGCAAAATATGCATTTCCTCGTTAAGGTCATCGTCTCCGCCCTCATTATTGGGGGTGTAACCGAATTTGCCAAATATTTTAGTACGCTTGGTGGCTTTATCGCAGCCCTTCCTCTTATTAGTTTACTTAGTTTATTTTGGATTTCTTTCGAAGGTGGGAGTAAACAAGAATTAAGTCAATTCGCTTTAGGCGTATTATATGGATTTCCTGCATCTGCACTACTATTATTTATTGTTTATATCGGTTTAAAGAACTCCTTTTCACTTAGTACATCTATACTCTTTGGCATAGTCGCCTGGTGTATCGCCTTTACTTGCCAAAAAGTATTTCAAGCTTAGGGGGAATTACTATTAATAGATCAGTAGAGATATTTGGAAAAACTGTAGAAGTATATATGAGAGGTAGCAGTAAACAAACTGTAGTCATTCAAACAGGAATGGGATGCTCATTTTATGATTGGCTTCCTATTATAGAAAAGCTTTCACAAAAATTTACAGTCATTTCATATCATCGCCCAGGTTATGGAAAAAGCGAGCTAGGAACTAATCCACGTACAACAATGCAAGTCGTAAAAGAACTACATATGTTACTACATGAACTAGATATTTATGAGCCAATCATTTTAATCGGTCATTCCTATGGAGGTTTATGCGCACAACATTTTGCAATGTTACATGAAGATAGGCTGCAAGCACTTCTTTTAGTTGATTCTACTTCCATGAACTTACACCGATTAGATGAACTGCATTTACCAGTTTCTGATCAAACTGATTCTGATGATATGTGGCTACAAAAATATCATACTTACTCCAACATGGATGCAGACGCACTTTATAATGAACTAAAATCTATGCTCGTCAATGCAACAACACAGCATATCAAATTTTCCACATCTCCTTCCTTATATAAAGCGACAGCTGCTGAACTGTCCGAGTGGAAATATTGCGCTCGCTCAATAAAAAAACAACATAAAGCATTAGAAATACCATTAATCGTTATCGGTAGAGATCCCCAATATTCTGTTGCTCAATTGATTGAGGGCGGTATGCCAAAAGAAGAAGCTACACAACTTGAAGATATGTGGCAAGAACTTATTCGTGAACAACTAAATCTCTCAATAAATAGCCAATATATTTTGGCTGAACATGCTAGTCATGGGATAGAAAATGATCGCCCAGATACTATCATTGAAGCCATTCACTCATTGTCAATAAAAAAAGGAAGCAACTGAAGTTGCTTCCTTACTTATCTATTCATAGTCTTCTTCGTCATCATCAACTTCTTCATAATACGAACTCCCATTGCTTACATATATAGGACCATTCGCAACATCAATACGTAATACCCATGCCCATGGCACAGCTAAACGTTTATGTATTGCTCTCCAAAAGTTCATTGATTTTCTTTCGTACTCCTGGAACTCCTGAAGTAACTCTTTATAGGAGGAACCGTCTAACTGAATATTTGCTTCTAATAAACGAGAATGGGCATAGTACTGTAACTCTAGTTCAGCAGCAATCTCCATTTCTTCTTCCGTTGCCATACCTATAATTGCTCCATCTGCTGGTGCGATTTCATATACGTTGTGAACTTCAATAAGCCCTTCTTTCTCTTTCTCAAACATGTAAACAGCCTCCTTTAACCAATATTTTTTATGTTACAAAGTCATACTTCTACAATACCTTCTCTCTTTCCTCTTTTTTTGATAAACTTTTACAAAATGTTTATCCGATGACCTGTTTTCTCTACTCTTTCAGCAGAAATGAAACGATTATTATCAAAAGTTAATTTATACACATCAGGCATATGAAGTGTTTTCCAAAACTGAAAATCATATTTCGAATCAAAATAATTCATTAGTAATACCATAATATTCCCATGAGTACCTATTACAATATTCTTATCTTTATATTTTCTTAATATACTTTGCATACATATTACAGCACGCCTTTGCGCTATATTACTTGATTCCCCACCTTCGTATGCAAAAATCCAGTCTTCCCACACTTTCTGAATAGCATCGTTAAAATCTGTTACTGGCTCTTTACTTAATAACCTCTCTCTTAAATCCTCTTCCAGTTGTATTGATAAATTATATGTATTCGCAATCCCTTGCACAGTTTGCATTGCCCTTTTGTACGGACTAGAAATCACAACATCAATATGTTTATCTTTTAATAAGCGTGTTACATGCTGCGTATCTAACAAACCTTTTTCAGATAAAGGCCTTTCACGTTCTTCTTTTGTATATGTAGAGTGGGCATGGCGAACGAAATATATTGTGGTCATTTTTCAACTTCCCTTCTTATTTTCAATCTATATTCAATGAAGTAAATAAGAAATCCTGTATTATGAAAAGAAAAAGGACGCTTTCTAAAAAGCGCCCTTGTTTACATAATAAAATTATTTCGTTATAATCTCCTTCTAAACTCTTCATCTGTTATAGTATCTTGAATAAAATAATCTATATTATTTCTCAGCTTTTGGTATGCAACTTGATCTTCTATATCGTTAAACATAATTACAACTTCTACCTTATTCCCCTTCTTATCTGTAGTATACAAACTTTTTGTCAATACGAATGCGGTAGAGCCACCTTTTTGACCAGCGTATTCTAACTTACTATTATTAACTGTTCCTTTGAAAATATTCTCGATTTCTTCTTGCATTGATTTTGGAAAATAATTTCTACTATTTATCTTTTTCATTATACTCATATAGTCTTTAGCGTTTGCACCCACTAATCGATCTGACCAAATTCGCTGAAATTCCATATCTACTTTTAATGGGATATCCCTTTTTTTCCATTCTTCTTCATCTTTCATCCATTCATGAATTTGTAACACATGTTTATTATACTCATCCTTTGACATGTTACGTATCATTTCTAACGATTGATTTTCTGGCTGATGAAGCTCTTTTTCTACATACCCTCTCATATATAGTGAAGCAGTATACGACGTGAACTTGTCATGACTAGTAAGCTCTAACTCTTTTATACTTTCATTTACTCTTTCTATTCCAAGCTTATCTAACAAATATGTTGTATTTGCATTAGAACTATAATGAATCATCCCTTTAGCGACTTCTTCTAAAGCGATGTGTTCATTTTTCACTAACTCTCTAGCTTTGGCATCTTCTAACCACGCAGGATGCGCTCCACCATCCGTGTTTTTAACGTAATATTTTTCTAGTTCCTGCAATGAAATTTGTTCATCACGACTTACTTTTCCTTCTGACACTTGTTTAGCAAATTCAACTGCTATTACGATTTTTGCCGTACTCGCTAATGGCAATTTTTTATTTTCATTTACAGATGTTACTACTTCGCCATTTCTTCTAATTAGTAATGAAAGTGATTCATCACCTTTATGTTCTTTTATGTAATTTAATACGTAATTAGGATCTTCTTTCGACAAATAATATCTCATAATGACAAAGAAAGCTATAACGGCTACTATAATCACTCCTGCAACAATTCCTATAATCTTTAATATGTTCACAATATGCCCCCTCTAGAAATTCCCTTCTATATAATAATTATAACGAATAAAAATACAAAATTATACAAAATAGAGTAACTCTTCCTAAAAAAAGAAAGAGTTACTCTATTTCACATGATGTTATGTGTCCATTTAACGTAACAACTATATTTGAGTCGTCACTTTCTTTAACGCTATTTAGTCGATTTGAGTTAGGAGGACCAATTACAACTGACTCCTTAATTGGCGAAAGATCCTTTCCCAATTTTTCTGCACTTACACCGTATGCAGCTTGAAATACTTCTGGCGGTGTTAATCTAAGTATGTCTGATCCTTCTGCTGTTTCAAACTGATCGTTATTGAAGAATAAATGTAACTGTACTTCCTCTGTTACGGCCGTGATCCAGTGCCACCATCCCATTGGAATAAAGACCGTTTGCCCCGCTTTCAAATGATAATTTTGCAATTGATTCGTTTCAGGATTTAATATAGAAGTAACGGCTTCCCCTGAGACAACAACATCTAATTCCCAAGCATTCGGATGCCAATGTGGTTCTCGCATATGCCCCTTCGTCATAAACAAATCAACAAAGGCTCCTCCAATCATCGCCGGTAATTGTGTTGACGTTACTTCATACGCAACATTTTTCTCATCTCTTTTAAAAAAGACATTCTTTCTTGAATCAAAGAAAAGATTTGGCGTTCCTGAGCTTTTCTTTAAATTTTTATTATCTGTAACATAACCTGAATTACTCATTTTATCCCTCTTTCCCGCTCCGAACATTTCTGATTTCACACTGTATCGTATGGGATTTTTTTAGGAATGTGCCTATTAACAACATAACAAAAAAACATGCTTTCATTACGACAGCATGTTTTGTGATATTCTTCACATTTTTCAGTTAAAAAATAAACTTTTTACTTACCATGATGTAACATTAAATCACTAAGTTCTTCTTCAATGTGATTTAATTTCGCAACGCCTTCTTTCCATTTATGAATATAACGTGAAACCCCGACAATAAATAAAACAATAATTGTAGAAAGAATAATACCATATACGATTGTTACAGTACTCATAGTTACACTTCCTTATAATTAGTAATGTTGTTATTAGTTATATTTTTATTATAAACCTTTTTCTTTTAAAATACTTCAATTTCAACTTTTTGTAACAAAATTGATTTTTCTAACATTTCGTTCATAAAAATGGCATATTTTTCACAAATTATACAAAACTTCACCATATGTACTATTACCATATGAGTTATATTGTTAAATAGGATAAAGTGAAATTTTAGTCAGTAAGGGGTATCTATCCCACACTGATTATTAGCCCGCACCAACCAGGCTTTTACGGACCGTTACTGTGGGATAAAGGGGATGAAATACTATGACAACTTGGTTTATTGTAATGTTAGTTGTATTTGGGGCATTTAAAATTATCGTTTCTAGCCTTCCTAACTCTGTTATTGAATCCATTATTAGCAGGTACGAAACACATCCACAACTTGAAGAAGAGAATGTGACTGTTACAATCAATGGAAATAACTTAGAAGGCGAAAAGAAATCCAAAATTATTCATGATTTTAACGAAGGTTTATTTTTAGATCGCTATTATGCACCACCACACAATGAGGGAACTCCTTTAATTATCAATGCAAAACGTGGCAAAAAAGATTTTACCTTTTATATTTATAGTCATGAAGAACATGTCGACGTTGTAAAGCAATATAAAAAGAAGGTAGTTGCTTATAGTTTACGCTCTAAAAACCTTCAAAATAATGATATGTTCGTATCAGCTGATTTAGCTTAATACTCATATATTAGAAAAAGGAATCCATCTGGCTACGGATTCCTTTTTTCCTATACATGTTAAGTCAATTCTACGCATTCCATTGCAAGTGAATATACATTTTTATATCCTGCTATGCTAAGCTTTTTCTGTAATTGATCCGTATCCTCTTTCAAAGCGTGTACTAACACCGTATGTTCTGGTAATAATGTATTTAACATTTCTTTAACATCACTTATACTTTGGTGAACCTTATACGGAACTCGTTCCACTCTACATCCTTTACTTACACGTTCTTTCATCATCTTTTCTGCAAAACTACCTTTCGCAATATGTCCAGTAAAGATAATGGAATTTCGTTCTTCATGCCGAAGTTGTTCATAATACAACTGTGCTCGTTTCGTTTGCATATTCGCATCACTCATTACAACTATTCCGTAACTATTTTGCATACATATATCATTATCCATAACTATTATGCTTCTTTTTAAACTCTCCAGAATCCGCTCAAGTTTTTCATTATTTTTCAGCCAATCTTTATATATGAACATCTCTTCAAAACCGACCAAAATTTCTTTATCTACTATAAGCGGAAATTCTTTATATCGTTCATATAAATAAAATACTATATCTTGCGCCCTACCAAGTGGAGGCAGTGGTAGTAATGCTATTCCTTTATTTTGCGCAACTCGTTCAATTTCTGCACATAGTTCGTCTAATCGTTCAATTTGCGAAACATCATCAGTGTGGTAAGCAGCATCCACAATTGCGATTTTTATATCGCTTCGTAACTTCTCAGGTAAATTAGCTCGTAGTATATTAGACTCTGCTGAATAGTCCCCAGAATAAAATACGTATGTATTACACATATCCACTAAAAACCAAACAGCTCCTAATACATGTCCACTATACCCCCATTGAAACCGCAATGCAGGAGTAATTTGTATCCATTCATTTGGATTACCAATCTCATCAATACACACATAATTTAAATCTTTAATATTTTGGTCGTTATAAGGTAAATTCCACCCTTGCTTCAGATTGTAGTTTCTCCATTTTTCAAAATAAGCTGGCAGTCGCTCCTTCGTATAACGAGTTGTCCAAATTTTTTTCTTATATCCATACTTCGTCAATAAAGGTAAACCCATCGTATGATCTTCATGAATATGTGATAAAAATACCGCATCTAAAAATGGAACAACTTCTCTCTCTATTTTTGGATAACTATCCTCATACGATCGATTAATACCACAATCGAATACGATTTTCGTCTCTTTATTTTTTACAAAATAGCAGGAACGACCGTATTCTCCTGCTCCTCCCCATACTTCTACCCTCATCATGCTACCCCTTTTCGTTTTTGCTCCATATGTTGCAGAAGTAATAAGCACATTGTTGTAAGTCCAACAGAAACAACGGCCATCGCCATTCCTATAGATACTTCACCCTGTTCAAATTGAGCAAAAATAAACGTTGCTGACGTTTCTACTGATGGAGGTAATACGAGAAGCGACGCTACTAACTCTCTTATCGAAATCGTAAATGTCATCGCCCATCCAGCAAGAATTCCTGGAATAATAAGAGGCAATATTATTTTTCTAAAAATATAAATATAGTTCCCAGAAAAAACGCTTCCCGCCTGTATAAGAGAATCATCAATTTGTCCGAGCGAAGCTTTTACATACTGCACCGTATAAGGTAGAAAAAGAACCACATACGTTACGATAACCATGACAGGTGTATTGTAAATTGACATAGGCATATATGGTGAATTCCAAAATAAAATAAGCCCTACAACCATCACTATTCCTGGTACCATATTCGGTAACATACCGCACATATCAAGCCATTTTTCAGAGGGATTTTTCCCCTTTCGAATCATAAGTGCTAAAAAGACTCCAATAACTACAGCAACAATCGCTGTTACGAGTGAAAAAAGAAAACTGTTCCATAAAGCTTCTAATCCTGGAGAACCCATTGTAAACAATGCTTCATAATGGCTCGTTGTAAAGTTATTTACATGTAAGCCACCACCTCTTAATTTCGACAATGAAGCGATCAGTATAGAAAAGTATGGAATGCCAATTGCTACTATTAGTAAACCAATTACATAAAACCATGCTATAACGCGCGCAAATATAGACAAAGTATACCTTTTAGATTTCACACCTTTTCCACTAACCATGGCATATGAATACTTTCGATTCAATACATTTTGCATATACCAAATAAGCATACACGCACTTAGTAATAAAGAAGATAATGCTGTTGCACTACTAAAATCAATTGGCCAACTCGAAATAAATTTATGGATTTCTGATGTTAGCACATGAAATCCTATTCTACGTCCGAATGTAGCTGGTGTTCCAAATTCAGCAATCGTCTTTACGAAAATGAGTAAAGCTCCCATTACATAACTTGATACCAATAACGGCAATATTATTTTTCTTAAACGGTAGAGGAAGCTTCCGCCATGAACTGCTGCAGCTTCTTCTTTACTACTTCCAATTTGAAGTAACGTGTTTTTTAACATGAAATAAAGAAATGGAAATAAATGCAGACTCATAATTAAAACCATACCGCCTAAACTAAAAAACGATGATGAAATCGACTTTAAGCCTGGAAAAAATTGTTCAAAATAGCCGTTAGGTTGCATGAACAAAATCCAGCCCATCGATCCGATATAGGGCGGGGTCATAAATGGAATCATAAAAATAATATCTAACTTACTATACTTTCCAACATCTGTTTTACTCATAATGAATGCCAATGGAAATGCAAATACGGTAGCTCCTATTACAACGAGTACACCTAGCAGAATCGAATTTAGAAAAATCCCAGCTAATCCACCACTCTGCATGACTTCAAAAGGCTTTAAAAAATTCCATCCACTATTTTCATATACACTAGAAAATAAAATGAGACAAAGCGGAATGACGATTAACATCGCCACAAGTAACAACGCTGCCGTCATTCCAACTTGTCTTACTGATACGAATCGATTTACCATGTAATCACCATCTTATTGAAATACTTTCTTAAATTGTTTTCCTATTTCATCTTGTTCTTTCTCAACTGTTTTCCAATCAATATTTAATACTGGAATCTCTTCTACATTTGGTCTATTTTCAGCTTTTATATCTGTTCTACCTGGCAATAAATACGCTTTAGAAACTTGTTTTTGCACATCATCTGATAATAAATAATCAATAAACTCTTTTGCACCTTCTACATTTTTACTATCCTTCATAATGCCTGCCGCACGTGGACTAATGGCTGTTCCGCTTTTTGGATATACGATATCAACCGGTTCACCCTTTACTTTTGCACTATACGTCATATAATCAACACCCGCAATTACCATATCTTTCGCACCTGTTACTACTGGATCTAACGCTTCTTGGTTTGCCCCTGCTACTGTAACTTCATTTTTCTTAAGCTGTTCAAATAAATTCCATCCATCTTTTCCATTCTTTTTCACGTATCCTGTTACAAAGTCTAAAGCCGACCCTGAAAGTGCTGGATCTGGAATATTCACTTTCCCTTTCCATTCCCCTTTCGTTATATCGCTCCAATCTTCAGGCGCTGTCTTCACATTTTTTGTGTTGTACACAATTCCTAATGCTGAAGCACTATACCCGAAATAATGTCCTTTATCATCCGACCATTCTGGACGAAGCTTATCAGCTTGTTTCGCTTCTTTATAAGCTAACGTTTGACCATCTTTCTTTAATCCTTCCATCGCTGGTAAAGAAGCGAGTACGACAACATCAACGACTGGATTTTTCTTTTCAGCTTCCATTCTCGCTAAAATCTTACCAGTTGTTCCTTGAAACATTTCCACTTTTATACCGCTTTTCTTTTCAAAGTCTTTTTGAATTTTTTCTGCTAATCCTTTTGGCCCTGCACTATATACAACAATTTTCTTTTCATTAGTATTTTTACTTTTTGCATCTGCACTACCTGTCTTTGAACTACAACCTGTTACTACTGCAGAAAATAGTAAAGTACATACAAATAAAGACTTAAGCGAACTGAATTTCTTCATACGATTCTCCCCCTATATGATGAATACATTTTTTTGGTACATATAACGATACCGGTTTACCGACGCTTAGCTTACTATTGTGATAAGCTGTCCATACACCGAGTGTCCCCATATTTACTTTCACTTCATAACGTTCTCCTACATATGTAACGTACTGAATTTCACCTGTATACGTATCGCACACGTCATTTTTTGTCCAGCTCACGTGCTCTGGACGAATCATTTGTTTATTCTCTACAAGCCAATTTGCTTTGCCAACAAACTTTGCAACAAATTCATGAGACGGTTTCAAATAAATGTCTTCTGGTGTTCCTTTTTGTAATACTTCACCCCGTTTCATGACAATAATTTGGTCTGACATTGACATGGCTTCTGTTTGATCATGTGTTACATACAATGCCGTTAAACCAATTGAATGAACGATGTCCATAAGTTCTAATCGCATTTCTTCTCGCAAAATTGCATCAAGTGCACTTAACGGTTCATCGAACAAAATAAAATGAGGCTTTGTTACAATTGCTCTAGCAAATGCAACACGTTGCTGCTGTCCACCTGAGAGTTCATGCGGATATCTTTTCTCCATACCTTGCAAACGAACTCGCTTTATCGCATCTTCTACCTTTTCTCTTAATTGATTCGTTTGCTTTGTAGCCCTTAAACCAAATGCAACATTTTCAAATACAGTCATATGCGGCCATAAAGCAAAATCTTGAAATACCATACCGATATTCCGTTCATGAGGAGATGTTTTTATTTTTTTTGTCGAAGAATACATGCACTTATCTCCAAAATATATTTCACCTTTATCTGGTTCTTCAAGCCCTGCAATCATTCTAAGTAAAGTCGTTTTCCCGCATCCTGAAGGTCCTAAAAGTGTAGTGAATTCTCCTTTTTTCATTACAATCTGTAAAGGCTTTAACGCCTGCGTTTTTCCAAATGCCTTTTCTAATCCATGAATTTTAATATCCATCGTTTCACCCCTCTCCCCTCATCCTTAACCTGCTTTCATTCTATCTGGAAGATTTATACTGAATGTTAATGTACTGTAAAGATTAAATTAAAAAATCTCTAATAAACTATTTATTTCTATAGATTTTTTCTATAGTTAAAAGAAAAAGGGGCCCACTTATTATGAATCTCTTAAAATTAGAAGTTGTAGTGCTTATTAAGAAATACAAAAAACTTACGCTTGTTGCAGAAAAACTTGGCGTTAAACAACCTACTATTACCTTTCATATAAAAAGCTTAGAAGAAGAACTCGGTGTGTCTTTATTTGAATTACGTTCTGGAAGATATTTTTTAACAGAGGCTGGTGAGGCATTGCATCATTATGCTTGCAAAATAGATGCACTTATGAAAGAAGCTAGGCGGGTCACACAAGAGTTTAAAGATTTTAATAAAGGCGCTATAACAATTGGTGCTAGTTATGTTCCAGCGACTTATCTTTTACCAGAAGTTGTTCACCAATTTCAATGCGAATTTCCCAATGTAAAAATTACACTCATGGTAAAAACAGCTCCTGAAATTCGAACGATGCTACAAAATCATGAAATTGATCTCGGGATAATTTCTGCTGCACCATTTGATGAACCACCTTTAAAACAAACGAATATAATACCTGATACACTTGTTCTTGCTTTCTCCAAAGAACATCATTTTTCTAAAAAAGAAAATATATCATTACAAGATATCGAGAAGGAGCGTATACTATTGCATCGTAACCCATCTACAACGAGAGATTTACTTACACAATGGACGTTAGCACATAACATTACATTTCAATCTGAAATTGAATTAGATTCATTAGAAACGATGAAACAAATTTTAAAATATGGTAATGGTGTCGCCTTTATTTCCAAACTTGCTATTGAACAAGAAGTACAGCGAAATGAGCTATGCTATATACCGATCCCTGATTTTGAATTTCAGCGTAATATTTATACCATTCATCATGAGGACAGATGGAATTCTAAAATAATTTCTTTTTTACTACATAGCATTACTTCTTTTGCAGAAAAAAATTAAAAGGCTGTCGTTATACACGACAGCCTTTTAAACTATAACTCTATTTATTTTTCTTTTCCTCAATTTTTGCTTGTGCCTCTTCAGCCTTATCTATTGCTTCTGACACTTTTTTCTCTTTTTCTTTCACTTCATCTATACTATCGACAGCTTCAATAAGTTTATCGATTCCTTCTTCTTCTACCTTTCTATGCTTTGCCACTCTTTCATTTACTTTCTTTTCCACATCTTTTGCTTTTTGAAGCATATCCTCTGCATTTGATGTTACAGCTTTTTCAAGTGCATCGTCTTTTTTCTTTTGTAGCACTTCATTTGCAATATCTTTCGTTTCTAAATACTTACCATCTTTTAATGCTGTCGCACCGCGATCCAATAACTGAGCGACTTCTTTATATGCCTTCGCTTCATTTCCTGTTTTCTCTTTTTCCGCTTTTTCAAACCACATAATCGCATCACTATATTTTTCATTTTTCAATGATTGCATACCTGTTTCAATATACGTGTCATAATTACTGCATCCAGCCATTATGACTAATAGAAAAAGCATAACAAAACTTAATTTTTTCATGATGTTTTCTCCTTTTCTTTGCCTGCTCACCTTACTGTAACACACATGAAAAAGAGTTTCAAAAACTAAAATACTAATTCGGTCATTTTTATAATGATAAGTTAAATTTTTATTATTTTCTTATTTTTAAGCCGACACATCCACTTGTTTTTTCGCCATATGTTGCTTTACTCCAACTAATACAACTAACAATAAACCTCCGCCTAATGTCATCATAACAATGCTAGTTGGCAACATATCTAATAATAACCCATATACAATCATACCGAGTGGTGCGATTGCAGTAGCAATTGTTTCAAGTAGGCCAAACACACGCCCTAAATAGCTCGGATCTGTCGTTTTTTGCATATGTACTTGCATCGGAATATTTACAATCATAATTGATATACCCGTTAACATCATAAAAGCAATATAGTAAATAAAACTTGCCACTTTGGGAATGGTAACTAACAATGGGAAGACTGTACATAAACTTAAACCCGCAAATAAAAACAGTCCAGTATAAATAGAACGAAACGGATTCTTCACTTCTTTACGCACTGATAAAGCAATCGCACCCATTAGCATCCCGACTGCTAACATTCCCTCTACAGTACCGAGTTGCTTTGAAGATAGATGCAATGTATGGACGATAATATATGGAAGTGCTACGGTTAGCCCACACGCAAAAAAGTTTACCCACAGCGCTATTTTCATTAGACCATATATTTCATGCTGTCGTTTTACATATGAAAATCCTTCTTTTATACTCGTCAAGAAACGCTCTTTACTCTCAGCCACTTCTTTTTTGTATAAATCAAATACGATAAATAATTGCACAATCACTGCTAAAAAGAATGTAATACTATTTAACAAAAAGAACGACTTAATGGAAATGAAACCAAATACAACTCCGCCAATAATCGGCCCTAATATATTTGATAAAGAAGCCGCCGTTTGATTTAAAGCACTCGCTTTTTGAATACGCCCCTCATCTACTAAATTAGGAATAGACGAAGTTAATGCAACAGAATAAAAACTTGCACAAATTGATAATAATGCTGCTGAAACATAAATAAAAAGAAGTGATGGTCCAAATATAGTAGCAAGAATAAACATAATAAGCATCGTTAAGCTACTTAATAAATCAGTGCCAATGACAAGCCACTTTCGATTCACACGGTCAGCTACAGCACCCGCAATCGGACCACAAATCATCCTTGGAAGTGATCCGCAAACGAGCGTAGTTGCAAAACCCATTCCTGAACCAGTTGTCTTTAAAACGTATAACCCCATGGCAAATGTATAAATTCCTGCCCCTAATAAAGACGTCATCTTTCCAATCATCATTAAAATAATATTTCTCGTTGCAATCTTCATTCTTGTATCATGTTGTCCTATACTTACATCTCCCATAATGACTCTCTCCCCTTAAAAGTTAAATTGTGTTAAACTTATTATATAATCGACTTTCCAATTTTTACAACAAAAAGTTAAATACAATTTAACTTTCCAATTATAAAGGAGCAATAATATGGCAACTCTCGGTGAAAAAATTAAAGCGTTACGTAAAGAAAAAAAACTTACACAAACAGAACTGGCAGGTTCGAAACTTACAAAAAGTATGCTTAGTCAAATTGAAAATGGAAAAGCTACACCTTCCATGAAAACATTACAATATATCGCTGAAAAACTTGAATGTGAAGCGAGTTTTTTATTAGAAGATGATGATGGAGAAATTGTAGAACTCATTACAAAAATGGAGCAACTCATAAAGGAAAACAAATGTGATGAAGTGTACAAGGCTTTACTACCTATCGTTCAAAAAGAGCTCCCTTCTACTTTAAATACGGCTCGTATATACAAACAATTCGTAACTGCTGCGGTAATTATGAAAGATTACAACATTGAATCTTACGTAGAAAAAGCTGTTTCTATTTTCGAAAAATATAAGTTATACCGAGACAGTACGGAAACAAAATTAAAATTATCTTTTGCGATATTCACACGTAAAAAGTATGCAGAATGTTTACAACTTATATCTAATATTAGAAATGATTATGAAGAGAAACATTTAGAAATGGATCTTATTATACATATTGATTTATGTTTATATGAAGCCATCATATTACTAGCATGTGGCGATTATGAAAAATGTGAAGAAACGATATTAGAGACACTCGCATTTTCAAAAAAACATCAAGTGTATTATAAAACAGATGTATTTTACCGGATTTTATCTTACCAAAAAGTCATTACAGTTGATAAAGAGCGTTATTTATATTACATAAAAAAATCTGAGCAATTTGCCATTTTTACAGAAGATACTCTATCCATTGCGATGACTAATATTTTAAAAGCTTACTACTACAACACGATTACTAATGAATATACAATCGCATTAAAACATCTAGAACAATATCGAGAAAAACTAAAAGATCAGCCCATTTTTCAAGACGACGGATTGTATTATCTTGAAAAAGGAAAATCTTTATACGGATTAAAACGTTACGAAGAAGCTTTACAAGCACTGCAACGTGGTATTATACCAGATTATATGAACCATCCGCTTGATCAATCGTGGCTTACAACAGCAGGTGCATATCGTGCCCTTTGTTACGTCAAACTGGATGATAAAAAAAGAGCTCTTGAAGAAGCAACAAAAGCAAATGAAATGATACAATCGTATCCGGATTCTGTTTTCTCTGTATTTATTAAAAAAACATTACAAATAATACAAAAACTTTAAGAATGTCTCGAAATGGTATATTATTCCTCCTTTTTAGCAAAGATAATAATAATGATGGGAGGAATATAAATGAATATTCAACGTGCAATAGAGCTTTCTGTTTCAGCGGAGCAAGCTAATGTAAGTTTTCAAGGCATGCCTGTTATGATTCAACACGTCGACGAAAGTAACGAAACCGCCCGCATATATGAAGTACAAAACCCAGGACGCGAATTAACGGTTCCAGTTAATAGCTTAGAGGAAATATAAGAAATGCCACTTCAATTTTTTGAAGTGGCATTTTTCTTACTTTAGATTACTTAATATAAATTCCTTCTACCCTCTGTTTTACAACACCTAAAAAAATAAGAATCTTCTACTTCTTTTCTTTTTTTAACCTGCTAAAATACAAACTATGAATTAATTATTCGCACTATACATTAAGGGGGAAAGATAATGAAATCTGATTTAGAAAAAAACAAGCCCTATTATGCAGTTATATTCACTTCTAATTTATCAAGTGATACAGCAGACTATAATGCCGTTGCCGAAAAGATGGAGCATCTTGCGAAACAGCAAACTGGATTTTTAGGTGTCGAAAGCGCACGTGATCATTCCGGACTCGGAATTACTATTTCTTATTGGGATTCACTTGAAGCAATTGAAAATTGGAAAAAGAACGCCTTACATAAAGAAGCAAAAAAAAGGGGCCGTGAACAATGGTATGAAAACTTCCACCTGCGTATCTGCCTTGTTGAGAAAGAATATAAGTTTCATAGAGGTACCTTGTAACTTATGAAGAAAAAATTGGCTCTCGTTGCTATTCATGAAATATACGGTGTGAACGATCATATGCATCATGTTATTGACCACTTCAATACATCTTATATAGATGTATTCTGTCCTAACCTTTTACAACTACAAAATTCATTTCATTATAGTGATGAAGAAAAAGCATATCAATATTTTATGAATCATATTGGATTTGATTATGGGAAAGAACAAATTAATGAGGTAATTTCTACCCTTTCAAATGATTACACGCATATAGGACTTATCGGCTTTAGTGTTGGGGCTACCATCGCTTGGCTCTGTAGTAACAATCCAAAAATAGATTTTATGATTGGATGTTACGGTTCCCGTATACGTGACTATGTTCACATTAAACCTACATGTGCTACATTACTTATTTTCCCTGAACAAGAAGCTAGTTTTTCAGTACCCTCTTTAATGAAAGCATTGCAGCAACAAAGGAATCCGCTATTAGAAATAAAACAACTACATGGCGAACATGGATTTTTAAATCCGTACACTGAAAAATATAGCGAGAACTCTACAAAGCAAGCATACAATGTAATAGATTCATTTCTTGCAAAAACAATCTTATAAAGGAGATTCAAATGACGCTTACATTACTCTTACTTTTTTTCATATTCATTGCATTTATATTAGCGCTAACTATCATTTTTACAACCGTAAAAAAAGGGGAGTTTTTCAAACGCCCCCACTTACAATCTATTATCGTTTGCATGTTATTTTTTACAAATTGGATCTTATATTTAACAACTTTTTATGGTTTACTTCCCGAGAAAGTTAGCGAGTTCATATTCCTGCCCATTTGGTTTTTTCTTTGTATTTTAGGATTTATCGTTTTCTGGCGCGAATGGAGAAACAATCGTGTATTCTCAATATGTATTGGTTTTCTTTCCTTTATTAGTTTTCTATTTGGTTTATTGTTGTTAGTTCTTTCGGGAATGTAATTGTTGTAAAGAGGAGAAAACACCTCTTTACAACAATTTTTTTCGTTCCATAACTAAAGGAATTATTAAATAGAAAGCATAAGCAATAACCATCCAAATGGTAAATGATATGATTTGCTGTGAGGATAATTGTGAAAATATATTAGAAGAGTTATACAAGATGTAAGAATCTAAGGTTAAACCAATTACTGTGCCACATATACCTAACTTAATAACTGCATATTTCGAAGTGTCCAGTTTTTGATATAGCCACATTACAAAGTATAAAGCTATAGCTGTTCCTAATTCGAGAAACGTCATTTGTAGAAAAAATTCATTTGAAGTGTATTCTAATAAAACTGAAGATCCGAAAACAATAAAAAATGCTGAGGCAAAAAACCATATCCCAATAGAAAATAAAATAGTGAGCCACAGTTTATTATGCACTCCCACTACCTCCCTCTTGTAGCGCTATAAACTTTTCCATGAGCATGTGCAAATCACCATATACTTTATCTGTAGAAAAAGATGGATTGAATAAGACTTGTAATGCCAGCCCGTCAATTAATGCATTACATAAAATACTCCACGTTTCAGTTGAAATTTGTGATGTGATTGCATCCCCTATTTTTGTATCTAAAGCTCCTTTTAACTCTTGATTTTCATAATGTAACAGTTCGCCAATTTTTTCTTTCATCGCATCATTTTGTAGCCCACTAGCTACTAATTGAAAAAACAAATGATGATACATTGAATCTTTCACACATCTACTTTTAGCAGATTGTAAAGCATTTTCTAGCTGTACATCCTTTCCTATCTGTTCCCACGACTCTTTACAAAACGATTCAGTCACTTCAAGCAATAATTGATCCTTCGTTTTAAAATGATAATATACGGTACCTTGTGTAACTTTAGCATTTTCTGCGACTGCTTTTAACGTTAATTTTTCCATCCCATGCTCTGTAATAATTTCTTTTGCTGCTTCTAGTAACTTCTGCTTGTTCACAACATTCGGCTTTGCCATTTATATCACCACCTTTTAAGTTAGTTGAATAACTAACTTAAATTATACAGAAAAATCAGATAAAACAGAAGGAAGAAAAGCCTATATCAACTTTTCTTCCTTCTATTTTTACCTTTAGATTTTATTGTCATAGTTTCACAAGGTGTATAATAAATTTGAGGTGTCGCCTTATCAACAAACATCATAAACGTAATAAAGCCGATAATAAAGAAAGTAAATAACGTTAATAAAATTGCTCCTATCGTTAAAAGTATCATAACACCACCCCTATATGTTTCATATTATTACACTGTTCGCTATTATATGAATGGAATCCTTTTTAGAAAAAGAAACGTAACAAAATAATCACAATGACGCCTGTTAATACTGTTCCTAATAGACTACGAGTATATATTGCAACAAGAAATGTTGGAATTGCCGCAATAAGGTAATCCCACTGCACCGTCTCGTGCATAAATAGTACTTGAGCTAAAAGTGCTGCTAATATCGCGATCGGTATGTAATTCAACCACTTCAAACCCCAGTCTGGAATTTGTAGTTTACTAAATACGAGAAGAGGTAAAATACGTGGCACGAGTGTGACAGCTCCTGCTGCTAGTAAAAGTAATAATATGTCTAATCTCATTTCCATTTTTCAATCACCACTCCAATCGTCGCAGCTAGTAATGTTGCGATAATAACTGCTATACTGTCTGGCATAAATAAGTGTGAAACATATGCGATAATAATCGCTACAATTGCAACAGTAAGATGAATTGCTAATTTC
The DNA here is from genome assembly GCF_001884135.1 of Bacillus nitratireducens. Classification (GTDB taxonomy): domain Bacteria; phylum Bacillota; class Bacilli; order Bacillales; family Bacillaceae_G; genus Bacillus_A; species Bacillus_A nitratireducens. The sequence goes on along the minus strand of NZ_MAOC01000020.1, from coordinate 75,030 downwards.
GGTTTACTACTTATGAGCTGAAGAACAAATAATCCGATAAACATTGCTGGTAATGCATAATCCATCCCGTACGTATGTGGATCTGGTATCCATTCACCAAAGAGCCCTCCGATAATTGTAGCGATAATCCAATTTAAATATGCTGTTACATTTAGTCCTAGCATCCACCTTTCACCTAAATAACCTTTTTGCGCTGCATGCTGCACTGCAACACCGAAAGTTTCATCTGTAATTTGAGAACCGATAATTACATTTTTTAATAGAGGAAGTTTCGTAAAGTATGGTGCAAGGGCAGCACTCATTAGAAGGTGGCGTAAATTAACAAAAAAGACGGTGAAAATGATTGCTGAAGCAGGAGCGCCAGCTGCATACATACCAGCTAATATAAATTGGGCAGAACCTGCATAAATTAAAGTGGACATAAACGCAATTTCAATGATGGAGAAACCTGCTGTTTTTGCAATTACACCAGCTGCTATACCGATACTTAAATAACCAAATACAGTTGGTAAACAATCTTTTACTCCTTGCTGAAATGTATCATCGCTCTGCAAAGCTACATGGGCCTGAGCTTTACTCATTCGTATCATCCTCCATTCCTTCCATAGTCCGTTTTCCTGTTACGACATGAACTAAATCTATATTCTCACGCCATAACGTATCTAACTTATCAGCTCCAAATTCCTTTGTAATCTCTTCCACCATAATGTCGTGCCGCACATATTCCGTAGCAACGAGAACTAAAGCTGGATCGTACGTTGTAACGGCCCATGAAGTGCTATCATTTGAGAAGTTAGCAATTAACACTTCTTCCCCATCACGTGCGATAACAGTTAAATGACCGCCCATTCTCTTTTCAACAACGTGAGGCGTCATATAATTATGATGAAATGTCGCTCCTATTTTTGTTTCTGGGGCACCAAATAAGATTGAAAATATATGTACTCCTTCCGCTTCCTTTGTATGAATAAGCGGTTCAATCTCATGCACTTGATCTTCCCATACAGAAATCCATAACTCTTCCTTTGCTCTATTAATTATATTGCATATTTCTTTTAAAACACGATCATTCGAGCGAATATGCGAAATTACATCAATTTGTCGCTCCTGCTCTAAACAATTTAATTTTCGATCTAAAAATTCAAAGGATTTTTCAAAGGATTTTCGCATTCGATCCATTAATTCAGTAGCTGGTACTGGTACATATTTCACTGGTTCAGAAGGGACTAAATGTACTGCACCTTTATCCATCAACTTGCCAAGTACTTCATAAATCATCGAACGGGGTACTCCTGTTTGTTTACTAACTTCATAACCTGTTACTGGGGAATGTTTTAATAAACCAATATACGCTTTACATTCATATTGAGAAAAACCTAACTTTTGTAATTCTTTTATAATTTCATCCATCGGTAATCCCTCACAATCTAAATAACTCTCATTTCAAAACGATACATTTTATATTAGTAGTTATTATTATACCTACCAATATAAAAAAGAAGATCTATAAAGTCAATTGATAATTCTGAAATTTTGAAACAAAATAAAAAGCCTTCTTGTAAAAGGCTTTTTGTACATACTATTCCACTTATTTGAACTGCAAAGTATTTGATATGTTCCCCTCCAGATGCTCACGTAAGGTTGAACCTGTATACTCTTTCCTAAACACACCTGCTCTCACGAATAACGGAATGACTTCACTAAAGAATAAATCCAATGATTTTGGAGGTCCCCCTGGAATTGCAATAAATCCATCTAATGCTCCGGCTTCAAACCTATCCATAATTTGCTTACAAACGTCTTGTGATGTGCCAACCGCTACCCAATGAGCAGAGCCAACAACTTCTGGTCGCTCCAGTATTTGTTCAACAGTTGGCTCATTTTTCATGATGTAATTCCGTAATAATTCGGCATGTGTTTTACTACGCACAGTTTGCTCCCTGCTTGGTAGCATATCTTCTGTTACCTTACTTTCTAACGGAATCCCTCTAACGTCTAGTCCGAGAACCATTTCAAGTAAAGCATATCTCTTCTCTTTTGTGAGATGTTGATGAGCTTGCCTGTGCATTTCTAAAGCTTCTTCATATGTATCGCCAATAAAGAAATATAAACCAGGCAATACACGTATATCATCTGACTGCCGGCCATGTTGCACTGCCCTTCTTCTTAAATCTCGGCGAAGTTCAATTCCTGACTCTACATCTGGCATTGCGGCGAAAATCGCATCCGCAACAGAAGCAGCGAAATTCCGACCAGGCTCTGATGCACCAGCTTGAAATAATGGCATTTCTCTAGAAATGTGCTGCGGGACATTAAGTGGGCCTTTCACCTCAAAATACTCACCACGATGTTCAATAGGCTTTACCATCTCTCTAATTACATCTGTGTTACCTTCTTTCAAAACCTCATAAGGATGACTCCTCCAAAGTTTTCTTACTAACTCTGTACATTCTGCAGCTTTCGCGTATCGTTCCTCAGATGGTGGCATCCCTGCCTCACCAAAATTTTCTGCACCGTCAATGGATGTGACAATGTTCCATCCTACTCGGCCATTGCTAATCCAATTTAAAGATTGTAGTTGCCTCGCTAGTATGTATGGTGGATAAAATGATGTTGAAGCTGTCGTAACCACTCCAATTTTTTCTGTTGCATAAGCAATAGCAGTAAACAATAATGTCGGATCTAAAATTACATTCCCCTTATTACGAGCAATTAAATCTGGATGCGCCACTAAATAATCGGCTTTAAAAACAAAATCTAACTTCGATTTTTCTGCTTGTTTCGCTAACTCTACTTGTTCATCAATTCCCGAATTAAACTCACCCTCTTGCTCTTTCTTTCTAGAAATTAAACATAATCCAATGCAAAGTTGTTTTTTTGTAGACATATACACACCATCCCCTTGTTTTTAATTCACTTTGTTAAACAAATGTTGCTGTCATTATGAAATTCCAATCTTATGAAAATAGATAAAATGATATTGATATTGATAATCATTATCATTTTATGGTGTAACTGTAATAAAAGCAATAATAAAAAAGGACTTCCGCTAACGGAAGTCTCCTATTTCAATATTTCATTTGCTTCTTTTTCATAAATTTTATCAAACGAAGTCATGACACGCTGCGATGCTTGAATCATCTTTTGACTCGTCATAAGATCTGCCATCTCTTTCGTCATATCTACATTTGAATTTTCTAGCATATGATTTTTTACTGCCCCTGTTCCGTTCGGTAAATCAGCAATGTTTCCTTCTGCTAGTGTAAAGCTTTTGTTCTCTCTTTGCATTAGACGTGCATTCGCTTCTGCATCTACTGTTTTTGTTTGCAACTGTGCAATTACCATTCTCTTAATATCTGGTTTTTGCAAAGTTCCATCGTTAACTTCTCTATAGATTTCTCCATTATTAGATACGAAGAAATCAACATTTTCAGGAATACGAATACGTTCATTATTTACATCCATAACATAAGCACCTGAAGATGTTTGTAAATAACGATCACTATTTATTGTAAAACTACCATCTCTCGTTAAAAACGTTTCATCGTTTTTAGATGTAACGAAAAATGATGTTGTACCGGCTGTACCGTCATCTAAAAAGAAATCTGTAGCACTATTTGTCATTTGTATATTTCCTTGTACTAAGTTCACATGCGTTGCGGCTGGTACTACAGCATAATCGACCGAACCGATATTTGTCGTCGATCCATCTCCGCGGCGATATGTGTCTTGCACATCAAATACTTTAGAAGTCATATTTTCTGCTTTAAATCCTGTCGTTTGAGCATTTGCAACGTTATTCGAATGAACATTAATGCGCTGCATGTAATTCATCATACCCATAGAACCTATATAAAGACCGTTCATACTCGTTTGAATAAGGCAGATGCCTTATTCTTCACCTCTCTTCTTACGATGTTTGTAACATTTGTTTTGCTAAATGTTCAGCTGTAGCGATATGTATATGTTGCTTTACGTCTTGTCCATCTGTCATTAATACAATTGGAGCTGATGATACAGCTGGAATTTTCAACAATTCACCACTGCTCGCTGTTTCATCAAATTTCGTAAACACGATACCATCTATATGAATATCTTTAAAGTTCGTAATAATTTCAATCATATCTTTACTTTTCATAGAAGCTGATAACGTTAAACAAATATAATCTGGCTCTACTTGTCCCATCGTCTCAATCATTTCTTCAATTGTCTCTGACGTACGATAATTTTTCCCGGCTGTATCTATTAATATATAATCGACGCGTGATTCTTCTTTAAAATAAGTGAGTGCCCTTGTCATAGCTGCTTCATCTCGCACAGCAATTACTTCTGACCCAATTGTTTTTACGTAATCTTGTAATTGCTGCACTGTTCCAATGCGAGAATGGTCTGTCGTAATAAAACCAACTGTTTTTCTCTTAGCGTGAAACTGCCATGCCATTTTCGCAAGCGTCGTCGTTTTTCCAACACCAGTTGGACCGATTAATGCAATCGTTTGTACTTCTTTTTCAAATACGTTTTCAGTATTAAAATGAGATTTCATATCTTCCAATATGTATCCGATGACTTCCTCTTCTGTAATCATCGTTGCATTCTCAAACTTCATTTTTAATTTTTCAGCATATGCATGAATGAAATAATGTTCCACATCGTTTTGTTCTAGCATTCGTATTACTTTTTGAATAATAAATGGCACAGATTCCTGCTTTTCTTTTTTAACAACTACTTCTTCTTTCTTTACAGGAATAGCTTGTTTCACAGCAGGCTGTTTTTTCGTAACGTTCGTCGCCTCCGCACGTTTCACCACGACAATCCCTTTTTCAAACAGTTGTAATAGTTTCTCTTTTTTTCTTGCCCACTCTTCACTATTTCCTGTTTGCATCGCTGCGTACGACATAGAAGTTGTTACATTTTCTAAATTGTGCAAAACCGCTTGAATTCCATTTCCCTTCACAATTTCTTCTGAAGGTTCATTTACAACATCCATTAATTGGTCATGAAACTCGGCTACGCCTTCTTTACTTTCATCCTGTTTATCTTCGGGAAAAGCGACTAACATTTCATAATTCTTTTTCCAGAAAAACGGGATGTTTCGTTTTACACTTTCATCGACAACATAGTAATAATCTGTACTATATTGGTCAAATAACTTTCGATACAATTCATTTTTCGAAGCTGCTTTTATTCGCATTAACGCTTCTTTTTTTTCTGTACTTTCCATTACTTCACCCCCTACTATTCAATATAAGCAATTTGATCTACAACAATTTCTGGTGCTAGTTCACTAATACATAATACTTTAGCTTCTATTTGATAACGTTCAAGAAGTCTCACAATCGCAAATCTGAAATCTTTTCTGCGTGTTAATAATACTGGATCTCTTCCCATTAAACGAGCTTGTTTGAAAACACGCTGTACTTGCTCTACTACTCGCGTTTCTAAATCTAAATCCCAGTTTAATAAATAACCTTGGTATGAATTATTTACAACATCTGCATCCAATTCAATTGAATCAGAGAAGAGCGCCGCATAGATTTTCCCATCAGGATTTTTCGCACTCTCACAAATAACTTTTGAAATACATTCACGAACAAATGCAGTGACACCATCAACATGGTTTTGATAAATTTCTTTCCCGTCAATAACCCCTTCAATAATCGTTGGTAAATCACGGATTGAAACTCCTTCTTTCAGCAGTTGTTTAATAACATTTTGTACGAGTGATAAATCGATTTCTTTCTTCTTAATTTCTTCTAATAAAACGCCATTATCCGTTTCCAGCGATTGAATTAAATCTTTCACATGTTGACGCTGAATTAACTCTTGAAGATTTCGTCTAACGACAACATCTAAATGCGTAATTAATATGCTAAGTGGCTCTAACACTTGATAGCCTTTCATTTGTGCATCTTGTACCATATGCTCCAAAATCCAATATCCATCTTCGCCGAAAATTGGATCTTTCGCTGACTCTGCATCTAAATCCGCCATTACGTTCGGTGTTTTCAGTGCCAATAAGTAACCTGATTTTAAAACACCTTCAGCGGCCTTCGCACCTTTAATACGAATAATGTAACGTCCGCGTGGTCTAAAGCTCGTATTATCTTTAAAGTTAATCCCAGGAACGTTAATACCAAGGTCAGTAATAATCGATTTCCTCATCAGAACAACTTTATCTCGAGCTGTTTCCCCTTTAATTTTTTGCTTTACAAGCGCCGCTAAATCTAATCCGAGCTCTACGATAATTGGATACTTATCTGTAAACACGCCGAATGAATCTTCCACTTGTTGCAATTGCTCTTCATCGCCTTGAATCATTTCTAATTCTTTTTGAAGCTCGTCTTCTTTTTCTTTCTTTATTCGCTTTTTATTATGAACACCTAAAAAGATGATCGTTCCTCCAACGAGAGCGAATGGTAGAAATGGTAACGGAGTAAAAATACCCATTGCGATAAATAAACCACCAAGCGCATAGACAACAACTTCATGCGCTAATAACTCTTTAAAGATTCCTTCTGTTACTGTATCAGGTGAACCGTCAAATACTCGCGTTACGATAATACCTGTTGAAATTGCGAGCATTAACGAACCGATCTGGTTTACGATTCCGTCACCGACAGTTAACTGTGTATAATGAATGGCTGCTTCTCCAAAGCTCATTCCTTGCTGCATCATACCAACAATTAAACCGAAAATAATGTTTACGAATAAAATGACAATCCCGAAAATAACGTCCCCTTTAATGAACTTTCCGGCACCATCCATCGCTCCGTAAAACTCTGTTTCCATATTTAATTTTTTTCGTTTTGCCTGTGCGTCTTTTTCTGTAATAATGCGCTGGTTTAAGTCAGCATCGATAGACATTTGTTTCCCTGGTAAAGAATCAAGTGTAAAACGAGCTGCAACTTCAGCTGTACGAGATGCACCATTTGCAACGATAAACTGGAATATGATTAATACTGTAAAAATAACGATACCAATTAATAAGTTCCCGCCAATTACGAACTGGCCGAACTCTTCAATTACATGACCGGCATTTCCGTCTGTTAAAATCGCTCGCGTCGTCGAAACGTTAATCGATACGCGGAAAATCCCGATTAATAACAACATCGTTGGAAATGACTTTAATTCATCCCACTCGTTAATACTTGTCGCTCGCATATAAATAAGCACTGACATACTTAGTAGAAAAACGATAACGATATCAAGTATAAATGGTGGAAGTGGAATTAAGAGCGCCACTACGAATGACGCTGCTAAAAAGATAGAAAAATAGGTTCTTGCAGAATCTATCTTAAACAAAGAGATCTCCTCCAAACGCGCTACTATACTTCAAGTTCATTCGTCTGAATTAAATAGCGCATAACTTCAATTACAGCTACGTATAAATCTTCTGGAATCGCCATGTCTTCCTCGACTTGATAATATAAAGAACGAGCAAGCGGACGGTTTTCCACCATTGGTATTTCTTGTTCCCGGGCAAGCGTTCGTATATATAATGCGAGCTCATCTTCCCCTTTTGCAACGACAATTGGCGCCGCATCGACGTGTTTATTGTATCGAAGTACGACCGAAATATGAGTCGGGTTGTTTACAATAAATGTTGCGCCATCCATCTTCTTCGCAATTGTTCCTTGCAATAGGGCATGCATAAAGTTTTTTCGTTTCCCCTTTACTTGCGGATCCCCTTCATTATCTTTATGCTCTCGTTTTACTTCTTCTTTTTTCATCTTAATATCTTGTTCGTACTCCCATTTTTGATAAATAAAATCAATAATAGAAAGAACGATTAATATAATTAAAATAGCTAAAAAGATAAATTTAATTTGTCTAATAATTTCAGTAAGTGACGCAGTCCAGTTAAATCCAATCATACTAACGATTTTCTCTAAATTCTTTTTAAAGAGAACGTAAGCAACATAACCGATTAGTCCCATATAAAACAGTGATTTCAAAATATCTACTAAACTTTTACGACTAAACAGTCTCGTAAAATAGTTTTTCGGATTAATACGTGATGCTTTCGGCTTAATGACTTTAGAAGAAAATAGGAAACCAACTTGAATCATATAATTGAATAAATGAAAAGCGTATACGAGTATTAATATAGGAGCCGATACTTTAAGAAGTAAAATGCCCATTAAATACAAATACTCCGCCACATCCGTATTTTTTCCAATTTGATCAAACAGCGCCACTACGGAGTTCGCAATCTCATAACCGAGCCAATCTCCGAAAAAGTAAACGACAACTGCTAATACGAGAATGGAAAATAAATTATTTAAATCTTTACTCCGGGCGATATTCCCTTCTTCACGTGATTTTTTACGCTTCTGCGGGGTGGCCTTTTCTGTTTTATTATCCTTTGCCATGCGCGTCCCCCTACTTCGTTAAGAAAAAGTTAAATAGTTTCGTATACTCTTCTAATAATACGTCTGTCATATTTTTAAACACATAGCCGAGCATCGGTACGCTCATCGCAATAAATAAAATACCACACGTAATTTTAATAACGTACGCATTCATAAAAACGTTTAATTGCGGTGCGTTTTTTGCGATTAAAATAAGAACGAAGTTAATGATGAATAAACTGCCCATAAGCGGCAATGCAATTTCGACCGCTGATGTAATCGCGAATAATAACGTTGCGAGTAGACTATCTAAAAAACTAGTAGTCAACAGTTTTGAAATCGCCTCTGTATATTGAAATGACTTTAAAATCGTGACAACAAAATAATTTATACCGCCGAGTGAAATAAAAATAATTAGAAAAAATATATCAAAAATTGTTGATAACAAAGTGGACTGTGATCCTGCATTGACATCAAATAAACTTGCCTGTGATAAACCGATATCAAAATCTAAAATATGTCCAGCCATTTTCGGGATATTCCACAGCATTTCTACAATTTTTGAAAGTGATAATCCAATTACAATTTGCGTAGCTGCATAAGCAGCTACATCCCAAACTGTCTTTATGTGAGAGACATCAACTTGGTCAGCAACTGTAATCGAAAGACCAAGTCCAAACGTAACCTTTGCCATTGCAGGAATCGATCGTCCTGAAAAGAACGGTAAAAAATATAAAAATGAAGTAATGCGGCAAAACGCAAAAAACGTCGCCGCCCATAATTCCATATTCATTTCAATTCACCTATCTTAGTACGAACGCAATAGCGATGGAATTTTATCAAATAAATCTAAAATAAGCGTCGTTAACTCTTGAAACATCCACGGACCTAAAATGATAATAACGAGTACAATACTCGCCATTTTCGGTAAAAATGTCAGTGTTTGCTCTTGAATTTGCATCATCGCCATAATGACAGCGATAATAATAACGACAATCATACTTACGCCGGCAACCGGCATTAAAATCATAACCCCTTTATAAAAAAAGGTTTGAAAAATATCTATAATTGGTGACGTATTCATTTATATGACTCCTATCACATAGCATCAAACGCTTCAGGTGACCGTTTTAAACATAATATCGACGATTTTTGTATATCCACCTAAATATACGAAAACGAGTATTTTAAATGGTAAACTTAAAATCATCGGCGGTACCATCATCATCCCAAGGTACATTAAAAGTGTACTAATAATTAAATCAATAAAGACAAACGCTAAATAAATGAACATCCCCGTCAATAACCCTTTTTGAATTTGCGTTAGTGTAAAGGATGGTACAAGTGTAAATAGTGAAAGATCCTTTAAAGCTTTCGGCAACTCTTCTCCGCGCACTTTCAGCATCATTTTTAAATCATGCTTATACGTATGCTTCGACATATAATCTTTCATAATCGGAGCTGTCGTCTCCGCAGCTTGACTTACTGTTATTTTTTCTTTCGTCATCGGGTCCCACACATCACTCTTTAACTGACCAAGCACTGGCTGCATCGTAAATAGCGATAAAAATAATGCAAGTCCAACAAGCACTTGGTTCGGTGGTAAATTCATTACCCCAAGTCCTTGACGAGTAATCCCAAGAACAATCATAAAATAAGTGAAATGCGTAAATAAAAGAACGATAGAAGAAGATAATGATAGAAGGATAACGAGCGCGAATAGTTGTACACTTGAATTACTCGTAAACTCTTTTCCATTTTCGAAATTAATAAAACCGTTCGTGGCTGCATACGCTGGATTTACAAAAACAAATGAAAAAATAATAGAAAATGCGAAAATAACGGCAAATAACGATAACTGTTTCTTTATTCTCATGATGGATCCTCTACTTTTTTCGTTTCACTCTTCACCGCGTCTTCTAGTGCTTGTTGAAACTGATTTCCTGTCCCTGTTAATTGCACAGATTGCACACCGTTATTACTAATAACAGTGAACACTTGCTTCCCGTCTACTTCAAATAAAAAGGCGCTCGTTTGATGATTTAAATACACGCCGTCTTTCACTTGAATATGGCCATTTTCACCTTGCTTATAAAACTGCTGTTTGCGCGTCTTTTTCGTCATATAATACGCACCATAGCCGAGCGCACCAAACAGTAAAACGACTTGTAATAAGGTCGTCATATACGACATATGACTCCTCCTCTACTCTTTATCCTGCATTTGATTTTGCGCCTTCATAAGCGCTGCATGTTTCTTGTCAGCTTCAATTTCAGAAATAATAATGCCGAACTTCTCATCCATTACTGTCGCTTCACCAATACCGACTTTTATATCGCTTAAATATACATCTACTTTATGTCCTAAATTTTTCTCTACTTCAAGAACATCGCCAACTTTTAATTGCTTCACATCACCAAGCGTAATAGATGACTTCCCAAGCTTTACTCCAAGTTCAATCGAAATATCTGAAACGGTATCAATATGTGCCTTCTCCGCTTCATTTCGACCCCCTGCAAATTCTTCCAATCCCATTAATGACACAGGAGATACTTCATGTTTCATATGGATCCTCCTACTCTATAAAACTTTTAAATAGGAGCGCCTTACGCGTTCCATCTTTCCCGATAAAACAATTAAATTTATGTTTTCCATCTACATAACCACGTAGTTGGTCTGTTACTTTCGTATGAAGCGGAATTATGTCACCTTCTTCAATTTGCTCAATCTCGCCCATTGTCATCTTCTGCTCACCAATCGCAACGTGTACAGGCTTATACACTTGATTTACTTTCACTTCTACTTCAGATGTATACTTTTTACGCTTATCCGAAGAATGTTCGACAATATTTTCAGACGTTAACTTATCCATAATTTCTTCAACAGATAAGAATGGAATCCCGATACGAACTGTCGTATTCCAAAAATCTGTTTTCATATTTACGTTCAGTAATGAAATAATATCGCTCGCTGTCGTAATCTTCAGCGCGTTTGGATCTGTCTCCGTCGTTACAAATTTCGGCTTTATCGCAACAACGCTTTCAAATGATTGTTGTAAATTTTTACAAAGAAGAGCAAATATATTATCAAGCGTTAAAAACTCAAACGCAGTTAATGGTCTACGCATCGTAAAATTACGCTTACTGTCTCCGCCAAGCCAGCATTCATGAATATAAATAACGAACGCTAAATCAATTTCAATTACGATTTCTCCAAGCTCTGGAAGGCCGAGATCAATAACACAATATAAATAGTAATCTTTCGGCATTTTCTCCACATACTCACTCGTAAACGGAACTTGCTCAACGGCCGAAGGCTCTAGTTCAATCGGAATACGCATACGAGCTGAAAACGTCTGTGACGTCTGTTTTCCAAAAGTCGACGCAATCGCTTGCAAACTACGTAAATGCTCAACACCGAACTTCTCCGGTCTATTAAAATCGTACTCTTGAAATTTATCTTGCTTCCCTGCTTCTTGTGCGAAAGCTGGCATTTCCTCGCCTTCATTTACCGCCTTCAGCAGGGCATCAATTTGCTCTTGGCTTAATTTATCGCCACTCATGAAAATCCCCTTTCCTACCTTTTCAATTCAACAATTTCAACGTACATTTTTCCATTCTTCGTCAAAATCTTTCCGGTTCCAATCTCTTCATTCTCAAGCATAAGACGTACCGTATTTTTCGTTGAATTTTCAAGACGATACAATGTACCTTTCGTAATATGAAGCAGATCTTCAATTTTCTTTTTCGTATTTCCGATTTCAAAATAAATCGTTAACGGAATATCATCTTGTAATTTCAAATCTAGCCAACTCCCATATCATGTTCACGAACATTTCATATTCTCTATTTATCCCGCTATTTGCGGGCAGTAAGACCCCTACCCCAAAATTCAGCGAAAGCAAAGAAGTTAGGTGGGGGAATCCACTGCCCGTAAAAGCCCGATTGGTGAAGGCTAATAATCAGTGGGAGATGAACAAAACCCCCACTGATTAAAGTTTCACTTTATATAAATAAAATTTCTTATTTCGAAACGTCTATATTCAATATTTTTTTTATATATCCTTGCGTTTCTTTAAATGGTGGTACACCTCCGTGCTTCCTCACATTACCAGGACCGGCATTATAAGAAGCAAGTGCTAGTACGAGATCACCGTTATTTTTCTTTAAATAACCACTTAACTCTTTCACACCGCCTTCAATACTTTCAGCTGGTGAAAATGGATTTTTTATACCCATCTCTTTCACATTTGCTGGCATAAGCTGCATCAGCCCCATCGCTCCTGCATGTGACACCGTTTTCGGATTAAAATTAGACTCTACTTCAATCATTTTTTGAATTAACGTTTTCGGAATTCCATATGTACGACTAGCGCGATTAATAATATCCTCATACTTACCCTCATTTAAATAACGTATCTTTTGAATATTATACTTTTTCGTTAATCCCCACGTATCAGCAGACTCATTTTTCGTTTCTGGGAAACGTCGCTCAAGCTCTTTTTGTGCGACTTGCACTTCATCCACTTTCTTCGTTTCAGCTTTCTCCGTCTCCTCAAGCTTACTCGTTTCCTCCACCTTAATAGGCTCAACCGGTTTATTAACAGCCGTTTCTATTTTCGTAGATAGTACCGCCTGACTCATATCCTCTACTTTTGCCGCTTGCGGAGTAACCTTCGTCTCCTTCGCAGGTTCACTCTGCAATTGATCTTGAAAACGACTACTAACGAACGCCTGCGGACTACTTAACTTTTGCTGAATTAGTCCTTTTTTATAAGCAAGAACTTCTTTTACAATATTTCCAACTACCATAATATCACCTTTTCTATAAGTAAGGATAATCTAATATTAGGGTTTTTTAAATAAGTTTGCAATAATCCTTTGTAATAAAAAAACAACTAAATTGTTAAAATGTTATTTTTTTATATCCATTAATCCAAATTTATAGTTGACACTTGATATAGCAAGACTTACAATAAATTCGAAATCGATTTTTTCGCATATTAGAATTTTTCAATTTGCAGAAAAATCAATATAAAAAAATGGGGGTTCTTAACATGAGAATTAATACAAACATTAATAGCATGCGTACGCAAGAATACATGCGCCAAAACCAAGACAAAATGAACGTTTCTATGAACCGTTTATCAAGCGGTAAACGTATCAACAGTGCAGCTGACGATGCAGCTGGACTTGCAATCGCTACTCGTATGCGCGCAAAAGAAAACGGATTAGGTGTTGCATCTCGTAATACACAAGATGGTATCTCTATGATTCGTACAGCTGATTCAGCAATGAACTCAGTATCTAACATCTTACTTCGTATGCGTGACCTAGCAGTTCAATCTGCCAACGGTACAAACACAAATGAAAACCGTGGTGCACTAGAAAAAGAATTTTCTGCATTAAGAGATCAAATTGATTACATTTCAACAAACACTCAATTTAACGGAAAAACATTATTAAATGGTGATAATAAATCTATTAAAATCCATAGTTATGATGATGGACAAGCCAAAACTGATGCAAATACATCAGCTAATTCTGGTACTACTAATCCTGGTACTACTAATCCTGGTACTACTAATCCTGCTATTAACGGCACTATCAATATCACACTAGCAAATGTTACAAGTGCTAATTTAGAAGGTAATGAAAAGAAACTTAGCCAAATTTCTATCTCAGCAACAAACGCAGGCACTACTGGAACAGCTGCCGCTCCAACAACTGGTACTGGTGGAACAACTGCCGCTCCAGCAGCTACTGAAGATGATAGTACTGCTATCAAGAACGCTAACGATGCAATTAAAGCTATCGATGGTATGATCGCATCTATCGCAGGTAGCCGTGCTGATTTAGGTGCTACATTAAACCGTCTAGACTTCAATGTAGAAAGCTTAAATAACCAGGCTTCTAACATGGCATCTTCTGCTTCTCAAATCGAAGATGCTGACATGGCGAAAGAAATGTCTGAAATGACTAAGTTCAAAATCTTGAACGAAGCTGGTATTAGCATGCTTTCTCAAGCAAACCAAACTCCTCAAATGGTTTCTAAATTATTACAATAAACCATTCGAGTTAGTTTCATGAAAGAACCTCTCTATTTATAGAGAGGTTCTTTTTTTCAATATATATAGATAAAAGGTAGCAAACCTCCTTTTATCGCTTAGGTAGAAACTCCATCCATGCATAGAAGCAGGCAGTCCTTATATAAGAATGAAAGAATACGCATTTAATTGTTCTTAATGTAGTCTCACAAAACATTTCTAATTTACTACAGCCGTAAGCACTTCATAACTCTTGTAATTATTCACAAAATATAAAATAAGAGGAGAGATACACATACGCTATGTATCTCTCCTCTTATTTTATATACTAGTCTTCATTATAAATAATATCCTCAGCTAAAGAAGTAAAGATCTCCCCAACAAGTGAGTCTTCATCATATACACATGAGCCTTTATTTTCTTCACGCTTCGCAAACGGTATTTGTGCGATTACTTCTGTTTGCAGTTGGTCTGCTAACATTTCGCCGCCGCCTTTTCCAAAGAGATAATTTCTTGACCCGTCTTGTTCTTCGTAATATGCCATGTTTTCAACGATACCTAAAATATCGTGTTTCGTATGTTTTGCCATGACTCCTACTCTAGAAGCGACAAATGATGCTACGCTATGAGGCGTCGTAATGATAATTTCCTTCGCTTGCGGAATCATTGCAGCGACATCAATGGCAACGTCTCCTGTTCCAGGTGGTAAATCTAGAAGAAGATAGTCTAATTCTCCCCAGTGCGTGTTCGCAAGGAAGTTTTGTATCCATTTGTTTAACATCGGTCCGCGCCACATAACTGGGTTATTGCCTTCTGTGAAGAATCCCATCGACATAATTTTAACACCGTGGCTAACGACCGGAATTGCGGTTTGGTCGATCATCGTCGGTTTTTCATTCGTTTCCATCATAGCTGGGATACTAAATCCATATATATCTGCATCTAAAATTCCAACCTTTTTCCCCATACGTGCTAAAGCAGTAGCAAGGTTAATCGTCACAGTTGATTTTCCGACTCCCCCTTTCCCACTTGTTACAGTAATAAAACGTACTCCTGAATCAGGCCGAAGCATACTAGGCATTCCAGTTTCCGTTCTAGCTTCTTTCTTTAAAGACGCCGTTAATGCAGCTCGTTCTTCCGGTGTCATAGAAGCGAATGTCAAAGAAACTTTTGATGCCCCAACCTTTTGAAGTGAGTCTTCAATATCTTGTTGTATTTTTGCTTTCAACGGACAACCTTGAATTGTTAAAACTACTTCTAGTCCAACCTCTGTACCATCAATTTGTATATTTCTTACCATGTTTAATTCTACAATACTTTTGTGTAACTCTGGATCTTCTACATGGCTTAAAGCGTTCATAATCTGTTCGTGAGTAATCATCATACACATTCCTTCCATTGTAATTATTTTACCTTGTGAAAAAAGTCCCCACTTTTCCCACCCGTTTTTTGCACTAAATATGTTTCTTTCATGACCATCGTTTTATCAACTGCTTTACACATATCGTAAAAAGTAAGGGCAGCGATTGATACGGCAGTTAATGCTTCCATTTCTACACCTGTTTTCCCACTACATTTTACTGTCGCTCGTATCGTTAACTCATACCCATCACTTGTCTTTTCATAATGAAACGAAAAATCAGTTCCTTGGATTAATATCGGGTGACACATAGGGATTATATCCGCTGTTTTTTTAGCACCGATTATGCCAGCAACTTGTGCTACTTGGAGTGGGTCACCTTTTTTCAATCCACCACTTTGAATTGCTTCAAATAGTTCATTTGATAAAGAAATTGTACTTTGCGCAACAGCTGTACGTGTTGAAATGTCTTTTTGAGAAATATCAACCATTTTAGCTCTTCCTTCTTCATTCCAGTGTGGAAATTCACTCATAATGATTCTCCTTAATGTATAAAAGATGCGGTATTCAAATAAAAAGAATTAACCTCCACTTACAGGCGGGATAAACGCAACAGTATCTCCGGCTTTTACAATATCTTCGTCCGTTACAAATTCTTCATTAATTGCCACCATAACATTATCTAGCGTCTGTAAGTGATGGTTATCTTTCAGCCATTTTTTCAATTGATGAACATTCATCTCTCGTTTTTCTATTATTGCTAATCTCTCTGAACCGACTTCTTCTCGTAAATTTGCGAACAGTAAAATTGTAATCATTCTCTCATTCTTCTTTCTTTGGTTTTCCTTCTGGATACGGAGTATTTTCAAGTTGATCTCCTATCCACTCCGTTCCATCTTCCCAAAATTCTTTTTTCCAGATTGGGACAATTCTCTTTATACGTTCAATTGCGTATTCATTCGCTTCGTACGCTACTTTACGATGTGGTGACGATACTGCAATGACAACTGCGATATCCATTATTTCTAATCGTCCTACTCGGTGTGTGATTGCTACTTTCGCATCCGGCCACTTTTTTTTAATTTCTTCTCCAATTGCAGTAAGCTTTTTTACCGCCATCGGTTTATATGCTTCATACTCAAGATGTAACGTTCGTTTTCCTTTCGTTAATTCTCTAACCGTTCCTATAAAAGTTGTAATTGCTCCAGCTTCTCGTCTTGCTACTTTATTCGTTACTTCTTCAACTACAATCGGATTATCGACAATTTCAAATCGTGCTTGTCCCATCAAAACCTCTCCCTACTTTACGGAATGTCCAAGGCCATTCACTACCTTCGTTATCTTCTAATAAAAGAATGTCTACAAACATCCCTTTCTTATATCCTCTCGTACCGCCCTGTAGTACAATAAAAATGTTTGATTCTGCTAATGAAGAAACGGAACTAGATTTATCAAATCCTGATGGATAAGCGATTAGTTGTCCTTCGTTATACCGAAGCTTCGCTCGTACAAATCTTGTAAATGGATTCGGTTTTAGAAAATCTTCTCCGAGCATTGCTTTTTCTCGTTTTACATGTGGTTTTTCGCTAAACATATACGCACGAATGCTAGGTTTTACGAATAATTCAAAACCTACATAGCAAGCAGATGGATTACCTGATAATCCAAATAATAATTTCCCGTTTAATTGTGCTACTGTTGTGACGCTACCCGGACGCATGGCTACTTTATTAAAAAGAACTGACGCGCCTAACTTTTCGTATATCGCTGGCAAATAATCGTAATCTCCTACCGAAACACCACCAGTTGTAATTAACATATCCACTTCGCTTAACGCTTTTTTCACTGCTTCGTAGCACGTATTCAAATCGTCGCTAAACTTCCCAAAGTACTTTACTCTTCCACCTGCTCTTCGAATTTGAGACGATATCATATACGTATTACTATTCCGGATTTTCCCGGGTTGTAGTTTTTCATTTACATCGAGAAGTTCACTCCCAGTCGCTAATAGTCCAATTATAGGCTTTTTCGCTACTGGCACTTCGCTATAACCGAATGTAGCAAGAAGAGCTGAAATACCCGGATTAATGTAACTACCTCTTTTTGCGAGAACGGTTCCTTTCTGAACATCTTCACCTTGAAAGGATATATTATCCCCTTCTTTAAATGAGCGACGCACTTCCATATAGCTTTTTCCGATATTCTCATATTGACGATGACGAGTCAGTTCTAGCATGACGACCGCGTTACATCCTTTCGGAATTTGTGCCCCTGTCATAATTCGAACTGCTTGAAACGCTCCTACTTCTTTAGGAAATACGGAACCTGCTCCAATTTCACCGATGACTTCAAATACGATTGGATTCTCACGACTTGCTCGCGAAGTATCTTCTGCCCTAACAGCAAACCCATCATATGGCGAGCGATTGAAAGAAGGCACATCGTGATCCGCTACTATATTGTCTGCTAGTGTACGTCCGTATGCTAATTCAAGTGGTACTAGTTCTTTTACACCATAATTAGCAAATGCCATCACTTTACGAACAGCCTCTTCAACTGTAATTGGCACTCTTCTTTCCATCATTACCCATCCCTCTCTATTATCCTAATAACCGATAGTATAGTTGTTTCGCTTTTTGCATTTCATTCGTGCCATGAATAAATACACGACCATCATGAAAAACGACGATGCGATACTCTTCTAATTGGCAAGAGAGCAAATACGGATTCCGATTAACTTTCCCGTGGTTCTTTAATACTTTTTCTAACTCATCAAAGTTGTAATGCCTATTATGCGCCGGTCTAATTTGAACTGTATTTCTTCCACATAACACAGCTGTCTTCGTTTGATTTTCGTATGATAAATAAGGATAAGTTCTATTTGTTCCGCACGAAGGACAGTCTTCCATTTTGATTTTCCCTAGTTTGATAGAATGATATTGATTACTCCATATATCAAACATTAAAAATGTTTTCCTAACTGCTTTGTAATCTTCTACTAAAATTTTGAATGCTTCCGCCACTTGGTACGCTGCAACGATTTGAACAGCTGGACTAATAATTCCAACTGTGTCACACGTCGCCCCTGTAACAGGAACACTTTTCAACACACAATGTAAGCACGGTGTTTTCTTCGGAATAATTGTATAGCTCATGCCATAACTTCCGACACAAGAACCGTAAATCCAAGGGATATTGTATTTTTGTGATATATCATTGATTACAAACCGAATATCGAAATTATCTGTGGCATCAATAATGACATCGACACCACCTAATAAAGCTTCCATATTATCTACTCTTGCATCCATTACTAGCGCTTGAATTTGCACGTCTGAATTAATTTGTTTGAGACGGTTCTGTGCTGCGATTGCTTTTGGCAACTTTTCTATCGCATCTTGTTCAGCGTAAAGTTGTTGCCGCTGTAAATTACTCCATTCTACGTAATCGCGATCAATAATCGTTAATTTCCCGATACCTGCACGTACAAAGCTTTCTGCACTTGCACTTCCTAATGCACCTGCCCCTATTATTAATACATGCTTACTTCTAATTTTCTCTTGCCCTTCTTTTCCAATAGGAGTGAACAACTGTTGTCGTGAATACCGCTCTATCATGAGGTAGCCTTCCTTTCACATACTGTTATTTTTTCAAGACATCTTCTTCGGTAGTGCTTTGTTTCTGATAACAAGAAAAATAAGCGAATCCAACAAATCCAGCTCCGCCAATTACATTTCCGATAAAGACAGGCACAAAGTTTTTAGCAAGATCCATCCACGTAAGGTGCCCCGCAAAAATTACGGCTGAAATGACAAACATATTTGCTACTACTTGCTGAAACCCAATTACGACAAACGCCATAATCGGAATCCAAATCCCAACAATTTTTCCGATTAAATCGTTCGTTCCATATGCTAACCAAATTGCAAGGCAAACGAGCCAGTTACAACCAATTGCTAAAATTAACGTTCTCCCGAAAGATTCATGTAACTTATCTTGAGCTATCGCTATCGTCTTATTTAAATACGCACCTTCTGTTAACCCGCCAAGATGGCCGAAACAATACGCTACGAAAAGTGCACCTGCGAAGTTAGTTAAAGTGATCCACGCCCAATTGTTTAACACATGTTTCAATGAAATTTTCCGTGCATACAGTGCCATGGCCATCGACATCATGTTTCCCGTAATTAATTCTCCTCCTGCTAAAACAACGAGCATAAGTCCTATAGGAAAAACCGCTCCTCCTATAAAATTGACTAAACTTCCCCATTGCTCCGGTACATTACCTAGAACACGAATATTAAGTAAAAATCCTAACGAAATGAATGCTCCTCCTAAAAAACCAAGAATAAGCATTGCGGATAGCGGTTGCCTTACCTTTTGAACACCGGATTCAATCACAAGCGCAGCAATTTGTTCCGGTTTATGAAATGCCATAACCAATTCCTCCATTTTTCTCATCTAAAAAAAGCAGCACCAAAAACCCTTAACATCGTAAGGATTTTTGAATGCTGCTTAATCTCTCTGCATATCTCTTACAGAAATATCAATCATCATTTTTACTATACTCATAGAAAGTGTACAAAACTTGCACATTTCCCACTATTTACGTTCACAAAGAGAATCTACATTTTTAGTAGCTTCTCAGCCACCGATATGCGACATTTCAATTTTCGGCATTGCTTTTTTATTCGTATTGCTCAACCGTTCATCTGAATAACGGTCTGAACGATTATTCCAAATGTCACGAATAACATTAGTAATCTCCTCATCCGTATATCCAAAGCGAAGTAATTCTTTAAGATCATTTCCTTTAGAAGCAAATAAACATGTATACAATTTTCCTTCTGCTGAAATACGTGCTCTTGTACATGATGAACAGAACGAATCCGTTACAGATGAAATTATTCCTATTTCTTCTTGGCTACCAACATAACGATAACGTGTTGCAACTTCACCAGGATAGTTCGCTTCAATATGTTCCAGCGGCATAACTTTATGAATCATCTTTACTATTTCCTGCTTAGAAACTACTTCGCCTAATTCCCAGCCGTTAAAATTTCCGACATCCATATATTCAATGAACCGAAGGATATGCTTATTCTCTTTAAAGTACTCTGCCATCTGAACGATGTCTTGTTCATTTTTCCCTTTTTGAACAACCATGTTCATTTTAATTTTCATTCCGGCTTCTGCTGCAGCTTGTATTCCTGCAAGAACTGTTTTTACTTTACTTCTATTCCCATTTAAATAAGAGAAACGTTCTTCATTTAAAGAATCTAAACTAACTGTTACGCGAGATAAACCCGCCTTATATAAATCAGGAGCAAATTTTTTAAGTAATGATCCGTTTGTCGTTAAACCGATATCCTCTACTCCTTCAATTTCGTTTAATCGCTGTATGAGTTCAGGTAAATCTTTTCGAAGTAAAGGCTCTCCCCCAGTAATGCGTAACTTTCTTACACCTAACGAAACGAAAATACGTGTAATCCTTTCAATTTCATCAAAAGATAAAATTTTATCATTAGACAAAAAAGAATAATCACGACCAAATATTTCTTCTGGCATACAA
The DNA here is from genome assembly GCF_001884135.1 of Bacillus nitratireducens. Lineage (GTDB taxonomy): Bacteria > Bacillota > Bacilli > Bacillales > Bacillaceae_G > Bacillus_A > Bacillus_A nitratireducens. Next base: position 53,701 of record NZ_MAOC01000020.1, on the reverse strand, counting down.
TATCGACAGCGAAAATTACAGCGGTCAGTAACAGAAATACGTAAATCCTTTAAAGGACGATCTAATTTGTCTAATGTGACAGATTTCATGATTATTGCCTCGTTTCTACTTATTTTATATTTACAACCCGTTCTGGATGCGTATATACATTAAAAGATTTATTACGAATGAAGCCTATTGTAGTAATCCCTAACTGCTCTGCTAGCTCTAGTGCTAACTCAGTTGGAGCTGACTTTGACAATATTACTTCACAGCCAATTTTCGCAACTTTCAATAGAATTTCAGAAGAGATACGTCCGCTAAAAACAATAACTTTATCACCAATCGAAATGTTATTTTTTAAACAATATCCGTAAATTTTATCTAAAGCGTTATGTCTTCCTATATCCATGCGACTTAAAACAATTCCACTCGCATCACATAAAGCTGCATTATGAACGCCGCCTGTATGTTGAAACGTAGACGCAGATTGCTGCATATCATTCATTAACCGAAAACAATCCTCGGCAGAAATCTGCACGCGAATATCATTCATTTCTTTCGCAGTCAGCGCATCGTTTGCGAAAACAAACCCTTGCCTACTCATTCCACAGCACGAAGTAATATAACGTTTGTTTTGTATATCACGATAATAAGGATTGATTTTCGTCGTTTTTACATGTACATATCCTTCTTTTTCTTGCATCCATATTTCATCAATATCTTCATACTTTCGGATAATGCCTTCAGAGGCTAAAAAGCCAATTACCATATCTTCAATATACTCCGGAGTACTAACCATTGTAACAAATTCCTGGCCGTTAATTTTAACCGTAACAGGAAACTCTGTTACAATGCTGTCCTCTATATGTTTAAATTCCCCTTGCTCATATTTAAAAATTTTCCGTTCCACCTGAATCGATTTCACGATGAGCATCCTTCTCTCACGTTATATTTTTATCAAAGACAAACACGGAAACTGCAATATCTTCATCTACTTTCATATCAGAAAACAGATGAACTAACTTCGCACCAACAAGTTCTTCTAAATGTTCATGAGGATTAGCCGCATACACTTCTTGGATCATTTTTGTTCGAGCCATATGAACCATTTCCGCACCATCCATAGTTCCCGAAATGAATTTCTCTGTAGGTGTCAAGTTCCCATATAATGTAGCAATCGCCATGTTTTCAGTAAATACAGTATGAATTCGTTCCGGTCCTTTCCCGAACAACTCTTTTCGAAGCTTTCGGATCATATCATTAAATTCATGTACCATTTTTGACATACTCTCATTCCTCCCCAAATATTCCATCACAACTATTTTAACAAAATGACCATTTCGTCTAAACTATTTAATACTGAGACGAAATGGATCATATTGTACACTTATCTCAAGTACGCAAGCAACATATGAAATACTATTATTGTTGCTTATCTATTCTTCTTTTAACCCTTTACCCATACCTTTTAAGAAATGAAGACCAAATCCGATAGCACGATTAATATCTGGATCCTTCAGTACTTTCATAAGGTCTAATATTCCTACTTTTTTATTACTTTGCAAATGCTGGTTTCCTTCATCCATACCTGTTAATACACTACCTACAAGCTTTTTCGTAAGTTCCGGATCAAGTTCTGTTAAAGCTCCTGCAGCGCCCATCATATTATTAATTAAATTTGTAACTGGTTCACGAGTGACTTGGCCTAGAACGATTTTTGCGATTGGTTCTTTCGCTTTCAGCATAGAATTTGCAGCTTCCAGCATCCCTATGTCATTTAGTTCACCTACTATATTAAACATTTGATTTAAAGCATCTTCATTATTAGCTAGCAGTTCTTTTAAGTCTTCGAGTTTTTGTTGTTTCATTTCTTCCTCGGTTAGCTCCTGCTTCTGGATCGCTTGAATAGGTGCTGCCATATTCTTTTCTCCCCCTTAGTTATCCGTTAAATGTACGTATCCAGGACGATCCCACTTACGATTTACCTCAATACCGTTTTGAGGATGACGCTTTTTATTACGTGGGTTCGTTTTTGGCATCGGATTTTCGCCATCAACTTCTAACACTTCCATACGTACTTTCGTTTGTTTATATGCAGGCGTGTTTGTACGCAAGTCAACGGCAGGACCTGTTAAGAAATTAATTGCCGATTCTTTATCAGTCGAATTCATTGGTAAATACAGTTCATTCGCTTTTACACGATCCGTTACAATTACACGTAATTTAAGTGCTCCGAATGGAGAAACAAGGCGTACTAACGATCCCGTTTTCACTCCACGTTTTAGTGCAAGTTCTGGAGAAACTTCGACGAAAACACCTGGTACTTTCGATTGAATACCAGTTGATTTATTTGTCATGTTCCCTTCATGGAAATGTTCAAGCATACGACCGTTATTAATGTGAAGATCGTATTCTGCTGGGAATGCAGCAGGACGTACCCAATCAGCTATCGCAAAACGAGCCTTTTTGTCCGGGAAGTTAAATCCTTCTTTGAATAGAAGCGGCGTATTCGTACCATCAAAACTTCCCCAGTGGAAACTGTTCCACCCTTCAAGTACTTCATAGTTTGCGTGTGCGAATAGTGGTGATAAACTCGCCATTTCCGCAAAGATTTCACTTGGATGACCATAGTTCCAATTTGCGCCTAACTTATTAGCAATTGCCTGCACGATCCACCAGTCTGGTTTCGCATCTCCTAGCGTCGGAAGTACTTGATATAACCTTTGTACACGACGCTCTGTATTTGTAAAAGTACCTTCTTTCTCAAGAGATGGCGCTGCTGGTAATACTACATCAGCGTATTGAGCTGTTTTAGAAAGGAACACATCTTGAACGACAAAGAACTCAAGGCTTGATAACACTTCATGTACGTGATTTGCGTTAGAGTCTACAAGAGCCATATCCTCTCCAACAAGGTACATAGCTTTCATTTTCCCTTCATCAATTGCGTGAAGCATTTCAATATTATTAAGACCTGGTTTGTTATCAATTTTTACTCCGTAAGCTATTTCAAATTTCGCACGTTCTACATCGTCAGTAACGTGCTGATATCCTGGAAGCCACCCTGGAAGTGTCCCCATATCACAAGCACCTTGTACGTTATTATGACCTCTAAGCGGATATGCACCAGCACCTGGGCGACGATAGTTTCCTGTTGCAAGTAGTAAGTTTGAAATTGCAGCGGAAGTATCTGAACCACCGGTATTTTGCGTTACCCCCATTCCCCAAAGAATACACGTACCATCTGCATCACGAATCATTTCTGCCATTTTAACGAGCGTTTCTTTTGAAATGCCTGTAATCTCTTCTGCGTATTCAAGCGTATATTCCGCGAGACTACCTTTGAAATCATCAAAGAAGTTTACATTTTCATCGATGAACTGCTGATCATGCCAACCTTGATCAATCATATATTTCGTAATAGCCATTAACCATACTTGGTCTGTTCCTTGCTTTGGACTAATAAAGATATCTGAACGCTCTGCCATTTCAGTTTTACGAAGATCTGCAACAATTAGTTTTTGACCGTGCAGTTTATGCGCACGTTTCACACGAGTCGCTAATACTGGATGACCTTCTGTTGGATTACAACCGACGATAATAACGAGACCTGATTGTGCGATATCTTTAATCGTCCCTGCATCTCCGCCCATACCAATTGTACGGAACAATCCATCTGTCGCTGGTGATTGACAATAACGTGAGCAGTTATCAATGTTATTCGTTTCGAACACTTGACGCGCTAATTTTTGAATAACATAATTATCTTCATTCGTAATTTTAGAAGAAGAAATAAAGCCGATAGAGCCTTTACCGTACTCATCTTTAATAGAGCCCAATTTATTCGCCACTACATGAAGCGCTTCTTCCCAAGTCGATTCAACGAACACTCCATTTTTACGAATTAAAGGTTTCGTAAGTCGTTTTTCAGAATTAACGAAATCCCAACCGAATTTTCCTTTTACACAAGTGGAAATTGCATTAACTGGTGCCTCAGAAGTTGGTTGCACTTTTAAAATTTTGCGCCCTTTCGTCCATACTTCAAATGAACAACCTACACCACAAAACGTACATACTGTTTTCGTCTTCTTCGTACGAGTGTCACGCATCGCAGCTTCTACTTCTGACACAGCGAAAATACCGCTATATCCAGGTTCAACCTCTTTAATAAGATCGACCATAGGTTCAAGAATATCCGGCTTCAGCCCAGTCATAAATCCAGCTTCACCAAGCATCGATTTCTCCATTAAAGCATTACAAGGACAAATCGTTACACATTGACCGCAACTTACACATGAAGAATCGTTAATATCTACTCCTTCATCCCAAATAACACGTGGGCGCTCTGCCTCCCAATCAATAGATAATGTTTCATTAACTTGTAAATTTTGACACACCTCTACACATTGACCACACGCGATACATTGATTCGGATCATAGCGATAAAATGGATGAGACATATCAACTTCGCTTGCATCAACTTTTGGCTCATAAGGATATTTTTGATGCTCAATTTCCATTAATTCTGCCGTATTATGCAATTTACAATTCCCGTTATTGTTGTCACATACCGTACAGTAAAGTAAATGATTTTCTAGTAAACGGTCCATCGCCTCATGTTGTGCTGCCTTCGCACTAATAGAGGACAACTCGATATCCATACCGTCCGTCACTACTGTAGAACATGATCGCACTAGCTTTCCATTCACTTCTACAATACAAGTATCACACGTTTGAATAGGATCCACTTCCGGCACGTAACAAATTTGTGGATGTTCAATTCCGTTCTCATTAATGATGCCTAGTACCGTTGAACCAGGCTCAGCACTATATTCTTTGCCGTCAATTGTAATATGAACCATGCTGTCGTTCATGGTGACTCCCCCTTTTTGAGAATAAAAAAAACTCCACCACGAAAATATACGCACCACATTTTTGGCACGTTATCATCATGGTGGAGTAGTTTATTAGCACATCTTGCTAAAATACCAGTCCATTTATTCATAAATAAAATGATAGATTCATAACAGGTCATATCACGATTCCATCTTTAACACTGTAATTATAGCGTTAAATTCAAAAATACACAATATCAAAATGATAAAAAGGTCACAGCACATAATGCTCTGACCTTTTTACTCCCTTTCAGGATTATTCTGAGATGACTTACTTCCCGGTGCAAACCAGCCAATTAGTGCGATAGCAACTAATACTCCGTAGAAGATTAAAGTCCAAGTTGTACTGTGCGGAAAATCATGACTTAAAATACCGATATCCTCATGGGCAAGTGTAATTACAGCAAGTTTGACGCCGACCCAGGCAACAATTGCATATGCTGTTGTTTCCAGTGCCGGACGTTTCTCCAGTAATTGTACAAACCAAGTTGCCGCAAATTTAATTAAAATAAGTCCGGCAATTCCTCCGAGAAGTACAACTATGAATTGTCCTCCATCCATACCACCGAAATCTTCTAGCGGTGAATCCGGAAGACCGAGGGCAAGAGCGACTGCAGCTAATATTGAATCAATCGCAAAAGCAAGATCAGCTAATGCAATCTTTCCTACTGTGAACCAGTAGCTTTTTCCTGCTGCTTCCTTTTCATCTTCCTTGTGAATATTTTGATTATTTTTTCCGAATTGCGCCTGAATGACATGCTTTAATCCTAAGTAAAGAAGATAAGCTGCTCCTATCGCCTGTATTTGCCAAACATTTGCAATAAATGATATAGCAAAAAGGGCTGCGAATCGAAAAACAAAGGCCATAATAATTCCGTAATTTATAGCTCTTTTTTTCTCTTCTTCGGGTAAATGCTTGGCTATAACTGCTAGTACAAGGGCATTGTCAGCCGATAACAATCCTTCTAATCCGATTAAAATTAACAATGCCCAAGCATACTCTAGCCATATTGAATCCATCCGCTTCTCTCCTTTCTAAAACTAAAATCAGATAAGGTCTTTGCTCATTAGAATTTCCTATTAAGCCAAATTAAATGCTAAAACATTTTGACAGTTACTTTGCTGTCCTCTATTTGTTATAATTTCGAAAAAAAACAAATCTAGATTGTGGTTTTCTTAGAAAAGGTGACGCGACATTGTGCTTAAAAACTTGATGAATTCATCTTCACTTACAGGTTTACTGTAGTAATAGCCCTGAATTAGATAACATGCATTACGTTGTAACACTGTTAATTGTTCCTTCGTTTCCACCCCTTCTGCGATCACTTTCATGTTTAAAGTATGCGCTAGTGAAATAATGGTATGAATAATTTCATTTCCATCAGTAGAATTTTCGATCCTATTAACAAATTCTCTTGGAATTTTTAAGGTATCAATTGGATACAAAGGGAGATATGCTAATGAAGAATACCCTGTACCAAAATCGTCAATTGATAAATGTACACCATATGATTTTAATGCTTTTAACTTCGATAAGGTTTCTTTTTCATCTACCATTGCTATTCTCTCTGTTAATTCTAAATCAATCGAACTAGCGGGTACCCCTACTTCTTCTATGGTAGATATGATTGCTTGAACAAAATCTTTCTGTTCAAACTCTATAGCTGATAAATTTATCCCCATTTTTAGATTTGCATAGCCTGCAGAATGCCACTTTTTCAGTTGTCGACACGCTTCCTGTAACGTCCATTTCCCAATTGGAATAATTTGCGACGTTTCTTCCGCAATAGGTATAAATTCAAAAGGAGAAATAATTCCCAGTTCTGGATGTTGCCAACGAATTAAAGCCTCTGCACCAATAACCATACCAGTCTTACTGTCAACTTGTGGTTGATATAATAAAAACAACTCATTATTTTCTAATGCCTTCGGTAAATCCTGTTCTAATCGTAATTGTCTTGTTATTTTTTTTGATAATGTCTCGTCATACATGCAAACAGCATTATTACCTTTTTCCTTTGCACTATACATAGCAATATCAGCATGTTGTAAAAGTGTAGTAGTATTTATTCCTCCAAACGGATACACCGCTATTCCTATACTAAGAGATAAATAAAAACTATGTTGATTAACTACAAATGGTTCTTCAGTTATACGAAATAGAGTTTCACACAAATCCAATAGCTGTTGCTCTGTGTGGTTATGGACTATGATCGCAAACTCATCTCCCCCTATTCTCGCTAGAGGAATAGCCGGTGACAGACATGTCCTAAAACGTTTAGCAACTTCTTTTAAAACACTATCACCAATTGAATGTCCCAGTGTATCGTTAATGGTCTTAAAACGATTTAAATCTATATACAAGAGTCCAAATTCACCCTGCGTTTTTCGTGCATGCTCAATGGATTTTTCTAATTCTTGTTGGAAGAATATTCGATTTCCAATCTCCGTCACTGTATCATGGAATGCTAGATAGTTTATCTCATCTTGTTGTTTCTTCATTCTCGTAATGTCTTTTACCATTACATAACTCCCAAAAGTTTGTCCTTCTATCATAATAGGAACAATGGTGACGTACCAAAAATGAATGTCCTTCTCATTATTATTTTTCACACGTAATTGTAACGAAGCCGAACTGCATCGTTTCCCTTCCTGTAGAGCTGCTTCCAATTCAGATCTATCTTCGTCTAAAAAAATCGAGAAGCACTCTTTACCTATTAATTCATCACTGTTTTTTCCTAATAACATACTTCCAGCCTGGTTTATATTTAACACAGTACCATTTGAATTAATCGTTAAAATAGGATCTGGATGATACTCATATAATGACTTAAATCTCTCTTGATTTTTGACCAAGTCATCGGATTTGTTTATTAAATCTTCTGTTCTTTGAGATACTTTTTGTTCTAATTGATTATTAAACACTTTTAACATTTCAGTTAAATCTCTGTTTTGCATTCGTACGATAGTATGACGAATCAGCACAAATACAAATGCAATACAATTCCCAGTAATAAGTGTAGCCGAGGAAGTTTGCTCTTTTAAAGTAAAGCCAATTAATACCGCAACTGCAAGATAAGGAAATATAACAAGAAGTTTCTTCCCAAATGTCGGATCGATAATGAAATAATTCCTTCTAGAAGATGCATTCTTTGAGATCGAAGCAGCAATAGCGATAAATAAAAGGAAAACTCTATACAAACACCTTAATAATACAAGTGAACGATCTGACAAATCATCTTGTAAGTAAAAATACAAGTAGTCCGTAATAGCCAATCCAGTTAATACGAGGATAAAAATAAATAATTTACTTTTCGCATTAAAAATAGCTGGTCGAAAGATTAGACTAACTCCTAATAAAAGAAGTAATAAATCTATAATCGGAAAAATAAATGAGAGAAAAACATCTCCAATTGATAAGAATAAGATATTTGCAGAAGGTTTATTAAACAGGTACCACTCTAATGTAAAAATGGCAGTAACAACAATACATAAATCACAAATTAAATACGCTTTTTCCCACTTGTTACATTCCATAATGATTTTATAAAAGAATGCAAAGAGAAAGAAGAATAAGAAAAACAACAAAAACACATCAGAGATATTAAAATTTTGTATCGGCAATTCTACATTAAGTACTTGAAAAGCGGATATAAAATTCCCTATCAAGAAACACCCTATTGCAATAGTAATGCAAACCCAGAATACTCCTAACTTAATTTTTCCGGATAATATAGAATAAAGTAATGAGATAAATACAGTAGTTTCAACAACTAAGGATGATAGTCGGGTATTAAAATCTGATACGAAATAATGATTCGGAAAAACAAATAAAAATATAAAACAAAAGCTTATATAGAATATTAGAGCTATTGTTAATAAAATAAATTGCAAATGTGAATGTTTAAGCAATATATTCACCTTCTTAAGTCTTTCATCATTTTTAAAAAATTTGTTTCTAATTATTATTCATATTATGACCATTTCAAAAGATTTCTTTCAAAATAAAGCAGCCTTACATTACACCTGCAAATATTTAACAATTCTATAACAGGAATTACAAAAAAATATGAACAGCTATGGCCTTAACACTATCAATTATTGTTATACGAACTATTTATGTAACAAGTTTATTTAATAGCTAATGAGTTCAAAGAATGTTTTCTTTGAACTCATTGTATACTGCCCATCTGAATCGTATAACTTAACTATTTTTAAATTAAAATTTCACGTAAAAATAATGAATGTAGGTGTATGCCCCTATCTATTTATCTTTTTTTCTTCATAACTTCTATAGTATTCATTAAGTACGCTAACTTAAACACCGACTTATTTATAATCCTTAATAAGTCGGCGCCAGTATACACTATAAAACTAAAACACATTACAAATAACAAAATTATACTTTAGCAATTTATAAATTACTTATTCCTAGAATTACTAAATTTCCTTGCACTTATTACAACCTATATTCGGATACATTATTTCCTTTCCATTCATAATAATCTAAAATCCCTTCATAAATGGCTTGTGCTGCAATCTGTCTACCGTTTGCCGTAGATAGTTTACTGTAATCGATACCATTATCTATAAAAGCCAGTTCCGTTAACACAGCTGGCATGCCGTTTTCTCTTATAACATGAAGATCTCCATGTTTAACGCCTCTATCACGTGTTTGAAGGGCCTCTACTAAACGTGCTTGGATTTTTTCCGCTAACACATGACTTTCTTCCACATGAGGGTTTGTTTTTTCGGATTCAGAAGATTTATAATAGTATGTTTCTGTCCCTTTTGCATTACCATTATAAGCATTTGCATGAATACTTATAAAGATATCCCCCTGATTTTGCTTAGCAAATTTAACACGTTCCTGTAAAGAACTTTTTTGATCATGTCCAGGTCTAGTATCAGATTCACGAGTTAATAAAACTGTAAATGGTGTATGTTTTTCAAGCAATTGTTGTAGGCGTAAGGAAGTGTCTAATACAATTTTACTTTCAGGCAATCCCTTTGTGGCTTTTCCAGGATCTTCGCCACCATGTCCAGGATCAATAATGATTGTTTTATTTTCTAAAGGATTTTTCGGACTGGATTGAAGGGTATCTGTTTTGGCAGTAAGTTGTGCGGCTTCTGCACGTGTTATGAATTTATTTGGTTGCCAACCGTTATCTGTACCAACTGAAATTTTTAAATCAATTAAAATATTGGCGAACTTTTCACCCCAATGTCCTTTTAAATCTTCAAATTTACTTTGTCCATTGCTAGGGTTTATATTTTGTAGTTTATATGCATTCACTAGCATTGTAGCCATAGCAGCACGAGTAACTTTTCCAGAAGGATTAAATATTCCATTTCCTTCACCTTTAATTATTCCTGCTTTTTCAGCTGCGGCAATATACGGTGTTCCCCAGTGGTTTTGTGAATCTGTAAAAGATGGTTTTGCATTTAAGTCAATATGTATACCAAGGGCCTTTGTCATAATTGTTGCCGCAGAAGCCCTATCTAATGTATCACTTGAACCAAAAGTTCCATCTGGATAACCACTCAATACTTTTTTATCAACTAAATAATTAACGGATTTGTCAGCCCATGCGGGAACATCTGGGAATTTATGAGTATTTGCAAATGCACTAGATGAATAGGATAGTAGACTTCCAGCAAGAATTCCTGTAGCAATTAATTTGTATTTCAACATGTAACACCTCTAAAAAATTATTACAACTTGGTAAATATATCATTTATAGTTAATCTTTAAATAATACGACCTAGAATAAAGAATGGATTAAACATGCGTTATCGATATATTACAGATATTAAATTTAATTATAACTTTTATTCTGAAAAGAATCCTGAGACATACACTTATAGATAGAGACTATTAAATATATTCACCAATGTCGTGTAACCAGTATAGTTACTTATATGTACGAGTGTCAATTAAAAAAACCTTACACTTTTGTAAGATAACCATGTTAATTATATAGTAAGTAATTATTATATAATGTGAATAATTACTCGGTATAATAAAATAGTAATCTTATATTTTAAACAAATATTGATTATTTTGGTAGGCAAATAACTTATAACAGCCACCTTTTTGGCTATGCTTTTGAATCCTACTTTACTCTTCAATTCTCCTTATTAAAAGTTTGTTGATGAAATGTAATAACAACTGTACGATTATACAGCTTATTCACCTCAATTAAATCAGTTAAATATTGAGGAAGAGTCGGTTTATCTTTAAAATCATTATGTATTAAGCCCTTTCACAGTGACAATACGTATATTCCCAGTATTTTTCGGATCACGATACTACAAAGTAAGACCTAGTTCCTTCCTTTTGTACAAATTTTTGATTTACTAAAATTAATTATAACTTTTCCTCTGCCCGAAATGATTCCATACAAAACAAAAGGGAAATACATAGTATATATGTATTTCCCTTTTGTTTTGTATCCATTTTTATTATGATATGGTCATAACCTGATCGCCACTATCAACCACAATTTTCATTTTTCCGTCTTGAGCGTTATATAATCCCAGCTTATGTAAATCTTTTTTGCACTCTTTTACGAAGAAAGGCAACGTACGAATTTGATCGATATCAGAGCTCGTAATGAAATGAATTAAATGGTGCGTCATTTCTTTAATATCATGTACAAGGTCTTCCTTCTCTCTTTTTAACCTTTCATTTTCAGTTCGTAATGAATCTACCTCACCTTCAAGACCTCGAGCATTCTTTTCCTCTTTCGAACGCTCTGCAGCCATACTAGAAAGCTTATAGATTCCCTCCATAAACTGATGTAATTCATACTCTTTCTTTTCGCGGGATTGACTAATTGTCTCAAAATTATCAACGATACCAGATATAACAGTTACGAGATTCTTTTCGTCCTCTTCACTTTGGAAATCTTCTTTTACTTCCTGTTTTCTTTCTTGTTTCGCCTCAACAACGGTAGCCTTTACAGGTGTATATTTGCGTTTTCGACCCGGCTTCTGTTTTTCAATATTTTCAAACGGGATTTCTTGTTTTTTTAATTTATAATACGTATTCTGTAATTGACTTTCTGTTTTTGGAAATAAATTCAGTTCATTTTTACTAACATATTTTGAAATATTTGCGATATTCAAGCCTTGACGCTGACAAAATTGATATACTTCATACAGTAATTCTAGTTCAGACTTTAACCATGTAATTCCTGATTTTTCATAAACTCGCATACCGCCATTTTTTTCTATATCTATTTGAAATAATACCATTTTATTATATAAATCGATTAGCTCTTCATACTTTACTCGGAATTGTTTCTCTATTTTTTTAAATTCCGCCTCTAATTTCATATCGTTCGTTTTATTATTTGACATGTTTTGTAAAAGATTTAATACATTGATTGCTGTGTGGTGATACATACTCTGTGTCACTCCCCCTCTTCCTTTCACAATTCTCATCTGACTCCCATGTCTTTTAAGAAAATAGCAATTTTTACATATCCATATTATAGCATTTCGAAATTATCTGTCAAATAATTAACATACTAAAAAGTATATAGAGTATATAAAAATAGAAGAGATTTTTTAAGTAAATCATACAAAATCTAACACGATTTTTTTATCAATAAAATGCATTCAATTCTATTATATGGTATTTCCAATATAATTTCACCGAAAATTTTTGAGCTATCGTGAAATATTACTAACACACTCTCTTATATTTTCAAATAAAAAAATCCTACCACCTATTAATTAAACCAATCGATACTCCCTAAATAAGAACAGCTAAATATTTGAAAGCGAGTATTGTCATAAACACTCTAGAGATGTTTGGTCTTTTATACCTGTACATACTAAAAAGAAACTAACCTGTACTATACGGCTAGTTCCTCTTTTCAGCTAAAAATGTATTTTACGCCGACTCTTCCAACTAAAAAACGCTTTTCAAAACCTTTTACAACACTAGCTTATCAACTAAACCAATTAACTCTTGAATGTCTGGCTTACTCACTTGAGCATTCGCCCCAACTGTCTCACCTTTATAGAATAATTCGTTTGTAATTAATGAAGAGAAAATAATAACTGGTAATTGCTTCATTACTTCACTATCTTTAATTATTTTCGTTAAATGATGTCCATCCATTTTTGGCATTTCAATATCTGTAATAAGTAGATGGATATGTTCAAACATTTTTTCACCTTGCTCTTTTGCTAGTTTTTCAATTTGTGCTAATGCTTCTGCACCATTACTGAAGAAATTCATTTTCGTATATCCAGCTGTTGATAATGTTTCTTCTAATATTTGGCGAAGCATCGCTGAATCTTCCGCAATATAAATAACTTTTTCAGCTCGGTCTGTTTTTTGTTCTAATCCTGAAAGAGTTTTATTGTCATAACCACTGTTACTAATTTCGCAAACAATTTTCTCATAATCTAACAATAAGATGATTTTCCCCTCTAGTTTTACAATTCCTGACGTCGTTTCTTCTAGTCCCATAGATAATGAAGCTGGTTCATCAATTTGTTCCCAAGAAATACGTTGAATTCGATGCACTTCATCAACACGGAAAATAACTTTCATTTGGTTTAATTCCGAGATGATAAATTTCGTTTGATCAAGTGGCTTAGTTGATTTTAAATTAAGGGCTGTCGCTAAATTAATAACAGGTAAAATTTCACCGCGTACTTGAACAACACCTTCAACTGCATGATGAGATTCCGGCACTGTTGTAACAGGGAATGGATTAATAATTTCACGCACTTTCATTACATTGATGCTAAATAAATTTTCACCAACAGTATAAGTTACGATTTCTAATTCGTTTGTTCCACTTTCTAATAAAATACTTTGTGCTTGTGACATAAAAGTGTCGCTCCTCTTCTATTAATTCTATATATCTATTTATTAAGCTTTATTAAACTTAAAAAGTCAACTACCTATATAAAAATATAGATAATTGCGTGAGCCTTACAGTTTTAAAATAATAAAAACAGTGGTAAAGCTTAATCTTGTATAAACGAAGCAAGTGCCTCTAATAACACTTCTTGCGCTCCTACAATTTCTGTCGGCATCGCTTCCCATTTTTTCGAAAGATCTTTTTCCACTCTCACTCTAAGCTCTGGATTCATTTCTCCTAGCACATAATCCTTTGTCGCTATATCAACATCAAGGAGTGCAAGTGCATATAATTCCGGATCGTTTATTTTTTTAAATAATTGTTTCAATACCGTTGGTGCTATATGTTTTAATTTTTCAATATGAATTTCTTTATCCGAAAATAGTAACTCATATTGAATAAACGTAACATTTTCTTTAATCACTTTAAAATAGCAATTATTCTTTTTATCATTTACAAAATAACCGTTCGGATCTGCAATAATACCCTCTACTTTACGAATTAACTCTGGTAAATTACTCGCCGTCATTACAGTCCGCTGCTCGACCTCACTCGGCGAAATGAATGTAACGCGATACTTATTCTGCGCCATCCTCCTCACCTCTCCTCTTATATAAACTTAGTCTAATTGTACAATATAACACAACTATCTTAAATTAATCTAAATCTATTTCAAATCGCAGCTTCTAGACTCAGATAGTTCCAATCTTCAAAAAGTGAAGAGGCATCACCTAAACACTTGGATTCCAGCCCATCCAACTACCTTAGAACCACTCCATATCTCTGGTCTTACAACATGTGAGCCACTTATGCAAACCTACTAATCATCGCTAGGCCCTCTCTCAAAACCTAAAAGAAAGCTTTTAAGAGATTTTAAGCCCCTTTCAACAACTCAATGTTATTAAACCAAAAAGCAAGCTGCTGATCCGTAATATCCGGCAACATAACGAAAAACTCACGGCACTTCATCTCATCTTTAAACAATTGATACTTCCAAACACCATTACTACCAATACTTACGAAATAAAATTCGTGTATACGACCAATGATTGCTTGTTTTTCACCAAACGAATATGGGGGCACTTGTTTGATTTCAAATTGATCTGGTAAATATACATGCTCTTCTCGTTCTATTTTTAACACTTGCTCAGCAAGCTCACTTTTATTTTCGAAAAAAGGCAATTGTGAAATTCGCTCTTGTCTTGTCATACGAATATAAAACCCTTTCTACTACGTTACAATTTTTCTTTACTATTTATTATCGAATTAAGTTTACAACTTCAGTTAATACTTCATCTGAAATTTTAATTACTTTCGCATTTCCTTGAAAGCCACGTTGGTATAGCATTAAATCAACAAATTCTACAGATAAATCTACGTTTGCACCTTCTTGTGCACCACCACGTACTTTTCCTGCACCGTTTTGACCAGATACACCTAGTGCTAAAATACCTGTTGTATTTGTCGCTGTAAAGTTACCATTACCGGTTTTCATTAGGCCGCCTTCATTCGGGAGCATCCCAACAGCTAATTGACCTGCCGCTTTCATACTTCCATCAGAATATTTTACCATCACATATCCACCGTCAGTAATAAAACAATCTTTAACAGTTGCCGCTGGTCTACCATCTACGTTTGTTACTGCTATTGTTTTCTCTGTCGGGTGGTTTGTTAATTTACTAAAATCTATTTTTACTGTTCCACCATTAAATGGAATATTCGCTTCAGGGTTTACTGGATCTGGATTCCCTACTGCATCGAATGTCACATTACCACCTGCGCCTTGAACCTCTGTAAACTCAGTTTCTTTTTTCGAGTCATTACGCATCTTTACTGTATATTTGTAATTATGTTCACCATCTTGTGTAAACTCTACGCGCATTGTCCATGTATTACCGGCATCATCATATGCAGGCAATTCTTGCGTAATGTGTTTTGCATCAGCTGGAATGTTCCCTCCAACTATACCTTTTGACGTTCGAATACCACCGATTGCTGATCCCATTGGAATTTGTAGTGGTCCTGGGATACCAGATAAGTCAACATTACCAGTTGATGGATCGGCTGGATAAGCGAATACATATTGACCTCCTGTATTCGTAATATAGTAATCCGAAGATATTGCAAAGGTCCCTTTACGTGTAAATTCCATATTTCCAGCTTTTGAATCACCTACAACGAAGAAACCATTACCTTCCATCGCTGCTTGTACTTTACCACCAGTTAACGTAATTGTACCATCGCTATAATCCGTAACCGTTCCGCTCATTTTCACACCGTTACCGATACTTTTTGGGTTCGTTCCTGCGTATCTATCGTCACCTTTTGCACCAATTGAATTGTTGTACAGTAAATCATCAAACATTGCTTTTTGTTTTTTATAACCAACTGTTTGTGCATTGGCAATATTATTTGAAGTTACACTTAATGCATTTTGTGTTGCATTCAATCCTGTAATACTTGTATATAACGCTTTAATCATAATGCATGAACACTCCCTTATGAATTTGTTGTTTTTACTTCTTCAGTTACTTTTTGATCATCTTTCTTTACATCTTCTGGATTCGTTTCTCCAATCGGTTTATCTGATATTCTTTCAACGAAACGAAGAGATACAACTTTATTATCAATAACAAGCTGTACATCGTTATTTTCTGCAAGACGAACTGTCTCTACTTGACCAGTCACTTTGTTCCCTTCACCGTCAATACCTCTTACATACTTTCCTAAAAACTTCATTCCTCCATCAAGTGCTGTCGAATACATCGTCGTTCTTAAAGAGTCAACTGCCTTTGTCATATTTTGCACTTGTTCCATAAGAGATAACTGTGCTGTTTGGTTCATCATTTGATTCATATCCATCGCATTGAATGGATCTTGATGCTGAAAACTCGCTAAAAACAATTTTAGAAAATCATCTTTCTCCATTACACCGGGAGTTTTTTGAGTACTTGCTGATACTCCGTTTGTTTGTTGAACTGGCGAATGTACGCCATTAACAGGTGCGTTGCTTTTTTGCGCTCCCGCCTGTAACGGAATATGATTTATACTCGTTGCATTTAATCCAACTGTTGGCACGCTTTATTCCTCCAATAATCCAGCAAATTCTTTCGATTCTTGTTTCGTACTTGCTAGTTTTTGCTTTTGTCTTTGCTCTTGTTCTCGTTGTTCTTTACGATGCTCATCTTTTTCTGAATAACTAATTTGAATATTAATTTCTTTTTCTTTTAACTTTAGCTTCAATTCGTCAAAAATCATTTCAACACGTTTTTTCGCATCTTGTTTTTCCATTTCTACATGGACATCAATTTGATCTCCATGCTTTTTCATAAATACAGTTAATGTACCCAGTTTCTCTGGATTTAGCTGGAATAAAACACGTTCTTTTTTCACTACAAACTTTTGCAGAGCTTCTACTTGTGCTTCCATCTTCTTGCCTAAATCAGGTATTGTAACCTTCTCAGCTCCACTATTTTGTTTTCCTATTTGGTCAGTACCCGTTGCTTTATTTAATAACTCAGCCCCGGTCGAATTTGAGTCATTTAACTGATCGACTTTTGGTAACTCTACTTTCACATCATCACTCTCTGCTTTCGGGGGTTCTACTTCCTTAGGCCCCTCTTGTTTCTTTGCAATATTACAAGTTTCTGATTCTACGAATTTTAATACTTGCAATGTTTGCTCTGGCATCGTCACCTTGTCTAACGTCATTAGTATTGTATCTTCTAAATATATGATATTTTCAATATTTATATTCGAAAGAATTTCTTGTAATTGTTGTAATTCAGCTGTAGGCAATTCGTTCAGTTTAATATTCCCGTATTCTTTATATAGTTTTTGTATTTTTTGTATGTATAGATATAACGATTCTGGCTGCACACGCAATTGTTCAATTGCAATCATTTGCCCAGATACAGCTAGTAATAGTTGTTCTGTCTCTTTTTTTTCTTCTTTCTTTTCAATCGACTTTTCTTTCGTTACCGTTTTTTTTGCGAGAAGATATTCTTTCTTCTCTTTTTTTGGTGCTTCTTCTTGTTTCGATTTCTCCGTTTTCGGCTGTTTTTTATTTTCAATTTTCATTGTATTATCGAATGAAGAATTTTCATTTTTCGATTGTACTTCTAGCCCTTTGTCTTTTTGTGGAGATAAACTTTGCTGCACCGGTAATACAAATTGTATCACTACACCCACCTCATCCGTTCATACACATTTTTAAATCAAGAAGCATTTTTTCTTCTAACTTTTCTTTTACTTTCGCAAGATTCTTACAATCTTCTTGATACATTTCATCAATGACACGTTCTTTTTCTTTTATTTGCTCTAAAAGGCTTTCATTTTTTTGAATAAAACCTTCTGTTTTTTTAATTTTCCGATTCCATTCTTCTATTCTTTCAGGTGAAAATGTATGTGAAGACAGCATACCAACCATAATACGTTGCCCAGTTTGTACGACTTTACTGCGTGATTTTACAACATACAAATCATATTCCTTTTTTTGTTCTATTTTTCTTTTTTCAGCTGTTAGTTCGTACACTTCTTTCAAGATTTGTTCTTTCTCTTGATTAATCTGCAATTTTATCGTGTCGTACTGCTGTTTATCCACCCTTTTTCATAGCCCCTTCCTATTATAACGTTCCTTTTTTCTATTATATAGTTTTTTCACAAAAAAAACTGTGAAATATTAAAAACAAAAAAATAAGACCTCGAAGGGCGAGGTCTTACACAATATGGTGCATCGCTTGCACAACATCTTCAAAATGAAAACTATCAGTTCGACCTTGTTTTAAAAACATATTTATATCTTCTACTCTATTTTTACATTCAAAAATATAAGCATTTTCTTCATTTTCTTGAATTGTTCCTAATTTAAAATACAATTCATTTTCTTTATAAATAGATAAAATTTTTCTCATTTCATTTGCAAGTTGCCAATGATTCGGCGATACGATTTCTTCCATAATCCTACTTACCGAATCTAATACAGAAATGGCAGGATAATGACTAAGAGTTGCGAGTTCACGTTTTAATACAATATGTCCATCTAAAATACCACGAGCTAAATCTGGTACAGGACCATTTAAATCATCACCGTCAACTAACACTGTATAAATACCTGTTATTGACCCTTTTTTTGTTTTTCCGGATCGCTCTAATAACTTTTTCATATAACTTTCCATTAACAGTGTTTTACCACCGATTGGTAATTCCTTGACTGCAATGTCTACACTTCGGCGAGCGTCGGCAAAACGAGTAACTGAATCCATCATAAGTAATACATTATTTCCTTGGTCTCGGAAATATTCGGCAATCGACGTTGCAAGCTTTGCCGCCCGAAGTTGCATAAGGTGACTTTCATCTGACGTCGCTACAACAACGACGCTTCTTTTCATACCTTCTTCGCCTAATTCTTTTCGTATAAAGTCTTTTACTTCCCGGCCACGTTCACCTACTAAACTAATAACGTTAATATCTGCTTTTGCATTTTTCGCAATCATTCCAAGTAAAGTAGATTTACCAACACCTGATCCAGCAAAAATACCAATCTTTTGTCCGATACCAATCGTTAACATAGAATCAATCGCTTTAATTCCCGTTTCAAATACGTCTGTAATTTCTTCACGCTCGAACGCATGAATCGGCGGTGCATCTAATTTTATTTTTTCCACTGGAATATTTTCAGCATCTTCGTTTAACACTTCTCCATTTGCACTTAACACCTTGCCAAGCAAATGATTACCACGGGGCACAACGACATCTTCTGCAATTAATGTCACTGAATCTCCGTAACACACTTTTTCTGTCTGTTCAAATGGGAGTAACATATTGTTTTCTTTTTCAATTGCAATCACTTCACATAAGACGCTATGCTCTCCAACGAGACAAACATCTCCAATCTTCGCTTTCGGTCCCTTCGCTACAAAAAACTGCTCTTGTACACTATGAACTTTGCCAACTTTCGTATAAAACGGTGTTTCAATAAACGTAGTCCATTTATTATGTTCGTTCATACATTTTGCTCCTCAAACAACTTTTTCTCTTCCCATTTACGACGAAGTTTCGCAAATATAGGTGCAAATTTAAATTCAAAGAACTCTTTCTCTTCCTCCAAAACAAACTCACCAAACTGTAAAGAAAAATCATACTTCCATTCTACTAATTGTAGTAACCAATACTCTTTCGTATCTTCTTTCTCTTCTTGTATACGCTCAAATGTTTCTGGATGAACCGTTATAATTAACTTTTCAAATGAAGTCGGTAATGTTTGAACGATCCCTGTTAATATTGGCAGAACGTCTAATAATCGTGAATCTATCGCTTGATTCACAATTTTTTCTGCTAATTGAAAAGATTGTTCCCATAATAATTCTGTCCATTCGTATGCCGTTTCTTGTTGCTCCTTTTGAAATTGCATACGTACTGCTTCCATCTGTTCCATTTGTTCATGAATATGCATTTGAAACTCTTCTTTAGCCTGTAACAACTCCTGATGCTCTCGTTCTAACGTTTGTTGCTGCTGCCTTAGCTGATTCATTTCAATATGTAATGCATCTTGCTGCGCAAGAAGCTCTGCATGATCTACTTGTATTTCCCCTTCATCATGAACTCGTATTGGTTTTGGAAACTGTAATTCATACGTTTCTTCAGAAAAAGAAACAGAATTCTTCGGAATTCTGTTTTTAAATAAGGACATCACCTTCACCTCTTTGAATGATAATTCTTCCTTCTTTCTCTAGCTTTTTCACTGTACCTGTGATCATTTGCTGCGCTTTTTCAGCATCCGTCATCTTAAGCGGTCCTAAGCCATCTAACTCTTCTAGAATCATCTCTTTACGGTTTGAAGACATACATGTAAATAATTTCTCTTTAATTTCTTCTTTTGCAATTTTAATTGCTTTCGCAATAACACCATTATCTGTAATTTCTTCTAACACGCGGCGAAGTGCAAGAGCTTCAAGACCGAGTAAGTCTTCAAAAACAAACATATTTTCTTTAATTTTCTCAGATAATTCATAATCGACTTCATCAAGCTTTTGAAAAACTGTTTTTTCAACGCCTCGTGAAACATTATTTAAAATGTTTACAATCGTTTTCAAGCCATCTGTTTTATTAATAGCACTAAATGCCATATTATTTAATTTTGCTTTTAATAACTCACCAATTTGATTAATTAATTCACCATCCACTTGCTCTAGCTTCGCAATGCCCATTACCGTTTCTACACGCTTATGATCTGGTAATCTCTCAATTAATTGAGATGCTAATTGAGGCTTAATATAAGAAGCAATAATTGCTATCGTTTGTGGCGATTCATCATTAAGCACTGTAAGAAGTGGCTCTAAATCTGTTAGTGAATTTAAAAATTCAAATGGATTATCTTTGTTGTACCAAAGGTCTTCTAATAATTTTTCCAAATCGTCTTCTGGCATATTTTTAAATATACGACGAATGTATTCTTTATCTGGGGCTACTAAGTTCAATTCTTTTACATTTAGTTCATACAGAAACTCCCCTAGTACATTTTCTAACGTTTCTGCTGTATATACACGAAACTTCGCAATTTCACGAAGTAACACTTCTTTTTCCTCAGCCGTCATATATTCAATGACTTTTGCTGCCACCCCTTCGTCTAATGTACGAATAAGGATGGCAGCTTTTTCTTTGGAGGAGATTTCATCTAACATTGTTTTTCCTCCCTTACTATCCGTTTAGCCATTTTTTAATAACTTTTGCAGTACCTTCTACATGCTCTCTCGTAGCTTCCTGCACTTGGTCATCTAATGTAGGTTCTGTCGGTTCTACTGGTTCTGGTTCTCGTTTTGGCTCTGGCACTATTTTCTCTTCAGGAATTTCCATAATGCTTTCACTACTAACAGCAACTTCCTCTTCTGCTAAGTATTCTTCATATTCCTCTTCTTCTTTCTTTTTCTTACTCCTTGCTAATAAGAACCATATTAGCAAGGCGAGCGCTAACAAACCTCCTGTAATTCCACCGATTAACCACCAATTCATACCACTTTCTTCTGGTTTTTTTGGCTTGTCTTCTTTCGGTTGATCAAACTGAACAGTTACAACATTAACTTGACCATTTGTAAAGTTTCCGTTCGGATCAGCTTGAAGTCCAGCTGCTGTACCAATTGCTTCTTTGAAAGTTTCCATATCAATTCTTCGTTTTACTAACGTATCATTATCTACCCATAAAACAACATTTGTTTTCGTTAATTCTGGATGTTTCTTAATCGTTTCAACTGTTTTATCTATTTCATAATTTTCGATTTTGTTACCATTTTTATTATCGTAGACAATTTTGCCATTTTGATTATTGTTCGTACCGTAGTTTGGCACTTCGCCGTTCGCTGTAATACCAGCACCTTGCTTCGTATCTGCTCCTTCTTGCGCAGTAGAGCTTTCCTCTTGCTCTTGTTTACTACGAAGTACACCTTTATCACCATACTTTTCAGACTGACGTGTAACTTCATCGTAGTTTACAGATACTTTCGTATTCACTTTATATTCATTTGGCTTAAACATCGTCATTAACGTTGCATCGATATCTCGCTTTAATTTACCTTCAATTTGGTGTTGCATCTCAACTTCTTTCTCATAAGAAGAGGAACTACTGGAATGCGCTTCACCTGCCCCTTTTGAAATAACACCTTTTTTGCTATCTATAACACTCACTTCTTCTGCTTTTACACCAGGAACTGCTGCACTAATCATCTGCTGTATACCTGCAACTTGATCAGCCGTTAATAGTTGACCACGCTTCACACCAACAGTAATCGCTGCTGTCCCCTTTGCTTTTTCCTCATCAAAAATTGTCTCTTTTTCAGGTAATGTAATTTGAACATTTGCCGTTTCTATCACCGCAAAGTTTCTTACAATATCTTGCTCTAATTGCTTTTTCGTACCAACAATTTGTTTCATTTTTTTATCTTGCTCACTTGAACCGAGCGAGCTTTCTAATAAAATTTCCTCACCGCTTTTTGAATTAAACGGTAAGCCCATTCCATTCATTTCTTTTCGAACCCATGGAGCATCATTCTTTTGCACACGAATCGAACCATCGGCCGCTAATTGGTAATCGACACCTAGCTTCGATAATTCTGCTGTAATCTCTTGCTTGTCTGCATCATTTAAATTTTGATATACAACAACATACTTATCTGGCAAGGTGAAGTATAAAAGTGCTCCTGTTACAATTGCTAAAAGCGCAGCACCAATGACTAACTTATGCCACGTTTTTAACGATTGGAAAACATTTTTTAACTTTTCCATTTAAACACACCCGTCCATTTTCCTAAATTTGCATATTAATTAGTGACTTATAATTCTCAATAAGATTATCTCGTACAAGAGCAGCCGTTTTCATTTGAGATTCAGCTTTCTTCTGCTGAATTAAAACGTCATGTGTTTCTCCTACCCCTTTTGTCAATAAATCATATACCGCAGTTTGTGCATTATTTTGCTGTTTATTCATATCTTCCAATAAATCGATAAACTTTCTACCCTCAACTACAGATGTTTGAGAAGTTTTCGGTGCTCCAATTGGCTGAATCGCTCCAAATGGCTGTGTATTTAACAATGGTTGGATTTTCATATTTGCCCTCTTCCCTCTTATCCTCGGCCGATTTCTAAATCTTTATCGAGCATTTTTTTGTTCGCATTTAATACACTTGTATTCGCTTCATACATTTTTTGAGCAACCATTACATTCGTCATCTCAGCTGTCACATTAATGTTCGGATAACGTACATATCCTTCTTCATTTGCATGTGGATGCGTTGGATCATATACTAGATTTTCATTTCGATCTGTTTCAATACTTTTTATTTTCACTCCGTTAGCAGGAGCTCCTTCTAGCATATTTGCAAAATTATTATTTGATTCTAGCACCACACTTCGGCGGTGATACGGCTCTGCGTCTGGTGCTCCCGTCGTATTCGCATTTACGATATTGTTAGAAGTAACTTCCATCCATTTTCTCGCTGTAGTTAGCGCTGAGCCACTTGCATTAATTGCTTGGAACATCGTTGTCTCCCCTTCTACACTTAACGTCCACGTGCTGCTTGGTTAATTGCGTATTGCGTATTAATCGCATTAATTGAGATACCATATAATTGGTTTGTTTTCATTAAATCTAGCATTTCTGTCGTTACATCCACGCTATTTCCATCTTTATTCGTTTGCATTAATTTCGTTTGAATCTTTGCATATGTATTTTTCATATTTGCTGTCGGTAAGTGCATTTCATTCGTTTGATATAAGTCTGAATTACTCTTTAAATCCGCAGCGTTTTTTTTGAATAGTGGATTATTCATATTCATTTGTTCAGCAAATGTTACACCTTGCGCTTTATAGCCCGGTGTATTCGCATTTGCAATATTACTAGAAACAGTATTTCGCTTCGTTACTAAATAATTCATATAATGACTAACATCACTAACTAAGTCCGGCATATTCCACACCCTTCTTTTTTCCATCATACCGCTTACGGCATGATCATCCACTGATGGAAGTTTCACTTCATTATTCATTTCCTTATATTTATTTATTAAAATATTATCTATCATGTACCCTTTCATATTTTATTCCATTTTCCCATTGTTGTCTTTAGAAAAATTAAAAAATATATAAAATAATATAAAAAACTGTATTTACCTAGTAATCTATATAACATTTCGATATAAGAACAATAAAATAACGTTCATTTTTTTATTGTTTAAATTATTGCTATTTTTCCATTACAGTCATAAAGTGAAACCTCAATCAGTGGAACGTCTTTATTCAAACAACAGAATGGATCCCCCTTGTAATAAGAGGAACCCGTTTCCATACTTTACAATTAATATTTACCGTAATACGAATTAGCCTTCATTCGCCCATCATTTGTCATAATCATTTCTTCCAAAATCTTTTGCTTATCTCGAATATGTTGAGCTGCCTTTATTATTAATGGACTCACTTCCGCTGCAACATCTGCTCGCGTCTTTTCACCCAAAGTCATCATCCAGCGATTTAACATAGCACTTTTCTCAGTAAATTCTTCAGCTGATACTTGTAATTCACCGATTTCATTAAAACAGCCGACAAACGCTTGATAAATGTCATTGTTCATTTTCAATTGCTCCGCGGTAACCATCTATTAAATCTTGTAACACTTTCACAATCGCATCAATATCGTTTGCTTCACGCGTTACTTTCATCGTCTGAATTTGAATGCTAATCCAATCGTATAAACCGAATAGGCTATCATACAAATCTTTAGTAATCTCAGGATTTAATTGAAGCTTTAGCTCTTCAAAAATACGTTCTAATTTTTCAAGGAGCGTATCTCCTTCTTGGAGTTTAAAAGTATTTAAAAGCTCTTCTAAATTACGAAACTCAACGATACATCTTTCATAAATAAAAATTGTATTTTTAATTGGATTACTCGTCATAATGTCATTTTGCATATAGCGTTGCCATGCTTGCATACGATCACTTCCTTAACTTTCATTAATCATCACTTTTTTGTTTTGTCATTGCTTTAATTGTTTTTAGTTGCTGATCTAACATCGATAACTGTTGTTCTAACTTTGAATATTTATCAATAATGGTCTCTTGTTTTTGTTTATTCAGCTTATCGATTGCATCAATTTTTTTATCTAGCTCTTTTATTTGCCCCTCTATACTTTTTGACCTCTGCCCTATTACACCTTCATCTCCTAAAATACCATCTAGTTTTTTTTCTATCTCATGCCCTAGTCCATTAAAGCCAAAGAAGAACTGTTTTGCAGTTTCTGGATTCTCCTTAAAAGCCTTACTTAGCTTTTCTTCATCGAGAACCATTTTTCCAGTCTTATCGACTTCAATTCCAAATGAAAACATAAATTTATCATCTTGTTTGTGTCTAAATACATTAGCCATAATATTACTAATAGAAAATGCAATATTATTACCTTGCATAGCTCCATTTTCGCCGGCAAATAAATCGAGCGTTGAAACAGCCTTATTATATTGATCTCTCATTTTTTTTATCATATTGATTGATTCTTTAATGTTTGAATCTTCAATCGTAACCTTAATTGGTTCAGTCGTTTCCTTTTCCAAATTAATAGTTAATCCTGGAATTGTATCAATTTTATTAGAGGGACTGCTATCAGTCATACCATTAATTATAAATTCGGCATTTTGAGGCGCTGTTACTTGTTTGGCAATTACATTTTTTCCATCTATCATTTCTGAAGTTACCAATCCAATGTCTTTTAATATTCCACCTTCACCATCAACTAATTTAATTTCTCCATTTTCCCCAGCAGTAGTTGATGTAAAAAACAACTGTCCACCTAATGAATATACAGACACTCCATAATTTCCATTATTCATTTTATTAACAAAATCCTTATATGTCATCTCTTTAGTAAGCTTAACTTCTTTATCGTTAATACGAAATGTAGCATCTTTTCCAATTTCCGAATCCAATTCGATTATATTTTTAGGATTTTCAGAATCAGATTTATCTATGAGTGTAGTTGTAATCTGATGTCTTTCCGCTACTTTTTTAACATTAATCGTATACGTTCCTGCAAGTGCGGAAGCATCAGCTTGAACATTAATAAATCCCTCTTTAGACACCCCCGCTTTCTTCTCATTCCCTTTAAACGCATACATCTCCTTGAATACTTGCATAAAACTACCGAATTCCTTTTTCATACTCGCATATACATTTCGTTCCGTAGCTAAGGTTTGTTTTTGATTATTGTAAGGCGTTTTTTTCATTTCTAAAGCCTGTAATTCTAAATTTACTAGATTAGAGGTATCAATAATATTGTTACCAAGATTCCATATTTGCTGTCTTCCACCTAAATTTGATACTGAAGTCCCCAAATTTTTCACTCCTTTTCTAGATATAATCTAAAATACTTGTCTTACTCATTGTACTAACCGCTTTTAATGTTGCCTCATACGTCGCATTTATATAAGCTAAATCTGAAATTGCTACCGCTAAATCTACATCTTCTATCTCTTTTCTATTTTCTTGAAGAGCTAGATTTTGTTCACTTAATATCGTCTTAAATGTGTCCACTGTATTTAATATTGAACCTACTTCAGTCGTACGATTCAATATATTATCTAGATTTTTTTTATTTTCTCCCATTACAGATTCCAGTGCATCTTGGTCTCCATTTTGCATAACATCTCTTATTTTTGTTAACGTTTTAATTACGGGTTCCAATAAATCTTTTCCATTGCGAAACATTTTGAGTTCATATCCATCATTTAATTTCCAGGTAACGTCATTTTCCCCACCTTGATATGTACCATCTTCTGCAAATGGTGGTTTTGAAGCACTATCTCCACCAAAAATATATCGCCCTTGTTCTTGTTTATTCGCTAAATACACCACTTGTTTTAAAAGCTGATCAATTTCTGCAGCGCTTGCTTTTAATTCATTAGGACTATTCGTCCCGTTTACCGCTTGCAAAGTTAATTGCTCCACTCTCGTTAAAGATTTCACAATACCTTGTAATGTATTTTCCGTTTGACTTAACACATTTCTAGAATCTGCTATATCCTTTTGCATCTGTTCAATATTTGCTAATGAATGTTGAATCGCAAATGATTTACTTGCTGCAAGTGGATCTTCACTCATGAGAAGATTTTTTTTACCGGAAGTTACTTGATTTCGGTAATATTGCTGTTGCACATTCAAATCCATCATCTGATTCTTTGCCCAGTTTGCATTTTGAAACGTCGATACTCTCATCCCTATCTTCTCCTTTATCTATATTTGACTTGGCAAGAGGAAGCAACTGCCACTTTGTACGGTTATTTTCTTTCTTACCATTCAACCGTTTCATTTCTCTGATCTTATACGGCTTGATCCACTAAAAGGCTCTGTCCGCTTCTATCCTATATTGGATCCATAAAAAAGCTTTTCAATTCTTCTACATGTTATCTAATAATCGAAAACAGACTGTCAAATACTTCATTCATTGTTGTAATAGCCTTAGAGTTTGCCACGAAGTATTTCTGGAAGGCCATTAAATTAACCATTTCCTCTTCCATGTTGACGCCTTCTATACTCATTTTTTCTTGCTGAATACCTTCTAATAAATCTTTATGAATATTTTGATAAGCATTCACCGCATTTTTATCAGAAGCTACACCAACTATAAATTGGTCTAACGCTTGTTTATAAGAAAGACCTTCTTTATAATCTCCATCTGTAATTCCTGCCAGTTTATTTGCTGTTTCAGCAGAAATTTTCATTTTTGAAACATCTTTTGCGAATTCAGGATTTAACTGTATATCTTTCGCATGATCTCCAACGAAGAAGTCTTTTCCCATCACTGTATTCACTTGATTTTTCACAGAACTCATTAAGTCTTCAATATTTTTCTTATAACTAGCAATCTTCGCTTTCGTATCTATTGCCGATTGAATTGCTCCACCTGTTAAAGGAATATCCGAGCCATAAATCGCAACAGTCATCGGTTCGTTCCCCTTATTTAATTGAAGTGGATATGTGTCTTGTCCATTTACTGTTAAAACGCCATCAATTCTAATACTCGCGATATTCAGATTCATAGATTCATAAGACACTTCTATATTGGCATATTTAGACATCTCTGTAATAATGCGATCACGTTCATCAAATAGTTGATTAGGTACTTGTGTCCCTGCTTGTCCAATTTTTTTATTCGCTTCTGCTAAACTAGCACCAAGACGATTAAATTCATTGACATGCGCTTCAATATCTTCTGTCGTCTGTATTTCTGCTGTATCTAAGTTTTTCGCAAGACGATTTACTTGACTTGTGAACTTTCCAGTTTCAGCAGCTAATGTACTGTAGTAGTTTGATTGTTCCGGATTTTTCGCAACTTCACGAAACGCATTAAAAAAACCATCCATTAAACTTGATAATGAATTTTTTCCTGTAGTTCCTACCATAGACTCTACTCGTGATAAAGTAAAATTCATAAATGCGTAGTAAGAGAACTGTGACAACTGATCATTAAATTGCTTCGTTTTCACTTCATCAGTAATTCGGTCAACACCTAATGTTTGTACACCATAACCAATTCTCTGTCCTGGCGTATGACCGTTACTAGCACCTACAGATCCTAAATTCACGGCTTGACGCACATAACCAGGTGTGTGAATGTTAGATAAGTTTTGTTTCGTCGTTTGTAATCCCATTTGAGCCGCTAGCATACCAGATAGCGGCGTATTATAATCAGATAACCTCATAATGCTTCACTTCTCCTTTACAATAGTTCATTCATAAAGATTTGCGAATTATTGTTTTTTTCCAAATTGTATTCAGAAACGGAATCCACAATAATTTCTGTAGTTTTTAATAATACGTTTAAGTGATATTGATTTTTCAAAAGAACCATTTTTATATTTTCGTCTAATTCATTTAAACTTTTTTGCAACTCTTCTATTTTTTCAATTTCTTCCGGTGGAAAATACAAAAATAGCGAACGCATACGCAATGGTTCAACTTTCTTTTCTTTACAAAACTGAACAACCATCTCCTCAAAAGAGCGAGATAATCCTTTTACACCTTCTATGTACTGTAATTGTTCCACTTGCAGCTTTTGAACTGCATTTATATTTTTATGTTTTAAATTCTCATATATTTGTTCTCCAAACGTTTGAATATTTTCATATGTTTTTTGAATAATAACAAGCTTTTCATATAATTGTATGTACATATAGCTTCCTTCCCTTTTACAAAACTAAATTTACAATTAAACCATGAATTTCTCCAATTTGATTTAACATTTCTAAATGTCCTGTTTTCGTATTAATTAAATTCATAACATCTTCCAATTCATTCAATCCCACTTCAGCTTGTTTTACAATTGTCATTTTCTGCGAATATCCATAACGCGGATGACGAGACATAACGTCTTTATATTGCAGTAAGTTATCAACATAAAAATTCAAAAATGATTTCACAGTATTTTTGTATTCCATAACATTATCGAGCGTTAACTCTAATTCAATTTTCGCTTTAATTTCCCCAATATTATCAACTAACGCTTCCATTTGTTCTAACAATTTATCTTTTTTCGGATCTGCATGCAAATTATCCGAAAATGCAAGTCCTGTCCTGACATTTGCTTCTTTCGGCATTTGAGTAGCAGGCGGTATATGCGATAAAATCGGATTGTACGAGATAGAACGTAGCATATATATCACCTATTTATTTTTTTATTTCTTTCAAAACTTAATCGTAAAATCCAGTTATTTATAATTATACTCTGAACACTCATATTTTGCAGTTATTTTTTATAAAAGATATGTTACAATTTAGCATGAGGTGGCACAAAACTATGAATATTTTTCTTTGTGGTTCAAATCAAGTAACAGCATTAGATCAAGAAGAAATAAAAAAATTTTTAATTGACTATGCTCACAAACATAAAATTTATATATTATGTTATAAATCTATCGAAAATGAAGTTCTTCGTTTTTTCATTGAAAACGAAAGACTCGCTCAAAATTTATGCCTTTATACGCTACAACCGTTACATGTATTAACAGGCGAATTTCAAGAAGTCGTTGATTATTTAAAAAAACACGGAGCTGAATATATTGCTTTTGATCATCCTTCCGACTCCATTTATCGATCAGATTATATGTTTTTTGTAAAGCAAATCGTCGAAGATACTGATTTAGTTCTCTGTTTTTATAATGGAGATAAACATACGTCTGTCATTCCTATTGACATTGCAAAAGAAGCAGGAATTGACGCCGTTATTTATGATTTACCAGGCTTACATGAAAAGCAGATGAAAAAAAGCTTTGAACAAAAAATTCGTATGATGTAAAGGGGGAGGCACAATATCGTTATTGTGCCTATTGTAAATATGAAAACTGAACAAGATTATAATCATTTTATTACGAGTTTTAAACAGCTATTTAATATGGATATCGCTTGCTATAAGCAAGATAGAATGCACAGAAGAATCGATACTTTCATTTCAAGAAAAGGTTTTGACAATTATACAAACTTTTTAAATAGTTTACGCACTGATCAAACATTATTTTTAAGTTTTATTGACTACATTACGATTAATGTTTCAGAGTTTTTCAGAAACAAAGAACGCTGGCAAACGTTAGAAACGAAAGCTTTACCAAAACTGCTTGAACAAAATAACGGTAAATTAAAAGTTTGGAGTGCTGCTTGCGCTGCCGGTGAAGAACCGTATACACTTTCTTTAATCTTATCGAAGCATCTAGCTCCGTTTCGTTATAAAATTCAAGCCACTGATCTTGATTATCATGTTTTAGAAACTGCGAAACGTGGTCAATATACAGAACGCTCTTTGAAAGAATTACCTATTGATTTAAAACAACGTCATTTCACAAAAGAAGATGATACATATATATTGCATGAAAATATTAAACAGCAAGTCACATTTAAGCAACACGATTTATTAATGCAGGCATTTGATACAAACTACGATTTAATCATTTGTCGAAATGTAATGATTTACTTTACAGAAGAAGCAAGAATAAAGCTCTATGAAAAATTTAGTCGTTCTTTACGAAAAGGCGGCGTACTATTCGTTGGTAGCACAGAACAAATTTTAACACCCGAACGCTACAACCTTCAGCGTTTTGATACATTCTTCTATGAAAAAATATAGAAAAAGGTCGTCATAATTGAAATGACGACCTTTTTTATTATAGAATACGAATCAATATGATACCAATAATCCATACAAAGAGAAATAGAGCTGTAACAGACCATTTATGCTCTTGAATCGTATGTTTCAACGCATGAGATAATTGCGGCATATTCATTTCTGCAAGTGCTCTCCACACACTTGCATCAAGATCTTTAGAAATACGATCCGTACTGCTAATTAAAATTGTTTCGTTAGATAACTTTGTCATATAAGCTGTAATGACCGTGATCATTAAATTCATATGTCCTTCCGATGAATCTTGTTCCACTCTAGAAACGAGCGCACTTACATCAAGTAACGGAATATGCACTTTTCTTCCAAAAGAAAGCTGCACTTTAGCGAAATCATACGTACCGTCTAATAACGGAACTCCCTTTATATGTACTTGTTTAATAAGCCCCTGCAAACTCCTAACAATTTGTTCATATGTTTTTTCCGATTGCTTTCCTTCCTCAGACAGCATATGTAGCTTTGAAAACAACTGCAACACTGTATCCATTTCCTTAGAAAGCATTTCTTTTACAATCTTTCCATCACCTAAACTCGCAAGTAGAATCCCTATTTCATTATTTTTCGAAATGATTTGGGACTGCCCCGTAAATACAAGTTTACTTTGTTTTTGTTCTTTCTGAATTTCATGTTCTGAAATAGCGGCAGGTTGTTTTAATGAATGTAGCGTCTTATTTTCAATTGTAGTACGTTTAATTTCCATTTAAGCGCCTCCACTACTATCAATTTATTAGCCCCACTCTTTATTACTCTTTAAAACTAAAAATAGTACAAATAATCCTGACATAATAGCAAACACATTAGAGGCTTGTACTCCCTGTTCACTTTTTTCTTCTTTTTTCCCTTGTCGTTCTTCTATTTTTTCTTCCTTTTTAGAAACGACTTGATTATTATTTTTGCTTTTTGTATCTTTATGAGCCTTCCCATTATTTACTTCCTTATTGTCTGTCAACGGCTCTTTTATAACGTAGTTGATTTCTTCTTTCTCTTTCAACGGCTCTTTTACAAAATAGTTTACTTTCTCGTCTTGCTTTGGTATTTGAACAACTGGAAGTTTTTCTTCCAGAAGCGGAGTCTCCATTTTCGAATCTTCCTGCTTCTCAGTTTCCTTCTTATCTTCTAGTTTATTGTGATTCGTATGTTCTTCTATATTTTCATCATCTTTCACTTTTGGTTCGATAATAGAAATGATATATTCACTCTCTGTCACAAGCTTGTTACCTGCCGCATCTGTTATTTCCACAATAAGTTGATGCGGACCAATAAATGCTTCTGTTATTTCAATTATTTTCTGCCAATCCATGTCGTGTTTATTATAGTCTAATAAAAAAGTAATATCGTTACTTTTTTCTTTTCCCTTTAATATAACCCGCACTTCTGTAACAACCGATTCTATATCTATCGTCTTTACTCGTATATGAACAGATTCTCCCTTTTTCCGTTCAATAAAATCCTCGTTCGCCTCATCAATAGTAACCTTCTCTAACTTCGGTAATTCTTTATCTATAGTGGGTGTTTCATTATTTATTCGAATGAGCGGAACATTTAATTCATTCTCTACTACTTCTTCCTTCTCATCTTCTTTATAGCTTTCAACGAGCTGAAGAGTCCAATCACCTTGCAAATCATATATTCCGACTTTGTAATCGGCAAACCATCGTTTTGTTTCTTCTTCATACTCGAAAGATATTACTCTTTCCTGCCTGTACTGCACACCATTTTGTTGTAATTGCAATACACCTTTTACACTTTGAATATTTTTTTCATTTGGCTCTACAGCAATTCGCAATTCTTCGCCAACCTTTAATTCCTGCTTATTAACTGTAATGATTCCTCGGTCTGTTTCTATCTTTCTTTCTTCTCGTTGTTCTTTCTCATTCTCTACTGCTTTTCTTTCATCTTCAACCGGGGGCATTTCCGTTCGTTCTGGCTGTTCCAGATTTTCTATATGTTGCTCTTCTTTCTCATTCACTTCACTTATATTTTGCTCTTGTACAATTACTTCTTCCGCTTGCCCTTGCAATGGGAAGAAAGTACATATATATATAAATAGCAAACTCACTAGAAAAAACTTTACGTTTTTCATCTATTTGTTCAAACTCCTATAGCGATTTCGTCACTTTTACTCCGAAAAACCCATCTACATTTACAAGCTCTCCATACGCAACCAATACGTCGTTCACATAAATTTGAATTGGTTCATCAATATCTTCATCCAGTACGACTGCTTCGTTTTCTTGTAAACTTAAAATATCTTGAATTGTCCTCACTGTACTTCCAAACACAAATTTAACATTCATTTCTACATTTTTTAGAATAGATGCATCCATATACACTGGCTCTACCTGTTTAACTTCTTGATATTCAATCGGCTGTATGGCTGGTGCAGGAATTTTTTCCTCTTCAATAACTTCTTCAACTATTTCTTCTTGCTCTTCCACCATCGGATAAAGAAGTCGTCTAACCATTTCTTTTGCTTCTGCAATTGATAGTATTTGATACATCTTTGACTGAAGAAGGTCACCAATTTCAATATTAAAGGTGATTTGAACAAGCTCGTCCACTTCCATCGCTTCTCCCAAATACTCCATTTCTTCTTTTAACGAAACAAATTTAACATCTGGTGGTGTCATATCCATCTTTTCTTTAAACATTTCTGACATTGCTGTTGCAGCATGCCCCATCATTTGGTTCATGATTTCTTTAATACCACTTAACTCTAATTCACTTAGTTCCTTCTCCGGATCAATTTCACCCGTTCCCATCATCATTAAATCTACCATCGTTAAAGCAACGTCTTTCGTAAATACGAATACGTTCTCATTCTTTAATCCTTCAACAAAATCGACATTTAATATAACAAAAGGAACTGGCACTCCGTTGTAATGACGAACATTAATTGCCTCTACATTTGGTGTACTAATAGAAACTGGTTGGTTTAAAAGCGTTGATAGTACTGTTGAAGCTGATCCAATCGAAATATTTGCAATTTCCCCAAGTACATCTTTCTCTTCTTGTGTTAACTGCTCTTTCTCAATCTGTTCTTCTACAACCTCAGCTTCCATAATTTCCGCTTGCTCTTCTATTCCTTCTTCCACACCACCAGATAATTGTAATAATTTTTTTATCATTTGTTTCGCATGTTCAACTGAAACAATTTGTACAAGTTTAGAATCTACAAGATTATCTATTTTTAATTCAAACGATACTTTAACAATTACATTACTTCCATCAATACCAGAGATTTTCCCCATCTCTTCCTGAAGTCTCCTAACTTTAATTGTAGGTGGAGACATATCTACTGTATCCTGGAAGAACTCCGACATAGATGTTGCTGCGAATCCCATCATTTGATTCATTGCTTCTTGTACTGCACTTAGCTCTAGTTCACCGAGCTCTTTCCCTTCTTCAACTACCCCTGTACCCATCATCATTAAATCAGCGATAGATAAAGCGACGTCTTGCTTTAAAACAAGAAGGTTTTCCATATCTAATCCTTTTGTGAAATGAATATTTAATACAACATGCGGAATTTCAACATCACTTGTATCATATAAATCCACCATTTCTATATGAGGAGTAGTAATACTTACTTGCCTATTTAAGATGGTTGATAATACCGTCGAAGCTGAACCAAATGATATATTTGCAATCTCTCCAAGAATATCGCACTCTTGAGGCGTTAATCGCTCATTTTCTTTCTCTAGTACAATAGTGCTCGTATCCCCTTTTGTGTGTTGCTCAGGCATTTCCCCTGCCTCCTCATTTCTGTTTTTCTTTCATGATATAAACTTTCGATTGCACTCGTTTTTTCACCAAATTTATTAGTCACATTGTGAACATGTATTTATTTCCACAACATTTGTAAAATGCGATTATCACACACTTAATTAACAGTTCTAACTAAAAAGCTCCCCAATCGTATACAAGTGGGGAGCTTCCTTCATTCCTATTATAAACCTTCTGGGTTTAAAATGAGGACCACTCGTCCATCACCGAGAATTGTCGCGCCAGAGAAATAGTTAGAACTCTCTGCAAAGAAGTCACCTAATGACTTTAAGACTATTTCTCTCTGTCCGATAATCGTGTTGACAATAAGTCCATAGCTGCGATATGAATTACGAACAATTAATACTGGAACCATTTGACTATCATATGATGCAAACGCATCACCTTCTGTTTCCTCACCAAATACAGTGCTTAAATGTTTCACTTCAATAATTTGATCGCGATAATTTAAAACATCTTTTCCTTGTAACGATTGAATGTCTTCCTTTTGAATTCGAATCGCTTCAACTATATTACCAAGGGGTAACGCATAACGCGTATCGTTTGTTTGAACAAGCATTGATTGAATAATTGACAAAGTTAATGGAAGTTCAATTCTGAATGTACTTCCTTTTCCTTCCTCAGAATCAATAATTAAATGCCCACCTAGACTATGAATTGTATGTTTAACAACATCTAATCCAACACCACGTCCAGAAAGATCCGACACAACTTCCGCTGTACTAAACCCCGGTTGGAAAATAAGATCATACACTTCACGATCCGTTAATTTATTTGCCTCTGTTTCTGTTATAACACCATTTTTAATCGCTTTTTCTAATACTTTCTCTTTATAGATGCCGTTTCCATCATCAGTAATTTGAATTACGACATGATTCCCACTATGGAACGCTTCTAATTTAATAGTACCTGTTTCGTTTTTTCCAGCATCACGGCGTTTTTCAACTGTCTCAACTCCATGATCAATTGCATTGCGGATTAAATGAACAAGCGGATCACCAATTTCATCGATAACAATTTTATCAACTTCAGTATCTTCACCTGTAATTTGTAAATCTATTTTTTTCCCTAAATCTTTCGCTAACATGCGCACCATACGCGGGAAACGGTTGAAAACTGTTTCGATTGGTACCATACGCATATTTAATAGTACATTTTGAATATCTTTTGAAATATCCCCTAATCGATTTAAATGCTCGATTAACTCTTTATTTTGAATTGTTTCTGCTAATTCATCGATTCGTCCTCGCTCAATTACACTTTCTTCAAACATATTCATTAATCTTTCGATTTTTTCTAACTGAACACGAATAGAACGATTCTCTACTTTAGCATTTTTCGTTTTTGTAGTACTTTTCGTTGACGTATTGCTTACTTGTTGAGTTGGTAGCTCTAAAGGTGACTCCAACTGTGCAGTTTCAACCTGCTGAATCGTTTCTTCCACGGGTACGACTTCTTGTACTACTATTTCTTGTGCTTTGTGTTTCCCTTGTTTCACTTCTACTTTCTCAATTTCTGAAACGTGAAGCACTACCTGTTTCAACTCTTCAACACTACGATCCGTATTCATATATACTGTAAACTCAAATCCAAAAGCGTCTGCTTCAATTTCTTCAATGCTCGGAACCGTTTTTTGTATTTTACCTAAATTTTGTAACGCTTCCATACACATAATGGCACGTACAGCTTTTAAAATAGCTTGTTTTTCAACTGTTATGTGTACTTCATGCGAAACTGTATCATTGTTGTTTTTACTACCTTGCTCTGCATTTCCGTTCAATAATGCTTCTAATTTAAGTTTCGTTGATATGACATCTATATTACCTATTCCACCTTGCTGCACATCTGCAACCATCTTTTCCAAATTATCAATGCATTCAAAAATAACATCAATAATATTAACATTGACCATCATATTACCATGACGAATTTCGTCTAAAACACTTTCCATCTTATGCGTTAAATCCGCCATTTCTGTAAATTCCATACTCGCAGACATACCTTTAAATGTATGAGCTGAGCGGAATATTTCTCCTACGACTTCCATATCGGCAGGATTCCGTTCTAAATTTAGCACATTTTCATTTAGCGACTGTAAATGTTCTTCTGCTTCTTCAAAAAATATATTTAATAGATCTGTTTGCATTTTAATCCCCTATCTGTCTAACAAACATTTCATTTATGTATAACGATTTAGTGTTTTAAAACAAGAAAAAAGGGGTCCACATATCTATCTACTATCATTGTTTTGATTCCTTGTGGCACCCCTTCTATATTAGCTGTTTGCTACTTTTGTTAAAGCTTCGATTACACGATCCGCTTGGAATGGCTTTACAATAAAGTCTTTTGCCCCGCCTTTAATTGCATCTAATACCATACCTTGTTGTCCCATCGCGGAACAAATGACAACCTTTGCACTCGAATCAATTTTCATAATTTCTTTTAATGCTTCAAGTCCGTCCATTTCAGGCATCGTAATATCTAGTGTTACAATATCAGGTCGAATCTCTTTATACTTTTGGATTGCTTCTACCCCATTCTCTGCTTCACCGATAACCTCAAATTCAGAATTACTTTTCAACAAGTTTTTAATCATTGTTCGCATAAACATCGCATCATCTACAACTAAAATTTTATGTGCCATTCTTTTTGGTTCTCTCCTTACTATGTATAAAAATATCTTAATATTTTCACCTTATCATTCTCACTCATTATACAAAATAAAACGATAAAATTTAATATTTTTTAAAAGAAATTCTTTGTTTTTATTATTTTATTACTAAAATATAAATATATTATTCCTTAATATATATTACAACGCGGCGAGTCTTCATCCAACGAGGCGATCCTTTTTGCGGTCGTTTTCTCATCATGTCACTCCTCAAACTGCTAGGCTGCTCGTTTTTCTTTTTTCATCTTCGTTTCATACACGTATGTATCGAGTTTCAACTTTAATTTGGAAGGAATTTGTCATCGGTACAGCTCTGAAATTTCTTCTATTACAAACTTCTTCTCTGTATACAAATCCTCAATACCACGATACACTTTTTCAGATAGCGGTATTACAATCATATTTGCAATAATAGATCCATATAATGTCGTCAACATTGCAACGGCCATCCCTGTAGCAATTTGTGAAGTATCTTGTAAGTTTTGAAGCATAATGATAAGACCGATTAACGTTCCTATCATGCCATATGCTGGAGCGAAATCACCAATCTTATCTAATAATGTTGCTCCTTTTCTTAACTCATACACTTCAGTTTCAACATCTTTCATTAACACCTCTTTTAATTCCGCCTCATCATAGCCGCTTAACATTAAACGAATTCCCTTTTGAATAAAAAAATTGTCTACTTACTCTCCATCAACTTCTAATGAAAGTAACCTATGTTTTTTCGACCTTTTTGAAAAATCAACAAACAAATCAGTTAACTGTCCTGATTCTTCTTCTCTTCTATGAAAAACAGTAAAAATACTTTCCATATATTTTTTTATTTCTCCAAATCTATATGCCACAACGATTGTCGCTGTTGTCCCCCCTACGACAATTAAAATAGATGAAACATCTAAGAAGTTTTTAAAACCTTTTATTCCACCGCCGCCAAACATGATTGCCGCTATTACATTCACAAAACCTACTATAATGCCAATTGGGCTAGAAATATCAAACTTCCTTTTTTTCTTTGTGGTCTAGCTAATACTTGATTTTCGTCTCCCATATTCCTGGACTTCCTTTTCATTTTTATAAAACATTTTTTTATTTTAATAATGCGTTTTATCGTATAATATTCATTATACCCTTATAATCTATTTATCGCAATATACTAATGAAATTGACACATTTCATTTCTATACTAGAATTATAATATAGCAATGTGAGGAGGATTCCTATGGAACATAATATTTTACAGGTCATTGCATTAGCAGAAAAACTAAAATACGAAATGCGACACAGTTGGCTTTCAAACGGACGTCAAGAAAGTGTTGCAGAGCATACTTGGCGTATGTCCTTAATGGCTATCTTAGTTGAGCCTTATTTGGATCAAAAAGTAAACATAGAAAAATTACTTAAAATGGTCATAATTCACGATCTTGTTGAAGCAGAAGCTGGTGACATCCCCGCCTTTGATACGATGAATAGCCGTGAATTACAATTACAAAAACAAAAAAACGAACAAGAGGCTATTTTAAATATTAAACGTACACTAGAAGGTTCTCTTGGCGAAGAATTATACGATTTATGGATGGAATTCGAAGCGAAAGAAACGTATGAAGCAAAAGTTGCTAACGCGCTTGATAAACTTGAAGTGAAAATTCAGCATAACGAAGCTGATATTGATACTTGGCTACCAATTGAGCATAAAATGACTTTCCAAGTTGGTAAACATACAGATTTTGACTCTTTTTTATCTAAATTACAAAAAATCATTGAACAAGACGGAGAAAAAAAATTACTCGCTGCTGGCATTGACGTTGAGGCATGCAAGCAGTAACCATTTAATTATGAAATAAGACACTCATTTCGAGTGTCTTATTTCATAATTGTTGATATTGCTTGCTTATAAATAAGTTGTTGTTTTCCATCTACTAACATTAATACTGTAAATCTATCTACTCCAACTACTTCCCCTACTATTCTTACTCCGCTCTTTAAGAATATAGTAACTGCACCTTTTTCTTCTTTTATTTGTTTATACAACTCTTCTTGTAAATGTTCCAATAACTGTTCTCTCCTTTATCAGTAAATAATCCTAATATAAAAAATTAAAGATCAATTACTTATATACTTTATCTTTTATATTCATAAACTTATTAATTAGTATATCTAAATCCCGACTAAATAACAAAACTTTATCATGATCCAATCCATGCCTAGCAACAAGTTGAATTAACTCTTTCTTTTTGTATTCTATTTTATTATGTAATTTTCCCATCTCCATCTCTATACTAAAACTCCTTTTTCCCATAATATTACTTGTAAAATTATAGTACATTTTTACCAATAAAAAAATGAAAAAATGGTTTTTTTACAAATTTTATATTTATGAAAAGAAATTTTAATGTAATTGTAAGCTACATCCCCCTATTATACGCTTCCATATTGTTTTACCCTTTTCAAAAAGTGCTATGAAACTAAGTGTATGTCATATCTAAATTAGCTCACAGGCTCTTGTCTAATTAAAAGTAAGACTTGCTCCTTTTCCAAATAAAAAACATATCTTATAAAGTAATCCATTAGTTATATAGATTAATTTCCTAAAAAGGAGGAAAAAACATGAGCTTTGGTGGTAGTTGCGCTGGTTTCGGCGGTGGATTTGCTTTACTCATCGTGCTATTCATCCTTCTAATCATTATCGGATGTAGCTGTTGGGGTGGCGGCGGAGGGTTTTAAATATAATACGTATCCTTTTCGCTAAACTCTAAATGAATAAAATATGTTAACTAAAAACTATACGAAAACAGCTCATATTTGAGCTGTTTTTTCATACTTTCGTATGAATTTATGTCCATCTTTTTTGTGATTTCAACTAACAAGAAATCGTTTACTATGGAATAAGAAACATTTTTACTAAGGAGGATTATAATGATTAAAGGTCTTTATGAAGCACATTTACCTGTCTGTAATTTAGAAATTTCGATACCCTTTTATGAATCACTGGGGTTAAAATTATATAAAAGAGACAAAGATATCGCCTTCTTTTGGATTGTAGAAAATGAAAGTTGGATTGGTCTTTGGGAAGGAAAAGAACACAAAGTCAATTATCATCCATCCTTACGACATATCGCTTTCCAAGTAAGCTTACACGATTTAGAAAACGCAATACACTGGCTCAAACAGAAAAGAATTCCAGCGCGAAAAGACTTTGGAATGGAGCCAATTGAGCCAATCGTTTTTCCAGAATTAGCACACGCCTCCGTATATTTTAACGATCCTGATGGGAATAGTTTAGAATTCATTGCACAATTACCTGTTGGACTACCTAAAGCAAAGAAAATGTATTTAAGTGAATGGAAAAAGCATGTACAAACATCGCCAATAGATAGGGATTAATTTTTATGTCAGTGCAATCAGTTTCTTATTCCACACTTCTTAGAACAAATACAAACTTCAAAAAACTATTTTATGGTCAAACATTAAGTGTACTTGGGGATTGGTTTCATACTGTCGCTTTATTAACACTCGTCTATAGCATAACAGAATCTTCATTTATGTTAGCACTCACCTTTATGAGCAAGGGGTTACCTCAACTTCTTCTGAGCCCATTCATTGGCGGAATTGTAGACCGTTTTTCAAAAAAGAAAATTATGATTTTCACCGATATTTTACGAGGAATTTTCGTCCTCACTTATTTATTAGCAGTCTACAAAATTGAAATTATTTTCATTTCTAATATATGCTTATCAGTACTCTCTTGCTTATTCGAGCCTGCTAAGCAATCAACTCTAAAAAATATCGTACTTCAAAAACATTTAATAACCGCTAACTCTCTTTCTAGTACAATCAATGGTTTTATGTCTATTATGGGAGCGTCTTTAGGTGGGATCATTGCACAATCTTTAAGTATCGAGATTGCCTTTTTTATTAATAGCCTATCATACTTTATTTCAGCCTATATTATTTATAAAATGAGTATTCCTGCTCGTGATACTTTTACCACGAAAAAAGCATTTTTTACTGATATAAAAGATGGTTATACATACATATTACAAAGCAAAATTATTTTAACATTAATTCTTGTCGGCATTTCATGGGGCATTATTGGAGGTGCCTATCAGTTACTTCTAACAATCTATGCCGAAAAAATCTTCCACACTAACATTGGTATTTTATATACGATTCAAGGGGCTGGGCTTATGATTGCCAGTCTCCTCGTTAATCTTTATATGTCTAAAAATGAAAACAAAATGAAAAGAGCATTTGGTTGGACCTATTTACTACAAGGAATTTTCTTTCTCGGATTCATTCTATCCGATCAACTTATTATCGGTATCATTACATTACTCTGTATGCGTATAGCAGGGGGAATCATCGTTCCACTTGATACGACATTACTACAAACGTATACGCAAGAAAGCATGATTGGTAAAGTTTTTTCATTTCATTATTCCATCTACGGATCGTTTATACA
This sequence comes from Bacillus nitratireducens, assembly GCF_001884135.1. Lineage (GTDB taxonomy): Bacteria > Bacillota > Bacilli > Bacillales > Bacillaceae_G > Bacillus_A > Bacillus_A nitratireducens. The sequence continues at coordinate 11,315 of NZ_MAOC01000020.1, read as the reverse complement.
GTTATCTATGTTTATTACAGGATGGCTTTTAGAAATCCTTTCTCCTCAAGTAATTGGTAGCTTGTTTGCTATATGCTGTATTTTTATTAGTTTTATATGGCTTTTCTTGTTTTATCGCGGGGAACTTAGTGAAGAATCTACTATCACTTAATAGCATGTATATGTACATGCTATTTTTATTTATGTCGAAATACAAAGGAAAAAGGCGATTTATTTTCCTTACGTTCTAATTTTTTAGAATGTACAATAAATTTAGATTATAAGAAAGGAGATACCATAATGTTTGACGATAGACTTACTATTTCAGCTGAGCAGCAGAAGCTCATTTCCAATGCAACTCGTATTCAAATTCTTCACCTTTTAAAAGACGAGGCACTCACTGCAAAGCAAGTAGCTACTAAACTAAATAAATCTGCTGGTAGCGTTCATTATCACGTTCAAATTTTATATGATGGAGGATTACTTGAATTAGTAGAAACGAAAGAAAAACGAGGAATTATTGAAAAATATTACAAGGCAAAATCTGCTCATTTCTATATTGAAGAAAGCGGCACAGAGGGAACGAATACAGGCAGTCATATTGTATCTCATTTATTTTTAACTCCAGAGGAATTACAACAGCTTACTTGGGAAGTTACACAAGTTTTATTACGCTGGGAAAACAAAACCGCTCGCCAATCAAACTCCGAAGAGGAATACGCTATTTCCTGCAGGATTAAAAAACAATGAAAGAAAGGTCCAACTGCTTATGAAAAATAAATTATTATTATTGTCGGGAACAGGAATTTCTCGTTTAGGTGATTTTATGTATCTCATCGCCCTAAACGTAATGGTGTTAAATAGCACAAACTCCCCTGCTGCTGTAGCAGGATTATGGATTGTTGGTCCAATTGCTACCGTTGTTACAAAAATATGGTCTGGTAGTATAGTCGATCGATTAAACAAACGGTCCATTATGCTCATCACAGATATCATTCGAGCAGCTCTCATTGGCTGTATTCCACTATTTGATTCTATTTGGGCCATTTATATTTTTATCTTTTTGACTCGTATTGCTACATCATTTTTCGATCCAGCTTCATTTACTTATAAAACAATGCTCATACGAGCTGAAGAACGCGCTCAATTTAACGCTTGGAATAGCTTATTTACAAACGGGGCTTTTATTATCGGTCCAGCCCTTTCTGGAATACTTCTCACCACGTACTCAGCATCTTTTGTTATTTACTGCAACTCACTTTCCTTTCTACTTTCTACTATTCTCATTTACTTCTTGCCAAACATTACATTACAAACAAAGCAAAACGAAGAGATTGCAAATACTTTCGTACAAACATTACGAAGCGATTGGAAACAAGTTTTTTCATTCGCTCGAACGGAAACTTACATTATTCTCATATTCGTTTTATTTCAAGCTACTATGCTTGTTTCTATGGCACTCGATTCACAAGAAGTTGTTTTCACAAGACAAGTACTGTTTTTATCCGATATAGAATATAGCATGCTTGTTAGTATAACTGGTGCTGCGTACGTTTGCGGTTCATTTCTTGTCTCTCTCTTTGCCAAACGATTACCAATTCAACATTGTATCGGATTCGGTATGATTTTCACAGCAATAGGCTATGTGATTTTCGCCTTTTCAAATTCATTTATAATCGCAGCGAGCGGTTTCATTTTACTTGGCATTTCTTCATCATTTGCTGGTACTGGCTTTATCACATTTTATCAAAATAACATCCCGGTTCATATGATAGGACGTATTGATAGCGTATTTGACTCAATAAAAAATTTCATCCAAATCTTTTTCGTTTTAGCAATTGGGGCATCCGCACAATTTCTTTCCGTTCAAATTACTGTAATCATTAGCTCGTTACTCATTCTTTTCCTTTCCTGTTTATTAGCAATCCGGGTAATGACGCCTTCACGAGAAAAATATTTTAAAGCTACAGGGTCATCTTTGGAATATTAACCGCAACATAAAAAACGGCTATTTTTCCGCTTTTCATCCCGCTATTTGCCGGGCAGTAAGATCCCGGATTGGTGTGGCTAATAATCAGTGTAGGGATGAACAAAACCCCCACTGATTAAAATTTCACTTTATGTTAAAATATTTATTGGATTTAATTATGTAGGGGGGCTATTTTGGAGATTATATTCATTTTCATATGTATTATATTAGTAGCTTCTATTTTACAAACAAGTACAGGTTTTGGCTTTTCTATTATGGCAACACCTTTTTTACTCATGTTATTTCTACCACAAGAAGCTATACAAATAAATATCATTTTATCATTAATTATTTCCATATCACTCATTTGGAAAATAAGAATGGACATTGATTTTATTCTACTGAAAAGATTAATTTCCGGAAGTATAGTTGGTGTTCCTTTTGGTATTTTAATTTTCATTTCCATTAACATCAACACATTTAAATTAGCAATTAGCATCCTGCTCTTACTATTAACGTTGATGCTAATATGCAACTTTAAGATTAAATCAACAAAATCTAGAGATTTCTTAGTGGGTGGATTATCCGGTCTTTTAACGACAAGTATCGGTATGCCAGGACCACCCCTGTTACTTTACTTTACAGGAACTGATACGAAAAAAGAGAAGTTGAGAGCAACTACATTGGCTTTTTATCTGTTTATATATTTCATTAGTCTACTAACTCAAATACTCTTTACTGGCACTAACAAAACAATTTGGGAATCAAGTTTTTATGCAATTCCAATTGTATTTTTAGGTTTATTTATAGGACAAATTATTTTCAAATGGCTTAATCAACGGATTTTTAAAATATTTACGTACATCCTTTTAAGTTGTACGGGGGCTTATCTTCTTATTGAAAGTTTGAACTCGTTATAGAGGGTGCTTTAGATAGTGCACAATAATAGATAGGTTCAAACGAAATTATTGCTGTATTTTCAAGTGCGATGGGGCATTCTATATCAAAACTTAAATAACTTTATTGGCAGTTTACAATTAGCAATAATCGTTCTTTCATAAGACAAATATTTTAAAGCTAGAAGACCATCAATAGAATATTAACTAAACGATAAAAAGCGGCTATTATGCCGCTTTTTATTTTTATATTAAATATGGTAAAGCAAGGAGACTAACCATTGCTATTACAAATACACTGAAAAAAATCATCCAACCTTTTTCTAAATCTGTATACTTTCCTACCTTAACTCCGCGTTTTTTTAACTCTATAATAATCATTGCGATTTCATGTGCATACGCAACACTTCCAAATTGTATATAATTGTTATTATATTTAATCTCAAAGACATTTTTCATTTTTTTATGTTGCGAAACGGATTGTATATCCTTTATTGGCATGCTATGTTCATTTGTCTTTTTAAAATAGTAATCTAACCCTTTCATGATCACCCTTTTATTTGTTAAAACGATATAATAATAAAAGGTAGCTCCAGCGTATAATATATTGGGTATGACTTTATTATTTACCATACCCCCTTCGTCTACTAACAGTTCCTTCTTAATTTCTTCATCAGCTTGTAATTCACTTCGAATTGACTCTTCTAACATTTGTAAAGTTAATTTTTTTAGTAACTCTCCATTTCTTACATAATACTTATCTATATTGATAGATTCATTTGCTTCTTTCTCTAAACGTGTAATTTCTTCCTCTGAATATTGGAGCTCATTTAACATCGATAATAATTTTTTATCCATATTACACACTCCCTTTCCACAGTTTTTGAAGTTTTTTCTTCCCACGAGAAATTCGATTGTATATATAGTCAGCCGTTACTTTTAATTCTTTTGCAATATCGTCAATGGAATATCCATCAATATACCTCTTTAAAAAGATATATCGATCCTTCTTATTTAAATCTTGCACGATTTCCATAATCTCTTCTTCTTGTTCTATTTCATACCTATCATGGATACCTGTATCTACTTCTACATCTTTATCGATTTTATTCTCTTTATATACTTTCTTTTTATATTCCAATGCCTTTAATTTAGTAATACCAATCATCCAAGATTTTAAGTTTCCCTTTTCTATATCAAATTGGTCGATATTAAACCAAATGATAGTAAATACATCATTATAACAATCATCCACATATTGTTTTTCAATAGGGGTACTTAATGATTTATGAATAATGTATAAAACTAATTTTCCATATTGATCAATCACTTCTTTCAAAGCATCTTGATCACGTTTTTTCATAGCTATAATTAAATCCTCTTCAGAATCGAAAATCATAAACATCTTCCTTCCTCAGTTCCCCTTTAGCAGCTGCTTTTACTTACTATTGGCACTTCATTCTCATTTTCTATCACTTTTGTAAAAATTTATTAATTTTTATTTCTATGTATATGATAGCAAAAAAAGACATTTCTCCTCAAAAAAAAGACAAACCCGCATTACAGGTTTGCCTTTTTACTTATTTCTTATTTAATCCTTTTTCATTTAAAAACTCTTTCATATGCATTCTTTTCTCTTTGGACATAAATGAACTCATTGATTCTGTCCATGTTACGTTTTTTTGATTTGACGATCTTTCTTTGTAATACGCACTCATCGTTTCATCATATTCGTTTAATAATTCATCATATTTCTTTTCATCGTATCCATTTTCATGAAGAATTGCTGCTACCGGTAATCGTGGTTTTACTCCATGCTCTTCATCTGGTACGCCGACTGTCATTCCGAATACCGGATATACTTTATCCGGTAAATGAAGCAATTCACTCACTTCTTTCGGGTTATTACGAATTCCGCCAATATAACAAATACCGTATCCTAATGATTCAGCTGCAAGCGCTAAGTTTTGTGCAAAAAGTGAAGCATCTACCGTCGCAACGATAAAGTCTTCCACTCCTTCATGTTTTATCTCTGTACCATGTTTTTCACACGCCATTTCAAGTCGTTTTAAGTCTGCACAACAAACAAAGAATGCTGCACAGTCTTTCACGTGACGATTCCCGGATAATTCAGCTAGTTTACTCTTTAGTTCCTGATCTGTTACATATATAACAGAATACGCCTGTACAAAATGTGAGGAAGCCGCATGTTGTGCAACTTGCACCATTCTTTCTACTACCTCTTTTGAAATTGGTTCTTCTTTATATTTACGAACTGAAACGTGTTGCTCCATTTTATGTATAATCTCATTCATGAAAAACACTCCTTTTTTTCTCTTCATAATGAAAAATTAACATACCTTTTTCAATATTCACAACTTATAAGCACAAAAAGAGCAATTCTTTTTGAATTGCTCTTTTTTAAGTATCTTTTATTACGGTAAATGAAATTATATTAACTTACTGGAAACTACCGAGAAATCCGTACTCTATTATTTTTACGCCGTTTTCAAAACCTTAATACCTTTAACGATATTCCAAATGAAGTAGTAAATCCCTACAAGAATAAACACTGCATACGTTATAACCATCCCAATTCCAACGCTCTCAGACTGATTGAAACTTAAACCGTATACTCCTGATAGTGCTAATCCTCCAAATAAAATTGCGTATGGGAAAATATGTGACCAAAATGCTTTTTTCGCATGATATTTCACTTCATCCTCCGCAACGAAGTACACGATAATTGGCAGTAAAAATGGTGCAAAAAAGATACTAAAGTAACATAGTGAAGATAATATATTATTTCCTTTCATCCGATTCACCTCTAAATAGTTTTTGTTATCTTCATTATGTCAGGAATGCATTCTAGAAACTATCGCTTTACCTTTCATGAACATGACATATTTGTAAGATTTCCCTCAAAAATAATCCCGCCTGAAATTTCAGGCGGGATTATTTTTCTCTATATTCGATTCATAAACCAATATTGCGTAATGGCTAAATACTCTCGTATATTCGATGGAATGACAATTCGCTTCGGTGTTTCGGCCGGAAGACCTTCTAATTGTAAATCTTGTTTTGCTGCTATTTTTTTCGCTCTAAACATATGGAAATCGTTTGTAACGATCATTCCTTTTTTCATTTTGTCCGGAATTAAAGGCTTTGAGAATTTAATATTCTCATCCGTGCTCGTCGAACGGTCTTCCATTATAATGCGGTCTTCTGCAATATTTTGTTTCATTAATCCTTGTTTCATCGCTAATGCTTCTGTAATATCTTCACCTTTTCCTTGGCCTCCAGATACAATAGCAATTGTTTTATCGTGTGATTTTAAATACTCAGCTGCTTTATCAATACGATATTGCAATGAGTACGATGGTTTCGTTCCGTTTACTTTCGAGCCTAATACAATTATGTAATCAGCATCGTAGGTGGCATTCATATGCCCATGCTTATAAATGTTATATTGTAAAAATCCCGCATAAACCGCGCAAACCATTATAATTCCTATAATATACTTAATTATTTTCTTCTTTCTCATATCCATATACTCCTATGCCCTTTGCTTCTTTCATCATAATATCCATTTATTTGTTTGTATACAGACAAATTCCAATTCACCCTAATTTATCCTCTAAAAAGTAATATTTATATTCCTTTTGGGAACAGTAAGTACAACTTTGCACGAAGGGGTGTCCCTATTGCTTCTCTTTTTATGTAACGTATCGTTCTTTTTTATCTTATTTTTACTATCACTTAAGATGCTCGGTAAATCTGCTTTGGCACAACTAACTCCTCATGATTTTGGTGCTATTATCTTTTTATCTTATTTAGCTTTTCAGGCCATACCAGTCTCTGGTGCTTTGCAAGCTTTTCTCGGTATGGTCGTTATTACATGTTTGCATTTGCTTCTTACAAAATTAAGCTTACTAAACAAACTAAATCGTTTCATTCTCGGACACCCTATTATTTTAATTAAACATGGTGATATTATTTTTGAGAACTTACAAAAAAGTAGATATCCAATTGCTGAACTACTGTCTAACCTTCGCGTTGCAGGGTATCCAAGTGTTCACGAAATTGAATATGCTATTTTAGAAGCGAATGGAGCCATTAGCATTTTACCAAAGCGTGAACTTGTACCATTAACTCCTAAAGATTTGAACATAGATGTTAAATATGCCGGATTACCAATTGCCCTTATTGTTGATTCACAAATTCAATACGATAACTTAAAGTTAATCCATAAAAACGAAAAGTGGTTACATGCAGAGTTAAAGGAGAAAGGCGTTACAAATATTAAAAACGTTGCTTTCGCTTCTGTGCAGGAGACAGATGGATCTTTTGCGATTAGTTTAAAAGAATGAAAAAATCCCCTTATTTGTTCAAGGGGATTTTCTTCATTATATTGCCGCTTTCTCACTCGCCATGTTTAACGGAACAGGATGTTTCATACGATTCATCGTAAATACGATAATCGCTGTCAATACTTCAGCTACTGGCATAACGAGCCAAATTCCGTTTATACCAAATAATTTCGGCATAATCCATAACAATGGAATAATAAATAGTAAACCTCTGCTCATTATGATAAGTACTGATTTTTTCGTTTGTCGCACCGATTGGAAGTACTCTCCATATACAATGTTATAGCCTAAAAATACATATTGAATAAAGAATAAACTAATACCTGTTAACGTTAACTCCAGTAGTTCTGGCGATTGTACATCAAATAAACCAATAATATATTTCCCGAAGAATAAACCGATAACAATTGCACTACCTCCGAGTACTACTGCAATTTTTACAGCAAACTGCAATCCTTCACGTAATCTTTCTGATAAATTTGCACCATAATGGAAACTAGCAATTGGTTGTAATGCTGCACCAACACCGAAGAATAATAGTAATGTCATTGCATGAATACTATTCACCATCGCATAAGAAGCTACACCTAGTTCTCCTGCATATTGAACGAATGCAATATTAAAACCAATTGTTACAATTGCAACTGTACTTTCTGCTGTAAAGCTTGGGAAACCAATCACCATAATTTGTTTAACCGTATCCCATTCAAAATGGAATTTCGTCCATTTTAATACACTACTTTTTCTAAAGAAGTGAGTTAATAACACAAGGAAACCAATCGCTGCCGAAAGAATAGTCGCTGAGGCAGCACCTGTTACACCCCATCCAAAGATAAAAATAAAGATATAGTCAAACACTATATTTAATACAGCCGTTACAACAAGACCTGCCATTGCTAAATTAGGATTTCCGTCATTTCGTATAAATGTACTTAAAATATTTTCTAACACGTATATCATTCCAAATGTTAATAACACGTGTAAATAGTCTAACGCATATGGTAAAATCACTTCATTTGCGCCGAATAAGTATGCTATATCTTCTATTCTCCATAAGCAAATAGCTGCTAAACCAGCTACGATAATAACTGCCACTGTCATAGATTGAGTAAAAATAGACCTTGCTCTTTCCAATTTATTTTCCCCTAGTGCAATGGAATATAACGTTGCTCCGCCCATTCCAATCCATAATGAAATAGAGAAGAAAATTGAAAACGCTGGAATAGCTACGTTTACTCCTGCCAAGCCGTTTGCGCCAACTCCTCTACTAATCATGACCGCATCAATCACAATATTAACCGACATTAATACCATCCCAAGAACAGCTGGTATTAAATACGTGATAAATAAACTTTTAATTGGTTTTTCTCTTAATTTTTCTGTTGTTTCCATCATATAAATGCTCCTTTTTCAATGCTCTGTTCACAGTTTAAACCTTAAAGTTACTTGAAGGTCAATAGAGAATCAAAAAATATATAAGCCTATTTTTTATTTATTTTTTAACAACAGGTATTTGAATTTCCGTTACTTGCTCCTTCGGATTTTCTGTTACAGACCAGTCAATTAGCGCAAGCTCAAGTGCATCTCCGCTTACTTCGTATCCTTCGTTATCAATGTGCTTTAATAATTCCGTATACGTTGCGTCTGTTTCTTCATATGGTCCATGGTGATAAGAACAAGCAAATAAACCTTCTTTAATTTCATCAGAAGTCTGAACTTGAAAAGGCATATAATCCAAAAGAATAAAAATACTACTATACGCTTGAAACTCATTTTGAAGTAATGCTTTTTTTGAAACTGTTACACCGATATCTCCTGAAAATACACTATTATCAATTTGCTTCATATTTTTTTGCAGCGAATGGATATAATATTCAAACATATCATCTGTTGTATTGGGTGCAACCGCAATTGCTGTTATTTTTCTCTTCGATATCTTTTTAATTACAATTCGATCTGTTTCCGCTTTCGTCGCTTTCTTCATTAAATGAATTTTATGTTCCATTTTTGCCAAAGCATACTCGATTTCTCTTTGCTTTTTTCGCATCATTTCTTGTTGTTTTTCTAGTAAATTCAACGCATAAGACGGATTCCGTTCATCAATATATTTTTTTATTTCCTTTAATGGGATATTTAATTGGCGTAAAAATTTAATTGTATCTAATAGTGAAAACTGATCGATTGTGTAATAGCGATAATTGGTTTGCGGATCAACAATTGACGGATGAAAAATTCCTTTTTCGTCATAATAACGTAATGTAGATTCCGCTATATTATGCATTTTTGCCATTTCTCCAATGGTAAAACGTTTATTTAATAACATTTTTCTTTCTCCATTCATTATATGTAAACTTTATTACTTCCTATTATATATCTATATCTCCCATTTCTAAAACGAATCCTCTCATGAAAATCTGCTATTTTTTCATTGATTTTTAATAAATTTTATTATATATTAATTACAGGTTCAAATTACGAGTTCAAAAGAACTTGTAATCAGACCCTTTGTTTAATGGGTTTTACATATTTTCATTAGGCAAATTCCGAGAAATCGTATGATAAAAATAAAAATGATGAGGAGATGATCAGATGGAATTCGAATTTTTCTTTCAAATTGCACTTATTTTATTAAGTACAAAGCTTGCTGGTGATCTTAGTGTTAGATTAGGTCAACCTTCTGTACTAGGTAAATTAATTGTCGGTATCGTTATCGGTCCAGCTGTATTCGGTTGGATTGAAAATTCAGAGCTTCTAACACAATTAAGTAACGTCGGGGTTATTCTTTTAATGTTCATGGCTGGACTTGAAACAGACTTAGAAGAATTAAACGCAAATCGTAATTCTTCTTTAGCAGTTGCACTCGGAGGTATCATTCTTCCATTCGTAGGTGGTTACGTTTCCGGTCTTGTTATCGGAATGGAACAAGGGAACGCTGTATTTTTAGGATTACTTCTATGTGCGACAAGTGTTAGTATTTCCGTTCAAACACTTCGTGATTTAGGTAAAATGAAAACACGTGAAAGTACAACAATGCTTGGAGCAGCTGTATTTGATGACATTCTTGTTGTTATTTTATTAGCATTCGCAATGAGCTTCTTAGGTACAGACGATGTTAACTTAACAATGGTTATCTTGAAGAAAGTTGTATTCTTCGCCTCTATTATTTTAATCGGGTGGAAAGGTGTTCCAGCGATTATGCGTTGGTTATCACCACTACGCGTATCTGAGTCTATCGTGAGCGCGGCTCTTATTATCTGTTTCTCATTCGCATATTTCGGCGAATTATTAGGAATTGCTGGTATTATCGGTGCTTTCGCAGCTGGTATCGCTATTTCTCAAACGAACTACAAACATGAAGTAGAAAAGAAAGTAGAACCAATTGCTTACGCTATGTTCGTTCCAGTGTTCTTCGTTAGTATCGGTATGAATATTACATTTGACGGTATTGGCGATCAAATTTGGTTCATCCTAGCATTAACAGTAATCGCTGTATTAACAAAACTAATTGGTTGTGGATTTGGTGCACGAATGACTGGATTTGACGCAAAGTCTTCGGCAATTATCGGCGCTGGTATGGTTTCTCGTGGTGAAGTTGCTCTTATCATCGCAGGAACAGGACTTTCTTCTGGCCTATTAGCACAAGATTACTTTACAGCAATCGTTATTGTCGTTATTTTAACTACAATGATTACACCACCAATGTTAAAATACACTTTTGGTGCAAAAGATAAAGCAATGAAAGCAAGTAAATAAGTTTCATATAATAAAAGGAGATTACTATCTAATAAGATAGTAATCTCCTTTTTCATTTTATCTTTAAACAATCCCGTTCTTTTTTAACCATTTTTCAAACATAGTTCGTGCTTCTTCATCATCCATATCATTACTAAATGAATACACCATAATGCCATAATCATCTATATATTCACCTAGTTTCATTTCCTCCACTTTTTTATAAAAGTCGTCTGCCTCATAGTGCGGAATATAAGCATCCCAAACTGGTTCATTTATTCTTTTGTACGCCGTCACTTCTAAATCATATCCATCTTCATAATATCCGATGTGATAATGTTGACTAGGATCATATTTCTTCATAAAAAT